>JAOUHU010000139.1 GCA_029884455.1 Gammaproteobacteria bacterium | reverse complement strand
TCGTTGTAGCGGGTCGCCATCCACAATGACCAGGTCTGCAAGACTGCCGGGCGCGAGCCTGCCGAGCTGCAGGCCCAAACCGAGCGCGCTGGCCGCGTTGACGCCGGCGGCCCGAAGTACCTGCTCGCCGTCAAGTCCTGCCGCGGCGAGAGCCAGGAACTCGGCCTGCGTGGCCATGCCCGGCGGCAAGCCATTTGGCCGGCTGCCCAGGACCACCGAGAACGATTCGGCGGAGAGGTCATACTCATCTGCAGGTCGTTGTTGCGACGACGCTGGCGGCAAGATACTCCACTGTCGCGTGCGCAGGTTTGACAGGCCGGGTGTGTGCATATGCGCAAGCCCGGAGATGACGGTGATGGGATAGGTGCTGTCGCCCAGCCGGCTGTCCGCATAACGATTTCCACCTGGGGAGATCGGCAGCGAGCCAGAGCCGAGCAACAATGCCGCCCCGGAACCGAGAGCTGCCTGCCAGCTGCTGGCGACGACCGGCACGCCGCGCGCCTGCCAGGCAAGAACCTTGTCGCGAAAGCGGTTGCCCGTGGCGGGATCGCCGCTGAGGGTGAGCAGCCAGGGAAGCGGCTGCTCAGGATCGGCCGCGGCTACATCTTGTGCAGCCAGCACCCTGGGGCCGGGTGTCCGCTTGCCGGACCAGCTGCGATCGAGTTCTGCCGTCGCCGGATGTTCGGTAACGATTGTTGTCACACCATGTGAAAGCAACATTGCACCCATTGCGGGCGTGGTTGCCGCGGGCAAACCGGCCAGGCTGTCGATAAAGCCCGGCAAGGCCGTAACATCGCCAAGGTCAACGACAATTTCACCACTGCGGTCGCGCACGGGTTCCAGCGCGACAATCTTGCCGCCCTCGATAACGATGTCGATGTTGTTCTGGTAGCCGCCACCGATACCGTCGAACATACGCCCGGTGCGGATCACGATTCGCTCTGCTGGCGCTTCAATCGGTACCAGCTGGCGTATTGGTCGCGCTGCGGCGGGGCTTGTAACGGCACTGCCGACTGTGGCGTGAAAAGCAATGATCGACGACGTCCAGGAATTGAAATTGCGTTTACGGATCAGGCCGTTCGCCGTGTACACAAGATGTTCGCGATCCAGCCAGCTGACCGGCGCCAGGAAAAAATCTTCCCCGGTTACCAGCGAACGTATCAACAGCGGATCAGACAGGATCACCATGTCAATGGATCGTTTGTCGGCGTCGTGGCGCAGGAACGTGATTATGCTGCCGTCCGGGCGCCAGGATGGCGCAGACAAGCGGTCGGGCGCGGAGAGCAAAACGCGCTCGGTTTCGCCCTGCCGGCGCAGAATCAGCGACCAGCTATCCGCCTGGCGATGAACGTAAACAAGATTGCGACCATCTGCGGACCATGCCGGTTCGGTTTCGTCGCCGTCTTGATGACTGATTCGCCAGCTGAGGCCGGTGGGCAGGTCGAGTTCCCACAGGTCGAAGCCGCTGTCGCGGCGGTTTGAAGAGAACACGATGCGCTCGCCGTCCGGATGCCAGCTCGGCTGTTGATCGGAATAATCTGTGCCGCCGATATTTTTAGCCGTGTTTTCGGAAAAATCGTAGTGCCAGATCTGGTCCCGACCATTTACACGGGCCTGGTACACGAGCGCATCGTCGCCGGGCGACCACTGCGGCCGGCGCGCGGGCAATGTGTTCGCGGCAATCGGGACCGCGGCGCCGCCATCGGCAGGCAATATCCACAGCGTACCAAGCAGGTCGATCGCGAGCCTGCCATCAGCTGCAGCATCGGCTGCAAAGTTGCTTCCCTCGGTCAGAGTGACCTGGGCCTGCGCCGATGCCGCATGCATTGCAGCAAGCACAATCACCAATATGAATTCAGTCTTGCGGTTCAAGGTTGCAGGCGAGTACCGGACCATTCTCCAACGACGAAGCCATGGTCGCCTTGTCGCTGCAAGGTTCGCTGCCAGCGTGCGCGGTCGTGGATACGATCCTTGCCTTCAATCCAGAGTTCGACCTGGCTGGCCCAGACGCGGAAACCACCCCAATGCGGTGGCCGTGGTATCGCCGGGTGGTCGGAACCAATGATCGAGCCAAGGTTTTTGGCGACATTCACGCCGAGTTTCAATGCGCGTTTGCTGACCTGTGCCAGCAGCGCCTTGCGCGACTCGAGCGGCGTGCTCTGGTCGCTGCCCCATGCGCCGATCTGGCTGCCCCAGTCGCGGGTAGCAAAATAAGCGTCACTTTCAGCCTCCGGAGAACGCACCGCCTGACCTTCTATTCGTACCTGTCGGCCAATCTGGTCCCAATGAAACAATACCGCGACATTGGGATTTTCCTGAATTTGTCGGGCCTTGTCGGACTTGTAGTTTGTGTAGAACACAAGATATCCCGGATTCGCCAGGAAATGTTTGCACAGCACCATGCGTGCGGCAGGTTTTGCGTTCTTGCCGCAGGTGACAATTGCCATCGCGTTCGCGTTACGACGGACCGCTTGCTCCTCCGCGTGCGTCAGCCACGCCAGCGCCCAATGCATGGGGTCATCGGGCAACTGCTCCGGAAGCCGGTCGGCGAGGTAGAAACTGTTCACGATCAGAAATGAATGACCGAGCGGATACTTTTGCCTTCGTGCATCAGGTCAAAAGCCTTGTTGATTTCCTCGAGCGGCATCGTAAAGCTGATGCACTCGTCAATTTTGATTTCCTTGTTCATGTATTGCTCGACCATACCGGGTAATTGCGTGCGGCCGCGGCAGCCACCAAACGCGGTACCGCGCCAGACGCGCCCGGTTACCAGTTGGAATGGACGCGTGCAGATTTCCTGGCCGGCGCCGGCGACACCGACAATGATCGACTCGCCCCAGCCCTTGTGGCAGCACTCAAGTGCTGCGCGCATCAACTTCACATTGCCAACGCATTCAAATGAAAAATCCACACCGCCGTTGGTCATATCGATGATCACCTGCTGGATA
>JAOUHU010000075.1 GCA_029884455.1 Gammaproteobacteria bacterium | reverse complement strand
GCCATGGTCGCGTCTCGGTGCCTACGACCGGCGCCGGTTTACGGACTACCTTTACACTAGCGGTGAGTGCACCGAGCAATGGGCGCACGAGGCCTCTATCGTACCTGCCAGCGCCTGGCCATTGCTGGCGCACAGACGCGAGGCGCATGTCCTGCACAAGGACAGCCCTTTGCGGCACATGCGAAATCGCAAGACCTATCTTGATGCTGCCTTGCAGCTGGTGCAGCAGCAGGGCGGCTGCACCGCAGACGACCTCCAGCCCGTGGCCGGACCGCGGCGCAGACCAGGAGACTGGCATCGTTCGATGCCGCGCCGGGCACTCGAATACCACTTCGCCAACGGCTCGCTTGCGGTGGCGAAGCGACTGCCTAATTTTCAGCGCGTCTACGACCTTCCGGAGCGCGTCATTCCAGCGCACATTCTCTCGGCACGCGTCGATGCACGGGATGCGCGGCGCGAATTGCTGCGCCGGGCCGCGGCGGCCTGCGGCATTGCAACCCTGCAGGATCTTGCTGATTACTTTCGCACAACGGCCCGTGAGCTTGCGCCGTTGCTGGCCGATCTGCTGGCCGCTGGCGAACTCAGGGAGGTGCGTGTCGAGGGCTGGGAACAAGCGGCCTACCTGCATCGTCATGCGACCTTGCCACGCCGGATAGATGGCGAATCGCTGTTGTCGCCGTTCGATCCACTCGTGTGGTTTCGTCCGCGCGCGTTGCGACTGTTTAACTTTCATTATCGCATTGAAATTTATGTTCCGGCTGCGCAACGACGCTGGGGCTATTACGTCTTGCCATTTCGTCTTGGCGAACAAATCGTCGCACGTGTCGACCTCAAAGCGGACCGCAAGAACAATTGTCTGCTGGTGCTCGCTGTGCATAAAGAGAATTCCATACCGCGTCGAGACTGCGTAGTTGCGCTGTCGCGTGAACTTGGTGCACTTCGGGCTTGGCTGGGTCTCAATCATATACGCGTCACACCGCATAACACTTTTGGCCGGCAACTGGCCACAGCTGTTGATCGCAGCTGAAATTGTGTATGTTGAGGTTTCGTCCTGAACGGAGCGTTTGGCCATGCCGCGATATCAACACCTGCTATTGGGGCTTGCATGAAGACTTGCGCGGCGTTTGCGGCCACCGTCCTGGTGCTGTATGCGTGTGCCAGTGGTGAAGTACTTATCAGTAAGCCCGCAACGGTTCCCGCCGGGCTTGATCTGTCGGGCGACTGGGTCATGGTGTCGAGCACCGGCTTCAGCCAGCGAGAATCCCGTGAGCTTGCGGTGAGCGTATTTCTGGAAATGGGTACCTCCCTGAAAGTGACGCAGACGGCTTCCGGCCTGTTTTTCAGCTTCGATCGCTCGGTCGTGGAGGAATACCGATTTGGTGAGCATCGCGAGGTTGCTGTCGGCGCAATCGCGGCGTCGCGGGTTTCGGGCTGGGAGGGCGACACCTACGTAATTGAAACACTGGACAAGGACGGCGCGAAGCTGGTCGAGTCCTGGCGCTTGCAGCAAAAGGGCAGTGTGCTGCAACGCAATATGGTGATCTGGGAGGGTGGCGACAAACAACTATCGCTCGAGCAACATTTCGAGCGCGTCTGAATCCGATTACTTTCGAATCAGGTTGGCAGCGGCGAGTAACTGCGTAGTTCGGCACGCATTCTGAGTTTTCCGTTGCGATGTTGCTCGACGATGACAGGCAGGTAGTTGAGCTCTCTGACACACCACATGGTTGTTACCCTTTTAGAACCTGGCGCTTGATGCCGCACTCCAATCGCTTCGTATTTTCCGGCGGGTACCGAAACGATGCGAGTGCCAATATTTTGCACCGTGATGGTCTTGAGTTCATCGATATCGAATAACACGTACTCCGCACCGGTAGTTCCATTCATCAGGTCAGACATCAATTCGTACTGGATCGAAACGCGATCGTAAGCGACCGCATCCATGCTCGACGCAAATGCCTCACCATTGACGGTGCCGGTGGCTTCGCCGGAAGCCCAGTCAAACTGAATCTCGGCCCGATTTTTGTCGCGGGTGAGCGTATCGTTAGATTGAAAGGTACGTGGCCGAATGCCCTCTGGCTGCGGCGCAAACATCGAAGTCTCGGTAATATTGCCACTCGCCAGCATCCGCGACATGCCGGTTGTCTTGATGGCGTGAGTCGCAACATATCCGCCCGGGGTGGTACGTAATTCGGTATTCAGCTGCCCGGTGAAAACGCTGACACTGACCTTGTATTCGGCTCTGTGTGGCGTCAATAGTGTCTCGGCCGGACTGGCCACGGAGATGACCAGCAGGCCAAACGCAACTAATAGTCGAATCCAGGATGCTTGCTGCAAGGCAATGCTCAGTGACGTTTTAGACGGTCTTCGCATTCTTGCATCAGTGACATGACTGCTTCCTGAACGGCGAGGCGGTGTGGTTCGATCTCGTCCAGCGGTACGTTGGCGGGTATTTTATAAGGCTCGCCAATCCCCAGTACCACACGACAAAACGGTAACGGGATCATGAACTTATCCCAGCGGGGTAATTCCCAGACGTGCGAGGCAGCGCAAGCAATCGGTATGATAGGCACGCCGCCAATGCGTGCCATGACGACCACACCAGGCTTGATTTCGTACAAGGGGCCGCGTGGACCGTCGGCGGTTGTCACGATCGAATAGCCGCGTTTCATCATGGCCTGCATGTCGCGCAGCGCGAGGGCGCCGCTCTGGTTGGCGGAGCCGCGAATGACTTCGGCGTGCCACGACCTGGCGATCCGTTCCGGTACCTCGCCGTCGACCGAACCCGAAATCAGGAAACAGCCTTTGAATCCGCGCTTGATCCAGCTCTTGACGAGATTCGAGCACAGCACGTGATGCTGATGCCAGTAGGCCGGCGCACAGACAGCCTTGCCATCGAGAAAGGGTTCGATATGTTCCTCGCCAATTATCGCCTCGACACGATACGAGGCTATGCCCAATCGCAGCAGCGCACGCAGAATCGGAGTGCCAAGGAAGTAATACAAGCGACGCCCGCGTGTCATGCGCCGGTCAGACTTGGAACTTCGTCGCGATTCGACGGAAAAGAAATCTATTGGCTTGTTTTCACTCAAAATATTTATCCGCCAGCTGGCTCGGCAAGGTAGTATTGCGCCTGATTTTTGATACCTGGATGCCAATCCTACCGCAGTTCATGACAGCTTCATCGCTTGATTTCAAACGGCCGCCAGGGCCATCCGGCAGCGTCGCACTCGGCATCGATGCAGAGACCCTGGCCACCTTGCGGACGCTGCGTGACGAGTACGGGGACATCGTCAGCCTGCAGCGACCAAACGGGCGGCTCGCATATTTTGTCAATGACCCGGACGAAGTCCGGCGCATTCTTGTAAAACGTCATACGCGTTACGACAAGGGGCCAGGCTTTGAACGCGTCAAAATGCTGCTTGGCAATGGACTGATCGTCAGCGACGGCGACGTTTGGCGTCGCTCCAGGACAATGATCCAGCCTGCCTTCAGTCGGCAGAAGGTACACGACTTGACCGATATCATGGTCGCCTGTGCGACGGCACTCGAGAAGCGCTGGTCTGCCGTGGTCGAGCAGGGCGGCACGATCAATATCACCGAGGAGACCAGCCGCTTTGCGCTTGACCTGATTCTGATCAGCACTTTCGGCAAGGACTCGATCGCCTGGATCGAATCCGAAGCCAACAACCCGTTTGCGTTTCTGAGTCGGGACTCGACACGTGACCTGACCGTCGTAATGAAGGTGCGCGAGGTACGACAGCTGCTGCTGCAGCTGATCGCTGATCGTCGCGCGCGCAACACCGAGCAGCACTACGATTTCATGTCGATGTACCTGGCGGCACTGGACAAAAGCGGGCAGGGCTTCAGCGATGCCGAATTGCTGGATGAGCTGATCACGCTGGTTGTGGCTGGCTTCGAAACCTCGGCCAATACGCTGAACTGGGCATGGTTCCTGCTTGCCTCACACCCGGACGTCGAGGCAAGGTTGATCGATGAAGCGACCGCGCATTTGCCCAGCGCAGCGGCGGTTACCGATGAGCGCGCAGCTGCAATGCAGTTTGCGCAACAGGTCCTCGAGGAAACCCTGCGACTGTATCCGCCGGTCTGGTTATTTACGCGCCGTGCACGTGAGGACGACCAGCTCGCTGAATTCGACGTGCCCCCGGGCACCGACTTATACCTGTCGCCATACCTGTTGCATCGCACCGGGCGTTACTGGCCGGACCCGGACCGGTTTGACCCGGACCGTTTCGCTGTTGCCGACAAGTCCAAAAAGGAGCGAGCGTTTTTCCCATTCTCACTTGGTCCGCGGCGATGCCTCGGGGAGTACTTTTCATTCCTGGAAATGAAAATACACCTGGGCCTGCTGTGCCCGCGATTTCGTATGACCCTTGTCGATAACGGGAATCCTGGACTTGAACTGGGTATTAATCTTCGGTCGGCCCGGGATATCATGTTGCGACCCAGCTATCGCGACTAAACGATGCCCTATTTCGAAAACCTGATCGAGCTGCTCGCCGACGCTCGCAGCAAGCAGCGTCACATTCGTTTCATCGACGGCGAACACGATGAATCGACCTTGAGCTTTGCTGAACTTTGGCAGCGCGCACTGGCGCTGCTGGGAGTGCTGCAGTCGCGTGGCATGCGAGCTGGCGACGAGCTGGTCGTTTTCTGCAATTCCAACGAAAGCTTTGTGGTGGCTTACTGGGCCGCCATCCTGGGCGGCATCGTTCCGGTGCCGGTCGCGGTCGGTATCTCAGATGAGCATCGCTACAAGCTGTTTCGAATATTGCAGCAATTGCGGCGGGCCACGTTGTTTACCGAGACCGATCTGCTCAATCGTCTGCTCGAGTTTTCCAGGCAACAGGATCTGCTGTCCGTCACGGCCATACTTGAGACCAGGAGTGCATTGATCGGCGATACAGTTTTGGGTGCCAGCGGCGAGCTGCATTCTCCGGCACCCGGTGATCTTGCGTTTATTCAATACTCGTCGGGCTCCACCAGCGACCCGAAGGGAGTCTGTCTGACTCACCGCAACCTGTGCACCAATGTGCGCGCCATCGTCGAAGCGACACACTGGATGCAGGACGACGTCAGTCTGAGCTGGATGCCCCTCACGCATGACATGGGGCTGATTGGCTATCACCTCAGCGTCATGGCAGCCGGTATGAATCACGCGGTCATGGACACCAGCCTGTTCGTGCGTCGGCCGCTGTTGTGGATATCGAAGGCCAATGAGCTGCGGGCGAGCCAGTTATGCTCGCCGAATTTCGGCTACAAGCATTTCCTGAAAATGTTTGAGCGCAAGGGCATGCGGGACCTGGACCTGTCCTGTGTCAGGCTCATTCTGAATGGTGCCGAGCCCATTTCCTATGAACTTTGCGAGCAGTTTTTGACGGCACTGGCACCACATGGTTTGCGGCGCTCAGCTATGTTTCCCGTGTATGGGCTGGCGGAAGCGACGGTCGGCGTCACGATTGGCAATCCGGGCGACGAGTATTCGCGCATCTTTGCGCATCGGCACAGTTTGCGCATCGGTGCGCCTTATGCCGAGGCCCAGAGCGGCGACGCCGACGCTGTCAGCTTTGTCAAAGTAGGCCGGCCGATTCGCGATGTCGAGTTACGTCTGGTCGATGACGCAGACACGCTGATCGCTGCGGGCTGCGTCGGCAATATCCAGCTAAAAGGTGCCAGCGTTACCGAGCGCATCTATGGCGACCCGGAGGCGACTGCCGGCCTGTTCACCGCGGATGGCTGGCTGCGTACCGGTGATTGCGGTGTCATGGTAGATGGACAGTTGGTAATAACAGGGCGCTCCAAGGACATCATCATCGTCAATGGCCAGAATTATTATCCACACGATCTTGAGGAAATAGCGGCGCAGATTGAGGGTCTCGAGCTGGGCAAAGTCGTGGTTGCCGGTGCGACCCCCACCGGCAGCCAGACCGAGGAACTGCTGGTATTTGTGCTGTACCGGCAGGAGCCCGACGGGTTTCGCGCAATCGCATCCGAGCTCAGCAATCTGATTGCTGAGCACACAGGCCTTGCCGTGGATCATGTCATTCCAGTACCGCGCATTCCCAAGACGACCAGCGGCAAGGTGCAACGGGTTGCGTTGTTGAATGCGTACCTCGACGGAGAATTCGATGCCGTCGTGAAATTGCTGTCGCCGCCGGACGCTGACAGCGACGCCGATCCGCTGGTCGCTGAATTGATCCTTATCTGTTCCGCGTTTGCCAAGGAGCGCAGCATCGGCGGCGATGACAACCTGTTCGAGATCGGTGTAAGCTCGCTGACCCTGACGGAAATGGTTCTTGCGATTGATGAGCGATATCCGGGCAAACTCGACATCAGCGACCTGTTTGACTATCCGACCTTGCGCGAAGTAGCCGATTTCCTGCGCCGCAACTCCTGAGCGAGATTTCACAATGACAAATGCTCGTATAGCCGGTACGGGAAGCTACCTGCCACAAAAAGTCGTGACCAACCAGGACCTGGAAAAAACCCTGGACACCTCCGATGAGTGGATCCGCGAACGCACCGGCATCTGCCAGCGACATATCGCGGCCGAGGGCGAGTATTCTTCCGACATGGGCTTGATTGCAGCCCGGAATGCGCTGCACATGGCCGGCATCGAGGCCAACGAGGTCGACCTGATCGTTGTCGCCACCACTACGCCTGACAAGACTTTTCCGAGTAACGCCTGTGCAATACAGCGCAGGCTAGGAGTCCACGGTTGCCCGGCATTTGACCTGCAGGCTGTCTGTTCCGGATTCATTTACGCGCTCGATGTGGCAAATCGCATGATCCGGACAGGCGGCGCCAGGACTGCGCTGGTGATCGGCTGCGAAACGCTGTCACGGATTACTAACTGGCTGGATCGCAGCACTGCCGTGTTGTTCGGTGACGGCGCCGGGGCCGTAGTGCTGCAGGCGACCGACCAGCCGGGCATCCTGTCAACGCATATTCACGCCGATGGCGAGTTCGAGAACCTGCTGGAGGTGCCGCTCGGCACGGACTACATGGTCATGAATGGCAATGCCGTGTTCCGCAAGGCTGTCAGTACCCTGGGATCCATTGCCGCCGAGACCCTTACCGGCAATGGCATAGACAAGCACGAACTCGACTGGCTGGTGCCACACCAGGCAAATTTGCGCATCATTGCCGCAGCAGCGAAAAAACTGGACCTACCCATGGAGCGCGTGGTTGTGACCGTGGACAAGCACGCCAATACGTCGGCGGCATCCATTCCGCTGGCGCTGGATATTGCGGTCCGCGACGGCCGCATCGAGCGTGGCCAGCTGGTACTTTTCGAGGCCTTTGGTGGGGGCTTTACCTGGGGATCGGCCCTGGTGCGATTCTAGGCCCTGGCAGAAACGAGCCTCGCTGCCGGCTCAAAACGTATTAGAAACTAAATCAATAATGGTTCATAACCAATTGTTTATAAATAATAAATAAATTCCACCTTATTCCTGCTAGACTGGCGGCGTTTGCTACACAGCCTGTAACACAAAAATAACAAAGCGTTTACCAACATTACAAAAACGTAAAATAAGGGGATTCAAGATGGGTGTAGATAAAATCGTCAAGCTTGTCGGCGTTTTGGTTGCCGTGATTGCGGCATTTGTCACCATTCCATATAGCGGCTTGCTGGTCGCTTTGCTCGGCATCGCTGGTGCATGGTTCATTGCAGCAGACGATCGTTCCAGGTTCCTGATCGCAGCGGTTGCACTGAGCGTGTCCCACGCAGGACTTGACGCCATTCCGGCGGTCGGCCCGATCATCACCACCGCTTTGGGCGGCCTGAACGGCCTGTTTCTTGCGGCAGCGGCGACGGTCATTGTATTGGGTACCGTGGATCGGCTTAAGCCCTGAATTGCCAATAAAAGGGTGATACCAGAGGCCGCTTCCCTGAAGCGGCCTTTTCATTTCCCAAGGCCTTATTGCGGTCTATTCGACATAAGCGCCACGATTTCACCAAAACTGGCTTTTTTTGTGTGATCCGGTTCACATTTTGCCCTTGTCCCTGTCTCTATACTGCGACAGATGGATACACCATTGTCAGAATCCAGCGTCTCGCTAAAGCTCGAGGAGATTCAGCGTCGTTGTCGCGAATTGCTTAAAGAGCCGGAAGGCCTGCTGGAGTTGTCTCTGGAGGACGCTGTGGCGACGCCGCAGAGCGGCGACCCGTATAACCAGCAACGCCCCTAGTTTCCGGGGTTTCGGCCTGCTGAAGCCCGATCAGCAGAGTTCGGCGACTTGTCGACCAAGCCAGCGAATCGCATTTTCGGTCTGCTCGGTCCACGGGTGACCGTAGCTCAGGCGCAGGCAATTGCGGTATCGGTTTGCCGGCGAGAAAATCTGCCCCGGCGCGATGCTGATACCTGCTGTAATGGCGTCGTCGAAAAGCTGAATGGAGTCGACCCCGGCCGGCAGTTCCAGCCACAACACTGAAGCACCCACCGGGCGCGAAGTCCGTGTCGCCGCCGGGAAATGCTCGGCGACCAGCGCACTCATGCGCTCCGCGTTTTGCTTCAATATCGGGCGCAGCGCTTTCAGGTACCTCGCGTAGTCCCCCGAGGCGAGAAAATCTGCCAGCGTCAGTTGCTGTAAGAGTCCGGATGAGCAGGAGAAAGCCCTTTTCAGGCGAGCGATCTTGTCGATGAAGTGTTCAGTGACGATCCAGCCTATCCGGTAGCCGGGTGCTGCGGTCTTGGAGAAGGAACCACAGGTGATGATGCGTTTCGAGTGCTTGAGGAACTGCGCCGGTACCGGTCGTACGCCGTCAAAGCGCAAATCACCGTAAACATCGTCCTCGATCAGGACGGTATCGTATTCCTCCAGGATTTCGACCAGCTCGCGGCGCGTCACCTCGGGCATGGTGACGCCCAGCGGATTGCCAAGCGTGGTCGAGAACATGCAGGCTTTAACGTCATGCTTTTCCAGGGTGCGACGCAGCTCGCTAAGGGTCACGCCCTCTTCAGGACAGGTCTCCACCTCGACTGCCAGCATGCCAAGGCTGTCGATCAGTTCCAGCAAGCCGTGATAGGTTGGAGTTTCTACCGCGATGATGTCACCCGGCGACGCCACCGCCCGCAATGACAGCAGCAACGCTTCCTGGCCACCGTTTGTAATTGCAATGTGCTCAGGCTCGATCTTCGCCCCGACTGTGTCGAGGTAGTGGTACGCAATCTGGCGCCGCAGACTTATTTCGCCAAGAGTGGACGAATAGCCGAGGCTGCTTTCCTCGCGGCGGGCCATGACGCGCTTCATTGCGCGATGTAATGTCTTTGCCGCTGGCCGGGCCATACAGGGATTGGCTATACCAAGCGGCACCAACCGCGGATTATTGATGCCATCGTAAACGCGCTCCATGAGCGACCGGCAATTGAAGCAAACGGGCTTGCCGCGCGAGGACGGCGCGGCACTGACGATGTCGTTGGCGGCACGCGGCCTTACGTAAAATCCGGACTGCGGCCGTGATTCGATCCGCCGCTGACGTTCGAGTTCGACGTAGGCCTGCCGTACGGTGGGGATGCTGACCCTTGCCGACTGGCTCATGCGTCGCAGAGAGGGCAGCCGGTCACCAGGGCGCAACGTGCCCGAGTCAATATTGGTGCTGATCAGGTCGATCACCTGTCGATACAGGAAAGTATCGTCCTGCTTGTTTACCGAGAGCATAACTGTATAGGTTACATTTCTTAAAAACTGTGGCTGTTATAGCCCTAGTCGCAGCGTATAGTCAAGCGAGCAAGGACCCAAAGGAGGGCCAGACCATGAAACGTCAACATCCACGGAGTCGCTTTCCTGACTGGAGCAACCCGCCAAAGCCGCGCTGGCGCGCTGCTTTGCTGGCGTTGGCCGCTCCGGCGACCCGCGTGCACCAGTACCGCAATTTGCGTTCGGCCGCGCTTTATGACGCTATGTGCGACCGGGATTGCAAGGATCCGACGTGAGCAACACGCTGTTGTATGCCGTTACCGTGCTGATCTGGGGGTCGACCTGGTTCGCCATCGAGTTCCAGCTCGGCATTGTTGCGCCCGAAGTCTCGATTGTGTACCGGTATGCGGGCGCATCACTGTTGCTGTTCCTCTGGGCCGCTGTTCGCGGTCTCAGACTGCGTTTCGCACCCAGGGACCATCTCTGGTTCATGTTGCTGGGCGTTTTCTTGTTCGGCCTGAATTACGTGCTGGCCTATCGCGCGCAGGTCCACATCACTTCGGCACTGACGGCAATCGCGTTCTCGACCCTGGTGTGGATGAATATCCTCAATGCCAGGTTATTTTTTGGTATTCGCGCCGGTCGGCGTGTAATGCTCGGCGCAGCCCTCGGCATCGCAGGTATTTTGACGCTGTTCGCACCGCAGGTTGGTGAGCTCGCGCTCACCGACAGCGTCTTGTACGGGTCGCTGCTCGCAATCCTTGGCGCCCTGGTCGCATCGTTTGGCAATATGGCCTCACAGGCCGC
>JAOUHU010000002.1 GCA_029884455.1 Gammaproteobacteria bacterium | reverse complement strand
ACGAATTGGATTGTTCGGTGAAGCTTTTCGCGATCAAGAGGCATACTTGTGTTTATTGGCGAACTAGTTTGCGAGTTTGTGTCCGGCCGGAAAGGGTCACGACCAGCCTGTCAGGAGTTTAACACCTGAGTGGCCGCTTCCAAGATCAAACGGGCCGCTGCCGCTGTCAAATTTCGACCATCTCAGAATGACCATTCGCAAAAACAGGCGATTGCCAGTAGCCGCATTTCTATTATAGATTGGGTCGCGCGCTCGATTGCATTTGAAGTGCCGGGGGAATTATTCCATGACACCAGGACGCCGGTCCCTGCCTCGCTGGTTGCAGCAATGGTGGGCTTGGTTCACTGCCATCTTCGCGATCACATTCGTGTCGTTCTGGCCCAGTTTTTTCTCGGCAATAAACAATGTTGAAACCCACATCGTCATTCATGGGATCAGCGCGATCGCCTGGATGCTGCTGACAATTATCCAGGCATCGTTGATCAAAAGTGGTTGGCGCAAGCATCACCGCACTGTGGGCTACCTATCGCTCACGCTCGCGGCGATCTTGGTGCTGAGCGGCCTTTGGGTGATCCAGACTATGCTGCTTGGCGATAGCGGTACGGCGGAAGGGATCCGTCTGCTGGCAGTTAAGTTCTTTTACATCGACTTTACTGCACTGGTGCTGTTTTGCGTTTTTCTTTGGCTGGCGATCAGGGCCGCGCGGCGGCGCGATATTCCGCTGCACCTGCGGTTGATGGCCTGCACCGCAATTATCCCGCTCGAGGCCGCGTTGGAGCGAACTTATATTTATGGCACGCCGAATCTTGTACCCAATTTCGACGTCGCTCTGTACGCATCGGTTATCACGCTCATCGTGGTCACCACTGTGTTGGTAGTGAGCGAATGGTGGTACGGGCGCTCACGTTGGCCATTCGCAGCTCTTTGCGCCTACTTTGTGATCATGTTGCTCACGACAGACGTGATCGCGCAAACCGAATGGTTCAATTCCGTGGCGATTAGATACGCGAATTTTTGAGCCTGCAGCAACGGCAACTCGAGACCGGGATTCACCGGCTGCAAGCGTCAGGGTGGAGCATTCAGTTTGACCGCGGCGTCAAACGCCAGCGTCGCTCCGGCCTGGCGATAGAACACCCAAAGACCTTTGTGAATCAGCGCGATATCATGCAGCGTGTCGTTGTTGAGGTCGCCTATCGACAGTCGGCCGGAGCCGGACGAGTAGTTATCCGGGTTGTCCGGTACGGCGAGTTCCAGCTGTATGGTCGGGGTTCCTGACGGGCTTGACTCCATGATGCAGATCTCGGCGCCGATCTGGAAAACAATCTCCGGATAATTGTCGTCATCGAGGACTGCTGTCTCGAAAATTTCGGTGATACCGGTCCCGCCGGTGCGTACAACAGGCGACTGGTAAAAGCTGTCGGGCACTAACTGCCGAAACACGATGATCGCGCCATGGAAATCATAGTCCGCGTCACCCTGCGTGATCGCAACAGCTATATCCATTTCGCCGTTGCCATCGTAATCCGCAACTCCGATGTACTCGGCAATGTACCCGGCAGCCAATCTGCGCGGCGCAATGAACTGCCCGGGTGCATAGATATTGTTGTAATAAACGAGGATCGACTTGGACAGGTCACCGTCGACGCCGAGCACAATGACGTCCAGCAGTCCATCGCCATTGAGGTCACCGAGCTGCACATCGTCCCTTCCCTCGCCAATCGGTCGGGGCGCAGAAAAGGTCCCGAGATCTCCGCCGTTCTGCGGCATCCACTGCACAGTATCGCCAGTAACGAGGACGACGTCGGCAAAGCCGTCTGCATCGATGTCACCGATCGCCTGGCCACGACCGAATGTCGTGTGCGCCAGACCCATCGGGTAGTACACCGACGGCTCCAGCGTCCCCGGCTGCGCTAGGTCATTGGCCAACAGCCGGAAGCCGCCCTCGTTCCAATTGGTGGTGATGATGTCCGGCAAGCCGTCACGCTGGACGTCGTCGGCAACCACCACCCTGGCAATGCTGCCGTTCGGATTGCTGTCGAAGTGCCGGGCCGGCAGGTATGTGCCTGGTGCCACAAGACGTTGCCTGTAGATCGAGATGCGGGTGTCGAGTAGCCGGCGGTCCTCGGTCAGCGATGTCCCGATGGCAATGTCATTGAGACCATCAGCATCAAAGTCGGCAATGGCGATGCCACCAAAATTCTCGCGCAACTCAAGCGCCGCAGGCGGCGCCAAGTCGACATACTTGCTGCCCCCGCCGCAGGACACGAGCGTCAGACATAACAGGTAGTGAAGATTCTTCAAGCTGCCACACCTTGCCCGGGATCCGGGTACCTACATGGGGGGCGGTGAGGTTACTTTCCATATGTAGTTTCCGCAGGCAGCAAGCCTGACATTTTGCTGCGATCATAGGGCTTCGAGCACGTGGTGTTGCGGTGGTGATGCTGTGAGCAAGTGGCAAGTTTCAGCGATGGCGGGCATGTCAGCCGTCGCAATCATGCTGCTGGCATCCCGGCCCGCTTTCGCCGAAGGGTATATCTGCGATGATGCAATACCACGTACCGAAGCCGTCGCTTTGTTGTGCAACGGCATCGCCAAGCAGGACCAGGGCGACGTGGATGGCGCTATCGGCGATGTGAAACATGCACTCGAACTGCAGCCCGACCTGGTCGAGGCGCACCTGATTCTCGGTATTGGCTATTACTACCAGCATCAATACGCGCTGGCCCTGGCCGAGTACGATCTGTACCTGGCTGCCGTTACCGATAATTTCCATGCCTGGTCGAATCGCGCTGCCGCCTACCTGCAAACTGGCGACCTGGTCGCAGCCCGCTCCGATATCGACCGCGCGCTCGCCCTCAATCCGCATGACGTGCAGCTGCTCGAGAATCGCATCGTAATCGCGCGCGAGGCAGATGACCGACTCACCGTGATCGAGGATTGCACCTGGTTGATCGAGCATTTCCCACCGCGGTCCAAGTGGCTGCTGGATCGTGGCAAAGCACTTGGTGCAGAATCCCGCCTGGCCGAGTCACTGGCCGACCTGCAGATGGCCGTGCAACTGGAGCCCACCGCAGATACCTACTACTTTCGTGGCATAACGCAGTATTTCCTCGCGCAATATGATGCGGCGATAGCAGATTTCACGCAGACCTTAACGCTGCAACCCGACTTCACACTGGCCTACCTCAAACGCTGCTCCGCGCTGTACCAGTTGCAGCGCTACAGCGCAGCCCTTCCCGATTGCGATGAGTTCGTGCGGCAACAGCCCGACAGCTACGACGGCCACTACAATCGAGGAATTGTCCGCAGCCGGGCTGGCGACCAGGATGGCGCATTGACCGATTACCGACTGGCCATAGAGCTCGCCCGCAATCCGGCTGAGAAGGCCAACGCATGGTATGGTGTCGGCGTCGCCAGCGAGCGGGCCGGACAGAAAAAAGCGGCGCAAGACGCCTATCGGCGCACGCTTGAGATCGACTCCGAGTATCGGGCCGCCCGTACGGCGCTGCAGCGCCTGTAAGGCCGGGCACTGACATTGCAACACTTTAGCCAGGGAATCTGAATCATGGACTTGAAGTTAATGGCAACGGTCTTTGGCATCGTATTTCTCGCGGAACTCGGCGACAAAACGCAGCTCGCCACGCTGCTGTTTGCGTCCAAATCGCCCGGTAATTTGATCGCGGTGTTCGTCGGTGCCTCAGCAGCACTGGTCCTGGCATCCGCAATCGGAGTCGTGGCCGGCGGCGTTATCTCACAGTACCTCAGTCCCAGGCACCTTACCTACCTGGCCGGTGTCGGCTTCCTCCTCATCGGCGCCTGGACCATCTGGCAGGGCAGCACCCTGGGTTAGGTTTCCAGCTCTTTCGACTACCAGTTTCTGCAGACGGAATTGGTCCATTCGATCCTGCCATCGGGCGCCATGACATAGTGCTCGGCCAGGAACCCGATGCGGAAACTGCCGGTCTCGTTCGGGTCTTCGGTCACTTCGATGTCGTCGGGCTGCACAAAGCGGTCCGTGAATTCACTCAGTAACGTGGCAATGCTGCGTTTCTCGGCTGCGTAAATGATTTCCATGATGGCCTCCTTCAGAACGTTCCTTTGTCGTTCGGAGGCAGAATACGACCGGCATCCTTAACCGCAGATGACATTTTCTTGAACGGGAGCTGAACGGGATTTTGACGCCTAGCCGTGCTGTGCGATGGCCTGCTGTTCGATTTTCGCCCACGAGTCCCTGAGCGTAACGATACGATTGAACACCGGCCTCTTTGCGCTGTGATCCACGGAGTCCATGCAGAAATAACCGAGACGCTCGAACTGTACCGCTTCGCCGTCGCCGAGTTTGCCCAGGGAAGGCTCCAGCATCGCCTGTACGCTCGCCAGTGAATCCGGGTTCAGAACGGCCATGAAATCGTCCGCCGCATTCGGATCCGCTACCGTGAACAATCGATCGTAAAGTCGCACTTCTGCCGGCAGAGCGTGTGCCGCCGAAACCCAATGGATGGTGCCCTTGACCTTGCGATCGCTGCTGCCGGTACCACTGCGTGTATCGGGATCGTACGAGCAACGCAGCTCAATCACCGCGCCCGCCTCGTTCCGGATCACATCCTCGCAACGAATGATATAACCATTGCGCAGGCGAACTTCGCCACCGGGTTTCAGGCGAAAGAACTTCTTCGGCGCATCTTCCATGAAGTCCTCCTGCTCGATGTACAGCTCGCGCGAGAACGGCACCTCGCGCGTGCCTAGTTCGGGCCGGTTCGGGTGATTGCTCGCGGGCATCATTTCCACCTGGCCCTCGGGGTAGTTGCTGAGCACGACTTTCAGCGGCTGCAGTACGGCCATGCGGCGCGGCGCGGAAAAATCCAGTTCCTCGCGAATGCAATTCTCGAGTACCGCCATTTCAATCAGCTTGTCCTTCTTGGTGACACCGCCGCGTTTCACGAATTCGCGCAATGCGCTCGCCGGGTAACCGCGTCGCCGCAGGCCGGCAATCGTCGGCATGCGCGGGTCATCCCAGCCCGATACCACACCGTCGTCCACCAATGCATTCAGCTTTCGCTTGCTGGTGATGGCATAGGCGAGGTTGAGGCGTGAAAACTCGATCTGGCGCGGTCGATGTTCGGGCTTTAACTGGTCGAGCAGCCAGTCGTACAGGGGGCGGTGGTCCTCAAACTCGAGCGTGCACAGCGAGTGAGTGATGTGCTCCAGCGCATCCGAGATGGTGTGCGCGAAATCGTACATCGGATAGATACACCACTTGTCACCGGTGCGCTGATGGGCGATATGGCGGATACGATACAGCGCCGGGTCGCGCAAATTAATATTCGGCGACGCCATGTCGATCTTCGCGCGCAACACGTGCTCACCATCTGCAAATTCGCCGGCCCGCATGCGGCGGAACAATTCCAGGTTTTCTGCGACCGTCCGATCCCGGTAAGGGCTGTCGGTACCGGCCTCAGTGAGGGTACCGCGAAGCGCGCGTATCTCATCCGCGCTCAGGCTGTCGACATAAGCGACGCCCTGTTCAATCAATTGTTCTGCGTAAGCGTACAGGGCATCGAAATAATCCGAGGCATGCGTCAAGCGATCGCTCCAGTCAAAACCAAGCCAGCGCACATCGCGTTCAATGGCGCGCACATACTCCTCACGCTCTTTGCCCGGGTTGGTATCGTCAAAACGCAGGAACGTGCGGCCGCCGGTTTCTTCGGCCACGCCGAAGTTCAGGCAAATCGACATGACATGACCGATATGCAGGTAGCCATTTGGTTCTGGCGGGAAACGCGTCACGATCGACGTGTGTTTGCCGGATTCGAGGTCGTTGTGAATGATCTGGCGGATAAAATCCCGCGGTGTCGCATCGTTCATGAAATGTCTTGGGGTTGCTCTTGAAGGAGCGCCATTTTACGCACTTTGCGGCGCAGTTCGACACTGATTGCACAGGCCTTCGATTTCCAGCACCTGGCGCACGGCCAGGAACCCGCCGGCGGCAGCCTTGCCTGCAATCAATTGCTCGATCTCCGGGTCGCTGAGCTCGGTAACGGTGCGGCAACAGGTACAGATCAGGAACTGCCCGGCGTGCCGGCTGGCCGGATCCGGGCAGCCGACGAAAGCGTTCAGCGAGTCGAGCCGGTGCACGAGGCCGGCTTCGATCAGGAAATCGAGTGCCCGGTACACGGTCGGCGGCGCCGCCGAGGCAGACTCCCGGCCCAGGGTCTCCAGGATGTCGTAGGCACCGATGGGCTTGTGACTGTCCCAAACCAGCTCAAGAACCCGCCGGCGTGTCGCGGTAAACCGCAAACCACGACGCTGGCAAAGCTGCTCGGCCGTCTGCAGCGCGGTCTGCACACAATCACGATGATCATGCGGCAGAATACTTGTTGTCGTTACAGGGTGGCTCATGGTCAATTTTCTGTACAATAGCGCGCGCTTGCTGGCTCATCCGGATTTATAACCAGACCTTATCATGCCGAATATTACCTTACCCGACGGTTCGGTCCGTCACTTCGACAACGTTACCAGTGGCAGTGAAATTGCTGCCAGTATCGGCAAGGGTCTGGCGCGTGATGCCGTGGCATTGCGCGTTAACGGTGAACTGATCGACCTCAGTCGCGCCATCGATGCGGATGTCGCCGTCGAAATCGTAACCCGCGATACGGCCGCAGGGCTTGAGCTGCTACGGCATGATGCTGCACACGTACTCGCCGAGGCAGTCAAGGAGCTTTGGCCCGATACCCAGGTGACCATCGGGCCGGCTATTGAGAATGGCTTTTACTACGACTTTGCGCGCGCCGAGGCTTTCACCGAGGACGATCTCAGCCGCATCGAGGCGCGCATGCGGGAGATTGTCGATCGTGATGAGACGATTCGGCGCGAAGTCTGGGATCGTGACCAGGCCGTGGAATTTTTCCGCGGCATTGGCGAGCAGTACAAAGCCGAGATCATTGCCGGCATTCCATCTGATCAATCCATTACCTTGTACCGGCAAGGCAACTTCATTGACCTGTGCCGCGGTCCGCACCTGCCTTCGACCGGCAAACTTGGCAAGGCCTTCAAACTGACGCGGGTCAGCGGCGCATACTGGCGCGGCGATTCGAACAACGAAATGCTGCAACGTGTGTATGGCACGGCCTGGGCGAATGACAAACAGTTGCGCGACTACCTGCAACTGCTCGAGGAAGCGGAACGGCGCGATCACCGGCGCCTTGGCAAAGTCATGGACCTGTTTCACTTCCAGGAAGAGGCGCCGGGTGCGGTGTTCTGGCACCCGAAAGGCTGGAGCGTATTTCAGAGCCTGATCAGCTTCATGCGTCAGCGGCAGAATGCGGCCGGCTATCGCGAGATCAACACGCCCGAGCTGATGGACCGGTCCCTGTGGCAGGCATCGGGTCACTGGGACGCGTTCGGCAGCAACATGTACACAACCGAAACGGTCGACGGTCGCCAGTACGCCATCAAGCCGATGAACTGCCCGGGTCATGTGCAGGTTTTCAAGCAGGGCATCACCAGCTACCGGGACCTGCCCTACCGGCTTGCCGAATTCGGCAAATGCCACCGCTATGAGCCCTCCGGTGCATTGCACGGCATGATGCGAGTGCGTGCGTTTACCCAGGATGACGCGCATATATTCGTAACACCGGAGCAGATTACGGCTGAGTCAACGGCGGTCTGCCGCATGCTGCTAGATATTTACAGTGCATTCGGCTTTACCGATGTGCGCATCAAGTTCGCCGACCGACCCAAAGTCCGTGTCGGTGATGACGCTGTCTGGGACCAGGCGGAGTCGGCATTGCTGCAGGCACTCGAAGCAGCAGGCCTGAGCTACACCCACAACCCCGGCGAAGGTGCTTTCTACGGGCCGAAACTCGAATTCGTGCTGCGCGATGCGATCGGCCGCGACTGGCAATGCGGCACGCTGCAGGTCGATCTCAATATGCCGGGCCGGCTTGGCGCAACGTATGTGGGCGAAGACGGCAACAAGCACCTGCCGGTGATGCTGCACCGGGCCATCTTCGGCTCACTCGAGCGGTTCATCGGCATATTGATCGAACATCATGCCGGTAACCTGCCGCTATGGCTGGCGCCGGTGCAGGTCAAAGTACTGACAATTACCTCGGACGCCGACGACTATGCCTGTTCGGTCGTGCGCGAACTGCAAGCCGCGGGCCTGCGTGCCGAGGCCGATCTGCGCAATGAGAAAATTTCTTACAAGGTTCGCGAACACAGTGTCGAAAAAGTGCCGGTGCTGCTGGCCGTCGGCCAGCGTGAAGTCGAAGAAAGAACCGTCGCCCTGCGTCGCCTTGGATCAAAACAGCAGACGACCCTGCCGCTGCAGCAGGCGCTCGAGAGCCTGCTCGCGGAAGTCCGAAACCGCAGCTGATCAAGCACCCTAAAAGGGGTCAGAGCCCTTTTTTCAAAAAGGGCTCTGACCCCTTTTGGAGCTGCTGAAACCCAACTGTGACGAGGCCTGCACTTTGACTGTGCGGCGCGTCACAGATTGAAAACTCTGTCTGCCCCGGGCGACACCCCGCGCCAAACCCGGGGCTATACTCCCCCGACACGAAGGACCTCGTGCTCAATTCGACATAAACCATGGAGGCGCGGCGGTGTCGCTGGAAAGATTCAAAACACAGATTCTGCTACTGCATAGCGAGCAAAGTACGCTGGACAAGTTGAGTACCGGCTTCGGCGATCGTTATACGGTGCACTGTGCGACCAGCGGCAGTGAAGCACTCAGTACACTCGGCCAGACGTCCATCGACGTCATTGTCACGGCACAGGTGTTGCCAGGCATGAGCGGTCTCGACGCGCTGCGCGAGGCAAAAAAGCGTTCACCGGAGACCATCGGCATCCTGCTGGCCGGTAATGATGGCGAAGGTGTCGAAGCACTGGTCGGCGATCGCGAGGTATTCCAGGTCGTTCGCGGCGGAGTAACCGCCGAAACATTGCGCACGATCATCGATAATGCGACGCGGCAGAGCCGGCTCATGGCTCTCGCACAGTCCGCGAACGACACGACGGCGTACATGGACGAGCCGACCGGCGAGCACATCGTCATGGAAACGGCCGAGAACGGTGCGCCGATAATCACTGACGTTACCGGCAGAATGCCGATCCTGAACCCCGACAAAGTATCGGCGCAGGCAAATGTGGGAGCCCGCGCGGTCGACGTGCTGGTACTGACCAAGGATGAAGAATTCCTGGTTACGGTCAGGGAGTCCACACGTGGCATCCACAACATCATTTATGCCAATACTTTGGCCCAGGCCGATGATGCAGTACGCAAGCACAAGGTCGGCGTCGCAGTCATCGACGCAGCGATGGTGGGCGACAACGTTGAAAAACTGACTCTACACCTGCGCACGACTGCGCCACGCCTGGTCGCGATCGTCGCGGGTCGCCGTGATGACGGCGAAATGCTCATGGATCTCATCAATCGCGGCAAGGTATATCGCTTCCTGTTGAAGCCGGTCTCGCCTGGTCGAGCGCGACTCGCGATCGAGGCTTCCGTCAAGCACCACCTTGAAGCCCCGGATGCGGCTTTTCGTTCTATTGGCGCGGCGGCCGAAACCAAGGCAGCACCAAGACCTGCGCCCGCAGTCACACCGGCCGCGGAACCCAAAGCGGCTGCGCCGAAACCGGCGCCGAAAGTCGCTTCGAGCACGAAGCCGCAGGCAAAACCGGCACCGAAACCAACACCGAAACCGGCAGCGAAAATAACCGCGGAGCCGCCAAAGCCGTCACAGTCGCAAACGGTTCCGGTCATCAAGGTCGAACCGCGTCGGGCGCCCGACAATTCCGGGTCTCTAATGAGTGATGCCCTGGGCGATGCGTTCGGCGGGGACGACAAGAGTTTTACCGAAACCATGACCGATATCGCGCGTACGGTCGGCTCTACTTTCGCCTCGGTAACGAGCCGCAAAAGTACATCGGCCCCTGAGGCCGTGGTGCCTCCCGCGCCGGCCCTGGCAGTCGGATCTGCAAGCTCGACGTTCCCCAGTGCAAAACTTCTCGGTATTGGCGCCGTCGGCATCGTCGTCGCGCTGGGTCTTGGCTGGTGGCTGTTTGGCGGATCCAATCAGCCTGTACCGAGCAAAGAGCCGATTTCTGGCACGCCACGCG
Organism: Gammaproteobacteria bacterium; assembly: GCA_029884455.1. GTDB lineage: Bacteria > Pseudomonadota > Gammaproteobacteria > Steroidobacterales > Woeseiaceae > UBA1847. The sequence continues at coordinate 107,769 of JAOUHU010000002.1, read as the reverse complement.
TTACCGAGGCAAATCCGGTTTTGGATTCGCCGTCCGGCAGCGGATCTGGTGAGGCGAACCTTGATGAATTGCTAAGCGACGCGCGCCTCGCAGTGTCCGCCGGACAAATATTCAATCCACCGGGCAGCAACGCGATCGAATTTTACCTGGCCGCTGCAACAGCAGCGCCAGCCAATGAAACGATCACCACGGAACTCAACGACGCAATCGCGCAGGCTCTCAGCATGGCCGAGTCCGCACTGCTCGCAAAAAACACGCTGGACGCAGAGGCGGCTCTGCAGCGCGTCTCCCTGGCGGATGCCGACAACGCTCGCTTGCCGTTCCTCAATGCACAGCTGGTGCAGATTCAGCTGCGCAATTTTGTCGATTCCGCACGGCTCGCAATTCGTGATGGCCGATTCGAGGACGCGTCCGCTGCACTGAACGGTGCCCGTGCCTTGAATTCCGGTGATGGTACCGAACTTGCAATGCTCGCCAATGAACTTAGCGCCGCGCAAAGTGCGCAGCGAGTTGACGACGTATTGGCAAGAGCGACAATGCGTCTCGACGAGGGCAAGCTGACAGCGCCATCAAATGACAATGCGCGCTACTATTTTGAGCTTGCGCTGAGCAATGACCCGGGTAACTCCGCGGCGCGTCAGGGTCTCAACGTCGTTGCCAGTAAACTGGTACTGCAGGCGCGCACTGAAATCGACGCAGGTAATTTCGACAATGCGGAGAACCTGCTCGCCGATGCCCGTCGACTGGATCCGGGCAGCAATGAACTGAATTCTGCGACCGCTGTATTGAGCACAGCGCGTAACCGTGAGGCAGAGGCAATTCGCGCCCAGCAGCAACGTGCTGCCGCTGAAAAAGCGGCTGCGGAACGCGCGGCTGCCGAAAAAGCGGCTGCCGAAAAAGCGGCTGCCGAAAAAGCGGCTGCGGAAAAAGCGGCTGCGGAACGCGCGGCGGCTGAAAAATTGGCAGCCGAAAAAGCTGCCGCCGACACGCTGGCGGCGGAACAACGGGCAGCCGAGCAAGCCGCCGCCGCGGCTGCCATTGCTGCAGCCAGTGAAGTTGCAGGCGAGGATTCGATTGAGAACGAAGACACGGCAGCGACCACGGTGGCAGAGAGTGATGCTACGGCCGCTACAGGCGCGAATAGCAGCATTGATGAGTCGAGGCCGGTCGCCGTCAGCAGCCTGGTACGCACCAAGTACGTTGGTCCAAAGTATCCCCGGGCGGCGCAACGACGGGGCACGTCGGGTTGGGTAGACGTGGTGTTTACGGTGGACATCGATGGCAGCGTAAGCAACGTCTCGGTACGCGACTCGGAACCCGGCATAACCTTTGTGGACTCGGCTGTCAGCGCGGTCGAGGCATGGGAATTCGAACCGGTTATCGAGAATGGCGTCGCCGTTCAGAAGCGCGCGGCCGTGCGCATGATGTTCGCGGTCGAGTAGTCGCTCCCCTGCCTAATCCTTCCAATCTGGACTAAATACGCGGTTCGGGCTAACCTAGCCCTCGTCAATAGCAAGACGGGCGGGGACAGACAGTGGGCGTCGAACGAGCGGCTGCCGGCACGAGTGCGGGCAGAAAACAACAACAGCGCAGCATTCTCACGCAGCAAAAGCTGTTGGATGCAGCTATTGCGGCCTTTTCAACGAATGGCTTCATGGGCACATCAACGCGTGACATAGCCGAACGTGCCAGGGTGCACCACCCGTTGATTACCTACCACTTCAAGAATAAGGGTGAGTTATGGCGCGCGGCGGCCAACCGGATCTTCCGTGAATTCAATATTTCGCTGGTCAAGGCGATGGCTGAAGTGCCGGAGATCGATCCAAAAGCGCGCGCCGAAGCGTTTATTCGTACTTACGTCAAGCACTCTTTCGGTCACCCGGCCCTGCACAAGATCATCCTGCAGGAATCCAGTTATCCAAGTGACCGGCTCGACTGGCTGGTAGCGACGCATCTGAAGCCGCTCTATGCCATGGTGTCGGGCCACCTGGTGAAGCTGCAGGAACTTGGTATCGCGCCGCCCGGCAATCCCGCCCTGCTGTACAACATGATTCGCGTCTCCGCGGGCGGATTACTCGCGCTCGGACTGGAGGTCAAAGGTACCAGCAACATCAATTTCGACGACCAGGCACAGCGTGACGAGCTCGCCGAAATGATTATTCGCACCTTCCTGCCGGGAAACCTGCCAGCGCAACATTAAGCGCTTGCTGATGACCCGGCGTGCAGCACTTGCTGCATGTGTGCAACGATGGCGAGCGCGATCAGTTCCGGCCCGCGCCCGCCAAGGCGCAGCCCGGCCGGTCCGTGCAGGCGGCCGGCCAAGGCGGCACCCTGATCGCCGAGCTCTGATAACAAACGTTGCTTTCTTGCCGGTGGACCGAGCAAGCCGACATAGTCGATGGCCGTGTCCGCCAGGGCTCGCAGGTAGGCGCGATCGCTGGACAGGTGATGGCTCATGACTATGGCGCTATCGATCAGCGACAGGTCGACGACACTCGGGAGCGCGTCAGCCTGGGCACAATGTTTTGCACAGGCGGCGGGAAACTCCGGGTTCTCGATGTAAGCCGGCCGGTGATCGAACACGCTGCAGCGCCAGCCGAGTCCGTCGACGAGCTGCGCCAATGGCACCGCGTCGCGGCCGGCACCGAGTATCAGTATGTGCGGCGGCGGACGCACCGCTAGTTCCAGCAGCAGCGTGCCGTCACCCTTCTCTATCCTGACTTTCGCTGGCGTTTGACCGCGCAGCGCACTCGCCATCGCTGTGAACGGCTGATAATTGTGTGCCGCAATCAGTGGCTGCAGGTACACGGTCATCGAACCATCGCAGCCAACACCGAGGCCCCAGATGTCTTCATCGCCAGCCGCAAGCTCATAAGTTGCGGTTTGCGCCTTGCCGGATTCCAGCACCACGCGCGCACGCACCGCGAGATCGCTCTCGAGGCAACCGCCGGACAGCATGCCGCAGACAACGCCGGCGGCATCGATGAGAATGAAATCACCTGCCTTGCTGTAAGTCGAGCCATGCGTTGCCAGCACCGTGACCAGTACCAGCTGCTCCTTACGCGCGGCACGGGCATCGAAGAATTTCAGTAAATCCGTGGCGTGCATCTTGATTACCCGAGCAATTCCCTGAGACGAAAGTAACTCATGCCCAGTGCAAGCATTGGGCTGCCAAACCACTTGCCGCCTGGAATGCGCAAGTGGCGGACCCGCGCAAACAGGTCGAATTGTTCCGCATCGCCGCAGACGACATCGGCCAGCATCTTGCCAGCGAGGTGAGTTGGTGCGACACCGTGCCCGGAGTAACCCTGCACATAATAAGTGTTGCCCTGGATGCGGCCGAATTGCGGAATGCGGTTGATACTGATTGCGATGTCGCCACCCCATTGGTAGTCCACGCCAACATTGGCCAGGACCGGAAAAATTCTTGCCAGTCGCGGACGCAGCGCAGCAGCTATGTCGGCCGGGCGGCGACCCGAGTAGTTGCACATGCCGCCAAACAACAGGCGCTTGTCCGGAGACAGGCGGAAGTAATTTAGCGCGATCTGTTGTTCGCAGCACGCAACATCGGCCGGCAGCACGTTTTGTACCTGCTGTTCACTGAGTGGCTCGGTCGCCAGCATGTATGAGCCGGCCGGAAACACGGCATTGCGCAGCCTTGGCTCGGTGTTCCGGAGGTATGCATTGCCGGCAAGTATCACCTTGTTCGCAAATATCGTGCCGTGCTCGGTCTCGACCACCGGCCGGGCACCGTGCTGAATCCGCGTAACGCGGGTTCGCTCGAAAATCCTCGCGCCCAGCTGACTGGCGGCGCGAGCTTCACCAATGCAAAGATTGAGCGGATGCAGGTGGCCGTTGCCTGCATTGCTGAGACCGGCCTCGTAGTGACCGCTGCGAACCCAATCGGCAAGTTCCTGGCCACGGATCAGTCGCATCGCATGCGGGTAGTCATGCCGCTCGCAATCCTCGAGTTGCGCCTCCAGGGCTCGCAGCTCCGCCGGCCGGCCGCGCGCCGCGACATCGAGGTAGCCGAACTTCAGATCGCAATCGATACGGTAGTGATTGATGCGCTCGACCAGGATGTCACGACATTCCAGGCCCATGCGGCGAACAATGCCTGCCGCCGAGCTGCCGAATCTTTTCTCAAACTTGGCCGGATCACTGAATCCACCGATCAGTTGACCACCGTTACGCCCGGATGCACCCCAACCGACGCGATTCGCTTCAATCAGCGCGATGTCGTAACCCCGCTCGGCCAGGAACAGGCTGGCGGACACGCCGCTGAACCCGGCGCCCACCACCGCGACATCGCAACGATGCTCGCCATGCAGCACAGGATAGTCGGTCGCGATGTGGCGCGTGGCCGCATACCAGGAGCTGGTATGTTCCCGAGCATCGACAGCCACCGGGTGGAACCTACTGCCCCGGACGGTTGGCGTACAGGTACAACATCTCCATCGCGAGCTGTGTTGCCGCGAGCGATGTGATTTCGGCTACGTCATAGGCCGGCGCCACTTCGACCAGGTCCATGCCGACGATATTAATCCCCTGCAGGCCACGCAGGATCTGGATGGCCTGGTGTGAGGTGAGCCCGCCGCAGACCGGCGTGCCCGTGCCTGGCGCGTAACTCGGATCCAGGCAATCGATATCGAAACTCAGGTAGACCGGTTTGTCGCCGAGAATCCTGCGCGCTTGCCTGACCGTGGCATCGATACCATTGGCGTGTACCCAGGGCGCATCGAGGACATTGAATCCCATCGTATCCGGATTGCTCGTGCGCAAGCCGATTTGCGCCGAGGTAGCGGGATCCAGCAGCCCCTGTTTCGCCGCGAAGTAAAACATCGTGCCGTGGTCAATGCGGCCTTCGGCATCTGCCCAGGTATCGCTGTGCGCATCAAAATGCAGCAAGGACAAGGGCCCGCCGTGTTTCCTGACATGCGCCTTGAGCAGCGGATAGGCGATGAAATGATCGCCGCCAAGCGTCAGCAGCGCCGGGCCCTGGCTGATGATGCCCCAGGCGTGCGCCTCGATCTCGTCCGGCACAGCTTGTGGCCGGCCATGGTCAAAATAGCAATCGCCGTAGTCGATCACCGCCAGCCTGTCGAATGGATCAAACTCCATGCCATACATTTTTTCCCAGGCCATGATCGTCGACGCGTTACGGATAGCGCGTGGCCCGAGACGCGCCCCCGGCCGGTTGGTCGTCGCAGTATCAAACGGCACCCCGGTAACAACCACATCCGCGCCGGTGAGATCGCGAGTATATTTTCGGCGCATGAAAGACGTAATGCCGGCATACGTCGGTTCCGGCGTCGTGCCATACAGGCTCTCGCGCGTAATTGCGTTGTCACCACTGGCTTTACGTGTCGTCATTGCAATGCCTTTTGTGTCAGGTCGAGCCCCTTCCAGGCTTTTTCGAGCATTTCGTCGGCCTCATCGTGCGTCAGCACAAATGGCGGCGCCGCGATAATCGTGTCACCGACCGCGCGCATCACTACGCCGCCGTTGACCAGGAAGTCGCGGCACACTGTACCGGCTCCGATCTTGCCCTCAAATCGTTGCAGTGTCTTCTTGTCGGCGACCAGTTCGAACGCACCCATGAGTCCCACCATGCGCGCCTCGCCGACCAGCGGATGCTCGGCCAGTTTGGCCCAGCCGGCCTGAACGTAGGGGCCAATATCGTCCCGGACCCGCTCGACCAGTTTCTCGCGCTGCAGCAGGCGAATGTTCGCCGTCGCGACCGCACAGGTGGTCGGATGGCCCGAGTAGGTGTAGCCGTGAAAAAACTCGCCGCCCTTGTCGATGATGACGTCGGCAACCCGATCACTCACCAGCACACCGCCGAGCGGCAGGTAACCCGACGTAACACCCTTGGCAAATGGCATGAAATCCGGCCGCGTGCCGAAATAGTCGGCGCCGAACCACGCACCGAGCCGACCGAATCCGGTAATTACTTCATCCGATATCAGCAAGATGCCATAGCGGTCGCAGATGCGTTGCACCTCGGGCCAGTAACTGTGCGGCGGAATGATCACACCGCCGGCGCCCTGGATCGGCTCGCCGATGAATGCGGCAATCGTGTCGGCGCCAAGTTCCTTGATCTTGGCTTCGATAGAGCGCGCCGCAACCAGCCCGAATTCATCCGGTGACAAGCTGTGATCGCTGCCAAACCAGTACGGTTGTTCGACGTGTACGATGCCGGGGATCGGCAATCCGCTCTGCTCATGCATGGCCTTCATGCCGCTTAGGCTGGCCGCGGCGACGGTGGAGCCGTGGTAACCGTTCTTGCGGCTGATGATCGTGTGCCGCTCCGGCTGGCCCATCAGGTCCCAGTAACGCCGCACCATGCGTACGATCGTGTCATTCGACTCCGAGCCAGAGCCGGTAAAAAACACGTGATTCATCTGCGGCGGCGAGACCTCCTGCAGCAACTTCGCCAGCTCGATCGCCGGTGGATGCGCACACTGGAAAAAACTGTTGTAGTAAGGCAATTCCCGCATTTGCCGGGTGGCCGCATCGATCAGTTCACTGCGACCATACCCGGCATTCACACACCACAGCCCGGACATAGCATCCAGGATCTTGTTGCCATCCGCGTCGAAGATATACACACCTTCGGCGCGCGTGATAATGCGCGACTTTTTCTTGTGCAGACTTTTGTGATCCGTAAACGGATGCAGGTAATGGTCCTTATCCAGTTCCTGCCAGTCCTTACCGGTTCGCTTTTCCAGCGCAGCCATGATTCACCTCAAACGTTAAACATCAGGATCTCACGCTCATACGGCGTGATGATTTCCTGGAATTGACGATACTCGTTGTCCTTGACGATGCTGTACAGCTCGACAAAATTAGTGCCGAGAATCCTGCGCATCGCTTCGCTGGCCTTGAATGCATCCAGCGCGCCGTACAGGTGGCGGTGCAAGGCAAACTCCTTGCTGTAGGCGCTGCCCGTTACCGCCTCGTCAGGTTTCAGGCCTTCAACCATGCCGAGATAACCGCAGGCCAGCGTCGCCGCCAGCACCAGGTACGGATTCACGTCTGACCCCGCAATACGATTCTCGATACGTCGATCCTGCGGGCCTGAGTCAGGTACGCGCAGGCCGACCGTGCGATTGTCTACCGCCCAGGACAGGTTTACCGGCGAGGCCCACGGATTCAGGAAGCGGCGATACGAATTCACATACGGCGCAAAAATCAGCATGGCGTCGTGCATGTAGGTCTGCAGTCCGCCCAGGAACCCATAGAAATATTCGCTCGGTTTGCCGTTCGCGTCCGAGAAAATATTGCGCCCATCCTTGTCGACGACGCTCTGGTGCACATGCAACGCGCTGCCGGCTTCCTCGGCCATGGGCTTGGCGAGGAAAGTTGCATGCATCTTGTGCAGGATCGCGACCTCGCGAACCGTGCGCTTGAACAGGAACACCTGGTCGGCAAGGTGAATCGCATCGCCGTGCAGGAAATTGATCTCGAATTGTGCCGGGCCCATTTCCTGCGAGAGGGTATCGATATGGATGTCCTGTGCCTCACAGTGCATGTAGAGGTCATTGATGAACGGGTCAAAATCGTTCATCGAATCGATGCTGTAGGGCTGGCGCGCGCCCTCGGTCCTGCCGAGCCGCCCTTCGGGCGCTTCGGCCTCCTCGTTCGGGTCGGAATGCGGATACAGCAGGTAGAACTCGACCTCGGGCGCAACCACGGGCACCCATCCCTTGCTGGCATAAATCGCCAGTACGTTGCGCAGTACCGCGCGCGGCGAGGTATCAACCGGCGTGCCGTCGCTGCGGAAACAATCGAGCAGCACCGAGGCTGCCGGGTCGGTCGACCATGGCACGGGGCGCAGGGTCGTCGGGTCCGGCACCAGCAGCATGTCGCGATCCTCAACATTGTGCGGATTCAGCACGTAGTCACCGGCAATGGTCTGGCCGAATATCGCCTCGGGCAGCTTCATCGGGCTGCCGCCGAACTTCCCGGCCGGCACGACCTTGCCGCGCGCCGATCCGGCCATGTCCGGCACAAATGCCTCGACGTCCTTTATTCCCCTTTCCTCCAACCAGGGCTGAAAAACTTGGTCCTTACTCACCTTACACCTGTCTTTCGGCCGCGTACGCCCTGCACGCGTCACCAAAAGTCCTGAAAATTGCCATGGAAAAATCGTCCAGCGTCACGCGCCATTCCGGGTGCCATTGCACCGACAGCGTGAAACCTTTGGCGCTGTCAACCGTGAATGCCTCGACCAGGCCATCATCCGCAAGCGCCTCGACGCTGACGCCCTTGGCGAGCCTCGCGACACCCTGCGAATGCAGCGAATTGACCATTATCGACTCGCGGCCCGCGAGGCGATGCAGAATCCCGCCAGGCACCAGGTTGACGGGGTGCGACGGGCCGTATTGCACCTCCAGCGGATCGCCGGAGTTTTCCCTGTGATTATGATACCCGGGCACCTCGTGCACCTTCTGGTGCAGGGTGCCACCGAGCACAACATTGAGCTCCTGGTGGCCGCGGCACACAGCCAGCAGCGGCACGCCCTTTTGCATCGCGCGTTTTGCCAGCGGCAGGGTCAAAGCATCGCGGTGCGGGTCGTGTAGCGTGCCCGGTTCGCTGGGTTGTCCCTCGTAGTGATACGGCTCGACATTCGACGGACTGCCGGTCAGCAACAGGCCATCAACATTCGCGATGATGTCGTCCACATCGAGCGGGTCGCCAAGGGCAGGAATAATGAATGGCAGCCCGTCGGCACCGTCGACCAGCGCCTGCACATATTTTTCGCCCGCCATGTGAAAGGGATGCGGGTCCACCATGCGCCGGTCGGCCGGCACACCGATAACTGGTTTTCTGCTCATAAGGAATCGTCAGCGTTACGACCGAAAAATCGTAGCACCCCAAACAGGATTGCCCCGCCGAGCAGAATCGAAATCCACGGCGACACACCGTAGGCGCCCGGTACTGTGCCAAACAGTATCGCCACGGCACCGACCAGCAGCGCATACGGCATCTGCGTGCGCACATGCTCGATGTGGTCACAACCGCTGGCGATCGAAGACAGCACCGTGGTATCGGATATCGGTGAGCAATGATCGCCCCAGACCGCGCCGGCCAGCGTGCAGGCGACCGCTGAATAAAGGATGTGCAGGTCGGTGAGATCGGTCATGCCATTGACGCTCATGACCGCCCAGGACAGCGGAATAACGAGTGGCATCAGAATGCCCATCGTGCCCCAGCTGGTGCCGGTGGCAAAGGCGGTCACCGACGCGAGCAGGAATACGACCGTCGGCACCAGCACTAACGGCAATGCATCGCCCAACACCGAAATCAGGTAACCCTTGGCATTCAGGTCATTCGTTATATCGGACATCGACCACGCGAGTATGAGAACGATCATGCCAAACAGCGTGGCCCGGGCGCCGCCGTACCAGGCATCAACCGTCTCGTGCGCACTCAGGATGCGTTGCCCGATGGACATGCCCGCAGCGGCGAGCGCACCGGCGAACGAGGCCCACATCATGGCCTTGTACGGATCCGAGCTGCCGATGATGTCGGTGATCGTGTCGCCCTCGCCCGTGATGTACAGACTGATGCCGAGCCCGGCGATCAAAACCAGAATCGGCACGAATGCGTTCGCGGCGCGCAGCGGCACATTCGGCTTCGCTTCCAGCGAGTCGCCTTCAAGCGCCGGCATGGTTTCACCCACAGTCGGAACGACCTGCCCCTGTCGCGCACGCACTTCGGCCGCGTGCATCGCGCCAAAATCGCGGCCGGTTACCGCGACCAGCAGCACAAACAACACTGCCAGAATCGGATAAAAGCTGTACGGGATCGAGTACAGGAAAATGGTATAGGCCGGAATTCCGGACAGCTCATTGATTCCCTGCAGGGCATCATCAATAAGGCTGACTTCATACCCGATCCAGGTCGTGATCAGCGCGATGCAGACCACCGGCGCCGCAGTCGAGTCCACGATGTAGGCTAGTTTCTCGCGCGAGATCTTCAGGTGATCCGTAATTGGCCGTGCCGTATTGCCCACAACCAGGGTATTCGCGTAATCGTCAAAAAAAATCATCAGGCCCATTAGCCAGACGGCGACCTGGCCACCGATCGCGGTCCTGGCGCGACTCACGATCTTACGCACCACGCTGCCCATGCCACCATTGCGAGTGATGATGCCGACCATGCCGCCAATCATCATGGAGAAGGCAATAATGGCTGCATGGTCAGGATTGGCCAGCGCGTTAACGATATAAACGGCGAAAGTATTCATCAGGCCCTGCAACGCGCCGAGCGGCGAAAACGATTGCAGCGCTGTCGCGCCGAGCCAAAGGCCAAGCAGCAATGCAGGTACGACATTGCGCAAGGCAAGCGCCACGGCAATCGCCAGAAACGCCGGCATCAGCGAAATCCAGCCTGGCAGAATGCGCAGCGTCGTTGCCGCCGAGTCACCGCCGGCGCTGGCAACGATATCGATGCTACCGCTCGCGGCCAGCAGTACGTCCGTTATGACCACCCGGCCATCGGCACCTGCTGTCCCCGAAAGGGTGTCACCGGCCACGGAAACCGAAACGACCTCGCCCGCCGTTGCACCGGTAACCACGATTTCAAGCGGAACACCTGTCAGCCCTATGGCTGCGGTTTCGATATCCAGCGCAGAAGAAGTTGCGGGACCGAAACTGGCTAATAAGACAGCAAATCCTGCGGCGAGCCCTCGATACGGGGCCTTGATGTTGCGTCCACTAATTTTGTCTTTCCTTGGGTTTTACCTGACCGTATGGTAACACGGCAGACCGCCTTGCGGCTTGCGCCCGGATCAGGGAAGCTGTCAAAAGTACCTGAAATACCGAGACATTATGACCAGAAAAGCCAATTCCCTCCAGGCCGAACTGCGGCAATTGCTGAGGAAGTTCCCGGATTCAGCGTTTATGGACCTTTTAGCCCCCGATGTGCTCGGCATTCTGCGTGGCAAGCGCGTCCGTGCCAGCGATTTTGAAAAAACCTGTACCGAAACCTTCTGGTATTGCGGCGCCGCCGAAATGCTTGACGTGCTGGGTGAGGTCGCAGAGGGCCTGCCCGGCTGGGACGATGGCGATCCGGACGTCGCAGCGCGCGTCGTTGCGGGAAGCCTTGCGCCGGTTCCCTGGTCGGAGCGGCCCATGGCTCAAGCGCTGTTTCGCATGTATGACAGCGATGGCACACCCTACTTTGCCGATCCACGCGCTGTGCTTGAGCGTGCCATCGCACCGCTGCACAAGATGCGGCTCAGAATCGTCATGGCCACCGAGCTGGAATTTTACCTGCTCGACGCCAAGGCGGAATCGCCAACCGCACGTGCGCCGATCATTGCGGGTTTGGGGCGGCCGCAGCCTGGCGTAAATATTTATCACCCGGACGACCTTGCCCAAATACAACCATTCCTCGACGACGTCTACGACTATTGCGACGCGCAAAACATTCCTGCAGATGCGGTCATTTCCGAGTACGCCGCGGGCCAGTTCGAAATCAACCTGAAACACGTCGACGATCCGGTACTCGCCTGTGACCATGCCGTACTGCTCAAGCGCATCATCAAGGCGGCGGCACTGCGGCACGGCTTTGTTGCCTGTTTCATGGCCAAACCGTTTGCCGACGACGCCGGCAACGGACTGCATATCCACATGAGCCTGGTTGACAAAAACGGCAATAATTTCTTCTCGCAGGGCAAGGAGCAGCTTGCGGTAGCACCGTTCTCGGCACGCCTGCGGCATGCAGTCGGCGGGCTGTTGAAAACCATGCCGGAAGCAACGGCGATTTTTGCGCAGAATGCAAACTCCTATCGCCGCATGCGGCCGGAGAATTACGCGCCGGTGGACACAAACTGGGGTGTCAACCATCGCGCCGTGTCGATCCGCATTCCGCAGTCCGACGAGAGCAATCTTCGCATCGAGCACCGGGTCGCCGGTGCCGATGCCAACCCTTACCTGGTGGCCGCAGCCGTAGCCGCCGGCGTGCATTATGGACTCAAGAACAAGTGCGATCCCGGACGCATGATCGAAGAACGCGAAACCGCCGCAGTGGTAAACCGGATTCCGAATCGCTGGCATGCCGCGCTGGACAAGTTTGCGCGCAGCAAAGTGCTGCCCGAATACCTGGGCAATCGTTACTGCAGGTATTACCTGATTAACCGTCGCGCCGAGGAAAAGAAATACCACGACACAATCAATCCGCTCGATTTCGAGTGGTACCTGCGCTCGATCTGAGTCAGTCGCACTCGCCGGCGCGCTGCAGATCGGCGTCGATGGTCATGCCGGCGCGCCAATAGCAGAATGCTGCGATCGGCAGCAGCACGACGCTGACAATCAGTAACGCGTAGCGCATCGACTCCTCACCCTGTGATGCGCGTAGCAGGTCGCTGACCAGGCCCGTGACCGGTGGGCCAATCAGCAAGCCGATGACATTGATGATCAGCAGTACCAGCGACGACGCGACCGCCCGCATGCGCAGGGAAACCAGGCTTTGCGTCTGGCTGAGTACCGGCGCCAGGTAAAAATTTGAAAATACTGACGGCAAGACCAGCAGGGTCAGGCACCAGGCCAGCGTCACCGACAGAAACACGGCGCCGAAACAGATCGCGCTGGCCACGGTCGCGGCGGCTATGAACGACAAGGCATGCTTGTGCCCGCGCACGCCGATGCAATCGGCCAGGTAGCCGCCGAGAAAAAACCCGAGCCCGCCGGCAATGCCATAAATGGGCCCAAGCGAAAAACCAATCTCGTCCGCATCGACGCCAAGGCTGCGCACCATGAAGCTCGGCATGTTAAAAATAATCGCGTAACCGACGAAAGAGCTGATACCGGCGCCGAGCGCCATGCTGATGAACGACTTCCTTGCGAGCAGGAATATGGCGACATCCTGCAGTGACGGCTGCTGGCCGCTGTCGCGGCGCAGCTCGGCGGCACCACGTGCGGGCTCGCGAACCGTAAAACGCACCAGCGCAGCCAGTATCAGCCCGGGCAGACCGACGACAAAAAATGCCTCGCGCCAGCCGATGTTTTGCACTACCCAGCCACCGGCCATGTAGGCCAGCATGACACCGGCGGAAATGCCGAGCGTGTAAACACCCATTGCGGCCGACCGTTGCTCGGGCGGATACAGGTCGGCAATCATGGCGTGTGCCGGCGGGCTGCAGCCGGCCTCGCCGATGCCGACACCGATTCGGGCCAGCGCAAGCTGCCAGATATTCGCCGCCAGCCCGGAGAGTGCCGTCATGCCACTCCAGATTGCGACCGCGAGCGCGATCAGGTTGCGTCGATTAACGCGATCCGCGAGCCGCGCGACCGGCACGCCGAGAATGACGTAGAACAGTGCGAACGCCGTTCCGGCCAACAATCCGAGCACGAAGTCCCCGACCTGGAACTCGGCGCGGATCGACGGCAACAGGATTGCGAGAATCTGGCGGTCGATAAAATTGAACATGTAGACCACCGCCAGCATCGCCAGTGCGTAGCGACGTGCGCCGTGAGAAATGTGGTTACCGGAGCTATCAGTCGCCGGCGACATGAGTTCGGACCGGCGCCACCGCAGCGGAGTCCGGCCGGCGCGGATCCGAAGCCCCCAGGAACTTACCGTCCTGGTAAGCGACGGTCTGCAGGCTGGTGTTGATCGAACCCGTGGTTTTCACGGTGTGGCCGCGACCCTCGAGCATGCGAATCGTGTCCGGGCCGTAACCACTCTCGACCAATACCTCGTCCGGATACCACTGATGATGCAGTCGTGGCACCGCCGAGGCTTCGGCGATGCCCATGCCATGATCCATTACGTTCACGAGCATTTGCAGAACCGTGCTGATGATGCGCGCGCCACCCGGACTGCCGGTGGCAAACCAGGGCTTGCCATCGCGAAACACAATCACCGGCGTCATCGAGCTCAGCGGCCGCTTGTTCGCCTCTATGGCGTTCGCCTCACCGCCAAGCAGGCCGAAGACGTTGGCGACACCGGGCTTGGACACAAAGTCTTCCATCTCGTTATTCAACAGAAAACCCGCGCCACGCACCGAAATGCCCGAGCCGTACGAGGTGTTCAATGTGTAAGTATTGGACACCACGTTACCGTCGGCATCGATAACGGAATAATGTGTCGTATCCTCGCTTTCGGCGGCCGGCGGGGTGCCCGGTTTGACCTCGGTCGATGGCCGCGCCTTGCGCAAATCAATGGTCGCTGCGAGTTCTGCTGCGTATTTTTCACTGCTCAACCAGCCGACCGGCACCGGGTAAAAGTCCGGATCGCCCAGATGTTCGCTGCGATCCGCATAGATAAGCCGCATGACCTCGATGAGCACATGTGCCTCGTCGGCGCTGCCCGACCCCATCGCGGCGATCGGGTAATGCTCCAGTATGTTGAGTGCCTGCAGCACATGCACGCCGCCGGAACTGGACGGCGGCATCACCACCAGGTCGTAGCCGCGATAGTTGCCGCGTAGCGGCTCACGCCAGACGGGTTTGTAAGCAGCCAGTGAGGCCATATCGATGAGTCCGCCGCCTGCCTGCATTTCGGCAACAATCTTCTGGGCGATCGCGCCGCGATAAAACGCGTCCGGACCCTGGTCTGCAATCAGTTGCAAGGTATTGGCAAGATCGGCCTGCACCAGGCGTTCGCCCATTTCGTAGGGAACCTTGCCCGGTTTGTAGAAATAACCACAGGTCGCCTCATTGCGGCAGTTGCGCGGCTGGTTTCTAGCCATCGTGGTCGCATAGTCATGCGTTACAACGATGCCGTTTCGCGCCAGCTCGATGGCCGGTTCGACCAGCCGCCGCCAGGGCAATTTGCCGAATCTCTGGTGTGCGAGATAAAGTCCGGCGACCGTTCCCGGCACCGCCGATGCCTTGTGCGAGCTGCGCGACAAGTTCGGATCGACATTGCCGGACTCATCGAGGAACATGTCACGGGTCGCAGTGAGCGGCGCCATTTCGCGGTAGTCAACCGAGATCGCCTCGTCGGTGGCCGCATCGTAGATCAGCATGAAGCCGCCACCGCCGATATTGCCGGCGCGCGGCAACGTAACCGCTACCGCAAATCCGATCGCAACCGCAGCGTCCACAGCGCTGCCGCCGTCCTCGAGGACGCGCGCGCCAATCTCGGCAGGAACCCGGTTTTGCACCGCAACCATGCCAAAGCGGCCGTACACCGGTTGGTGCACCTCGTCATAGCCGGCGATTGATTGCGCGTTCGCTATGGTAGCGGCGAGCGCCACCTGCAACGCGACCACGATTCCGAACCAGCAACGCATGCAGGAGATCCTCTTTGTCTAAGGCAACACAGCCTTGAAGATAGTGAAGAATACAATGGCCAGTAAGGCACCCGCCGGGATTGTCACCACCCAGGATACGAAGATCCGGCCGACGACACGCAGGTCAATGGCCTCGATGCCGCGCGCCAGGCCCACGCCGAGCACAGCTCCGACCAAAGTGTGCGTGGTTGAAATTGGCATGCCGGTACCGGATGCAATGACGATTGTCGTCGCCGCGGCCAGCTCGGCAGCGAAACCACGGCTCGGTGTCAGTTGCGTGATCTTCTGGCCAACGGTCGCGATCACGTGCCGGCCAAAGGTCGCCAGGCCGATGACGATACCGCCACCACCGAGCATGAGTACCCATATCGGCAAGGCTGACTGGGAAGCGACCGCCCCGCTATGCGCAACGCTGATGACCGCCGCAAGCGGACCGATTGCATTGGCGACATCGTTCGAGCCGTGCGCGAACGCCATACCGCAGGCGGTAACGATCATCAGCACGCCGAAAACGCGCTCTACGGTGTGAAAATGCTGTTTCTTCTCGGCCTTTTTGTCGGGTCGGATATTGCGGATAGCGACTGCGCCAATCAGGGCGATGCTAACGGCAATAACAATTGCCAGGTAGTAGCTGTTCTGCAAACTCAGGTCCAGGCCAACGTGCTGCAAGCCCTTGAGAATGGTAACCAGGGTAATGGTGAATGCAGCAAAAAAAATGTACACCGGCACGTAGCGCTTGGCCCTTTCCAGCGGATCGTCCTGGTGCAAAATGAGTTTCAACACTGACTGGTAAATCAGGTAGGCAATGAAGCCCGCAGTGAGCGGTGATACCACCCAGCTCATGACGATGGTTCCGACCTTGCCCCATTGCACGGCATCGATGCCGATACCGACCGCGGCGAAACCGACGATTGCGCCGACGATCGAGTGCGTAGTCGACACCGGCCAGCCTTTCGCCGATGCAAGCGCGAGCCAGGTGCCGGCGGCCAGCAGTGATGCGAGCATGCCGTAAACCAGCAATTCGGGTGTGTCGGAGAGCAGCCCGGCATCAACAATGCCGCTGCGAATGGTCGACGTGACCTCGCCGCCAGCCAGCACTGCGCCCATGAATTCGAAAACAGCCGCCACCAGGATGGCCTGTTTGATTGTCAGCGCTTTGGATCCGACCGACGTTGCCATCGCATTTGCGACGTCATTGGCGCCAATACCCCAGGCCATGAAAAGGCCGAACAGGGCGGCCAGGCCGATGTAGATAAACTCTGCTTCCATCTTACCCCCTGGGAGCCGGACTAACTGCGACAGCTTTATTATTAGTGTGAGAGCAGCAACTCGAGGCGGCGGCCGACGCGCTCGGCCATATCCGCAATCTCACCCATCAGGTCGATAACTTTGTACATGAATACCGCATCGATCGGGTTCAGGCCCGCCTCGATCTTGAACAACGCCGCACGCAACGCGACCTGTTTGTCGTCGGTTTCCGTTTCTATTTGATCGAGTTCCTCGATCAATGCCGTTACGAGCTTGACCTCGGCGCCCTTGAACCCCGCCGTGAATAACTCATCCAGCTCGCGCACGCTCTTGCGCGCCTGTCTCGCTGCATCGATGTTGCGCTCGACGAATTCGAGAAATAGTGTGGCAATCGACTGCGGGATTGCCATCTTGCGCCCGATGACGATGCCGGACACGTCCTTGGCGCGATTCGCAATCTTGTCCTGCACCAGCAACAGCTCGAGCAGGTCCTCGCGCGGCACCGGCATGAAAAGACTCTTTGGCAGGTGCAAGCGTATTTCTTTCTTGACCTGGTCCGCTTCGTGCTCGAGATCGACGATTTTTGCCCGCATTGCGGACGCTTCGTCCCAATTGCCAGCGACCACTGCGGCGAAAAAACCGCGCAGCTGTTTGGCGCAATCAAACGCTATCCCCATGTGCTTTTCGAGCGGAAATACCGGCGATGAGCCGAAAATATTTGCCAGCATGTTAGCCATACGTCGAAGACCTCTGCGGGGCTGTCCGGCGCAATCCTAACATAGAGGCATGCTCCCTACATGCTAGACTTCCCGGCCTTGTCCATTGCCAGAAAACGAATTGATGAAATACTGGTTGATGAAGTCCGAGCCCGATGTTTTCAGTATCGATGACCTGGCAAGCAAAGGTCGCGAGCGATGGGATGGCATTCGCAATTACCAGGCACGCAACATGATGCGCGACGAGATGCGGGTCGGCGACCAAATTTTCTTCTACCACTCCAGTTGCGCCGAACCGGCGATCACCGGTATCGCGCGTGTCTGCAGCAGGCCCTACGCCGATCCGACGCAATTTGATCGCAAGTCAGAATACTTCGATCCGAAGAGCACGCCGGACAATCCGCGCTGGATCCTTGTCGATATCGAGTTCGTACGCAAACTCGAACGCCCGATTACACTCACCGAGATCAAGTCGCAGCCGGCGCTTGCGGACATGATCGTGGCACGACGCGGCAACCGGCTTTCAATCATGCCGGTCGAAGCGCGCCACTGGCAGCTCCTCACGTCGCGGTGACAGTCAGCGCGTCCTGAGGTGATCGCGGACCGCTTGCGGGTCGTCGAGCGCGAGCATGATGACCAGGTCGCCGGGGCTTGCCCATGCTAACGCCGCAGCCAGGGAATCCAGCTCCTGATCAAAGTGTTCGATCTGTGCCGGGTGCGCGCCGCATTTCAGGAATTCATCGTGCATAAGCGCATACACCGCACCTGGCTCGCGGCCCCGATAGTAGTCGGCAAGTTCGGAAATAATGATCCGGTCCAGGCCGATTGCCCAGGCTTGCCGCACCAGCTGGCGAATCAGTTCGTCGGGACGGTCGCCGGCCTGCCCGAAACACAGCACACGCCGCCTGGCAGGCAGGGCTCGCGCCATTTCCAGCACGGCACGCATGGCGTGCGGGTTATGCGCAAAGTCAACCAGCACCTTGCGACCGCCAATGTCATGCAGGTTGCAGCGACCCGGATTGCCCTGCTGTGACATCGAGGTCAGGCCGGCGCGAATGTCGGCGCGCGTTGCGCCAAGGCAGGAACTCAGCGCGGCGGCCGCAAGTGCGTTCGCTGTATTGTGACGTGCCGCGCCATTTAGCGTTATCGGTATATCGCTGTCACGGCATATCAATTCGCTCTCATCACCGTCGCAGAGCAGCAGATCGTGACCCTCGAGCATAAATGCGCTTCCCCCTGCCGCGCGGTGTTCGGCGATCGTGCGGTTGTCCGCGTGCAGTGAGAACCAGATGATCTCGCCCGCAAAAGAACTCGCCTTCGCGACCAGTAACGGGTCGTCTGCATTCAGAATCAGCCGGCCGGTGGCACGCACCGCACGACCGATGACCCATTTGACCTCGGTTAACTCAGCCAGGCTCCGTGAGCCGAAATCGCCGAGATGATCCGCGGCGATATTGGTAATCAGCGCAGCATCCGCCAGCGTCACACCAAGCCCGCGTCGCAGCAGTCCGCCACGCGCGCACTCAAGCACGGCCACATCGACATTTTTGTCGCGCAACACAGTGCGGGCACCGCCCGGACCGGACCAGTCACCTCGATCGATGATGCGGTCATTGACCGCGACCCAATCGGTCGAACTCAGGCCCACGTTCTTGCCTGCGGCACGCAGGATGTGCGCCGCCAGGCGAACTGTCGTGGTCTTGCCGTTGGTGCCGGTTACCAGGCCGACGGGGATGTTGCCGTGCCGCGCCCAGTCAATCGTGGCGAGATCCGGGATTTGTCGCGCCGGCCAGCTGATCGAGTGGCGGCCGAGTCCAACCGACACCGTGTCATCGTCCCAGAGAAACGAAGTGTTGCCGGCGGCCGCCGTGGCCTGCAATTGCAGCAAAGGCGTGTTCGACTCTGCCGCAATTGCATTGCGAATTGCCTCGAGGCTTGCCGCGTAGTCGGGCTCTTCGCTGCCGTTCAGTTCAGCCTCGCACGCTGCCCAGGCCCACTCGTTGAGTGCCGACGCCGCATACAGAGCATCGATGGCGGCAGGAAAGAACAGGCTCACGCCGCCCTCAAGTCGTAATACGCTGGTGCTGACATGCTGCCAGTCAAGATCAGTGAGCATGCGTGTTACATGATTTCGCCATGCGCCGACGACGCGTTCCGCCTCCGCAGCCGTACAGTCAATATCGAGAACTGCTCCGGGCAGATCGCCATGCAGGCTCGGACCGGTGAGTCGGCGCGCTTCGAGAAACTTCATCAGTCGCCTTCTTCGCGCGCTATCCGAACTCCTCGCTCATCACTGATGATTTCAATGTCGTCGTCGAAGCTGAAGCCCTCGATTTGTGGCAGCTCGACCGCAACCGGCGCCTTTTTCGTCGCCTCGTCCTTGCGTGCGCCGGCATTGAAATAGATGATTTGCTTCCAGGTACGCTTGATGTTGTCACCAAGGACCAGTACCAGGTCACCGGCCGCCGCAATTCCGAGCGCTCGCGTGACGGCTTGCTGCTCGTCGGCGATGACTTCGATCTGATCGGCGGCCACACCTGCGCCAAGCAGATGGTCTTTCAGCATCGTGGCAACCTCATTTTCTCCCCGACCACGACGATTATCGTCGCAGCGACAGATGTAATGGTCGAAGTGCCCTGCCGCAATGTTGGCAATTTCCTGAATATCCACATCGCGCCTGTCGCCCGGTGCGGCCAGCACCACGATGCGCTTGCCATCCACATCGAATCGGTCGACCAGGTTGCACATGGCCCTGACCGCCGCGGGGTTGTGTGCATAGTCCAATATCACGCGGAACGGGTGCTCGTCATAGATATTGGTACGACCCGGCGCCTGGAAGAATGTCGAATCAAATGTTCGCAAGCCATGGCGAATATCTTCCAGTCCAATATTCATGTTATAGGCGAGTGCCGCGGCAAACATCGCGTTTTGCACATTGTGCATGGCACGGCCTTCGATGGTCGCCGGAATCAGGTGCGTCCACAGCAGCGGCGTGTGCCCGTCGCGGTCATAGATCGTGATCATGTGCCCGTTCATGCCTTGTTCGAGCACGAACGCCTGGCCGCCGGCCTGGATGTGCTTTTTCACCAGCGGGTGCGCCGGGTTCATGGTCACGTAACAAAGCCGCGCCGCCTCGGTGTAATCCGCCATCTGCAGGCACAATGGATCATCGGCATTGAGTACCGCTGCATCCGTGGCGATCTCGATCGGCACACGCTTCACCTCGGCCAGCTGCTCGAGCGTATCAATGCCGCGCAGGCCGAGGTGGTCAGCGGTTACATTCAGGCAGCAGGCAACATTGCACTTTTGAAAGCCGAGCCCACTGCGTACGATACCGCCGCGCGCAACCTCCATCACAGCCGCATCCACGGATGGATCGCGCAGGATCATTTGCGCGGACACCGGTCCTGTCATATCGCCAGCCACGCTGAGCTTGCCATCGATATAAACACCGTCCGTCGAGGTCTGGCCGACCGTGCGGCCGGCCATCTTCAAAATGTGCGCCAGCATGCGCGAAGTGGTCGTCTTGCCATTAGTGCCAGTAACCGCCGCAATCGGGATGCGGCTTGGCGTGCCGGGCGGGAACAGCATTTCGATCACCGGGCCAGCGACATCGCGGGCCTTGCCCTCGCTCGGCGCGACGTGCATGCGGAAGCCGGGACCGGCATTCACCTCGCAAATACCACCACCTGCCTCACGATAGGATTCGGTAATGTCGTTACAAAGAAAATCCACGCCGCCAATGTCGAGACCGATCGCATTAATCGCGCGGATTGCCATTTCGCGATTGTCCGGGTGAATAATGTCGGTGACATCGATCGCGGTACCGCCGGTCGAGAGGTTTGCCGTTGAGCGCAGGTAGACGACCTCGCTTTTTGCCGGCACCGTGTTGCGATCGTAGCCAAGCCTGGCGAGCAGGCGCTCCGCCTGGTGATCAAACTCGAGCCGGGTCAGTACTTTTTCGTGGCCGACGCCGCGGCGCGGATCCTGGTTGACGATTTCGACCAGCTGCTCGACAGAGTGCTCACCATCGCCAACGACATGGCCGGGCACGCGTTTCGCTGCGGCCACCAATTGCCCGTTCACTACGAGCAAACGATGGTCCATGCCTTCGATGTACGACTCGACGACCACGGTACGCCCATGTTCCTGTGCCTTGTCGAACGCCACCTCCACTTCCGCCGGCGTCTTGAGATTGATGGACACGCCGCGACCGTGATTGCCGGCCAGCGGTTTGACCACGACCGGATAGCCGATGCGTTCCGCGACCCGCACGGCATCGCGTGCCGAACGCACGGCGCGCTGGCTTGGCACCGGCAAACCAAGGTCACGCAGGATGCTGTTGGTCTCTTCCTTGTCGGATGCCAGTTCCACGGCGATGTTGCTGGTGCGGCCTGTGGTTGTGGCCTGAATGCGATGCTGGTAGCGGCCATGCCCGAACTGCACCAGGCTTTGCTCGTTGAGGCGTAGCCAGGGAATGTCACGTGCTGTGGCGGCGTCGACCAGCGACTGCGTGCTCGGCCCGAATGCGCGCTGCTGCGCATAACGAATAAATTCATCGCGCTGTGCGGCGAAGTTCCAATCCTCGGCAGGCGCCCCGACGGGTTTTAGCCTGGCGGGCAGCAGGCTGTGCAACAAGTTCAGGGCGAGCGTGCTGGCCTCGCGACCAACGGCCTCGTCCTTGTACTGAAACACCATGTTGTAGTGCCTGGGCTGGCCGTCAATTGACCGGGTGCGGCCAAAGGTGACAGGTGACCCTGCGATATTCTGCAGTTCGATGGCCACATGCTCCATGACGTGCCCCAGCCAGGTGCCACCGTCCTCACGCATGCGGCGCACGAATCCGCCGGGCTCCTTGTACGAACAGCCGTGCTCGTGCAGGCCTGGCAGACTTTGCAGCAACGGCGCAATGAAGTCTTCGCCGAGCCTGCCGGTAGGCCAGTCATCAAGTTCGCCGAGATCGAGCACATGGCGCACGACCGGAAACAGCGCATACACGTTGGGACCAACGTAAACATTGGTGCTTACAATTTTCATTATTCTGATCCTGCCTTTTTCTATTATTCGGGCGCCGCCTCCCGCGACACGATATTAAAACGTCCGCCCGCCACCAGGATATGCAGCCCTACACCGATCAGGCTGACCGGCTCGCCACGTCGAGCCCGGTCCATGGAAGAATAGCTCAGATCCGTAGGGTCAATCACCGTAATGCCGCCACTACCGACCACATCCAGTTGATCATTCGGACCGATAAAGGCCGCCGTGTCCTCGTCCAGGCCAATGCCCACGGCGAACGGGTTATAGGCCAGTGCCGTCAGCAGCCGCCCGAGGCGGTCACGCTGCCGAAAATGCTGATCGATAATCACCTTATTGGTCAGGCCGAGACCCGGCGCCATGGTGACCAGGTCGGGGGTCGGCGTGCTGCCCTCAAAGCCGCCCGCGATCATGTGCTCCGGCATGAACGCGGCGCCCGCCGAGGTGCCCGCCACGTGCATGCCGGCCACGTTGCGACGGCGAATCATTTGCGCGACCGCGGTTCCACCGAGGGTGGTCGACAGTCGCAACTGATTGCCGCCGGTCAAAAATACGCCATCGGATTGCGACAGATAATCGAGGTGCTCGCTGTCGTTGCAGTCCTTACGCGTTTCCAGCGGCAGCACCTTCGCGTGTTTTATGCCGATCTTGCGAAACAGCTTTTCGTAGTTGCGTCCCGTATCATCCAT
Organism: Gammaproteobacteria bacterium; assembly: GCA_029884455.1. GTDB lineage: Bacteria > Pseudomonadota > Gammaproteobacteria > Steroidobacterales > Woeseiaceae > UBA1847. The sequence goes on along the minus strand of JAOUHU010000002.1, from coordinate 84,832 downwards.
TTCGGACGCGGTCGGGATGATGCTGATGCGCGCGGTCTTGCCGCCGCAAATATCGATAAATCGATCCAGGATCTCAGGATTGTTGAGCTTTTCTTCGGCACCGCCAATCGGGATGATATAGCCGCGCTTGGTATTGGATAACTTGTCTGCTGGGCTCATAGCTGGAGCGGTTACTTCAGGCCGCGAAAAAGGCCGGTATTGTACCTGACTAAAACCGTAAACTCTGCTCATGAACAACGAATCACCACTCGGCAAAGCCAGCCGCTACAGGAACCAGTATGAGCCCGGCCTGCTATTCGCGATCGCGCGCCGCGCAAGCCGGCAAGCCATTGGTTTGGAAGATAATTTTCCGTTCTTCGGTAGCGACATCTGGACCGCCTGGGAACTGACCTGGCTGAATCCGGCGGGCGTGCCGCAAGTTGCCGTGGCCGAGTTTCGCGTGCCGTTTGATTCGCCCTGCCTGATCGAATCGAAATCACTCAAGCTTTACCTGAATTCCTTCACCATGAGCCGCTATGCGTCGGCCGATGCATTGCGCGATGTGATCGCGCACGACCTCAGCAGCAGCGCCGGTGCCGCGGTCGAGGTGCGGCTGTGCTCGCCGGCGGCGGCTTTGCCGCTCAGCTCGCCACCGGGCGATTGCATCGATCACATTGCGGCGCGTTGCGATGTGTACGATGTTGATGCGAGTTTGTTATCGACAGGCACGGCGATCGTCAGCGAACGCCTGTACTCCCACCTGTTACGCAGCTTGTGCCCGGTCACCGACCAGCCGGACCTCGGCAGCGTGCTGATTGCCTATAGCGGACCACAGATCGATCGTGCCGGCCTGCTCAGGTACATCGTGTCCTACCGCGAACACAACGACTTTCACGAGGCCTGTGTCGAACGCATGTTCATGGATATTCTGCGGCGTTGCCGTCCGACGCAACTGTCGGTCTACGCGCGCTTCCAGCGCCGTGGCGGCATCGACATCAACCCCTTCCGGTCAAATTTCGAAGCCATGCCCGCGTCATTTCGTCTGCCACGGCAATAAAGCCCCAACAGCTCGATTTCGACACCGCGGATAGTCAAATATCGATTTCGCCTTGTATTGATTCATGTTTCCTGTAGCGATTTGCATCGCAGTTCCGGTCGCCATTTTCGGTGTCTGGGTGGCAAGAAAGTTGCCTGACTTTGTGTTGCTGGCTGCATACTCGGCACTCGTCAGTGTATTGGCCGTATCGCTCTGGCAAAGAGCCAGGAAATCCGACCGGTTTTACGGTTCCGGGGTTCCTTATGGTATGACCATTGTCGATTCACGTGGCGAGCAATACAGCTACGATGCGCCCGTATATGCGCCGCGCCATTGCGATCCTGTTCGTCGGCCTGGCAACTGCAATCCTGGGAGTCGCGGCGCAGCGCGCCGGACTGCTTTCAGGGGTGGACGCTATTCCTGCAACTGGTATACACGCACGTAGTCCACCACCAGCCGCTGTGGAAATACAGAATCGTCGACTGGACCACCGGCACGACCCCAGTCCCCGCCGATCGCGAGATTGATAATCCAGTGGTATGGGTGGTCAAAGGGCCACTCTCGCCAGCCTTTCTCCTCGTTTGTGTACGTGAAATATAAGGTGTCGTCGACGTACATGTCGATACGGTCCGGATGCCACTCGACGATGTATTCGTGAAACTTCTCGGAGACATCGGGAAAAATAGCGCGGCCTTTGCGCTGCTCGTGATTGACAAAATAATAGGCGCGATTATGTACCGTGCCATGAATGTGGCCATGCAAATAGCCAACATGCTCGAGAATGTCGATCTCGCCCGAATTTGGCCAAGCGTCGCAATCGCTATTGCCCTGCCAATCCGGAATGTCACTGCAGTTTGTTGCGTACCTGAACGGATCGCTGGGTAGCATCCAGATTGCCGCCCAATTTCCCTGTCCTCTGGGTAGTTTGGCTCGAGCCTCAAAGCGCCCGTACAGGAAATCCTGCTTGCCCGCAGAGTGTATCCGACCAGACGTATACAGCGCGCCGTCAAAGTCCTCCCTGAAAGCCTCGATGATCAGGTGACCGTCTTCTACTCGAACATTCTTGCTCCGCGCCGTGTACGCCTGATCCTCATTGTTGACGACACCCGGTGGCCACTCCTGAGTGCTCCAGTTCTCCGGATCTGGTGGGCCGTCCTCGTCAAATTCATCACTCCATACCAACTGCCAGACTTTAGCCGGCCGATTTTTATTCCGCACCACTATTGCGCTCAGCACTGCCTGTTTTGCCGATGCGTTAAACCTGACTCGCAACTGGCCGTCGTCAATGAGGACATTCGGCACAGTAACGGCCAACCCGGCGCGTACCTGCCCGTCGCGTTGCGCCATAACATCGAGATCCTCTAGTACGACTTGATCGTTGACGATAATGTCAAACAGGCGTTCGCGACCCCCGATGTCCTCAGGCTCGGCGAAATGAAACGTGATGTCGAAATCACCATTAGCAACAGGGCGCGAGATTTCGATCTCACCCTCTCGGTAGCTTTGGTACAGAAACTCGTCTTGCGTACCCTTTACAGACTCGATCCGACCAATGTCGCCGCCGCTAATCGATTCATCTGCCAGGTACTCGGTTCCGTCCGAACCTCTATATGCCGGACCGCCGACATTCATCGCCCAATCGGACCCAAAACCGGGTTGCCGTTTTGCGCAACCGGAAATTTCGAGCACCGCTGCCGCGATCAGCACGGTTACACAATGGGAATACTTCATTTGAACTCCCTGAACCATTTCTACTGGCTTTGTCTGCTGATTAGAGTACATGAATCAGCAATATTTCGATATAATTCAGAATGTTGGCCAACTCAAACTCGGCCTATCCAGGAATGAAAATTGAAGCAAATCGCCGAGCACCGACGCATAGACTTTGACACGTTTCACAACGAGCTTTTGCCTGCCGGTCAACCTCTCGTTGTCCGGTCGATCGTCAAGGATTGGCCGGCTGTCAAGCAATGCGCCGCATCACCCGAGGCTGCTTGCGCATACTTGAGCCGCCTCGCAATCGGCAAGCCCGTACGTACCCTCGCCGCGCCGCCAGAGGCCGAAGGTCGGTTTTTCTACAATGACACACTCACGGGCGTCAATTTCAAACAAGGTCAATTTCCGCTGCGTGAAGTACTCAAGGAACTGCAATCTATGGCTGATGTGGTGACATCACACTCCATCGCCGTTCAAGCGCTTTCCATTCGAGACGAGTTACCGGATTTCGAGAAGCAGAATCCGAACGATTTGCTGGACGACGATATTGCACCCAGTATGTGGATCAGTAATAGAGGTAAGGTCGCGCCGCACTTTGATGAAGACAAGAACCTCGCTTGCGTCGTGACTGGCAGACGCGAATTTGTACTTTTCCCGCCGGAGCAGCTTGCCAACCTCTATATCGGTCCAATGCTAACGACGCCAGGCGGGATGCCGATCAGCCTGGTGGACCCCTGGAACCCGGACCTCGAGAAGTTTCCACGATTTACTGACGCGCTCGCCACAGCCCAAACGACTACACTGGAGCCAGGCGATGCCATCTTTATTCCCAGTCTCTGGTGGCATGGCGTACGATCGCTGGAATCATTTAATGTACTTGTCAATTACTGGTGGGATGGCAGATCAGATTACGGCGTCTCCTCATACGACAGCTTGCTACACGCAATGTTTTCGATAGCAGGTCTTGACGAAGCACAACGGCGCGCCTGGCGTGACTACTTTGATCATTTTGTCTTTCAGACAGGCGATGACCCTGCCGCGCATTTGCCCGATAGCGTTGAAGATATCGTCACATCGCTGAATCCCGGCCAAGCCAGAAAGGCCAGGATGATCTTGTCACAACGGCTGATTTGGGACGAGTAACCGGACGGCAAAGACTGGCTTTGGCATGCAGACGAAAGACATTAAGGTCAACCCCAATTTCTCGCAACGGTTGTATTACATTGGCGAGGAGAAAACATGTGTTGTCGTTTGCGATGACGTACTGGAAGATCTTAGCGCGGTTCGCGACATCGCGATTTCTGCGTCAAAATTCGAACATGAATCAAACACGTCTTATCCCGGACAGCGCGCGGAATTAGCCCGATCGTACGCCGAATCGGTCTTCCCTCTTGTTGTGTCTCTGATTCGCCAGAACTACGCACTCCCACATTCGAGTCTGGCACATCTAAACGCAGGCTATTTCTCGATCGTGACGCTCGCGCCGGAAGATCTCAGCCTGCAACAGCGAATTCCACACTTTGATAGCACGAATCCGTATTTCTTTGCAGCGATGCAATACATTAATGAGGGCGACTTTGGAGGCACTTCGTTCTACAGTCACCGCCCCACCGGATTTGAAAACATAACCGTCGATCGAACCGACAAACTGATTCAATCAGCTCAATCATTAATTCAGAAATCGCCGCCCAAACAAGACTACTTTTATGAGTCTGACGATCATTTTCTACGCCTCGGTACCGTGGATCACAAAGCAAATCGACTAGTGATCTATCCTGGAACCCTGTTGCATTCAGGAAACATCCGCTCGGCTAAAGATATTAATTCAGACCCGGCAACTGGTCGGTTGACTACCAACCTGTTTATTGAGTTCCGATAAACTCAATGCGTTAATTTACTTCGCAAACCAGGATCATGCAGGTGTACCAACGGGGCAATATCGTTGCAAAAAGTCGGCATGCTTAGGCATGTGATGCACGACATACTTAATTGATTTTTCCATCTCTTGTACTTCTTTGACTAATTTTTCATCTTCCAGCGCATCAACCAACGGGCTATAACTACCTGGTCGAATGCCTTGCCCTAGCATCACCGCCGCCCAACTTGTTACAGTAAACAACTCATCTTCCTCGCGGAAAAATTGTCCGTTTAACCTGAACAGCTCGATTTTTTCGGTCAGGCTATCCGGCACGCCCATCGTTCGGCAATAGTTCCAGAACTCGCTATCATCGCGAGTCGTTGCATTGTAATGCAGCACCAGAAAGTCCCTGATCTTGCGGAACTCTTTGAGTGCCAGTCTGTTGTAAATCGTTTCCTGCTCAGGCTGTACACCACCCAGCGAGAACATCAGCATCATTTTTGTTATGGCGGTATGAATAAGGTGGATCGACGTTGACTCAAGCGGCTCCATAAAGCCGGACGAAAGGCCAATGGATACGACGTTCTTGTTCCAGAATTTCTTGCGATGCCCGGTTACGAATTTCAACAATCTTGGCTCGATGGTCGGTTCACCATCCAGATTATCCAACAGGATTTTCAGCGCTTCATCATCGGACATGTAACTTGAGCAAAATACGTGGCCATTACCAAGCCTATGCTGCAGCGGCACCCGCCACTGCCATCCTGCCGAATGCGCGGTTGCCCTGGTATACGGCAGAGGATCTTCGGGCTGGTCTGACTGCACCGCCCACGCCCGATCGCAAGGCAACCAGTGGGTCCAGTCTTCATAGCCAGTCTCAAGCGCCTGCTCGATCAGCAGGCCGCGAAATCCAGAACAATCGACGAAGAAATCGCCTTCAATTTTCTGACCATCTATCAGCGTTATCGATTCAACGAAACCGGTCTCTGAATTCAGGCTGCTGTTCTCAACCAGTCCCTCAACTCGCTTGACGCCACGCGCTTCCGAAAATTTTCTCAAATACTGACCGTACTTAATCGCATCAAGATGGTAGGCGTAATTAACCGGCGGCAGGTCACCGCGGGCGTTTGGGTTTGTAATGGCAAACTTGCCGTACTGCGCGGCCATGGTTTCGACATTGAAGAGATACAGCGGCCGGGGATCACCGTGTTTTCGAAACTTGTGCCATATCTGGTGAAACGCTACACCATCAAATTCGTAGCCATAATTGCCGAATGGGTGAAAATAGCTGTCATCCAACTTGCCCCAGTTAACGAACTGGATGCCGAGTTTGAATGTGCCGCCGACTGCCGCCAGCATGTCCGCCTCATTGATACCCAGGAATTTATTGAAAGCAAGGAATGGCGGGATCGTCGCCTCACCCACACCGACCACACCAACTGTTTCAGATTCAACCAGGGTGACGTTGGTTAGCCCCTTACTTGCAAAACGCGAGAATGCCGCTGCCACCATCCAGCCAGCAGTCCCGCCACCCACAATCACTACGTTCTTGATACTCAAAGCTAATTCACTTTTTCAAATGGCCGCATTCGCCGCATCATCGGACTTCTGGCAGTTTACTCTTTAGTGTTTGTTGTTTGCGAATTGTGATCAGTCCTCGCCATCCTCGTCGCTTGCCGGAGGCGGCCATTCGGCAAAAAAAGCCGGGCTCCTTGATTAGGGAGACCCGGCTTCCATTGTTGGCACAATAGCCGAAGGCCAGAGCTGGTATCGAACCCTTACTCGAATTGGTAACGAAGCACTACCGTATATCGTCGATCATTCCTGAAAGCGGATCGCGGCATTTGTGTACCGTCGAAGTCAATAACCTGCGACGTTCTCGTTACCTCATCGAGAAGATTGACCGCCTGGACTCCAACCTTAAGGCTATCGGAGATATTGTAGAAGAAGGAACCGTCAAGTTGCCCGGTGTCTTCGCCCACGATCGGTGAGAATGGGAAAATGTCGTCTCTTGGAGTGATAAGGAATTCAGACCGCCAGTTATAAGCAAGGCGCGCAGACAATTTGTCATTCTCAAAGAACGCCACCAGGTTGACCGTGTCTTCTGAAATACCAACATACGGCAGGCCGTCAGCAAATGGACTACGTGTCACACTGTCTTCCGGGGTCGCTAATTCACCGCCGTCCACGTAGGTGTAGCTCACCTGCATTCCAAGACCGCTAAAAACCCCAGGCAGAAAGTCAAATACTTGCTGATACGCTAACTCAAATCCGTCCATGCTGCCGTCTTCGACGTTGCTGGGACCGCGAACTTCAACCGTAGCGTTAGTGTTGCCAGTGTCACTTACGAAATCGCGCACCGTCGCGCCCTGAGTAATCAGCGCTTCAAAGTCCTTTTTGAAAAGTGCGAAGGTCAGCGAGCCAACATCTTTGAAATACCATTCGGCCGATATATCGTAATTCCAGGCCTCGATCGGCGTGAGAAGTCTGTTACCCGTATTGACGGCAAACATTGGGCCAGTTTCCAGAGTACCCTGGTCACGAAGGGCATTGGTATTGTCAAAAAACGCGCCGCCGGTCGCATAGGACGCCAAGTCAGGCCGTGAGATGCCCTTCGAAATCGCTGCTCGAAGCAAGAAATTATCTGTCACACCCATTTTGATGTTAAAGCTTGGCAGCCAATCGTCGTACTTAATGTCTGCGGAATCGTCGATCAGCTCACCGGTGAAGGCAGAAAGGAACTCAGCCTCTCGTTCCGGTGACAGGGAACAATAACCTGGCAGTCCGCCCGGAGGGGGGTTCTGACACAGGGTCGGGTCTGGTGGAATCGTGGGAAACTGCAGTAAGCCATTGGACTCGATAGTCGTTTCCACATAGCGAACACCAAAGTTGCCTTCGATCGGCATTTTGGTGTCAAACACGAAATCAACACGCGCATAGACCGCCTGGGTCTCTTCGCCAACGTCCGAAATTTCGCCCTCCCGGAACACGTCTTCGACCAATCCTGCGCGGCTGCCGACGGGTTGCCAGGCAATTCCCCAGGAAGCGAACGGGTTCAGCGCGTGAATATCATTTGCTTGCTGCTCCGTAGTGCCGTTGAAGTACTCTGCCAGCATGTTGTTGCCGCCGAAGAAAGTCGCAGCGCCGCCCGGTACGGGTGTGGACGCATTGCCGCGCTGAAAACCTGTGAAGGGATCAGCGACATTTGCATAAGACGAAATATCGCCAGTTGGATCACTGGCGTATGTTGCTGGTGTAAAGCCGCTCCACGGAGCAGACAGCACTCCCCAGTTGGCGAATCTGTTATCACGGGTTATCCGTTCACGATCAGACCAGCGAGCACCGAATTTCACGTCCCGGATAATGCCGTCATCACTTACGTGGTAATCCAGATCAGCCCGGAAGGTGTCCATGTCACCCTCATTCTGAATCTGGCTATCCAGCAGGAAGCTGTAAAATGTCCGATCCGGATTGGTGAAATAGTTAGGATCCGTCGAACCATCTTCTGTGGTCGGCACTCCGAATCGAACGTCGGGTGTTTCACCCCGCATATCCAGGAAAATATCCGAGTAAGTCTGCATTGCACTGATAATGCCGTCTTCAGAGCGCTCCGAATCGACATGCTGGGCTTCAAAATTCAGACTTAGCCTGTCATTTACGTGCCAGGTAATATCCAGCGAGTAGTCCTCGGTCACTGAATCGTCCTGCCGCTGGAAGCGCAGCAATTCGGTTGGAACACCAAGCGTCGAGTTACAAGGAGGCGTGCCCGTCTGTGGATCGAGCGACCCTGGCAGGCAGTCAAATGGATCACCGCCACGCCACGCAACCTGGGAAAGTGTGCCAGTCTGGAACGTGCCGTTGTTATTGAACGTCCAGTCTGAACCAATCGCTGGTGTCGGGAACAACGCGTCGTCATTAACCAGCGCCAGGATCGCATGTTCATCGACAAACAGATCGGCTTCCGCCCGCAAGTACTCAGCAGTTACTAGCAGTCGCCCATCGTTGCTTTCCCACTGTCCGACGAGCGAGAACGCCTCGCGATCGCGCTCGTAACTAGTGGTTCTTACACCAGCGCCTTTGGGAACCACCACAGTGCCGTCAGGTGGAAAGGTCTCGGGTGTGAAATTCAGTTCATCACCAACTCCGCCCGAGGATACCGGCACCACCCGATAACAGGGCCCATCCAGCGTATCGTCACGGTAGCAAGGATCTGTGACTTGCGACGCATTTGACTTGGTCCTCAGTTCAGATTGGGCATACCCTGCCTGCAAACCAAATCGGCCGGCACTCGTATCCCACGTATTCGAACCGAATAATGAGAACGTCGGCGACCATTCTTCTTCCAGATCGCCGTAATTCGACTCCAGCGAGCCAGAAAACCGCATGCCGTCCGTATCAAGTGGCTTGCGAGTTAACAGATCAACGGTACCCGCGATACCGCCTTCAATCATGTCGGCAGTCGAGTTTTTGTAAACGAGAATGCCGCCCAGCAGTTCGGGTGACACGTCGTTAAAACTAAGCACCGTACCGCCAGTCGCCGAAAATACGTCCCGACCGTTCAGTTCGGAGCGAACAAAAGGCAAGCCGCGAATAATTACGTCGGCACCCTCAACCGAAAAACGGTCCGGGTCTGTCGATTTCTTGTAGCGGTCAATATTTACGCCAGGCACACGTTGCAGCGCCTCCGCAACCGAACGGTCCGACAAAGCACCGATGTCCTGCGCAGTGATACCGTCGACGACGGTGTCCGCATTTTCCTTCATGAGCTGTGCGGAAGACAGGGAGCCGCGTATGCCTACAACGACGACCTCCTCTACGACTTCTTCGTCTCGCGCCGCGGCTTGAGCCGCCTCTTCCGCAGCTTCCTGTGCCACCGCCTGGGACGGCCCTCCGGCACCCAGCGCCATCGCAACGGCTAGCGCCAGCGGACTTCTCACGAAATTGTTCTGCATAGTCTATTTCCCCTCGGGATTAATTATTCGCCAAGATTCTTCATTGCTGACCGATCAAACCGCGCCACCTGGCTGTCAGGTAGTCGCGGAAGTGTTTCTTTCTTAGTCGTCGAAGCCCCCGGCATAGATTCAATTGAATTGTGGTTCGGTACCCAGATTGCTTGCGCCCAGCCTCAATTTCTCCTCAAAAAAAGGATGCTGACAGCGTTGTCATTTCGGTTTATACTTTTTCCTGACAGCGCTGTCAATGCCATTTCGATATTTGATCAGAAAACCATGACTGCGTGCTCAGCATGGCCCGTCGGCAATCAATTGCCGTGCGACAGGGTCCTGCCGGGACTGACGAAAAATAGGACTTCTGCAAATCGGTACGCGCATACGAATGAAATCGCTAAGAAAAACTGCACTCACCCTACCTGCTGCCGCGACCCTTGCAGCGCCTGTCGTGATCGCCGATTCGACCGAGCCACATCTCGAGGGTCGCAGCAAATACTTTGCGCCACAGGCGGCGACGGCACCGATTATTGACGGACAGGTGACCGACAGCGCCTGGAGCAAGGCGTCCTGGCGAAATATTGATCATGGCTGCCTCGGCCCTGAATTCGCGGCAAAAGATTTTTCCGGTCGGTATAAAGTGGTCTGGGCAAATGACAAGATCTTTGTTCTTGCCGAGACTGTCGACGACATTTTGTTCGATGGTCGCCGTGACCCGCTTTCCCGGAATTGGGACGACGACCGCCTGGAGGTTTTCCTCGACGAGGATATCTCTGGCCGCAATCACCAGTACAGCCACAATGCGTTCGCCTATCACCTGTCGCTGGACAACCAGGCCATTGACATAGGCACTGACAAGAAGGGCTGCAACTACTCGGATCACGTCAGCAGCCGTTGGCGACGGAACGGCAATGCAGCGAGTTACGCGAGAATTTCATCGGCTTGGAAAACGTACCGAGCGGGCCAAAAGACCGTGGCTGGATCGAGGCCGGTTAATTCGGTGCATTGTTGCTGGCGGACGCGCCATGAATAAAAACAACAGTGCCGTGAGCGGCGAATTTACCGATATCGGCGGTGAACGCTACTACGTTATTCGTAACGTTGACGGCATGGCGCCCTTCTTTATCAGCGTGGTTTCGTCCGACGACCATTGGTTATTCGTCTCATCAACAGGCGGGCTTACCGCCGGACGCGTATCCCCCGACAATGCCCTGTTCCCTTACGTCCCCGTCGACAGGATTCACGAGAGCCTGCCTCATACTGGACCGCGAACGATCGTGCGATTGCACCGCGTCGACGGTATGCGCTTTTGGGAACCATTCAGCCGCGAACACCGCGGACGATACTCGGTAAGTCGTAACCTTTATAAGAGTACGCTGGGCGACAAGCTGCGTTTTGAAGAGACCAATCACGACCTTGGCCTGGTCTTTCGCTACACATGGGCGACCAGCGCGGAGCATGGTTTCGTACGCGACTGCGAGCTGCAAAATTGCGGATCCGACAGTGCACGCGTCGAATTTGTTGACGGCTTGCAGAACATTCTGCCCGCAGGCACTCCACGCGTTGCACAGTCCAACTCCAGCAATCTCGTCGACGCATACAAATGGACTGAGCTGGACGCACAGTCTGGACTGGTTTTCCTCAACCTCTATGCCGGTATCACAGATCGCGCCGAACCCTGTGAATCGCTCGAAGCAACGACGGCTTACTGTCTTGGCCTGGCAAATCCAACAGTGCTGGTGTCAACCAAACAGCTCGACGCATTTCGCGACGGGCATGATCTCACCCAGGAGCGGCACAAACGCGGTATACGCGGCGCTTATTTTGTGGTCCATAGCGAAAGCCTTGCCCCAAACCAAGCTAGTACCTGGCGCATCGTACTCGATGTGCAAAAAAATCAGGCTGATGTAGCGCAACTGCGCAAGACACTGCTGTCGGACGCATCGCTTAACGATCGCATATCGTCAAGCATCGCTGATGGTTCGGACAAACTAGCAAGAATCATGGCGTCCGCCGATGCTTTTCAGGCAACAGCCGAGGAGACGGTCTCCGTACATCACTACGCTAATGTGTTGTTCAACGTGATGCGCGGTGGTGTCGCAGCCAATCAATATAACGTCCGGACCGATGACTTTTGCCAAACCGTCCGGAGTTTCAACAAACACGTCTACGATCGCAATCACGAAATCCTGCGCTCCTTGCCAGAGCGGGTTCGCTCCGACGAACTCCTGGAAGCCATGCGCAAGACCGGTGACAGGCAGTTGCGCCGCCTTGCGCTCGAGTATTTGCCAATTACGTTTGGTCGCCGTCACGGTGACCCGAGTCGCCCATGGAACGATTTTGCGATTCGTCTGAAAGATGAACACGGTGGTGAGCTGCTGTCGTATCAAGGCAATTGGCGCGACATCTTCCAGAACTGGGAAGCGCTTGCGTTCAGTTATCCCGAGTTTGTGGAAAATATGATCGCCAAATTCGTAAACGCCTCGACGATTGATGGCTATAACCCGTATCGGATCACCAAAGAAGGCATCGACTGGGAAGTCGAGGAACCCGACAACCCCTGGAGCTACATCGGGTATTGGGGCGATCACCAGATCATTTATCTGCTCAAGCTGCTCGAGCTGTCGCGTAGCTTTCACCCCGAGAAATTGCGCAAATTGCTCCACGACCCGGTGTTCTGTTATGCCAACGTACCCTACCGGATCAAGCCGCTCGACCAGTTGTTCGTTGACCCGAAGAACACCGTGGTCTTCGACAAGAAAGTCGCGCAACTGGTCGACGAACGAGTCGCATTGCTCGGTGCCGATGGCAAGCTGATCCAGGACGCGGCAGGTGGGATCCACCAGGTTAACCTGCTGGAAAAACTCATCGTGCCGTTGCTCGCTAAGCTCGGCAACATGGTAGTGAACGGCGGAATCTGGCTCAACACGCAACGTCCCGAATGGAATGATGCGAATAATGCTCTCGTAGGTCAGGGTCTCTCGATGGTAACCCTGTATTACATGCGACGATATATTCAGTTCCTGTGGGACCTGCTGGACAGCGACACCGGCACGTTTGAACTTACTGAAGAAGTCGATACATGGTTTGGCGACACGGCCACGGCACTTGCACAATTGCGCGTCGACCTCGGTGGGAATACAGACCTCGACGCACTTCGGTATCGATCGCTGCGAGCGCTCGGTTCCGCCGCTGCCAATTTCAGAGAGAGCGTTTACGCTCAAAGTTCACTGGGCGGTACGTGTGAACGCGGTATTGACAGCGTTCGCGACCTGCTCGACGATGCCCGAGCGATAATCGATCACGGTAATGCTGCCAACAAGCGCGATGACGGCCTGTACCACGCCTACAACATCGCTCAGTTCTATGCCGACACCGTAGCTGTCAAGACCCTTTACCCGATGCTTGAGGGCCAGGTAGCAGCCCTGAGCGCCGGGACAATCGGAACAGATGAGGCAGCGGATGTCGTCGAAGCGCTGTTTGCCAGCGCAATTTATCGCGCCGACCACGGCAGTTTTATGCTCTACCCGGATCGCGAATTGCCGGGGTTTCTTGAGCGTAATCGCCTGCCAGAGGATAGAGTGCAGGCGATTCCGACGCTCAAAAGCATGCTCGAACGAGGCGATACTCGGATCGTCGTTCGGGATGCCGATAGTCAGCTGCGCTTCAATGCCCGGTTCGTAAACGAAGGCAGTCTAGAAGAGGCGTTGAAAAAGATTGCACGAGAGGCAGGCGATGCCATCGCCGATACCTTCGTGACGGATCGCCCCAATATTCTCGCCCTGTATGAGTCGGTATTTCATCACAGCGAATTCACCGGCCGTTCCGGAACGATGTTCGGCTTCGAGGGCCTGGGTTCAATTTACTGGCATATGGTCGCCAAGCTGATGCTGGCGGTCGCCGAGAACTTTTTCGCCGCCTTCGATCGTGGCATCGACCCGGTCTCGCGACAGAGACTCGGGGATCTTTACTACCGGATTCGCGAAGGTTTGGGCTTCAACAAGACGCCAGCGGAATACGGCGCCTTCCCGACCGACCCTTATTCACACACGCCCAGGCACTCCGGTGCGCGTCAGCCCGGCATGACCGGCCAGGTCAAGGAAGAGGTACTTACGCGTTTCGCGGAACTCGGCATTCGCGTACGCGATGGTCAACTTTCAATCAGGCCGGCATTATTGCGGGCTCGCGAGTTCGGCGCACAGGTGAACTCATTTCGCTATCTCGACTTCGACAAAAAATGGCTAAGCATGGATGTTCCAGAGTCGAGCCTGGCGTTTACCTGGTGCCAGGTGCCGATTATTTACCGCCTCGACGATAGCAACGCCGCGCGACTGGATGTCGAACTGGACGACGGTAGCTGCGCAAGTTATCCGGAACTTACTCTGCCCGCGAAACTCAGTTCTGAGTTGTTTGCACGCAATGGTCGTGTACGCAAGATTACTGCTACGTTTGATCGAACGATGCTGTTCGCCGGCAATTATTGATTGCGGCGAACAGAATTGACAGCGCTGCCAAATTCAACTAAATCTTGTTTGCTGCAGAAGCTAATATCGACAGGACCTATGCATGAGAAAACGCCGCGCTACGATCGAAGATGTTGCCTCGCTGGCGGGCGTATCAATCAAAACCGTGTCACGCGTTGTTAACAGGGAACCTAATGTTCGAGCCTCGACAACGGCATCCGTCAAGAAAGCCATTACGAAGCTCGATTACCGGCCAAATCCCTCCGCCCGCAATCTTGCCAGTCATCGTGCTCGCCTTATTGTGCTCGTGTACGACGACCCGAGCACCTATGACGCCCCGAGTGCGGGATACATCATTAAGCTGCAGGAGGGTGCGCTGCGCGCCTGTCGCTCGGAGGGCTTCGAACTGCTCATTCACCCCTGCAGCCACCGTGACAGCGGCGTCGGAGCGGAGCTTCAGGAACAGATCCGCCAGATTCGACCATCCGGCATCGTGGTTGCCGCGCCGCTGTCGAATCTGCCCGAAATAGTCGATGCCGTAAAGGCGACGAACACGCCGTATGTGCGGCTGTCAACTGGCACCGGTAACGGCAAGCAATACGAAGTCGCAACGAATGATCGAGACATTAGTGCCGGTATGACGCGCTATCTCGCGGAGCTCGGCCATACTCGTATCGCCTTCATTCGAGGCGACCGTACCCACTTGGCGGTAGGCAATCGCTTTTGGGGCTATCGGGATGGCCTTGAGCAGTGCGGCTTGCCGTTTGCAGAAGAGCTCGTCGTCGAGGGTGACAACTCGATCGGTTCGGGTGAAAAATGTGCGGAGCAACTGTTGCAAATGGAGAATCGCCCAACGGCGATTTTCGCGGCCAACGACGATATGGCTGCCGGAGTCGTACGCGCCGCTGCGCGGATGCGAATCGGTATCCCGGACCAGCTGTCGGTTGCCGGGTGCGATGATATTTCGTTGGCACAGATGATTTTCCCCGCTCTGACAACGATTCGACAACCATTAAGCGCAATGGCACATGCCGCATCAAAGGCATTAATCGACAGCGCGCGCGGACGGCCGCATGAACCCGGGCTAGAGGTCGTGCCAGGAGAAATAATAATACGCGAATCGACGGGGCCCGTGCCGCGAAACGCCTGAATTTCATCTGACGAAACGAATACTGTCAAGGTATATGGTGACCGGTTTCCGCTCTCCTTCCACGGTGACGACAAACGCGACCTTCAGGCTCGACAGATCATCTTGCTCGTCGAAGGCGATGCGGAGTTTGTTCCATTCGGACGCCATCTCGATCACTCGAGTCTTCACAATGACGGAGTCCGGATAGTCAGTATCTTTATCAAGCAAACCAACGCCAAAGCTCGCCTTCTCTCCGCCGGACTCTCCCCGCACCCAGAATTCAAGTGCAGACGCTCCTGTCAGATCGAAACCGCCGTCCCTGTTACCCCAGTTGTCCGGCGGGTGCTGCCACGCAACTCCAACCCGGCCGCCGCGCCCGGTATAGTGCAACCGTATTGCATTTGATCCTTCAAAGACACTCTCGCTCCAGCCGCCGTCGATCGTGAGTGATTTGGCATTACCCATTATTCCGCTCGGTGCCCAAGGCATATTTTCAAATCGCTCCTCGTAGACTGAAACCGGGAATCGGGTCCCAGCCACACCCTTGACCAGCAACGGTATGTTGGCGGTTGCAGCATTGCCAGCCGGATCACTCGCATAGGCGAACAGCCGGTAGCCGCCGGGCGCGTCGGGCATCCGCACCCTCGCCGTGCCGCCCGCTGCCTCCAGGATGGCACCCTCGATATCAGGCAATGCAGGTCGGAAGTCGCCTGCCGTCGCGTATTCGCCGGACTCGGGGCGCAACACCCAGCGTAGCAATACCGGCTCGCCTTCGGGGTCAGTAACCGAGGTTGTCGCGATGATTTCAGCTCCCGGATCCATTTCCGGAGCGACTTCGATCGTGACGGGCTCGATCATGGGTGCCAGGTCAGCATAAGCCTTACCCGACCACAATTCGGTCATGACATCGAGAGCCGCCAACCTTGAACCATCACTCAGCAACATGCCGAACCACGTCGCGGTGCCTTCCATCTTGTCGCCCCACAGGAAAGCGTAGGCGCCCAGTGCCATGGTCGGGTTGTCGAGAACCGATTTACGGTAACTGTGGCGGTAGAAATCTGCCTTCTGTGTACTCGTCTGCTCGAATGGAGCACCCCAGGCCGTCTTCGGCACTTCCCAGGGCCCCGCCGGCCCAAACTCCGTGATTACATAGGGTTTGGTGGCACCGGCCTCCCGCAGCCGTTGTGCAACCGACGCCGCGCCGCCATAAGAATTTATTCCATGGATGTCAATTGCGGGCGATTGCTGGTGCACCATCTTTATGCGTCCACCGCCGATCTCGGCGGTGACGGTCATCGTCGGATGATGCGGATCGAGTTCCTTGATCATGGCAGCAACGTCGTTGACCGCTGCCCAGATTCGCGGGTCGTCGCCGGATTCATATTCTTCCATTTCGTTACCGACACCCCAAAGCAGCAGCGCCGGATGATCCCTGTAACGCATCACGGATTCGCGGGCGCGCGCCAGTTGCTCACGTACCTGGGCCTTGTTTCCGTAATCGAAACCGAAGCGCTCATGTTCGAGCCAGATACCGACCGTCACGGTCATACCAAGCCTGTGTGCCTCGTCGAGAAGCGACTCGACATTGTCGGTATCCCAGGTGCGAATTGAGTCCGCCCCTGCCGCAGCCAGGCGATCGAGAGGTCCATCGCCCCCTGCTCCTTTTATTAGGTAGGGCTCGCCATCGCGCAACAGCTGCCAGTAGCCGTCGACTTGTCGCAGTTCAACCGGTATCGGCTCCGCCCGACTGTCGGTCGCCGAGATCGAGAGAATTGAAGCAAGCAAGACTGAAATGACCGTCGTGCACCGGTAACAAATGTGCCTTGGCGTGTGTGTTGGGATCATCGGTTTTGCCTTCCGCCTACGGCTCGCCCGTATAGACCCTGACCCAGTCGACTTGCATGGTCACCGGGAAAACGGTCGATGCATTCGGCGATCCGGGCCAGTTGCCACCGACGGCGACGTTCAGGATGATGTAGAAATGCTGGTCGAACGGCGCCGGGAAGCTGCCTCCGGTGGAGTACCAGGTATTGACCATCGCGTAGAGAACGCCATCGACATACCAGCGCATTTCAGCAGCGTCCCATTCGAGCGCATAAGTATGAAACTCGGCCGTTGCGTCGGCCGGAACAAGGTAAGACTCGCCGCTTAGCACGTTATTCGGCCACGCCCCCCCATAGTGAATTGTGCCGTGGACCGTGTTACCGCCCGAACCGCCAAGATTGACCGCTTCCATGATGTCGATTTCGCCGGAGGCGGCCCAGCTACCGTAGGCATTGTCCTGTGGCAGAAGCCAGAACGCGGGCCACAGGCCCTGTCCACGGGGCAAGCGAATACGCGCTTCGATTCGTCCATAGCGAAAAGCAAATCGATCGCGTGTGTGGATTCGTGCGGAGGTGAAATTGGATCCGTTTTTCGCCTCCGCGCGGGCGTCGATTGTCAGCAGACCGTTGGCCAGGGACGCATTGTCGGGAACATAATACTGGAGTTCGTTGTTGCCCCAGCCGGGAATGCCGTACTGCGAACCATCACCCGATTCGAAAAACCATTTTTCGGGGTCGAGTTGCACTGCATCGAATTCGTCCGCCCAGACCAGCGCCAGGTTGTCGCCGGGAGACACCGCATCGTTGCTGACCAGCGTCAGAGTTGGATTGTTGATGTTGACGTTTCCTGCCGGTGCTGGCGGCGGTGGCGGAACAATCACGGCTGACCCACCCGATCCTCCACCGCCACCGCATCCGACAATTGTCAAAAAAATGCTGCCCAATAAGGCAGATCCTATAGGATGCCTTCTCATCGTCGCGTCATAACCAGAATCCGCGTTCGCTTGGCACTGAGTAGCCACCTAATCGACGACATGAAATACCACTCGCAGGTCTGCGTCCGAACTACCGCCGATCCAGGCATGAAATTCGCCTGGCTCCACTATCAAAGTGTTATCACGCCCAAAGAAGGCAAGGTCGTCGGTGTGCAACCGAAACTCAACGCGAGTCTCCTGACCCGGATCAAGCCGGACTTTTCTAAAACCTTTCAGCTCACGCACCGGTCGGGTCACGTTGCCGACGACATCTCGGACGTATAGCTGCGCTGTTTCAAAAGCCGGGACGTCCCCCGTGTTCTTCAATTGCGCACTGATCGAGATCGTCTCCCCCACTCGAATCTCGGCAACACTGGTAGCGATTTCGCGGTACTCGAAAGACGCATACGAAAGTCCAAAGCCGAACTCCCAGAGTGGTCGGTATCCGGCATCGAGGTGAAACGCCGTCATGCCAAATGACGTCTGCGGCGCGAACGGATCGATATCGTCAATGTGTACCGTGGTCTCGGGCGAGGGCGGCTTGCCCGTATTTTTTTGACCAAAATAGATCGGGATCTGGCCAACCATGCGCGGAAATGTCACGGGTAGCTTGCC
Organism: Gammaproteobacteria bacterium; assembly: GCA_029884455.1. GTDB lineage: Bacteria > Pseudomonadota > Gammaproteobacteria > Steroidobacterales > Woeseiaceae > UBA1847. The sequence goes on along the minus strand of JAOUHU010000002.1, from coordinate 66,293 downwards.
CGAAGGGCTTTCATCGCCAAAAAGCACATCGGCGATTGCGGCTCCGCCCATTGTGCCCGGGTGCCAGGCAAACAGGATTGCATCGACCTGATCGACGATGTTGGCCAGCGTCAAGGGCCTGCCAGCAAGAATGACCGCAATAACAGGTTTACCAGCCCTGCGAACTTCCCGGACCAGCTCCGCCTGCGCGCCAGGCAGATTGATGTCCGCGCGCGAGTGGGCTTCCCCTGAGAGAATCGATTCCTCACCGAGAAACAGCACGACAGCGTCTGATTCCTGTGCCGCCTCGAACGCTGCGTCGAACTGCACGTCAGCACGGCTTCGGCTCGTCGGCATCGCTCGTACGTAAGAGATTTCCAAGTCGTTGCCCACATATTCCTGGATCCCTTGCAGGCCCGTCACACTGAGCGACACGTCGCCATCGAATATCCAGGTGCCAAGCTGCTCGTACGGCGCATCGGCGAGGGGGCCGATTACGGCAAGTGATTTGATCCTGTCCTTCTGCAACGGCAGCACACCGCTCTCATTCCGCAACAAGACAATGCTTTCAACTGCTGCCTGTTTTGCAACTTGCAGAGCGTGCTCACTACCAATTTCGGGAAACTCATCGGGATCCACGTATGGATCGTCGAAGAGACCGAGCAGAAACTTGGTACGCAAGATGTTCCGTACCGCTCCGTCTATAACATCAGTGCTCATGTGGCCGTCAGCAACGAGATTCTGCAAATGATCGTAGGCTTTGCCGGCCATTTCCATATCGACACCAGCCATCGCAGCCTCGTAGGCCGATTCGCGATCTCCTTCGGTCAGCCCGTGTACCGACAACTGGTGTACTGAATCCCAGTCGCTGACGACAAAGCCGTCAAATCCCCATTCATCGCGTAATATTTGCCGCATCAGAAAACGGTTGCCCGTCGCCGGCACGCCGTTCAGGTCGCTGAAGGACGCCATGAAAGTCGCGACTCCGGCATCCACAGCAGCTTTAAACGGTTTCAGGTAAACATTGCGAAGTTCGTTTTCAGGGATATTGGTCGTCGCGTAATCGCGCCCGCTTTCGGCAGCCCCATAGCCTGCGAAATGTTTGGCACACGCTGCAATCGTGTCGGCAGCGGCAAGATCGTCACCCTGGAAACCCCGCACCATCGCCACCGCCATGGCCGAGGTAAGGAAAGGATCCTCGCCGGAGCTTTCCGCGATCCTGCCCCAGCGCGGGTCGCGGGTTACATCCACCATTGGCGCAAACGTCCAGTTCACACCGTGCGATGCCGCTTCGCTGGCCGCAACCCGCGCGCCGCGCTCAACCAGTTCTGGATTCCATGTTGCCGCCTGGCCAAGGGGTATGGGAAGCACGGTTTTGAATCCGTGAATCACGTCCCGGCCGACCAGGATCGGGATGCCGAGTCGGCTTTCTTCCACGGCAATGCGCTGCAGTTCATTAACGACGTCAACATCAACGAGGTTCAGTATCGCGCCGAGCCTGCCGGTCCGAATGTCATCGCCCAGGAAATGCACTGGATTTTCATGGCTGGCATTCGCCTGGCGCATCTGGCCGATCTTCTCCTCGATCGACATCTGGGCCAGCAACGCGTTAATGCGCTGATCCACTGAATCGTCCGCAATGACCTCACTGAATATTGCAGTCATAAAAAGAATTGTTACCAGGACGGTGTTGACAGCCGCAAGACGACCGGAAATTCTCGATACCGACGTTTCGGCACTCGTTCGACGAATTCTGCGCATGTCTGGCGAATTGTTTCGGGTCTCGGGATCCATTGTTTAACAAGGATTGACAGCGCTGTCAATATTGTGGAGTATGCATCGCTCATACTTGGAACTGGAGTAGTGCTGTGGCCGCAGACACTGAAAAGCTGAAATTCAGCGAAAAGCTGGGTTACGGGCTTGGCGATACGGCATCGAATTTCTTCTTTCAGGTATTCAACATCTTCCTGCTGTACTACTACACCGACATTTTCGGCATTCCGGCGGCGGCCGTCGGCACGATGTTCCTGGTCACCAAGATTGTCGACGCCATAAGCGATCCTGTAATGGGACTGATTGCTGACCGAACAGAGACGCGCTGGGGCAAGTTCCGCCCGTATATTCTGTGGGCCGCCATCCCTTATGCCGTCCTGGGCTATGCAATGTTCGCGGGTCCCGAGTTGTCGAGTACAGGCAAACTGGTTTATGCCTATGTCACCTATACGCTGATGATGCTGGCTTACACGGCCATCAACGTCCCCTACTCCGCGTTAATGGGCGTTATTTCACCTTCGTCGATTGAAAGAACCAAGGTTGCCAGCTACCGTTTCATGTGCGCATTCGCTGCCGCCTGGCTCATCGGCACGTTTGTTTCACCGCTAAAGAATATCCTCGGTGGCGACAACGAGGCGCTTGGTTTTAAGTTGACGATGGCGATCTTCGCAGTTGCCTCGGTGGCACTGTTCTGGGTCTGCTTTGCAACCACAAAAGAGCGCGTTCGTCCCCTCCAGAGTGACAGTGACATTCGAGGTGATTTCAGGGCGCTCTTGAGCAACGGTCCGTGGGTCACCCTATTTGCTGCGGCGATCTTCACTCTGATGAATGTCGCAGTACGAAACGGCACTATCATGTATTACTTCAAATACTATGTCGGCGACGACGGCACGCCGATTTTTCTGATCTTCGACAAGACGGCTGTCTTCATGTCGCTTGGGCTGTTCGCTATGGTTACAGGTACAGCGTTGGCGTCGACGCTGTGCAAGTACTTCGAGAAGCGCACACTGCTGATCACGTTGACAGTCCTGAATGCGATCAGCATGGCACTCTTCTATTTCACGCCACCTGACCAATACTGGCTAATGGTTGCTATCAATTGCGTAGGTACCTTGATCATCGGCCCGACACCGGCGCTCGTTTGGGCCATGTACACGGACACCGCTGACTACGGCGAATGGAAAACGGGGCGTCGCATCACGGGCCTGACGTTTTCCAGCCTGCAGTTTGCGCAAAAGCTGGGTCTCGCTGTCGGCGCAGGACTTGCGGGCATCATTCTCGGCTGGTTCGGATTCGTCGCCAACGAGGTTCAATCACCGCAGTCACTGGCCGGTATTCGCTTCCTGTTCAGCCTGATGCCGGCGGGGCTTGCCGTTGCCGGCGCTGTGGCGATCGTCTTTTACAAGATCGATGCAAAAACCATTCAGAGATTTGAACGCGACCTCATCGATTCTCGCGGCCCTTCATAGCGGCAAACCCAGTCGCGAAATCAGGCTGTCCACGGAAGGCCCACAATACGGGCGAGCTCTTATTTGAGATCGTCCTCAGACAGCCTGTGCCCCCAATCCTGTTTTGCCGCCAGGTAACGCTTGTTCGCCTCGGTCACACCAAACACGTGCTTTACCGGCGTGATGTTCTGCAATCCCTCGGCTTCCAGGTCTGCCACTTTTTTGGGGTTGTTGGTCAGCAGGCGAAACGGACCTGTGCCGCGAAAATACTTTATCAATGATGCCGCATCGCTGAAGTCGCGCGAGTCGTCCGGCAATCCCAGCGAACGATTCGCCTGGTAGGTGTTTTCGCCGCCATCCTGCAACAGGTAGGTCGCGGCTTTCGCCCAGAGGCCGATGCCGCGACCCTCGTGGCCCGACATGTACACCAGCATGCCGCCTTGCGGGTCTGCGTCAATAAGCCTGATCGCCGATTGCAATTGCGGCCCGCACTCGCAGCGCTCGGAACCAAACACATCACCTGTCAGGCAACTCGAATGCACGCGCACCAGCGGCTCGCGCCAGGTATTGCGGTTGCCGATCACCAGCACGCTGTTGACCGCCATCGAAGTCGCGAGTGTGGCAAAGGATTCCTGTGCTTTTTGCGTGCGCAGGGTCTCGGCCAGTTGCTCCACTTGCGCCAACTGGGTATTGCGCACGCAGGCATACCACGCGGCGCTATAACGCTCGCCGGCGAAGGCAATCGGTAAAGGAATCGGGCCGAGAATGCTGATCGTATCGCCGTCGATCACTTCGCCCGGCGCGCATTCCTCGCCCGCGCGGTCGATGCGAATCAGCTTGCCCGCAGCAACCAGGCGCTCGCGGACGGTAGGGTCGATGTAAGTAAACATGGGGCCGCATTATGCACGAAAAGCTTGCTGACCCGCAGGTCATTAAGTATAGTTGCTGACCCAAGAGTCAGTAACAGGCAGGAACATGAGTCAACCACGCTTTCAGCGTCGCAAGGAGGACCGGCCGCAGGAAATTACGGCGGCGGCACTGGCGGCATTTGCAAAAAACGGCTACGCGGCGACCCGGGTCGACGATGTCGCGAAGCGCGCCGGTGTCAGCAAGGGCCTGCTTTACCTGTACTTCAAAACCAAGGAAGAACTGTTCAAATCGGTGGTCAGAAGTTTCGTCATTCCAAGGATCGATACGCTGATCCGGAGCATCGAAACCTCGGATATGTCCAGTGAAGAATTTCTGCGTGGACCGTTCCTGGAGTTCGCGCGGAAAATGCCGGGTTCGCCGATCAGCGTCATTGTGCGCCTGATGGTTGCCGAGGGACCGAAGCACCCGGACCTGGTGCAGTTCTACTGGGACAACGTGGTATCGCGCGGACTGGGCGCGATCGACGAGTTATTGCGGCGCGGCGTACAGCGCGGCGAATTCCGGCAGTGCGCGATCAGCGAGCAGCCCGCCCTGTTCGTCATGCCCGTGGTCTTTGCGGTGATCTTCAAATTGATCTTCGGCAGGCAATCCATCGACACAGAGCGGCTGATCGAAACGCAAATCGATTTGCTGATTACACATCTGCAAGGCCCGGCAACATGAATATTCGAATCGCATTAATTCTTACTCATTTGGTCCTCTTTCTGGCGGCCTGCGATCCTGATGCGAAAACACGCCGCTTTGTTGGTCAGCTCGCGTCCGACCGCGTCGAACTCAGTGTCGAGACGTCCGAGCCGATTATTGAAATCCTGGTTGCCGAGGGTGAATCTGTTGCCGCAGGCCAGCTGCTGTTTCGCCAGGATGCGCGTCGCGCGACAGCGCGTCTCGCGGAAGCCGAAGCAACCGTTCGACAGTTGCAGGCACGTCTCGACGAACTGACGCGCGGGCCGCGCAGCGAGCAAATAGCGGCCGCCCGCGCCAACGTCGCCGGCGCCCTGAAAGAACTTGAATTTCGAGAGTCCGAATACGCGCGCGTGCAGGAAATTTACGCGCGCGAGCTGGCCTCGCCCGATCTCCTCGACCGTACCAGGGCGGCGCTCGATGCCGCTGCGGCGAACCACGCACTACGTCGTGCCCAGCTGGAAGAGCTGCTTAACGGCACCACCGTGGAAGAATTGGCGCAAGCCGAGCAGGCCGTAATGCAGGCGGCGGCACGACGTCAGCAGTTGGCCGTCGATCTCGAGCGACTGGATGCGCATGCACCGCTTGCCGGCCTGGTCGACAGCCGACTGTTCGAAGTCGGCGAGCGGCCGGCTCCGGGCCAGCCGGTCATGGTGCTGCTGCCGGCGACGCAGCCGTATGCGCAGGTGTACGTCGCCGAGGAGGCGCGGGTTCACGTTCGCGCCGGTGACACGGCCACCGTGTTTGTCGATGGCCTGCAACAGGGCCTGAACGGCCGCGTACGCTGGGTCGCGAGTGAGGCGATGTTCACGCCCTATTTTGCCCTGACCGAACGCGATCGCCACCATCTCAGCTACGAGGCCAAAGTCGAACTCGAATTCGACGGCCAACGCCTGCCGGACGGTGTACCGGTCGAGGTCGAATTGCATGACTGAACAACTCGCGATCAAGGCGCGCGGCCTTTCCAAGCAGTTTGGCAGCCTGCGCGCCGTTGACCAGCTCGACCTCGATGTCCCGCGCGCATCAATTTACGGCTTTCTCGGGCCCAATGGCTCGGGCAAATCAACCACGATCCGGATGTTATGCGGCCTGCTGACGCCGAGCGAGGGACAAGCCGATGTGCTCGGCCTCGAAATCCCGAAACAGGCCAGGGAACTGAAACCGAACATCGGCTACATGACGCAAAAATTCTCGCTGTTTGGCGACCTGACAGTACTTGAGAATCTGCAGTTCATTGCCGAGATCTATTCCTATCAAAAGAGTCTGCGTGCAACGCGCATCGATGAGTTGCTGCAGAAATACGACCTCACCGAACAGCGCCGGCAATTCGCCGGTACCATGAGTGGCGGACAAAAGCAGCGTCTCGCCCTGGCCTGCGCCGTGTTGCATAAACCGGAGCTGCTGCTGCTCGACGAGCCAACCAGCGCCGTTGATCCGCAAAGCCGCCGCGACTTCTGGGCCAACCTGTTTCGTCTCGCTGCCGCCGGCACGACCATTCTCGTTTCGACGCACTACATGGACGAAGCGGAGCGTTGCCATCGCCTCGCTATTCTGGATCGCGGCATCAAGGTGGCGGATGGCACGCCCCGCGACCTGCAGCGCAGCACCGGCATGAGCATCGTCGAGGTGCTGGCCGAGGATCCCTACCGCGCGCAGACGGTCATTAATCAACTGGCTGTCGTCGCCAGCGTCACCCAGCTCGGCATGCGGCTGCGCATCCTGATTCCGGAATCGGTAGCGGATCCGCTGGGCATGGTGCAGAGCGAGCTCGCCAGAGCCGGCATTGCCGCAGATACACACACGGCAGAAGCGTCGCTCGAAGACGTCTTCGTCGCGGTCACTCTTAAGCCCGAGCGGCGCGCCGCATGAGTGCCCTGTCCCGCCTGGCTGCGGTGATGCGCAAGGAAACGCTGCAAATGCGCCGCGACCGCCTCACGTTTGCCATGATCATCGGTATTCCGCTGCTGCAGATACTGTTGTTCGGCTACGCCATCAATACCGACGTGCGCAATATCACCACGGCAGTCGCGGACGAGGCAAACTCGCACCTGTCGCGCGAATTCATCGCACGGCTTGAGCAAACCCAGGTGACGCGGATTGACCAGCGTGTCAATACGGCTCGTGATCTCGAGAACTTGCTGCGCGCCGGAAAAATTTCCATTGGTATTGCCATTCCGCCTGATTTCGATCGTCGCATCGTCGACCCGGAGCGCGCCGCCGCACACATCCTGGTCGACGGCAGTGACCCGACGATCGGCGGCATCGCCGATGCCCTGCGCAATATGCCGCTCTCCTTCGACACCGGCCGGGAAAAGCAACGGCTTGAACAGATCGAAATCCGCGCCTACTTCAATCCGGAACGGCGCACGCCGGTCAACGTCATTCCCGGCCTGATCGGCGTCATCCTGACCATGACCATGATGATATTTACGGCCGTTGCCATCGTGCGCGAACGCGAGCTCGGTAACCTGGAACTGCTGATCAATACACCGGTGTCGTCGGCCGAACTCATGCTCGGCAAAGTCGTGCCCTATATCGTGATCGGGCTGATTCAGCTGCTGGTCATCCTGCTGGCTGGCGACCTGCTGTTTAATGTACCGGTTCGCGGCAGCGTGCTCGACCTGTACCTGGCCGCATCGCTGTTCATCGCCGCCAACCTCGCGTTGGGATTGTTCGTGTCCACGGCCGTGAAAAGCCAGTTTCAGGCCATGCAGATGACCTTTTTCCTGATTTTACCGTCGATCCTGCTCTCCGGTTTCGTGTTTCCCTTTGATGGCATGCCGAAATTCGCGCAGTACCTCGGTGAAGCATTGCCGATCACGCACTTCATTCGCCTGACCCGCGGCATCATGTTGCGCGAAGCCAGTCTCGGCGACATGCCAGGCGCGATGCTCTACCTGGCCGCATTCTCCGTGGTCGCAATCACGGCTGCAGCGCTGCGATTCTCCAAGCGGCTCGATTAATCCTCAAGTAGTATGAGGTGTCGTGGTGGCATAGAACATGCTGTGGCGGCACAGCCTGACCCTCGCAAAATTAGTGGCTCTCTGTTTCAATAATCAACAAGACAGTTATCATCACACCGGAAATGACCGAGAATTCAGCCCAATCGCAAGCCGTTTACATTGTGGATGACGACCCGATGATTCGCTACGCAATGCAGGCGCTCATGGAGTCGGTAAACCTGCGGCACGAGATTTTTGCATCCGCGGATCAGTTTCTGGAAAAGGAGCCACAGTGCCGCGCGGGTTGCCTGGTGCTCGATATTCGCATGCCCGGTCTCGGCGGCCTGGAGCTGCAGGACGAGCTGATAGCCCGCGGCAGCACTTTGCCGGTCATTTTCATTACCGGTCACGGCGACGTGCCGATGGCGGTCGAAGCGATGCAGAAAGGCGCGGTCGATTTCATCCTCAAGCCCTTCCGCGACCAGGAGTTGCTGGATCGCATACGTTTTGCGCTGCAGACCGACAAGCAACGCCGGGCAGAGTTCGAGCAGCACGCGAACATCGAGCAGCGGCTCGAAAAACTGACCAAACGCGAACGGCAGGTTTTCGACCTGGTCGTGACGGGGAAGCCAAACAAGGTTATCGCGTTTGAGCTCGGTGTCAGCCAACGTACCGTTGAGATCCACCGCGCCCGGGTCATGGAAAAGATGCAGGCCCGGTCACTGGCAGACCTGGTGCGCATGCATATTGACCTTTGACTACGGTATAGATCGCCGCCGCTCAGCGAATTCTGCGCATTCGATGCACTCTTCGGCATAAGGGTATGCCGCCAGCCGGTCCGGGTGGATTTTTACACCGCACTCAGTGCAGATACCGAATTCGTCGGATTCGATGCGTTGCAGCGCCGCCGAGATTTTTGCAATTTCCTCGCGCGCCTCATTGCCAAGCGCATCGACAACTTCGCTGTCTTCCATCTGCTTGGCGCGTTCTTTCGAATCCGCTTCAAGCCCTCGCCGCAGGTTTGCCGTGATACGATCCAGCCGCGCCATGAGTTCCGCTTTCTTTGTTTCAAGCTGCTCGCGCAGCGCATCGTTGCCAGACATCTACCGGACCTGTGAATTCAGACATGAACGAATCTAATCTTAGCCCAGGACGCGCAGGAATCCGTATATCCACCTACGATTTCATAAGTAAATTCCGAGATTCGCTAGGCATCACGCCGTATGGCCCGCGTCTTTACAGCGGTCTAGCATTCTGATTAGAAGTGGTGGTTGCCACGAAATTTTCTAATCGAGAACTGAAATGCGCAATATCAGCAAGATCCTCGCGGTAGTAGACCCCACCAGCCATACGCAGCCTGCCATGAAACGGGCGGCATGGCTTGCCGGCAAGACGGGTGCGGAACTTGAATTGATGATCTGTTATTACAACGAGTACCTGAGTGGAGATCGATTGTTTGATTCCCCGTCGCTTGAAAAGGCGCGCCGGGAAGTCCTGGCAAACGAAGAAAAGCTGCTCGAAAGGCTTGCTGAGCCACTGCGTAAAAAAGGCGTAGTCGTCAGGACCACGGCGCTCTGGGACCATCCCTTGTATGAAGGCATCGTTCGACGCGTGGTTGATAGCGACGCCGAGATCGTCTTCAAGGACACGCACCATCATTCGGCCCTGCAACGCGCCGTCTTGTCCAACACCGACTGGAACCTGATCCGCACCTGCCCGGTGCCGTTGTGGCTGGTCAAACCGCGTGACTTTGCGGCCGCACCAACCATCATCGCCTCCATCGACCCGATGAACGAGCACGACAAACCAGCCGCGCTGGACGATGAAATACTGCAAATCAGCAAAATGCTGGGCGAGAAAATTGGCGGCAATGTGCATGCTTTTCATTCCTACGACCCGCGCATTGCGGTCGCCACTGCCACTGCGAATGCCTATATCCCGGTCTCCTTGCCGTTTGACGAAATCGAGCAGCAAATGCATGAAGACCATCAAAAGCGGTTTGGGCAAATCACGGCGTTTCACGGCATCGATGACGAGCGGGCGCACCTGGTGTCCGGCGTAACTCATGAAGAGTTGCCGGTGCTCGCGGAGCAAACCGGTGCTGATCTCGTCGTCATGGGCGCGGTGGCGCGCAATCGCTGGAAGCGCCTGTTTATCGGTGCCACCGCCGAAAGAACGCTGGAATTCCTGCCCTGCGACCTGCTGATCATCAAGCCGGACTGGTTCCATACCCCCGTCGAACGGGGCAGCCACGAAAGCAACTAGCTCACTTCACGGTTTAGTAACTCGCGGTCAGCATGACCCAGAACTTGTCGGTGTCCGTCAGCGATGACGCTGCATCGGCCGAGAAAAAGGCGGCTTTGAGTAACAGTCCGTAGCGCTCGCCGAGCTTGCGGGCGGCCGAAACGTCCAACTCCGAACCATAATCGCTGCCGCCGGTCTTAGCGGCGAAGTCGTGCATCACGGCATCCAGATTCCATTTGCCATGCGCGTATTTCACCACCGCGTAGCTGTCCTCGAGGCCCGCATCCGGGGTCGACAGGAACTTGTCGGCCCAGCCATTGAAGGCGTGCAGGGTCGCAAGCGGCGTGCGGAACGCCTCGCCCGGGTCGCTGCTGCCGCCGAGCGACTCGAAACCCAGGCCAACAGACAGGCCGCGGGATCCGGTCCAGCTGACCGTCAGGTGCGCATAATCTGCATCAAAGCTGACCGGCGCATCGGCGGCATCCGACTGGGTGGCAAACTCGCCGAGAAATTCGATCTTGGCCTCGCCCAGCGGCAGATTGCCCGCAATGCGCGCGCCGGCTGTTGAAGTCGAGTTCGCGAGTGCATCGTGATCGTCGATGTAATAGAGATAAGGCGTCAGCGTCCAGTTTTCGTGCAGCTTAATCCGCGCGTTAAGCAAATGGGCGTCAACATTGCTGTGCCCTGCTGCGACTTCCTGGCCATAAATGCGCCGTACCTGCCCGATATAGCTATAAAACAAGGTGGTATTTTTTGCCGCCGTCGTCGTCAGGCTGAACGCATCGAAAGTCTGCTCATTCTGTCGCCAGCCTACGCCGCCCACGAATCGCTGGTTGTCGAGCAGGATGCGTTGCCGACCACCGCGCCACTTCCAGTCGGGGTCCGTACTGTAATCCAGATATAACTGGTTCAGATCGGACCCGTCCGGATCAGCAATGACCGGATACTGGCCTGCCTTACCCGGGCTTGTGCCGGCACCCGAGTCGTAGTCGGTCAGCAGCGCGTTGAATACATGATCGAATTCGATGAACCCGGACAAGTTGCGCCACTGCCCGGTCTTGTAGTTCAGCCGCAGGCGAGTCGTTGTCGCCTGCGCATCGTCATCGAAGCCATCCTGGTCGACCTGCTCGAAACGGGCGCGAACCTCGATAGCAACCGTGCCTGACTTGATCGCCGTTAGCAGCTCGCTGCCATCCTCGGCCGCGACTGCGGTCGCCGCCAGGATGCCCAGTACTGCTACTGTACTGACCGCGCGTTTCATCAGTAGATGTCGTTCAACGTATTGTAAACGTTGAACTTTCCTGTTGGCGTAATCATCTCCGGCCCCTTGATCACGGCTTTCAGCTTGCGCGTCTTGTCATCGACGACAACGATCGCAGATTCCTGTTCCTTACCGCTCCAGACTGAGAACCAGACTTCGTCGCCAGCCTTGTTATATTCCGGCTGCACGACGCGCTTCGGGCCTTCACCCAGGTCCGCCCACGCCGCGATCGGCAGCGTGACGAAGCCGGCGTCAAGGTTATTGATGTCGAATACGGCGATACTCTGACTGATTGACTCGTCAGGATTCAGCGGCGCATCGACCCAGAGATTGGAGGAGTTCGGGTGCGACTTGACGAACAGCGAACCGCCGCCCATGCCGTCGAGGACCCTTACGGTTTTCCAGGCGTTGCCGGGATGACCTTCGGGGTCAGTGCCGAGAAACGAAATATTTGCGTTGCCCAACGCACTGGTAACCCACACCGGACCGAAACCTGGATCGTCAATATTGGCGCCCCGACCCGGGTGCGGTGTCTTGGTGACGTCAACCAGTGCCTCCAGCTCGCGATCCCGCGAATCGACCACAGCGATCTTGTCGGACTGGTTTGCAGCGGTCAGGAAGTAGCGTTTGCTGCGGTCCCAGCCGCCGTCATGCAGGAATTTAGCCGCACCGATATCGGTTACCGACAGGCTGTTGACGTCGCTGTAATCCACCAGCAGTATGTGCCCGGTCTCTTTCACGTTGACAATGAATTCCGGGTGCTCGTGCGAGGCGACGATGGCCGCAACACGCGGCTCGGGATGGTACTCCTGCGTATCCACGGTCATGCCTCGAGTCGAAACGATTTTCAACGGCTCGAGCGTGTCGCCGTCCATGACCACGTATTGTGGTGGCCAGTACGCTCCCGCGATCGCGTACTTGTCCTCGTAGCCCTTGTACTTCGACGTCTCGACTGAACGCGCCTCGAGACCGATCTTGATCTCAGCGACAATGGCCGGCGGATTCATCCACATATCGATCATGTCGATTTTTGCGTCACGCCCGATGGTGAACATGTATCGGCCGGATGCGGACGGGCGTGAAATGTGTACCGCATATCCGGTCGGGAGAATGCTGACAACCTCCTTGGTGTCACCGTCGATGATCGCGACCTTGCCGGCATCACGCAGCGTGACCGAAAAGAAATTTTCGATATTGCGCTGGTGTTGCGGCCTGGTCGGCCGATCGTTCGGCGCAACCATGACTTTCCAGCTCGCCATCATCTCGGGCATGCCGTATTCCGGTGGTGCCGGTGGTTCCTGTTGCAGGAAGCGCGCCATGATGTCGATCTCGGCAGCGGTCAGATCACCCGAGGTACCCCAGTTCGGCATACCGGCCGGAGAGCCGTAAGTGATCAGCGCTTTCAGGTAGTCGGTACCTTTGGCCTGCGTGATGTCCGGTGTCAGCGGCTTGCCGGTAGCGCCTTTGCGCAATACACCGTGGCAACCGGCGCAGCGTTCGAAATACAGCTTGGTCGCAGTACCGAATTCGGCCTCCGTCAGCATGGGGCCACCGGCCGCCATGATTTGCCGCGTGTCTTCCGCTGAAATTGCCGATGGCGCACCCTGGTACTTGAGCTCGCCTTCAGTAGCGCCGATGTGCCGCTGGCCTGCGGCCCTGTCTTGCTGCCCGAGCTCCGCACGCAATGCAGCGACTTCTGCCACACTGACCGCAGCGCCACCGTTGCCCCAGGAGCCGAATACGTAGGTCAGGGCGGCGGCGAGATCTTCATCTCGCAAATGACCAAGGCTTGGCATGACGCCGTTGTACTCGACACCGTTGACGGTAATCGGCCCCGACAGGCCGAACAATGCGGCGGCCATGACGTCCTTGCGATTTCCCTTGAGGAAATCGGAACCGGCGAGCGGCGGAAACGCGCCGGCCAGGCCCTGCCCCGTCGGCTGATGACAAGCCGCGCAATTTGCGAGGTAGACCGCCTCGCCTTGCGCCATCAACTCTCCAGCGCTACCCGCCGATACTTCGGCAGTGTGCACGGCGGTATCACCCGGCGTCTGTGCCGGCGTCGCATTCTCGGACGGCGAACAGCCGGCCATTGCTACTGCAATTGCCGCCAACGGCAGTAACCGCGGGAATGACAGGCCTTGTTTCAGGTATTGCATGACGTTCTCTCCTAAAAAAAATCAGAAATCCAGGTTGAGGCTGACGGATGCGCTGCGCCCCGACTGCGCCAGGTAGGGCAGCAGCGGATCATCCGGGGCGAGCCCCTGGACATCGGACCAGTTCCAGTACGTGCGATCGGTCAGGTTGTGCAGGCCGGCCCGTAGCGTTGTGCGCGCACCAATTTTCTGGGTTGCGAACAGGTCGACGATGACATGACCGTCCGGCTTGAACAGCTCGCCGCCAGACTCATCGCGCTCGGACCAGTCATCGCTCAGCGTGGTCGCGAGGCGCAGGTAACGCCGCTCGTCCGCCGCATGCCAGTTCAAAGCGAACACGGCTTGCGGCGGGCCGACGGAATTCAGCGCCGCGCCGGTGTCCTTGTTTTCGCCGCGTGCAAAGTAAGCAGAACCGTCCACGCTGAACGCTTGCCACGCACCATCAAGGCGTATGTCGAAACCGGCTTCGACGCCATAAATTCGTGTTGCGCGCAGATTCTGCGACTGGAACAGCACGCGTCCGCTGACCGGGTCAGTCCCGAGTCGCACCTTCGATTCGATGAAATCATCGTAGCGGGTATAGAACATTGCGACGCGCGCCGACGCTGCTCTGCCAGTCCAGCGCAGGCCGAGATCGAGGCCGTCAGACGATTCGGACTTGAGATCCGGATTTGGGATCGCGCGATAGTTAAAGAGAGGAATTTCCAGACCTATGTTTGCGTCTGCATAGGGCGGCGCCCGGAATCCATGCGCATATTGCAGGTAGAGATCCACACCCGCGGTTGCGTGGTAAATCAGGCCAAGCTTCGGGGAAAGCTCCGCGTCGTCGATGTCAACCAGCTCGGCAAACGGGTAGTCCTCGAAGTACATCGGGTCCTGGCGCGGCGCGAGCTCGAAGCGATCGGCGCGTAATGCGGCGATGATGGTCCAGTCGCCGGCCGTGATCGTATCCTCGAGATAGGCGCCCGTCTCTTGCGTCGTCGAAAGCGGGAAATCGCGCAGCGGGAATTGCTCGCCCAACAGATTGCTGGTCTGCGCGCCGCTGACGAGATTGGTCGATAATCCGTCGCGATACTCCGCAGTGCGGCGATCGCGATATTCGATGCCAAATCCAAGCCGCTGGGAAATACTTGCGCCGCTGAACTCTTTCCAGAGGTTAAGTTCGGCACCCTTGATTTCCTGTTCAAACATGAACAGGCGTTCGATGGACACCGGCGTACTCGCTGCTCTGCGCTCATCCAGCGTGGCTTGTTCAATGTTCGCGAATTCATAAAATCCGCGCAGCGATCCATTGTCGATCCAGCTGTCAGCAGTTCCAAACTCGTACGCGGCGATGACCAGATCAACCTCGTACTGATCGTCACCCTCCAGCGCCGTTGTTGTGCTATAGCGGCCCTGCCCCAGCAACGATGTCAGTGCGGACTCGGTGGTGGATTGCTGGCGGATGTACTCGGCACGCCAGGTGTGACCAAAACGATTATCGCCGACCAGTTTCGCAAGACCGGTGCGCCGCCGCATCTGACGTGTATCAGCGGCGTCGGCAGCCGCAGCCGAGTTGATTTGCTCGCCCTCGTGCCAGCTGGCGCCGGCCATGAAACCCAGCGATTCACCACCTATACCGAGCATCGCCTGCATATGCTCACTGTCGTCGGCATTTTGCACCGTGCCGGCAAAGCGACCGCCGACGCCACGCGCGCCGGCGAGGTGAAACGGATCCGGCGTCCGAACCGCGACCACGCCACCAATGGCCGAGCTGCCGTACAAGGCGGAGGCCGGGCCGTGCAGCACTTCTACGCTTTGGATGAGTCCGGCATCGACGAAGTCGCGCGTCGCATTCGAGAAACTGCCAACGTCGAAGTGATCCGACAGCGGCACACCGTCGACGACAATAGCGACACGGTTGCCGCCGATACCGCGAATATTGATGCCCTCGGTGCCGAACCGCGTACCCGCGCCCTCGTAGTCGATGCCGGGCAGGTAGCGCAGCACGTCGTTGATCGAGGTCGCGAGCTGATCGTCGAGATCTGCCCGGTTAAGCACCGTAACGGTGGCCGCAATGTCGTGAATCGGGCGCGAATCCTTGTGCGCAACGACGACCACCTGGTCAATGACTTCCTGTGCCGCATCCGCATAAACTGCCAACGCCGACAAAAAAAAGCCCGCTGCCAGAGTCACAGCGGGCACAAGGGGATATCCGGATTTTCGACTCATAAATTGGGTACCTGCGTGGGCATACCATCGCAGCACTCACCTTGCCAAATACACAGAGAAAAACTATAGGTAGCTTCCCGTACCTTGAGCCCGGATGAACCTGAACCAAAAAGGGGTCAGAGCCCTTTTCAATAAAAGGGCTCTGACCCCTTTCGAAATCATGAAATATCTGCACCTCGCATTCGCCTTTTTGACCATCAGCGGCTTCGTCCTGCGCGGAATCTGGATGTTGCGTGGCTCATCGCTGAGCCGGCATCCACTGACGCGCACCGTGCCGCACGTCATTGACGCCCTGTTTCTGGGCACGGGCATTGCGCTGGTGCTGCAATTGCAGCTCGCAGTACTGCAAAACGACTGGCTGCTCGCCAAATTTGCCGGGCTCGTTATCTACATAGTGCTCGGCGCGATCGCGCTGCGGCACGGCAAGACCATGCATGCTCGACGCCTGGCGTTTGCCGGCGCAGTGTGCGCGTTTTTTTATATCGTTGGCGCCGCCGTCAGTAAATCGCCGCTCAGCTGGCTCGCCTGAACCAGCCTAGTCGTCGGGCACAAGCCCGGTGCGGGTTGCGGATTTTGCCGCCAGCAACAGGCGGCTCGTATTGACTGGCTTGCTCATGACAGTGCAATTCTCCAGCAGGCGTGCATCCTTGACGATCTTTGATGTATCGCCGCTAACGATGAAACACGGCACACTGGTATTGAAAAACTGTCGAACTGCGGCAACTGCCTCGACACCGGTTGACTTATCCTGCAAATGAAAATCGGAAATGATCAGTGCCGGCGCTTCTTGCAAATGTCGAATCAGGGCCCTGGTTTCAGCGACTGACGCACAGGTGGCAACGTCGTAGCCCTCCGCTTCAAGCAAGAGCGCCCAGGCGTTGGCAACACTGGTGTCGTCCTCGATCAGCATCACCAGCCCGCTGGCCTCGCCTGCGTGGGCAGCATCCGACGGATCTCCAACCGATACCCTGGCCACGTGGCTCTGGATGACAGGCAGGGCGACTGAAAAACATGAGCCGCTGCCGGGCGTCGATTGCACCTCAATGCGGTGCCGCAGCAGGTCCGCGAGCCGCCGCACGATGGCGAGTCCCAGGCCGAAACCCTCCTTATTTGATCCCGGCGTCTTGACCTGGTGAAACTCTTTAAAGATGGCCTCCAGCTGATCTTTCTCGATGCCGACGCCGGTGTCCTCAACCTGCACCGAACAGCAGCCGTCCGTCTCGATGCAGCGCAACGTCACCGCGCCTTTTTTGGTATAGCGAATGGCGTTCGATACCAGGTTCTGAATTATCTCGCTGAGCAAGTTCGGGTCGCTACGCACGATCGCCTTGCAGGACTGCGCGCTGAATTTCAGGCCCTTTTGTTGTGCCTGGCGCGCAAATTCCGCGGACAGCCGATCGATCATGCGCTGCATTGGAAACTCTTCCAGCTCCGGAGTAATAGCGCCGGCGTCGAGACGACTGATATCGAGCAAAGAATTCAAAAGATTCGTCATCGCCGTCAGCGAGTTTTCCTGGCTGGCAATCATTTCGAGTGCGCGCGCATCCTTGACCGTGCGCCGCAATGCGCCATTCAGCAGGCTCAAGGCCTGTACCGGCTGCCGCAAATCGTGGCTCGCCGCCGCCAGGAATGCACTGTTCGCCTTGTTTGCCCGCTCGGCCGCCTGCTTCGCGGCGATAATTTCCTGCTCCATTTTCTTGCGTTCGGTCACATCACGAATCACGCTGGAAACGAACGATGCGGATTCCATTTGTACCGGGCTCAGGCTGATTTCAACCGGGAATTCACTGCCATCTTTGCGTTTCGCGAACAATTCAAGGCCGGATCCCATCGGCCGCACACCGGGATTGTTCGCGTACCCACGACGGTGCGCCACGTGTTGCGCTTGCAACGGTTCGGGCAGCAATATTTCGATACCCCTGCCCTGCAGTTCCTCGCGGCTGTAGCCGAACATGATCTCAGCCTGGCGATTAACAACCTCAATCTGCCCGTTCGCATCGACAATGATCATCGCGTCCGGAGCCGAATTGAGCAGCGTACGGAACCAGGCTTCGGAATCACTCGCCTGCAATTTATTCGACCCCATGAATATCGGCATATCGGCTACAGGAAGCACGCAGTATAGCGTCCAAGGGAATACCGGGTTTCTGCCAATTTCGGTCGGCGTCCGATATACGTATCCTTACGTATTCGGGCGTTATTGCGGCAGCGCTAGCCTGCCTCGGCAATACCGGCCACCAGACGGGTGTGACAGACTGCCATGACCGTAAATGACCATGAAGACGCCGGCTTCGATCGGTCCACGATGCCGTTCGTGGCGCCATGCCGTCGGCTGGGCCCTGCGGCGCCATTTCGCTGGCTGCGCAGGGGAGTGAGCGACTTCCGCCGTGCGTTGCCACAAAGTCTCGCCTATGGCTTTTTCATGGCCATTACCATGGCCGTGGTGGTCCTGCTGGCATGGACCTACGGAAGTCACTGGTTCATGCTCGCCATGATCGGCGGCTTTGCCTTCCTCGCACCCCTGACCTGCATCGGACTGTACGCGATCAGTGCGCAGCTCGAGCGCGGGCAGCAGCCATCACTACGACGCAGCTTGCGCGCCGCACTGCAGCGTCACCTTGGCAACGAAATGGTATTCGCACTCGCACTGCTGGTCATTTTCATGATCTGGGCCCGTGCCGGGGCGATGATCAGTGTTTTTCTGCCCATGGAGGGCCATCCGGAACCGGCCGAGCTGATCAGTTACCTGACCATCGGCAGCATGGTCGGAGCGCTGTTCGCGATAGTCACGTTCTCAGCCAGCGCGTTTTCGCTACCCATGATTATTCACCGCGACGTTGACAGCGTCACCGCGATAGTGACCTCGATCAATGCCGTACTGCGCAATAAATTCGCCATGCTGATCTGGCTGGGGCTTATTGTGTTCGGACTCCTGCTCGGCGTACTGACGGCATTTCTCGGCTTGACTGTTATCCTGCCGGTAATTGGCTACGCGGCGTGGCAAGGCTACCTCGAGACGATCGACGCGAGTGGCTTCCCGCGCCATACTGCCGGAATCACCTCGACGCCGCGCACAAAATAATTGCGGTAATTGCCTATGGTCGCAGCGCGGCCGATCTGGCATCGTCGCGCGCGGCAAGGGTTGGGTGACAATTTGACGGGCTGTCAGGGTTGAAACTATGGACAAGCAGTTGAGCTACAACGACAAGGTTGTACGCCAGTTCGCGATCATGACCATTGTATGGGGCGTGGTCGGTATGTTGGTCGGGGTATTTATCGCGGCCGAAATGATCTGGCCCGGCCTGAGCCTGGACATGCCGTGGCTGACCTTCAGTCGTTTGCGGCCGTTGCACACCAATGCGGTGATCTTCGCTTTTGGCGGCTCGGCACTGTTTGCGACCGCTTACTACGTGGTGCAGCGCACCTGCCATGTGCGCCTCGCGTTCGACAGGCTGGCTGCGTTTACGTTCTGGGGCTGGCAGATCGTAATTTTGCTGGCTGCCGTAACGTTGCCGCTGGGTATTACGCAAAGCAAGGAGTACGCAGAACTGGAATGGCCCATCGATCTGCTCATTGCGGTTGTCTGGGTAGCGTTCGCGATCGTGTTCCTGTTCACCATCGGCCGGCGGCGCGTCAAGCACATCTATGTTGCCAACTGGTTTTATGCGGCGTTCATTATCACAGTCGCCGTGCTGCATATTTTTAACAACCTCGCGATACCAGTGACGCTGACCAAGTCGTATCCAATTTATACCGGCGTCGTGGATGCAATGATGCAATGGTGGTACGGGCACAACGCGGTTGGCTTTTTCCTGACCGCAGGATTTCTCGGCATGATGTACTACTTTGTGCCGAAGCAGGCGGGACGACCGATTTACTCGTATCGATTGTCCGTCGTGCACTTCTGGGCGCTGATCGCCATATACATGTGGGCGGGCCCGCACCACCTGCACTACACCTCGCTGCCAAACTGGGCACAGTCGCTGGGCATGGTATTTTCCGTGATCCTGCTGGCACCGTCCTGGGGCGGCATGATCAACGGCATTATGACCCTGTCCGGCGCATGGCATAAGTTGCGCACGGATCCGATCCTGAAGTTTATGATCGTGTCCCTGTCTTTCTACGGCATGTCGACGTTCGAGGGACCGATGATGTCGATCAAGACCGTGAATGCGCTGTCGCATTACACCGACTGGACCATTGGCCACGTGCACTCCGGCGCGCTGGGCTGGGTCGCAATGATGACGATCGGCACTATGTACTGCCTGATTCCGCGCCTGTTCAACAAGGACGCAATGTACTCGACGCGGCTGATCGACGTGCACTTCTGGACCTCGACCATCGGCGTCGTGCTGTATGCAGTATCGATGTGGATTTCCGGCATCACGCAAGGCCTGATGTGGCGCGCGCTGAACGACGATGGCACGCTGACATACTCTTTCATCGAGAGCATCAAGTTCACCTATCCCTACTACGGCATACGCCTGCTTGGCGGCCTGATCTTTTTCGCGGGTATGCTGGTGATGGTTTACAACGTTTACATGACGGTGCGTCGGGTAGAACCGCAGGCGGTGCCCGTCATCCAGCCGGCGTGAGGTCAGGATCATGAATCACGAGAAAATCGAAAAAAACGTCAATCTCATGGCGATCCTGATCGTCGTAGTCATCAGTATCGGCGGCCTGATCGAGCTGGTTCCGCTGATGTTGAGCGCTGATGCGACCGAAGCTTACGAAGGTGTCGAGCCCTACCCTGCCTTGCAACTGGCAGGTCGGGATATCTATGTCAGGGAAGGATGCTACGGCTGTCATTCGCAGCAGATCCGGCCGTTTCGCAGCGAAACCGAGCGCTATGGCCCGTACTCGGTCGCGGGCGAATTTGTTTACGACCGCCCGTTTCAATTTGGCTCGAAGCGCACCGGGCCGGACCTGGCGCGGGTTGGCAAACGCTACAGCGATGACTGGCATCGCATTCACATGCTGAATCCTCGCGATGTCGTGCCCGAATCCAACATGCCGTCCTATCCATGGCTGGCGAATGCGGAAGTCGACGGCGAGCTGGTGGCTGCCAAAATGCGAGCGCTGCGACTGCTCGGCGATCCGTATACGGACGCGGACATAGAGAATGCCGCCGCCGCCGTTGCCGGCAAGACCGAAATGGATGCATTGATCAACTACCTGCAAAACCTTGGCACCGTTCGTTCGGCGCGCTAGGGAGATACGCCTATGGATATCGGTGTACTGAGAGGCATTTTGACCGCCACCATCCTGGTTCTTTTCCTGGGAATCTGGGTATGGAGCTGGAGCCGCAAGCGTCGCCAGGACTTTGATGCCGCCGCAGCCTTGCCCTTGAGCGACGACACGCGGCCGCCCAACAATGTCATGAACAAGGAGCAGAGCTCATGAGTAGCTCGTGGAGCTGGTTTATCGTCATCGGCACGGTGCTGTCACTTGCCGCCTGTTTCTGGTTAATCGCATGGACCAACCGCCAGCGAGCGACGGACAAGGAAATCAAGGAATCCGAAAGCCATGTCTGGGACGAAAACATACGTGAGCTCAATAACCCCTTGCCGATGTGGTGGCTGTGGCTGTTTGTGTTGACCATAGTGTGGTCGGCGTTTTACCTCATCTACTATCCGGGCATGGGCAGCTTCGCTGGCGTCGGCAACTGGAGCCAGGAGCAGCAGTACGCTGACGAAGTCGCGGCGGCGGAATCCAAATATGCGCCGATATTCGCACAGTACGGCGCGACCGATATCGCCGAACTTGCCAACGACCCGGCAGCGCTAAGTATCGGCGCCAGCCTGTTCAGCAATTATTGCGCGCAATGCCATGGCTCCGGAGCGCTTGGGGCGCGTGGCTTTCCCAACCTGACTGACGACGAATGGCTGTGGGGCGGCGCGCCAGCGCAAATCGAGCATAGCATCGTTGCGGGACGCGGCGGCGTAATGCCGGCACTGGCCACGATATTCGCATCGGACGAGGAAATCGACGCAATGGTTGCGTACGTGCGCGCTATGCCGGACGGTCTTGATGCAAGTTCTCCGGCACACGGCAAGTACATGACGCTTTGCATAGCCTGTCACGGACCCACGGGCGCGGGCAACCAGGTACTTGGCGCGCCAAGCCTGGTTGACGATATCTGGCTGTATGGCAGTTCGCCGTACGAAATTCGCAAGTCGATCATCGAAGGGCGCAACGGCATCATGCCTGCGAATGGCGAACTGCTGGGTCCGGACCGATCGCGGATTCTGGCTGCCTACGTCTACAGCCTGTCAAACAGGTAAGATTACTTGCACCATGCAAGACAGCGACAAACCAGCGCTCCCCGAGTGGTCACGTGATACGCAGAAAATCGCCGTACTGACGTGGATTTCCTTTCTCATTGCCGCCGCCTTTACAATGCTGTTGTTTGCATTTATCGACCCGCTGGTGATCGTCGATGCCATCAACGTCAAATGGCTGGAGAGCAGTAACAGCGGTTACGCAATCGGCTTCTTCTTCCTCTGGGCGAATGGCTGGGCCGCAGGCTGGCTGACCTTGAGGCTGGTCCGGCGCAAACGCCACGGTCCTGCAGCAAAGATCCGAAAACGCTGACAATGGCCAAACAATCCGGCAGCAACTTTCAGTACGGCCAGCTCTACCGTAGTGAAGATAAAGTCTACCCGCGCGAAGTATCGGGTCGTTTCGCTCGCCTGCGACGCCTCGCCATGTTTGTTCTGCTTGGCGCGTTCTACATCGGGCCCTGGCTCGTCTGGGACGGTCGGCAGGCAATCCTGTTCGATCTGCCGGCCAGGAAATTCTATATCCTGGGCATGACCCTGTGGCCACAGGACTTTGTCTACCTGGCGCTGCTGCTGATCATCCTCGCCGTCAGTCTGTTTTTTTTTACCGCACTTGCTGGTCGACTCTGGTGTGGTTTCGCCTGCCCGCAGACGGTCTGGACCGAAGCGTTTACCTGGATCGAAATGGCGGTGGAAGGTAACCGCAGTCAGCGCATGAAACTGGACGTGGCGCCCTGGACGGTCGACAAAATTCGCAAGAAAGCTCTGAAGCAGTTTCTCTGGATAGCGCTGGCGCTGTTTACCGGTTTCAGCTTTGTTGGCTACTTCTCGGCGGTGCGGCCTCTCGCTATCAACCTAGTCAATTTCGAGGCCAACGCCTGGGCCGTCTTCTGGGTGCTTTTCTATGGCTTCGCCACCTATGGCAACGCCGGCTACATGCGCGAGCAGGTATGCAAATACATGTGCCCGTACGCGCGTTTCCAGGGCGCGATGTTCGACCACGACACACTGATCATCAGCTATGACGCGGAGCGCGGCGAACCGCGCGGCAGCCGGCGCCGCGGTTCAGACGCAAAAGCGCAGGGACTTGGCGACTGCATTGACTGCACGATGTGCGTGCAGGTATGCCCAACCGGCATCGACATTCGCGAAGGATTGCAGTACGAGTGTATTGCCTGTGCCGCCTGCATTGACGCCTGCGATACCATCATGGACAAGGTCGGTTCGCCGCGCGGACTGATTCGCTACAGCACTGAACACGCGCTGGAGCACAAATCCTATCGTCTGTGGCGGCCGCGAACGCTGGTGTACAGTGCAATCCTGGTGTTGCTCCTCACCGCGATGGTCACTTCTATGGCCCTAAGAAAGCCGGCTATCCTCGACGTGATACGCGATCGCAACGCCTTGTATCGTGATGTGGGCCGGCAGGGTATTGAAAACAGCTTCACGGTTCGCGTCATCAACAAGCAGAATAACGCTCATCCGTTTACCTTGAGCGTCAGTGGTATCGAAGGTCTCAAAATCAATACGGACACCGATTTTGTGGTCGAGGGCGAGTCAGTGATGACGTTGCCGGTATCCCTTACGGCTCCGCACGAAAGCGCTGTCGGCGGCAACGTCATTAACTTCGAATTGCGCAGCACCGATGGCAGCAATATTTACGTCACCGAAGAGAGTCGCTTCCGTGGCCCAGCCGAGAACCGCTGATGCATACTAATGACACCTGGTACCGTAACCCCTGGGTCTGGCTGCTGATCGCGATTCCGGCACTGACCGTGCTCGGCTGCACTGTAACGATCTACCTGGCGCTTGCCCATCCGGTCTCGCTGCTCAGCGACACCGCGCAGGATACACCCGGCGCGACCGGCAACCGGACCAGCGGTGCCGATTAATGACGAGTGCCGTCGCCTGCTTTCACTGCGGCGATGCGGTGCCCGGTGGCGCCGCCATCGTTGCGCATTTGCAGGGCCAGGATCGTCCGATGTGCTGCATCGGATGCAAAGCGGTTGCTGAATTCATTGCCGCAAGCGGGCTGAATGCGTTTTACGATTTTCGCCGCCAACCGGACGCCGACCTGGCGCTGCGCCCGGAAAATGCCGACTGGCAGCATTTCGATGATGCGGACCTGATCAATCGTTACGTTGCGCAGAAGGCCGACACCGCAGAAGCAAGTATCGAGATCGGCGGCATGTATTGTTCCGCATGCGTATGGCTGCTTGAAAATGCGCTGCGACAGATCCCGGCGATCGAGTCAGTGGATGTCAATCCCGCAGTCCGTCGCGCGGTCATTCGCTGGAACATAAGCGAGCTTGGTTTCGCCGCGTTGCTGGCCGCGATCGCACGTATCGGATTCAAGCCGGCTCCAATCAGCGCCGATCAGATTGCGAGCAACGGGAAACACGAAGACCGACTTGCCTTGAAAAGGTTGATTGTCGCCGGCGCCGCCGGCATGCAGGTAATGATGTTCGCGGTTGCATTGTACGCAGGCGACTACTTTGGCATCGACGCGAGGCTGGAGCGATTCCTCAGGTGGATCAGTCTGCTGGTCACGGTGCCGATTTTCAGCTATTCAGCACAGCCTTTTTACATCGCCGCGTGGCGCGGCCTGCGCGCCAGGACGCCCGGTATGGACTTGCCTGTCGCGCTGGCAATTATTGCAGCGTTCACGGCGTCGGTATTCGCAACCTGGGCGAACGACGGTGAGGTCTATTTCGACTCAGTAGCGATGTTCGTTTTCTTTCTCAGCGCTACGCGTTTCCTGGAAATGCGCATGCGACATCGCGCCGACGACCAGGCGACGGCATTGGCGCAGTTGCTGCCCGATACAGCGATCCGGCTGCGCGACGGCATTGCCGAGACCATCGCTCTCGATCGCCTGCGTGTCGATGACATCGTCAGCGTATTGCCCGGAGACGTCCTGCCGGTCGATGGTGAAATGCTGAGCGGCAACCTGGCTACGGATGAATCGATGCTGACCGGTGAATCTCTGCCGGTGACCAGGCGTATCGGTGATGCAGTATTTGCTGGTGCGATTGTGCGCTCCGGCAATGCAACCATCAGGGTTACACAGGTGGGCGCGAGCACCAGCCTGGCCGAAGTCGGTCGCATGATCGATCGGGCCAGGGCCGATCGACCGCCAGTGGCAGTACTCGCAGATCGAATCGCAACTCGATTCGTGTTCGCTGTTATTCTCGTAGCGCTTCTGGCGGCCGTGATCTGGCTGCGCCTGGATCCATCGCGCGCATTTGCTATCGTGCTGGCGACACTGGTAGTTACCTGCCCCTGCGCGCTCGCCCTGGCGACACCGGCGGCACTGGCCGCTGCCACTGCACGCCTGGCAAGAAGCGGACTCCTGATCGTTCGTTCACGGATCCTGGAAATACTTAGCCGCCCTGCGCTCATGGTGTTCGACAAGACCGGGACACTGACAGAGGGCCGACCGGTAATATTGCGGACGATCGTGCTGGCGCAGGGCGAATCCGAACAATCGGTGCTGCGCATTGCTGCCACTCTCGAAAGAGTGTCCGAGCATGTTCTTGCCAGGGCATTCTCTGCACATTACCCGGCCAGTCCGGTCGAACTTGACGAGGTGCAGGTGACAGCCGGATGTGGTGTCGAAGCGAAGCTCGGCGGTACTCGTTATCGCATCGGCGCCGCAAATTTCGTCGGCGAGCCGGGTGACGCGGCGCTCGATGAATCCGAAAACGACGCGCAGGCAAGCCAGGTCTATCTCGGCGATGACAAGGGCCTGCTTGCCAGGTTCATTATTGGTGACGCATTGCGCACTGACGCGCGCACCGCGATCGCCGATCTGCACGCGGCGGGATTCAGGACCATAATCGCCAGCGGCGACCGCAACGCCGCCGTCAAGGAAGTCGCGGCACAGCTCAATATCAAACAGTGGTGCGCCGAATTGACCCCGGCCGCAAAACTCAAGTTGCTTGAGGAGCTTCGCAAGCAAGGTGAAACAATCGTCATGGTAGGCGACGGCGTCAACGATGCGCCGGTGCTCGCCGCAGCGCACGGTTCCATAGCATTGGACGCGGGCACCGCTCTGGCGCGCGCCAGTGCGGATGCCGTATCACTGGGCCGGAAACTCGGTACCATCAACGTGGCGGCCACAGTAGCGCGGCGTACGCAGCGGGTGATTCGGCAGAATATTGCCTGGGCGGTGCTGTACAACGCGACCGCCGTGCCGCTCGCGGTCGGTGGTATGCTCGCCCCCTGGATGGCCGCACTTGGCATGTCGCTCAGCTCTCTCGTTGTGGTGCTGAATGCGCTGCGGATACAGCGCGCATGAACATCCTGTATCTGCTCATTCCGCTCGGCTTGTTGCTGCTGGTCGGCGCCGTTGCCGCCTTCTTCTGGGCGGTCGGCGCAGGGCAATTCGACGACCTGGACTCGCCTGGCATGAGCGTCATCATGGATGACGACAGCAAACCACCTGACACATGAGCGCAGACGCGGCCATCATCGCGGCGCTGCTCGCCGGATTCTTCGGCAGCACGCACTGCATTGGCATGTGCGGCGCCATCGTAACCTTGCTGGAATCGCCGGCCACGACTGCGGCGCGCCTTGATCCCTGGCTGCGGCGCAGCCTGTACAACCTGGGTCGACTGGTTTTTTACGTCCTGCTTGGCGCCATTGCCGGACTTGGCGGCGCCATGCTCAGCAAGAGCAGCGGTGTGTTCTTCGGGTTGCAGGCGCTGCGCCTGCTGGCTGCGTTGCTGGTGATCGCAATCGGGCTGAATCTGCTGTTTGACTGGCGCCTGACACGCTTTCTCGAAAGCGCCGGCGCCAGGCTCTGGCGCCATGTTTCCCGCCTTGCCCGTTACGTACTGCCCGCCAGCTCGCCAGGCCGCGCGTTCCTCGCAGGCATGATCTGGGGCGCCTTGCCCTGTGGGCTGGTCTACAGCGCCGTCGCCATCGCCGCAACCACTGGCACGCCGCCTGCCGGCGCCGCGGTGATGCTTGCATTCGGCATCGGCACAGCGCCGGCGATGCTGGCGGTCGGGGCGTCGGCCGAGCGGTTCGGTCGTTTGCGCGGCAACAAAGGCTTGCGTCGCATCGCAGGACTGATCGTCGTGTTGCTTGGCCTTGCCGCACTCGCGCCGTTCGCCAAAGGCTCTGGCGATCACGCACAGCACGCGACATTGGTCGAACCCCGGGGGTTGGCACCGGTCTACAGAATTACGTATTCTCCGCAAGGACTGACCAGGACCATAACCGATCGGGGCAAACAACATGCTGACCAGACGCCAATACCTTAAGAACTCTGCCTTGCTCGCCGCCGCGAGCGCCCTGCCGCCAGGTCTTTTGCACGCGTTTGAAAGTGAGCAGCTGATTACGCGCGCGATCCCGAAGACGGGCGAAAAATTGCCCATCGTCGGTCTCGGCAGTTCCGCAACCTTTGGCCAGGCTGCCCGGCAGGACGATGTCTCGGCACTGCAAGAGGTACTGCAGGCGCTGGTCGAAAACGGCGGCACCGTATTCGACACGGCACCGTCCTACGGCGCCTCGGAAGAGGTCGCTGGCAGGATTGCCAGGGAGCGCGGTCTGACTGAAAAGATTTTCTGGGCCACCAAGGTGAATGTCGCAGGCCGTGGTGGCGGCCGCGCCGATCCGACCCAGGCGCGAGCGCAGTTGCAGCGTTCATTCGATTATCTCGGCAAGAACCCGATTGACCTGATCCAGGTACACAATCTCGGCGACCTGCCGGGGCAGATACCGTTGATCCAGGAATTCAAACAGGACGGTCGGATTCGTTACACGGGCACGACGGTGACGCAGACCGAACGCTATGGGGCGCTCGAAAAAGCGATGCGCGATTACCCGATTGACTTTATTGGCATTGATTATGCCGTTGACAATCGCGTTGCGGCGGAAAGTGTCTTGCCACTTGCCGCCGAACTGGGCATTGCGGTGTTGATCTACGTACCGTTTGGCCGCAACCGGCTGTTTTCGCGTGTCAGTGGCGTGGACGTACCCGACTGGGCCCGGGAATTCGGCGCCGACAGCTGGGGCCGGTTCTTCCTCAAGTACGTCGCCGCCCATCCTGCGGTAACCTGCGTGACGCCGGCAACCAGTCGGGCGACACACATGGTCGACAATATGGGTGCAGCGTATGGTGAGCTGCCGGACGCGGCAATGCTGCGCAGAATGGAGCAGTTCATCGAGTCGCTGCCGGGCGGCTGATTATTGCCCGGTCCGCGCCACGTGATCGGCGAGCCACTGCTGCGCATCCTGCTGTGCCTTGGCCAGTTGCTCGGGTGACAATGCGGCCGCGACTTCGTCAAGCCCGGTCTGCGCGGCATAGTCACCGCCTTGTGCGGCAATCGCGTACCATTTGTAGGCCTCAACCAGGTCTGGATCCACGCCACGACCAAACTGATAGTTCTTTGCCAGCGTCGACTGCGCCTGCAGGAAACCCTGCTCCGCGGACAGGCGATACCACTTCGCAGCCTCCAGGCTGTCCATGGCGACGCCCCAGCCATTCTCGGTGAAAACCGCAAGATTGAACTGCGCCTCGGCATGGCCCTGTGCAGCAGCGGCGCCGTACCAGCGCAGGGCGACGGCATCATCCATCGGCACACCGAAGCCATTCGCGTATAACCGGCCAACACAGAACTGCGCCGCCGCATCTCCCGCATCCGCGAGTGGCTGGCATTCGGCCAGCGAGGTTTCGTAGTCGCCCACATCGTAGGCGGCCAGGCCCTTTTGCAGGTCGGCCGACCACGCAACAGAGGCAATTACAAGCGACGCCAGGCTCGAAACGATTCGAATTGGGTACCGCATGGGTTGCTACTCTGCGCCCAAATCGCGTTTAAAACCAGTAGTGGAATTTGCCTAGCGTGACTGGCCCGCCTGTTCCGTCAACAACCGCTGCTCAAGCTGTTGCAGCGCCGCGGCGGCATACCGCCGACAAGCCGCCGCATCGACGAAGCTTTCGCGCCCACGTATCGCCTTGCCCTGCAGGTCGAACTGGAACGGGTGGGTCGTGACAAGGATGTCGCAATCGAATTCGGCTACTGCGGCTATGCTGTTTCGCAACACGGATCCGAGTCCATCGATAAATCGATAGCCAGTAGCGGCGACCGGGCCAAGACTGTCCGCGTAGACCATATTCAGGCAGCGCGCGCCCTCGCAGCTCCGCCAGTGCCAGCTCATGCCGCCCGGCGTATGCCCTGGTGTATAAACGCCGCGCAAGACAAGATCGCCGATTGCCAGCTCGACGCCATCGGCAACCGCGATCGCCTGCGGCACTGCCGGGAAAGCGCGATTTTCGAAGCCCTCTGCAAACAACGGGTCATCTGCCAGCAGGTCCCCGGCACGCAGCGCCAGCACACCGGCCTCGCTGGAAAGCACGCGTGCGCCGGAGAGACGCTGCAATGCGGCAATGCCACCGGCGTGATCAAAGTGCGCGTGCGATGACACTATGGTGCGGATTGCTTTCGGGTCGAAACCGAGTTGCCGGATGCTGGCGACAATGTGCGCAGCGGATTGCGGCAGGCCGCCGTCGAGCAGGACCAGCTCAGCGCCGGCATCGATCAGCAAGGCAGAAACGCCTGCCGTACCAACATAATAGGTGTTGCCGAAAATATGCAGCGGTGCCTGCGGCGCATTCCACGCGGCACAATCGAAACAATTAATCGGCGCATCAGCTTGCAGCTCTTCCGCGGCGAACGCGAGCCGGCCCGCCGCCAGCAACAGGAAACAACCAAACAGGATGCTGAGTCGCCGCGCCGAAAACCGGTGCGCGAGTTTCGCGCCTAGCGGTGCGGTCAACACGGTCGCCGGTGCAATCAGCGCAAGGCCAAGCAGGTTGACATAGCCGAGGCTCGCAGGTGGCAGGCGCACATCCTGCAGTCCGGCGAGGACGAACCCGATGGTACCTGGCAGACTGATGACCAGTCCAAATAAGGCCGCGGTGCCAACGGCGCGATGAATTGGTTGATTGAATAGCGTCAGGATCATGACCGAAAATGTGCCGCCACCAATACCCATCATGCTGGAGGCGCAGCCGATAAAACCCGGTATGACCGGCACCCAGAACCCGCGTGGTACTGTGTCGCTTAGGTTGCGCGCGTGCGGCATGAAGATCATCTTCAAGGCGACGAGAAATGCCAGCGTCGCAAAAATCAACGCCAGTGTGTCGCTTTCAAGTTGCGCGGCGATCCAGGTACCAAGCAACGAGCCCAGCAACACGAAAATCGCCCAGCGCCGGAAAATTTCGATATCCACGGCATTTCGCCGATGGTGCGCGAGCGCGGATGCGATCGAGGTCGGAACGATCGTCGCCAGCGAGGTCGCGACCGCGACATGCATGCGAACGGCGGGATCGACGCCGACCATGCCGAGCGACGTCTCCAGCACCGGCACGACCACGATGCCACCACCGATGCCAAACAGCCCGGCAAGCACGCCGGCGATGCAGCCGGCGATCAGCAGCACCGCCGCAAGCATCATCCAGTGTTCCATCGCAATGCGCCGTCAGACGCCGAGCAATTCGGCGTGGTAGCGCAAATGATCCTCGATAAATGTCGAGATGAAATAATAACCGTGGTCGTAGCCGGCGTGTCGCCGAACCTCGAGCTGCAGACCGCTCTCTTCACAGGCCGCCTCGAGCAGTTCCGGTCTGAGTTGTTCTGACAGCCAGATATCGTCGAGGCCCTGGTCGACGAGGATTTTGCTGCGCAGCGCCCCGTCGACAACATTACGCGCCACTTCCGCGGCATCGTATGGCAGCCAGGCTGACCGGTCTTCACCGAGGTAATGCGTCAGTGCCTTTTGTCCCCACGGGCTGTGCAGAGTCGTGCAAATGGGTGCAAATGCAGATACTGAATTGAAAATGTCCGGATTGCGCAGGCCGATTGTGAGTGCGCCGTGCCCGCCCATGGAGTGGCCGGTAAGTCCATGCCGTTCCGCATCGCCGGGAAAATTCCGGAACACGACCTGCTGCAACTCCGTCGTCACATAGTCGTACATCTGGTAATGCTGCGACCAGGGCGGCCGGGTCGCGTTGAGGTAAAAGCCGGCCGCAAGTCCGAAGTCGTACGCTCCGTCCGGATCGTCTGCAACGCCCTCACCGCGCGGGCTGGTGTCGGGTGACACCAGCATGATGCCAAGCTCGGCCGCCACACGCTGGGCGCCGCCCTTCACCATGAAATTCTCCTCGGTACAAGTCAGCCCGGAAAGAAAGGTGAGTACCGGTACCGGGCCGTGCCTGGCCGCAGGCGGCTCGAACACCGCGAAACGCATGGTGCAGTCATTGACCCGGGAACGGTGGCTATAGAAACCCATCTTGCCACCAAAGCACAGCGTGCTGCTGATCGTCTCGATTTTCATGCCGGGCATTATGCCCGCCACTCAGTTTTTCTGAAATACGAGCGTGCCGTTGGTCCCACCGAAGCCGAAACTGTTGCTCATCGCCGTTCGAATGCCGGCTTGCTCGATCAGTTCAGTTACTAGCGGCATGCCGTCCACGGCAGGATCCGGCTCGTTTACGTTAATCGATGGTGCAATAAAGTCGTGTTCGAGCATGAGCAGACAATGTATAGCTTCCTGAACACCGGTCGCGCCCAGCGAATGTCCACACAGGGACTTGGATGAACCGAAGCGCGGCACCTTGTCGCCAAACACCGCACGCATGCCTTCGAGTTCCTTGACATCACCCACGGGTGTGCTGGTGCCATGCGTATTGATGTAATCAATCGGAGCGTCGACCGTCGCCTTCGCCATTTGCATGCATCGTTGCGCGCCCTCGCCCGACGGCGCGACCATGTCATAGCCATCCGAAGTCGAACCGAAGCCGACGAGTTCGGCGTAAATCTTCGCGCCGCGCGCCCTGGCGTGCTCAAGTTCTTCCAGCACCACGATACCGCCGCCACCGGCGATGACAAAGCCATCCCGGGTTGCATCGTACGGCCGTGACGCGGTCGCCGGCGCATCGTTGTAACTGGAAGACAGCGCGCCCATTGCATCGAACAGGCAGGCAAGCGACCAGTCCAGCTCTTCGCCACCGCCGGCAAAAATAATGTCCTGTTTACCAAACTGAATCAGCTCGGCACCGACGCCGATACAATGCGCACTGGTCGCACAGGCCGAAGTCAGCGAATAATTCACACCCTTGACCTTAAACGGTGTCGCAAGGCACGCGGAAATCGAGCTGCTCATGGTCTTGGTTACCGAGTACGGTCCGATCTTGCGCACGCCGCGATCGCGCAACACGTCGGCGGCGCGGACAATTTCCCGCGCCGAGGCGCCACCCGATGACGCGATAAGGCCGGTGCGCACATTCGAAATGTCGCTTTCTTCAAGACCGGCGTCGGCGACGGCCTGCTGCATCGACAGGTAGGCGTACGCGGCTGCGTCACCCATGAATCGAAATATCTTGCGATCGATATGTTCTGCCGGGTCGATATTACAGGTTCCGGACACGTGGCTGCGCAGGCCCATCTCGGCGAAGGATTCGTTAAACACTATTCCTGAGCGCCCATTCCTTAGCGAGTCAAGAATTTCCTGCTGATTATTGCCGATGCAGGAAATTGCACCGAGACCCGTGACGACGACACGTCGCATGCTCAGATCCTAAAAGTTTTCGGTGGATGTAAAGAGACCAACGCGCAGATCTTCGGCCGTGTAAATCTCGCGACCGTCGACGCTCATGCTGCCATCCGCAATAGCCATGTTCAGCTTGCGCGTAATGATGCGCTTGATATCGATCTGGAACGTGACCAGCTTTGCCGTCGGCAGGACCTGCCCGGTGAATTTCACATTACCGACACCAAGCGCGCGACCGCGGCCCTCGAGACCCAGCCAGACCAGGTAAAATCCGACCAGTTGCCACATCGCATCGAGGCCGAGGCAACCTGGCATTACCGGGTCACCTTCAAAATGGCAGTCAAAAAACCATAATCCGGGATTGATATCGAGTTCGGCCCTGATTTCGCCCTTGTCGAATTTGCCGCCAATGTCCGTGATCAGCGGAATCCGGTCGGTCATTAGCATGGGTGGCTTGGGCAACTTGCCGTTGCTCGGGCCGAACAGCTTGCCCAGGGCGCATTCCATCAAGTCCTCGTAACTAAACGAGTTTTGCCGTTGCTTGCTCATCGGGGCAGCTTTTTCAAGGGGTACGACCATAGCTACCCGCGATGATATCGCTAGTCCGGTATCGATCATTTCGAATACGCGCCAAATTGCCCGACCAGCACCGACGCCCCGGCCTCGGCGCCGCTCACCGCACCGCGAAACAACGCGAACAGCTCGCGACCCATGCCGGTATGGTCGGCCGATCGCTCAACACCTGCTACAACGCGCTGCAGCGGATCGTCACCCGACGTAACCGACATCGTTCCGCTCGCTGCATCGATGTCGATGCGGTCGCCGTCACGAATCTTGCCAATGACACCACCACATTTTGCCTCTGGCGACACCTGGATTGCCGCAAGCACCTTGCCTGAGGCACCGGACATGCGGCCATCGGTCAGCAGTGCCACCTTGAAACCACGATTCTGCAACACGCCCAGATAAGGAGTAAGTTTGTGCAACTCGGGCATGCCATTGGCACTGGCGCCCTGCCATGGCAGCACCGCGACGAAATCCCGTTCCAATTCGCCTTCGTTGAAAGCCTCGGTAAACGCCGACTGCGATGCAAATACCCGTGCCGGTGCGCTGATGCGGCGGTACCTTTCCTCTACCGCAGAAACCTTCACGATCGCCCGGCCGAGGTTACCGGCGACGACCCGCAAACCACCCTCGCTGTCGAACGGTCGCGCGACCGGGCGTACAACCTCTTCGTTAAGTGACTTTGTGACTGCAGGCTGCCAGCCGATTCGCCCGTTCGCCAGTGTCGGTTCCTGGCAATAACGACGCAGGCCCGCACCGAGAATCGTATTGACGTCCTCGTGCAAATAACCGGCGTCAAGCAGTTCGCCAATCAGGAAGCCAAGACCTCCGGCGGCGTGAAAATGATTCACATCCGCCATGCCATTTGGATATACCTGCGCCAGTAACGGTACCGCCGCGGATAACTCGTCGAAATCATTCCAGTCGATGCAGATGCCGGCGGCGGCTGCAATCGCGACCAGGTGCAGCGTGTGATTGGTAGATCCTCCGGTTGCGAGCAGGCCCACAATGGCATTGACGATCGCCTTCTCATCGACGATGTGTGCGATCGGCAGGTAATTTTCACCGAGATCCGTGTTACCAAGAATGACTCGCACCGCTTCGGCTGTAAGCTGGGCGCGCAGCTCGGTACCCGGATTGACGAAAGATCCGCCTGGCAATTGCAAACCCATGAACTCCATCAGCATCTGGTTGCTGTTGGCGGTGCCATAAAATGTGCAGGTGCCTGGAGAGTGATAAGACGCCGACTCGGCCTCGAGCAATTCGTCGCGGCCAATCTTGCCGGCGGCGTACTCCTCGCGGATGCGCGCTTTTTCCTTGTTGGGCAATCCAGACACCATTGGGCCTGCCGGTATAAACACTACCGGCAGGTGGCCAAACGACAGCGCGCCGATCAGCAGACCAGGAACGATCTTGTCGCACACACCCAGGCAAGCCGCCGCGTCAAACATGTTATGCGACAACGCTATCGCCGTGGACATCGCGATCACGTCGCGACTGAATAGCGACAGATCCATGCCGTCCTGTCCCTGGGTTACGCCATCGCACATGGCCGGAACGCCACCCGCAACCTGCGCCACGGCCCCGTGCTCCGCCGCCGCTTTCTTGATCAGCGCCGGATATTGTTCGAACGGTTGATGCGCGCTCAGCATGTCGTTGTAGGCGGTTACGATGCCGATATTCGCCCGCGTGCTGGCGGCCAGCCTCGCCTTGTCGCGTTTTCGACTGGCCGCCGTCGCATGTGCCAGATTGCCGCAAGTCAAGGACTTGCGCGCTGGACCATCGCTGGCGGAAGCGTTGACGCGAGCAAGGTAGCGGCTCCGAGTCAGCTTGCTGCGCTGCCGTATGCGCTGCGTAACGCGCTCGATCACTGTATTCATTGCATTGTGTCTCCGGATTTTCTGATCGCTGCTGTCATCAGGCGGCCCAGAACAGATGCACGGGCACCTGCGCTCGGGATAACAGGCTGGTTACCGGGTAGATTGGCACCGCGGCTTTCGCCTGTTCGTAAACATCGCGTTTGGTCGCGCCAAAAAACAGCAGCAGGATCTGCTCACTGCGCAACAAAGCCGACAGCGTCATGCTGATGCGCAGGTGCTCACTTGCCGCGGTCGTGACCGGGATGCACCACTCCGAATTGTTGGGGTCGAGGCCCGCTGCAAGATTCGCCGCGTCCGGGAACAGCGAAGCAAAATGACCGTCATCACCCATGCCGAGCAAGGTGCAGCTGAATGGTAACGGCAAACCCGGCATTATCCGGTTCAAGGCTGCGCAGCGTTCGCCAGGCGTATCCGTTGCGTTGAAGACTGGAAGCAATTCGGCGGCAGCGGCGCGCTTGCGCAGCAAGGTTTCACGCAACAGTCTTTCATTGCTGTCCGTGTGCTGCGGCGGTACCCATCGTTCATCGCTCAGCACGACGTGCACGCGCGACCAGTCAATCGCGGTTGCAGCGAGTTCCGCATAACAATCCGCCGGACTGCTGCCGCCGGTCACCACCAGCGAGGTCGCGGCCTGTACGGCCAGCCGTTTACGCAGCAGCGCCACAATGTGCTGCGCAGCAGCACTCGATGCCACTTCCCGCGAATCGAAAAAGTGTTCAACAATGTGATCAGTCATTGGCGTGCCAGGCGCGCCCGTCCCGATCCAGCAGCAGTGACGCGGCACTCGGTCCCCAGGACCCGGCGACATAAGACTCGACTTTTTGCCTTGACCTGGCCCAGCCTGCGATGATGCCGTCGACAAATTCCCAAGCTGCGTCGACTTCATCACGGCGCATGAACAGTGCCGGGTTGCCGCGCAAGACTTCCATTAACAGTCGCTCATAGGCGTCTGGATAACGCAGACCGAAGGTCTCCTCAAAGCTCAGGTCCAGCGACACCGAGCGCAGTTCGAATCCGCCGGGGCCAGGTTCCTTGGCCATGAGTGACAATTTGACGCCTTCATCCGGCTGCAGACGGATCGTCAGCCGGTTTGCCTTCACATTGAATTGCTGCTCCGGAAATATCGAGTGCGGCACATCCTGGAATTGCACGACGATTTCGGACTGCTTGCTCTTGAGCCGCTTGCCAGTGCGCAGGTAAAACGGCACATTCGACCAGCGCCAGTTGTCGATTTCCAGCTTGAGTGCGACAAAAGTCTCAGTGTCGCTGTTCGCGCCGCCGAGTTCATCGCTATAGGACGGCACGGTCACACCATCCACGGCGCCCGCGCCATAGCGGCCACGCACGGTGTACTTGCCGACGGTCTCGGCATTGATGGGACGCAATGCGCGCAGTACCTTGATTTTCTCGTCGCGTACCGCATCATGATGCAGGCTTGACGGCGGTTCCATTGCGGTCAGGCATACCAGCTGCAGCAGGTGGTTTTGTACCATGTCACGCAACGCGCCAACCTTGTCGTAAAATTCGATGCGCCCGCCGACACCCAGTTCTTCGGCAACCGTGATCTGCACATGGTCGATGGCACCGCGTCGCCACAACGGCTCGAACAACGAGTTCGCAAACCGCAGCGCTAACAGGTTTTGCACCGTCTCTTTACCGAGATAGTGATCGATGCGATAGATCTGGTTTTCCGCGAAACACGCACCGACCTGGTTGTTGATTTCGGAGGCGGACGCGAGATCCTGCCCGAGCGGCTTCTCCAGCACGATGCGACTGTTAGCGGTGACCAGCCCATTGCTGTGCAGGCCTTTCGCAATCGGGCCAAACAGGCCGGGCGCGGTGGCGAGATACGCGGCGCGCGTAAGCTGCTCGCGGCCGCGCAACAGCTCCACGAGTTCGCCCCAATGCTGGTGCGCGACTGCGTCAAGCTGCACGTAATGAATCCGCTGGCTGAACGCGGCCCACTGTGCGGCGCCAAGCTCGCCGTCGACCAGCGTAGCCCGCACTGATTTCTCGACATCCTGCAGGTAGGCATCACGGCTCAAAGCACTGCGGCCGATTGCGATGATGCGGCTGTCGCCAACGACCTGGCCGTCGCGGTCGCGATGGTACAGCGCCGGCAGAAGTTTGCGCATCGCGAGATCGCCGGTGCCGCCGAAGATAATCAGGTCGAAGACCTCGACCGGTATGAGCTGGGCC
The DNA here is from genome assembly GCA_029884455.1 of Gammaproteobacteria bacterium. Lineage (GTDB taxonomy): Bacteria > Pseudomonadota > Gammaproteobacteria > Steroidobacterales > Woeseiaceae > UBA1847. The sequence goes on along the minus strand of JAOUHU010000002.1, from coordinate 29,184 downwards.
ATGGTAATTCCTGAAATTTACGGAATTTTACTACTTCTGTGCAGAAAAATGCCAATTTTTGTAGAATTATCGCTGATCTTTATGTATTTTTACTACATGTTAGGGCAAATCGAGCGTCATTCCGGGAGCCTGAGCCGTGCCGAGCAGCGCGTGGCGCGCTGGGTATTGAGCCATCCCCGCCAGGCAGCCAGCGGCACGCTCGCCGAGCTCGCGATGGCCTGCGGCACCAGTCAACCGACCGTGATTCGGTTTTGCCGCCGCATCGGCGTAACCGGCTTTCGTGAATTCACACGCCGACTCACAGAAGCGCTCAGCCAGCCGGTGAGCAATATTCACCGTGACGTCAACGCGAACGACACCGCATCCGATGCCACGTCCAAAGTCCTCGATGCCTCGATCCGGACACTGATCGACATACGCGCGCAGCTCTCGTCGATGCCGTTCGATGCTGCTGTCGAAGCGATGCGGGATGCTCGCCAGATTGCGTTCGTCGGTCTCGGTGCCTCGGGTCATGTGGCAAGCGATGCCTGCCAGAAATTTTTTCGCCTCGGCCTGCCTTGCACTGCACTGGTCGACACGCCGACGATTCTGCAGTATGCAGCGATCACGACCGCGCGCAGCGTATTGATAATCGCGTCGCAGACCGGCGGCGCTGTAGAATTGTCTCGCGCGGCAGGGGTGGCGAGAAACAACGGCGCTGTTGTGATAGCGCTGACCGACCCCGACTCTACCCTGGCCGCAGCGGTCGATATACTGTTCGCCTGCCGCGCACAGCCGGATGCAAACGTATACACACCGATGAGTTCGCGGCTTGCGCACCTGGCGCTGCTGGATGCGTTGCAGGTATCGCTGGCGATCAGGCTCGGCGATAAGGCGGTGGACAACCTGCGGCGCTGCAAGGATGCGTTGGCCGTCTAAACTTTGTCGTAGTCGAGCACGACCGACTCACTGACCGGTCGTGACTGGCAGGCGAGCACAAAACCCTGCTCTACTTCCCAGGCTTCGAGACCGTAATTGGCTGCCATCGTCACCGCACCAACTTGAACATGGCAGCGGCAGGTGGCGCAGACTCCACCCTTGCACGAGTAGGGCAACTCGATACCATGCGCCGCGGCCGCATCGACAATATTGGCGTCATCGCGCTCCATATCGAAACACTTCCGGTGACCGTCCATAATCACCGTGATCTGTGCATGCTCGGCCGCCTTCGGTGCAACCGTGACGGTCGTGGCAGCCGATTTGCGTGGCACACCAAAGCGTTCGCTATGCACATGTTCCGCCGGCATACCGAGGTCAACAAGTGCGTCGGTCACATCCCTGATCATGGTGTCGGGGCCACAGACAAAGCAGTCCGTGGCACGCAGGCCGGCACCAAAGTGACGGTACAACTCGCGTACCTTATCCCCATCGAGCCTTCCGGCCATGGGTTCGAATTCCTGTTCCTCGCGGCTAAACACGAAATTCAATTGCAGCCTGTCCATGTATTGATTCTTGAGCGCATACAGATCGTCGATGAACATCGTCGTTGCCTGCGTGCGGTTGCCGTAGAAAAGTATGAATCGGCTGCCGGGCTCAATGGCGAGACTCGATTTGATCATCGACAGGATCGGCGTGATACCGCTGCCGGCCGCAAAACCGACATAGTCCCTGGCATTGGCGGGGTCGAGTGACAGGACAAATTGCCCGGTCGGCGGCATCGCTTCGATGCGATCGCCAACAGCAAGTCTTGCAGCCGCGAACGTCGAGAATTTCCCGCCCGGCTGAATGCGTACACCGATTTCCGGTGGCTCCCCCATGGCGGAACAGATGCTGTAAGTACGGCGCAGTTTGCTGCCGTCAAGTTCAACTTGTATTGGCAGGTGCTGTCCGGGAAGGAAGCTGTACTCGGACTGCAATTCTGCCGGCACGACAAAAGCTATGCGCACCGAGTCACGCGTCTCTTGCTGGATTTTGTCGACCGTCAGCGGGCGGAATTGCTTCATCTAGATGCACTTGAAATATTCGAATGGCTCGAGGCAGGCCGTGCACTTGTAGGAGGCCTTGCATGCCGTTGATCCGTACTCACTTACGCGCATCGTGTCTATGGAGCTGCAACGCGGGCAGGCGACCGATCGCTCGCCATGTAACAACGCGCGCTTGCCGGCGGCGTGCTCGGGTGGCGCAATACCATAGTTGCGCAGTTTTTCCTTGCCTGCATCCGAGATCCAGTCGGTCGTCCAGGGCGGTGACAGCACACGCTCGATCGAGACATTAATGATGCCGTGACTGCGGATCGCCTCGAGCACGCTCTGCTCGATAACTTCGGTCGCCGGGCAGCCGGTATAGGTCGGTGTCAAAGCTACCACGACCTCGTCGTTCATGCGGACGTCACGCACGATGCCAAGATCCATGATGCTCAGCACCGGTATCTCGGGGTCGGGTACCGAGCTTAACCATTGCAGTACCTGCTCGCGGGTGACGGATTGCATTACCAATTCGCACCCGGGTGACTGCGCTGCAGAAATTGCATTTCGGCAAGCAGGTAGCCGAGGTGTTCGCTGTGCCGGCCTTGCTTGCCGCCCGACGCCATCCAGCCGTCATCAGGTTTGCCGAGGGTTGCCTCGCTGAGCACCGCTGCCACATTGGCCTGCCACTGCTCGCGGATCACATCGAGGTCCGGCCCGTTGAAGTCTGATCGCAGCAGCACATCCACCGCGTCGGCGCTGAATAATTCGCCCGTGTACGGCCAGTGATCATTGATGGCCTGCTGCATGCGCGCGTGGCTTTCGTCCGTGCCATCGCCGAGTCGCACGATCCACTGCGAGACGTGCCGCAGGTGGTAGCGAATCTCCTTGACCGCACGCGCGGCAATTTCGGCAAGCCCTGTGTCGTCGCAACTCTGCAACGCGTCCAGCTGCAACAAGTAAAAAGACTCGAACAGGAACTCACGCGCCATCATGTCACCGAAGTGCCCGTTTGGCTGTTCCAGCAGCAACACATTGCGGTACTCGTGCGCATCGCGCAGGAACGCGAAATCATCCTCGCTGTGGCCCTTGCCTTCGAGTTTGCCCGCGTAACTGTAGAACAATCGCGCCTGGCCAATGTAGTCGAGTCCAAAATTGGCATTCGCCAGTTCCTCCTCGAGCTCCGGACACAGGGTTACTGCCTGCACCATGCGCTGCGCCAGGATCAACGCGTTGTCGCCCAGACGCGTGACATAGGCAAGCAGCGCAAGTTCCTTGTTCACAGGTTCTCAACTCCTTCGGGTATTTCGTAAAACGTCGGGTGCCGGTAAATCTTGTCCGCGGCCGGTTCGAAAAAGGCTGCCGCCTCGGCAGGATCCGAAGCAACGATGGCGCTCGAGCGCACCACCCAGATACTCACGCCTTCCGAACGCCGCGTATAGGTGTCGCGCGCATGATCGAGCGCCATCTGATCGTCAGCCGCGTGGATGCTGCCTGCATGCCGATGACTGAGTCCCGCCTTGCTGCGGATAAACACTTCGTATAACGGCCATTCCCTACTGTTCATCGCAATCTCCACCAAAAGGGGTCAGAGCCCTTTTTTTCCCATATACAGTTCGTTCCACATCTGGTCGAAAAAGGGCTCTGACCCCTTTTGATCAGGCAGCGGCTTTTTTTGCCGCTTGCTTGTCGCCGTAGGCGCGTGCTGCGGCGCGTACCCAGCTGCCGTCATCATGCGCTTTGCGCCGACGTGCCATACGCTGCCGATTGCACGGTCCGTTGCCGGCGATAACTTCCCTCAGTTCCTGCCAGTCGATAGCGCCGAATTTGTAGTGCCCTGTCGCGGTATCAAATTCAAGTTCACTGTCCGGCACGCGCAAGCCGAGGAACTCAGCCTGCGGCACGGTGACGTCGATAAATTTTTGTCGCAGCTCATCGTTCGAAAAACGTTTGATCTTCCATGCCATCGACAGCGCCGAATGTTTCGAGTCCGTATCGCTCGGCCCGAACATCATGATCGACGGCCACCACCAGCGATTCAACGCATCCTGCGCCATCTCTTTTTGTTTCTCGGTACCACGCGACAGCTTGAGCATGATGTCGAAGCCCTGCCGCTGGTGAAAGCTTTCTTCCTTGCAGACTCGCACCATCGCGCGCGCGTACGGACCATAAGAGCAACGACACAGAGGAATCTGGTTCATGATGGCGGCGCCGTCCACAAGCCAGCCAATTGCGCCGATGTCAGCCCAGCTCAGGGTCGGATAATTGAAAATACTCGAATACTTGGCCTTGCCAGTCAGCAGATCATTAACCATCTCGTCGCGCGATGTGCCGAGCGTCTCGCCCGCGCTGTAAAGGTACAGACCGTGTCCCGCCTCGTCCTGAACTTTCGCCAGCAGAATGGCCTTGCGTTTCAGGGTCGGTGCACGCGTCAGCCAGTTGCCTTCGGGCTGCATGCCGATGATTTCGGAGTGCGCATGCTGGGAGATTTGCCGAATCAGCGTGCGGCGATACGCAGCGGGCATCCAGTCTTTGGCCTCGATCTTCTCCTCGGCATCGATACGCGCCTGGAATGCCGCGATGTCGGCCGGCGATTCAACGCCTTCGCGTCGCTCGTTCGCCGGGCCTTGCTGGTCTAAACCCTGGGTGTACATGCATCACCTTCTATGAATGTCACAGGCATGACCGCCTCCTGCAAATGCGGCCGCCCACACAGGCGCAACATGTCACACTATTTGGATACATTCAATAATTTATGTATCACTTCGTGATCGGCCTGACCAGCAAGGTCTGCAGCGCAAAGCCGACCGCCCCTTTGACGTCAAAAAGCTGTGCCTGCGACATGCCGACGCCATTTGGTTGCCAGTGCGACATGGCTTCGGACGCCAGCCAGTCGGATTCAGGCGGTCGAAATACGGCGATCGTGAGGTCAGGATTGATGAATATCGCTTCCGTAAATTCGGCATTGCGCGACACGGCGTTGCCGCAGTCAGCCAGCGGACAGAGAGATTGAAATGGTGACGGCACCTCACCCGCAACGATCGGCAAGGTACGCATCCAAACGGTTGTCGGACCGGGTGCCAGCGTTTCACCTGGGGGATAGGCAACCTCAACTCCAGAGCTAAAAAATGGCTGACCGTGCGGCGCGTGCCGCAACTGGAACTCGCCGGGTCCGGCCTTGCTGAAATCCGGGTGCGGTCGAAATGCAGTTGGCAAGTCGGTGCGCACCTGTGGCGCTATGTGCACACTGCTGGCGGTTACGCAGATGCCGGCTTCGGACCGGACCTCGGCCGAGCCAATCGCAACCTCCCTGCCGTCGCGGTCGACCGCCGCCGTCACCGTGAGGCCCAGCATCGGTACCGGGCGACGAAAATTCAACGTCAGCCTGACCAGTTGCTTGTGCGGCAACACCTGCTCGAGCGCGCGGGCCACAAGCCCCGTCACCGGGCCGCCGTGACAGGCATCGGCCGACCACGGGCCGCGCGCGGCATCGTTGGCCGTGAGCAAGCCATCCTCGAGCCGAAAAAATCCGCCGTCGCCGGACTCGATCACAGCAGCTTCTCTGGGCGACTCGCGGCACGGCCGCGAAACACGGCCACCAGCTCCTGGCGCTGGTTCGAAATCCTGATCGTGTAGAAGCCCGTTTTCCTGCCACGGTAGTCTTCGCTGGCAACCGCCGTCAGCCTGTCGCCACGCACAGCCGGTCGAACGAAGTCGACGTTGGCACCCGCGGCGACAGTCACCTGGTCGTAAGCGTTGCACGCGAACGCGAAGGCCGTGTCGGCGAGCGCACAAAGGAGCCCGCCGTGGCAAATGTCGAAACCATTCAACATGTCTTCACGCACTGTCATGGTTGCGACCGCGGCGCCCGCCGCTGGCACCGACACCTCGATCCCCATTGCCTGTGAAGCCTTGTCGCCCGCGTACATTTTCTCCGCGCAACGTTGTGCAAGTTCGAGCTCATTCATTATTCCAGTCCACCGAATCGGTTAAAGAACAGTTTGTTGGGCGGCGGCAGCGGGCCATTGGCAGTTTCCACCGTCGCGGTCAGGTAGCGGTCTGACGGCGCAAATACGGCCCGGTAGAGGTTACGGCACAGCTGATACGCGGCCCCACCGTGCCAGCCGGACGGCAACAGTTCTGTCGGCAATTGCGGATCGCGCAGCAGCACCTTGCGATATTCCTGGATCAGGAGCGTACGGACAAGAAATGCAGCCTTTGGGGTAGCATCCCTGCTCTTGCCGATTGACGCGACCAGTGGTCGAAATCGCTTTACGAAACCGGCGTAGCGCTTGTCGATGTCGTCGAGATTCCAGATTGCCTGCACGAACTCGCGCATCCTGCCCGCGTTACCGATCGTCTGCGCGCGCATGATGACGACGGCGTCGGTCACCTGCAGGCGAGCCAGGGCCGCGTCGAGATCTTTTGTCTCCGGCGCCGGGTGCGCTATGACAGTGCTCGACAAAGGGCCGAAACCCAGCCAGCCCAGTTCCTTGCGAAGATTGTCGCGGCGCGCCAAGTCCAGATCGTTCAATAGCAGCAGGCACCATTGCCCGTCCCAGGCTGCCGCGGGCTCGCCATAGATCTTGTGCGTCGCCTGCTCGAAGCGCTGTTTGCCCTCATCGGACAAGTCGTAATAACTGCGGCGCCCAATCTGTGTCGACTGCAGCCAGCCGTCCTGCATCAGGCGATATACCGAGGTGCGAACCAGGCGTTCACCGATGCCGAAATCGCGCATCAGGTGGATCAGGCTGCCGAGCCAGATTGAGCCACCGCGAGGCGCAATCGCATCGCCGAACACGGTGGTAATCAGCGAACCCGTGCGCAGTGTTCTGCGCGCGCTGAATTCGGCGATAAGTTTACGGCTGGCGGAATCGATCGTCACGGCTGGTTCGCTTGCGCTGCTGGTGCATGACCGTATATTGTGACACCGATTTTTTCAATTTTAATTTCATTGTGTTTCATATGAAGAAGCTCGGTAATCTGGTTGCGGACCGGTGGATTGACGGCGATGGCGACGGTACGGTCTTGTTGTCCGCGGTATCCGGTCAACCGCTCGCTGCGATCACCAGCGCCGGCATCGACTTCCAATACGTTCTACAGCACGCGAAATCCGTCGGCGGCCCGAATCTCAGGCAACTGACCTTTCACCAGCGCGGTGACATGCTCAAGGCGCTTGCCAGCTACCTGAACGACATCAAGCAGGAGTTCTACGCGCTGTCGACGCAGACCGGCGCAACGCGCAAAGACAGCTGGCCCGATATCGATGGCGGCATTTCGACGATGTTCGTATTCTCGAGCAAGGCACGCCGCGAAATGCCGAACGATCATGTTTATCTCGATGGCAATGTCGAAGCGTTGTCACGCAACGGCACATTCGTCGGCCAACACATTTACACGCCGAAGCTCGGCGCGGCGATTCACATCAATGCTTTCAATTTCCCGTGCTGGGGCATGCTCGAAAAACTGGCGCCGACACTGCTGGCCGGCGTGCCCGCAATCATCAAGCCAGCATCGAGCACGGCCTACCTTGCCGAGCGCATGGTGCGGCGCATCATCGATTCCGGCATCCTGCCCCCGGGCAGCGTACAACTGATCTGCGGCAACATTGGCAATTTGTTCGAGCACCTTGATTGCCAGGACTCTATCGCCTTTACCGGCTCCAAGGCCACGGCCGAAATGCTGCAACAACATCCGCGCGTGCTCAGCGAATCGGTCGCGTTCACGGCGGAAACGGACTCGCTCAACATGTCCATCCTTGGCCCCGATGCAATACCCGGCACACCCGAGTTTGACCTTTATATTCAAGAGGTCACGAGAGAAATGACGGTCAAGGCCGGGCAGAAGTGCACGGCCATCCGGCGCATCATTGCACCCGCCAGCATCGCCAGCGACGTGGTGCGCGCGCTGTGCACGGCGCTCGGCAGGATCCGCATCGGCAATCCCGCGAGCAAGGACGTCGACATGGGGGCGCTCGCGAGTCTCGGGCAGCGCGACGAGGTACGTGATCGCATCAGGACCCTGGCGAGAGACGCCCGCATCGTGTTTGGCGGCGATGACGACTTCGAGCTCGTGGATGCTGATGTGCGCAAGGGCGCGTTTTTCATGCCAACCCTGTTGCATTGCGAGAAACCTTTACGCTCGAAAATCGTGCATGCCGTGGAAGCGTTCGGCCCGGTCAGCACGGTCCTGCCCTATGACTCCATCGACGAAGCGATCGAACTCGCGCGGCTGGGTGCAGGCAGCCTGGCCGGTTCTATCGTCACCAACGACAACCGGGTCGCGCGCGAACTGGTGCTCGGCACCGCCGCGTATCATGGTCGCATGCTGGTCATCAATCGCCATTGTGCCGCCGAGTCTACCGGCCACGGTTCGCCGCTGGCGCACCTGGTGCACGGCGGCCCGGGGCGTGCCGGCGGCGGCGAGGAAATGGGCGGCGTGCGCGGCATTCTGCATTACATGCAACGCACGGCAATCCAGGGCTCGCCGGAGACGCTGTCCGTCATCGGGCATCGCTGGATCAGGGGTGCCGATGAAAAGGACCCGGGCATGCACCCGTTTCGCAAGACCTTTGAACAACTCGAACTCGGCGACACGTTCAAAAGCGGGCCGCGCCAGGTCACGCTCGAGGACATCAATCACTTTGCCGAATTCACGGGCGACAAGTTCTATGCGCACATGAACGAAGAACAGGCCGCGAAGAATCCGTTTTTTGAAGGCCGCGTCGCGCACGGCTACCTGATCGTGTCGTTCGCCGCCGGCCTGTTCGTCGACCCCGACTTCGGCCCGGTGCTGGCCAACTACGGCGTCGACAATCTGCGCTTCCTGACGCCGGTAAACGTTGACGATTCATTGCGCGTCCGCCTGAGCTGCAAGCAAAAGACCTTGCGCGGCGACAGCGGCTATGGAGAGGTCCGCTGGGATACGGAAGTCACGAATCAGAACGGCGCGGTGGTCGCACAATACGATGTATTGACCATGGTCGCGACTGGCGCACACTGGCAGTCCGTAAACTAACTTCATCCCTTGATTTGGCCCGGCTGTGGGCGTTCGTCAGGTCAATCGCAGCAATCATTGCTTGATCATCAGGGAATCATCGTTCGGAAAACCGTAATAGGACTACGCTTGCGTGCCTGTATGATGCAATCGCACAGGAAATCGACATGCGTAACTCGGTCATAGCTTTAATGGCGTTGCTGGTCGCCATTGGCGCGCCGGCGGCCAGCAGCGAATTATCCGAACAGCTTATTGCCGGCCTGTCCGCTGCGGATTGGCGGCAAAGGCAGCAATCGGCGCAGGCACTTGGCGCGATGCAGTCCGCCGACAAGGCCATCGTTGCAGCGCTTACGACCGCGCTGCGAGACGATGATGCCCGCGTGCGCCATTCGGCAGCCAGAGCCCTGGGGGAAATCGGGCCGGACGCGGCAAAAGCAGTTGCGGCGCTGGTCGAATTGTTTGACGACAAAGATGCAGGAGTCGTCGCCGCAGCGGCAACCGCCGTCGGATCAATGGGTTCGCGCGCCGCGCGTGCACTGCCGGACCTGAATGACCTGTTGAGTTATCGCGACGAACGCGTACGGCTGGCTGCCGTTACGGCGATTGGCGAGCTCGGTTCCCGGGCGGGCAAGAGCGCCGCGCTGCTGGCAACACAATTGAATGACCCGAGTCCGGATGTCAGGGCCGGCGCCGCGCAATCGTTGGGCCAGTTGGGCTCCAGTGCATCGGAACAGGCCTCGGCACTGGTCCTGGCACTGAACGACGCTGATGCAGCCGTGCGTAACGCAGCCTCACAGGCGCTGGTTCGTATCGGCAAGGACGCTGTCCCCGTTCTGATTCGATCGCTTGGCCGAGGTGAACCGATTTTTCTGCAGGCCGTCGTCGACACCCTGGGCGGGCTTGGGCCTGTTGCCGTACCTGCATCGATACGTTGCTTTCACAATGAAAAAGCAATGATTTTGGTGCGCCGCTATTGTGCGCTCGCACTCGCCCGGATCGGTGCCGCGGACAAAAAAGTGGTACCGGCACTGGTTGTGTCACTCGACGACAAGAGCGCCGATATTCGCATCGCGGCAATTGAAGCATTGGGGCAAATCGGGCCGCGTGCCAATGCCGCTTTACCGAAAGTAATTTCCTTGTCCTCTGACCAGCGCGAGTCATTGCAATTGCGGGAGAGCGCAATCGCGACATTGGCACAGATCGGTCCCGGGGACCCTGCTGCCAACAATGCGCTGGTCAATGCAGTGGCGGACAGCAATCCTCGAATCCACAGGGCCGGCGTTGCCGCCCTGGTGTCGGTGCAGATGGCCGAACGAATGTCCGGCGCGAATACCGGCGAGGTCGCCACACTGATTCGCAACCTGAGCAGCGGCAGCGAATCAATCGCGGCTGCAAGGCGGCTCGGTGAACTTGGCCCGTATGCCAGTGAGGCGGTACCAGTATTGACCGAGGCGCTGGCGAATCACCGTAACCCGGTTGAGCTGCGCACCACCGCGGCAAATTCGCTCGGATTAATCGGTCCGCGAGCCGAAGCGGCAATTCCTGAGCTGATTCGTACCCTCAGCAGTGACAACAGGCAACTGCGCGACACGGCGCTGGTCGCGATGGACCGAATTGGACCACAGACGAGGTCAGTGCCCGCGTTGCTGGAAGCAATGCGCTCCGGAGATCTTGCCGGTCGCGCCGCAGCACACGAGAAAATACGGAGCTTTGCGGAAGCTCGCAAGGCTACGTGGCAACCCATGCTTGAGCAGTCGGACGCACCGGTTCTGCGTAACTGGCTGGCGCGACATGAGGCGTTGTACGGCGTCGCAATCAGCGACAGCGAACTGGCCAGCGGTCGCGGTAACAACGAGGCGTCAGACCCCTTCGACGTGCTGGGCGGCCGGGCCGCGGTCCGCGAAAGCATGCAACTTGAGTTGATCGCAAATCCGATCAGCGGAGATCTCGATGAGCGCCGAATTCCGCTTGCCTCTGTTCCCGCCATTGCTGTCGAATCGCATCCGTTCAAGGACATGCTAAAGGAAAGCACGCGACCTGTGCGCCGCGTTGCGCTGGCAGAACTTGTCCCAACTGACCACTTCTTTGCCTGGTTCCGCGACATCGAAGCACTGCGCGCGGCGCTTGCGGGCGGCGCCGACCAGTTTCTGCGCTTCGAGTCGGCGCTTGCGGTGAAAAGCGTCGACTATGAGCTTGAAAATCGTTATATGCGGATGCTTGGTCTCAGTGACGCCGTATTGAACCAGGTGCACGCCCTCGGTGCGATTCGCGATCTTGCGATTATCACGCCGGATCTGTTTTTCGTCGATGGCACCGATATCAGTGTGGTCGCGACGCTGACATCAGCCCAGGTGACGCAGTCCGTTCTGCAACTCATGGGGTTGGTCGAATCGACCGGTTCCGGTTTCGCGACACATACAACGGCTGATGGTGCAACCGTTTACTGGGCAATACGCGACGACCGGCTAATCGTCAGCAACGTTGCCGGAACCCTGCGACGTATCCTCAGGCTGCACGAAAACAAGGGGGCCGGCAGTCTTGGCAATAGCGACGAATTTCTCTACATGCAACAACAAATCAGCATCGAAGCGCAGTCCCAGGCGTACTTCTATTTCTCAGACGAGTTCATTCGAAACCTGATCAGCCCTGCGACCAAAATCGGCCAGTTGCGCCGCATGCAGGCGCGCGCTGAAATGGAAATGGTGGCGGCCGGCTCCTTGCTTTTCCTGCTCGACGGCAACCGACATGTGCCGAGCATGCAGCAACTGATCTCGCAGCAATATCTGCCAGACTATTTTGAGAATCGCGACTACACAATCAATGACAGGCTCATCGTGTCATCGGCTCAATTTGGCACGATTGCAAATCCTCACTCCCTGAGTGCAAACCCTGTGGGCGATGTTACAGAACGCGAGCGCGATGCTTACGGCAACTATGCGCGCGACTATGAGAACGTCTGGAGTGAATTTTTCGACCCCATCGCAATGCGCATTGACCAGGTCGATGACAATACCCAGGAACTGACTACCTTTATCCTGCCCTTGCTGGATAGCACGCTGTACAACCAGGTCCGGGATGTACTGGCCAGCCACGAAACCGGGCGCCCTTTGCGCGTACCTGTCTTGAATCCGACACCAACGATGCTGTTTTCAATCAATCTGAGCGATGAGTTGCGCTTGCAGGTTTCCGAGGGGCTCACCGGTATGCTGGCCGAGTACACATCGATCGATGCGGAAATATTCGACAGCTTTGCTTCCGGCATTCACCTCGCGGTGCAGGACTCAACGCCGATAGTTGCGCTGGGCAGCGGCGATATCTGGGGCGCCCTTGACCGGCAAATGCTGCAACTGGACGGCTTTGATTCTTTCCTGCCGTTTCTGCTGTCGCTGGCCACGCAGCCATCGTCGGTTCTGATCGAACTCGAGGAACCGCAACGGGTCCGCGACTTCCTGTCTGCCGCAGTCGGGCGACGATCAGCGGACGGTGCTGATGGCGAATTGCACAAGGTTCAGGACAAGGAGGCCTGGATCTACACACTGAGCATCGAGAACATTGTGCAGATCCACCTCGGCGTGGAAATCAAGCATGGCTACCTCGTAATCAGCAACATGCCCTGGTCGACGCAATTGGAAATTAATGACGTCGCCCCGACCGAGCTCAATGGCGCGTATCTGCAGGTCAACCTGGATGAAGTGGTGAAGCAACTGCCGGCACTGCAAATAAAAGTATTTGCCGACTACCGCGCGGCCGCGGTCGATGGCATGGGTTACCTGTTTCCGCTACTCGCGACCGGAGTCACCGACACGGTGCGCGACAGCATCGACAGGCACTTCGATATCTTCGGCTTCAGGCCAGTGCACCCGCATTCAGGCCACTGGGTCTGGCGCGACAGTGTTCTGATAAGTTCTGAATTCGGCACAGCATTGAGTCCGGTGCAGCCCGAGTACGTACCAGGAGACCGGGCCTTCGGGGTATTCCCCTCGCTGACCATGATCGGCGTCGACATGCAGCTTGAAGGCACCGGCCTGCGGGCGCGAATTCGTTGGCGTCACTGATGCGGATACGTATGATCCGGGTGCATGGCCCGACCCAAGATCCTGGTGTTCCAGCACGTACCCTATGAACCGCTGGGGACACTCGACCCGTTGCTGAAGCAAGCCGGATTCCGGCTGCGCTATGTCAACTTTGGGCGTAATCCGGGCGAGCGACCGCCACTCGAGGGCTACGTCGCGCTGATTATTCTCGGTGGGCCGATGAATGCCGACGACGTCACGACCTACCCGCACCTCGCGACCGAACTGGAATTGATACAGGAAGCGCTGCAGCGCGATATCTCGATCATGGGCATTTGTCTCGGCGCGCAACTGCTCGCCAAGGCGCTCGGCGGCACGATACTGGCGGATGCCGGGCGCGAAATCGGCTGGCACGATGTAGAGCTGACGGACGCCGGAATCAGTGACCAGGTATTGTCGACATTTGGTCAGCGCAGCCAGGTATTTCAGTGGCACGACGATGTCATCGAGTTGCCGCCCGGCGTCGTTCACCTGGCACGATCCGAGCGCTGTGCGACGCAGGCGTTTCGCTACGGCGAGCACGCCTATGGATTCCAGTTCCATCTCGAGGCGGACGGCGCACTGATTGAACGCTGGCTCAAGGTACCGCAGCACCAGGCTGTGTTCGCCGACGGTCAGCTGGATCCGCGACACATCCGGGATAGAATCAAGGACGCCATTCAGCCCTTGATGACGCTCAGCAATAATACCTTCAGTCGCTGGATCGAGCGTTTTGACCTGCAACCCCGGAAACTACGGCTGCCCTCACGATGAGCTGACCGTCCGGCCGCCCAGTTTAGTTACGCAACCAGGGAATCGCGCATGGATTTCGAGCACAACGCAAAAACGACCGGGCTTATGCAGGGCCTCACGGCTTTCATGGACAAACATGTCTACCCGAATGAGTTGACCTACCGGCAGCAGGTCGCCGCGATGGGCGAGCACTGGACGCCGGTTCCCATTATCGAAACGCTCAAGCCCAAAGCACGCCAGGCAGGCCTGTGGAATCTGTTCCTGCCGAATTCGGCACTCGGCGCCGGCTTGAGCAATCTTGAGTATGCGCCGCTCTGCGAAATCATGGGCCGTGTGCCCTGGTCTGCCGAGGTGTTCAATTGCTCCGCGCCGGACACCGGCAACATGGAAACGATTGAGCGCTACGGCACGCAGGAACAAAAACAGCAGTGGCTGGTGCCGCTGCTGGCGGGTGAGATTCGCTCCTGCTTTGCAATGACCGAACCCGGTGTCGCCTCGTCCGATGCGCGGAACATCAGCGCGACGATCATTCGGCAAGGCGACGACTACGTGCTCAACGGTCACAAGTGGTGGTCATCAGGAAGCGGCGACCCGCGCTGCAAGTTGTTCATATTCATGGGCAAGACCGACCCGGACGGCGACGACCAGTATCGCCAGCAATCGATGATCCTGGTACCCAGCGATGCGCCGGGAATCACGGTGCGGCGTTCCTTACCCGTCTTCGGTTACAGCGATGCGCCACACGGCCATGGCGAGATCGTGTTCGACAACGTGCGCGTGCCGAAAAGTAACATGCTGCTTGGTGAAGGACGTGGCTTCGAGATTGCGCAAGGCCGGCTCGGCCCGGGACGCATTCACCACTGCATGCGCCTGATCGGCCTTGCTGAAGTCGCGCTGGAGAAAATGTGCCGGAGGGCACAACAACGACGTGCCTTTGGCATGGCCCTGTCCGAGCAGGGCGTCACGCACGAACGCATCGCCGAGTCACGCATCCTGATCGACCAGGCGCGCTTGCTGGTGCTGGCGGCCGCCGACAAGATGGACAGGCTCGGCAATCGCGAGGCGCGCAAGGAAATCGGCATGATCAAGGTGGCAGCGCCGAACATGGCCTGCAAGGTGATCGACTGGGCGATACAGATGCACGGCGGCGGCGGCGTCTCGGATGACTTCGGACTGGCCTACGCCTACGCGCAGGCACGTACCCTGCGGCTCGCCGATGGACCCGATGAAGTGCATCGCGACCAGATCGCGCGCCTCGAATTAAAGAAGTACCGCGCGTGACGGCGACCCAGGAAGGTCGGGAGCTTGGCGCGCCGCTGGCCGCGCACCGCATTGATACGGCAGCGCTCGCGAAGTACCTCGACGCCAGGTTGCCGGGTTTCGGCAGCAGTTGCACGGTGCAGCAGTTTCGCGGCGGCCAGTCAAATCCTACCTACCTGGTCGAATCGCAGAGCGGCAGCTATGTACTGCGGAAAAAACCGCCGGGCGAACTGCTGCCGTCGGCACACGCCGTCGACCGGGAATACCGGGTGATCGCGGCGCTGGCGGGCAGCACCGTACCGGTTCCTGAAACGTACCTGCTGTGCCGCGATGAAAGCATCATCGGCCAGATGTTCTACCTCATGGCCTATGTACCGGGTCGCGTGCTCGCGGACCCGCGTTTACCCGGTTGCGCGCCGGCGGAACGCATGGCCATGTACGAGTCAATGGTTTCCGCCCTGGGTCGGCTGCATGCGCTCGACTATGCGGCCATAGGGCTCAGCGATTTCGGGCGCCCGTCGGCCTACGTGGCACGCCAGGTAGCGCGCTGGTCGGCCCAGTACCAGGCCTCCAGGCTCGATGAATTCCCTGCGATGGACCAGCTCATCGAATGGCTGCCAAAACTCAATCCCGATGACGACCAGGCCGCACTCGTGCACGGCGATTTCCGTCCCGGCAATGTGATCTTCGCGGCCGGCGATGCGCGGCTTATCGCCGTGCTCGACTGGGAGCTCTCGACCATTGGCCATCCGCTCGCCGACCTCGCGTATTTCCTGATGCCGTATCGCCTCGAATCCATCGGCACGACCGCCGGCCTGCGTGACATTGAGCTGGAGTCCGTGGGTATTCCCGCCGAGCAACATCTGCTCGAGTCGTATGCGCGCAGCGCAGGCCTTGGCGCGGTACCCGAGATCGACTTTTACGTCGCGTTCGCGATGTTCCGACTGGCCGCGATCCTGGCCGGCGTGCTCAGGCGCGGCCTCGAGGGCAACGCGGCGGACCCGCGCGCCATCGCGACCGGGCAGGCCTTCAAGCAAGTCTCGGCCAGCGGCTGGAATATCCTGCAGCGCTTGGCCGGTTAGATGGATGCCGGTATAGCCAAGGGTTATTGCTCGATAAGAACTCGGTCGTTCTGATCCGGGGGCCCAGCCATTAGCTTAGGCCCCAGGATTTCCAGGAGAGCGGCGTGGCTTCAGTACCCCAGGACCTTTTTGCAGCGACCGTGAGTGCGGCAGATTTGACTGCGCTGCAGCAAACGGTAGCGCATTTTGATCGCGAGCAACTGATCTGGAGCAGCGGATTCCTGGCAGGCATGGCCGGCTCGACCGCGCCGAGGGCCACAGCAGGCGCCTTGCAGCCGGTCGCCGCTACGCACGTCGCTGCTGCTGCTGCAACCGACGCCTGGAACATTTTCTACGCGACCGAGACCGGCCACAGCAAAAAAATTGCCGAGCAATTAGCCCAGAGCGCCGGCGCTGCAGGACTTGCGACCGAACTGCATGACCTGCGCAACACGCGACCAAAAACCCTGAAGAGCGTAAGTCGCGCCGTGTTTGTGCTGGCGACGCACGGTATTGGCGAACCGCCCGAGGGCAGCGAAGCATTCTTTGAATTCTGGTTGTCGGACAAGGCACCGCAATTGCCGCAGTTGAGCTATTCGGTGCTGGCGCTGGGCGATTCGAGCTACGCCGATTTTTGTGCGATGGGCAGAATCTTTGACGATCGGCTGCGCGCACTTGGGGCGAAACCGGTGGTTGAGCGGGTCGAGTGCGACCTCGACTTCGAGTCACCGGCGGCCGGCTGGACCGAGCAGATCGTTGCACACGCTCGCAACGAGGTCAGCGCTGCAGAAGTGCGGCGGCCCGCCGTGTTGCGTGCAGTCCCGAGCGCTCAGGCCTCAAGCCGTGCAGAACCGTTCGCTGCCGAAATTCTTACGCGCCAACGCATCACTGGCCGCGGCTCGAGCAAGAACGTGCAACATGTCGAACTCGATCTCGAAGGGTCCGGCCTCGTGTACCAGCCCGGCGACTCGCTGGCGGTGCTGGCAAGTAATCCGGACCAACTCATCGATGCGCTGGCGCAGGCAACCGGCGTTGACGCCGAAGACCTCAGCCAGAAAGAGATCACGGCGTTGAGCCGGCCGTTGCTCGAGGCTGTTGCCAGGGAGCACGCGAAACTGCGCACCGTGCTTGACGATCGCGCGCAGTTTGCAGATTACCTCGCGACGCGCCAGTTGATCGATCTGGTGCACGAATTTCCGGTGGACTGGCAGCAGCCACAGTTTGTCGCTGCACTGCGCAAACTCGCGCCTCGCTCCTACTCGATTGCGTCGAGTCTCGACGCCAACCCGGACGAGGCACACCTGACGGTCGCCGTCGTTGATTACGAAGCCTATGGCAGGCACCACCAGGGAGCTGCATCAAGCTTCTTAAGCGGCAATGCCACGCATGCGCCCGTGCGCGTCGAGCCGAACGAGAATTTCCGGCTGCCGCAAAACGGGGATACGCCCATCATCATGGTTGGCGCCGGTACCGGCGTGGCACCTTACCGTGCCTTTATCGAGCACCGCCGCGAGCACGGCCATAACGGCGACAACTGGCTGGTGTTCGGCGATCGCAATCTGTGCAGCGACTTCCTCTACCAGCTCGAGTGGCTGCGATACCGCAAGGAAGGTCTGCTCACGGCGCTGGACGTGGCTTTCTCGCGCGATCAGGCCAGCAAGCTCTATGTCCAGCACCGGCTCCTCGAGAACAGCGCGCAAATTTATGCCTGGCTGCAGCGTGGCGCACACTTTTACGTTTGCGGCGACGCCAAGAAAATGGCCGGCGACGTGCACGAGGCACTGCTCACGATCATCCGCCAGGAAGGCGGATTGTCGAACGACAATGCCGCGGCCTATATCACCGACCTGAAACAGGCACGGCGCTACCAGCGGGACGTGTATTGATGAGCGCCGCGAGCACATTGACACCGGTCGAGGGCATCAAGGCACGCAGCGACTACCTGCGCGGCACGATCAAGGCCAGCCTTGCCGATGCGGCCACGGGAGCGCTGGCCGAAGACGACACGCAATTGTCCAAGTTCCATGGCTTTTACCAGCAGGATGATCGCGATATTCGGGCCGAACGCACACGCCAGAAACTCGAACCGGCCCACAGCTTCATGATTCGGGTGCGCGTGCCCGGCGGCATCGCGACCGCCGAGCAGTGGCTGGAGATGGACCGGCTGGCCCGCGACTACGCCAATCAGAGCATTCGCCTGACGACACGCCAGGCGTTCCAGTTTCACGGCATTATCAAGCGCGACCTCAAGACGACGATCGCGGCCATCAATGCAAGCCTGCTGGACACGATCGCCGCCTGTGGCGATGTCAATCGCAATGTCATGTGCACACCACTGGCGGAGCGATCGGCAATCCATGCCGCAGCCTGCAGTGCAGCAGCAGCGATCAGCGCGCACCTGACGCCGAATACCAGTGCCTATCATGAAATCTGGCTGGACAAGGAACGCGTTGCAGGTGGCGACGTCGAGCCGATCTACGGACCGACCTACCTGCCTCGCAAGTTCAAGATCGGTGTCGCGATCCCGCCGTCAAATGATGTCGACATTTTTTCACAGGACCTGGGCTTCATTGCCATCCAGAAAGACGGCGAACTTGCCGGCTTCAACGTTACGGTGGGCGGCGGCATGGGCATGCACCACGGCGAGCCGGAAACCTACCCGCGCGTGGCAGACGTTATTGGATTCTGTACGCCGGAACAGGTAACCAGTGTCGCCGAGCAGGTTGTCAAAGTGCAGCGCGACAACGGCGATCGCAGTAACCGCAAGCACGCGCGACTCAAGTACACGATCGATGATCGCGGTCTTGACTGGTTCAGGGCCGAATTGCATTCGCGTTTGGGATTCGAATTAAAGGCCGCGGCGCCGTATCGGTTCCTGAGCCGCGGCGATGAATTTGGCTGGAGCAAGGACCAGCAAGGCAAATGGCACCTGACCTTGTTCGTGCCTCAGGGCCGTGTTGTCGATAGCGGCGAACAGAAAATGCTGAGCGCGCTGGCGGCAATTGCGAAGGTGCACGAAGGAACGTTTCGACTGACCGCGAACCAGAACGTAATCATCAGTGAGGTTGCCGCAAATCGCCGCCGCAACATTGAACGTTTGTTACAGTCGCACGGCATCGCGCCAACGGCAACGCTTTCGCCACTGCGGCAGCAGGCACTGGCTTGCGTGGCGCTACCGACTTGTGGCCTTGCCATGGCCGAGGCTGAGCGCTACCTGCCCGAGCTCACAACGAAGATTGAAGCGCTGCTCGACCAGCACGGGCTGCGTGATGAACCGATTTCGATGCGCATTACCGGCTGCCCGAATGGCTGCGCCCGTCCCTACCTCGCCGAGATCGGACTGGTCGGCAAGGCACCCGGGCAATACAGCCTGTTCCTCGGTGGCGACGGCCTCGGTACGCGCCTCAACCGCCTGAGCCATGAAAATGTCAATGAAGCCGAAATCCTCGACATCCTGGCGCAACATTTCGCTGCTTTCGCAGCCGCGCGCACGCCCGGGCATGCATTCGGTGACTTCGTTGTGAGGTCGACCTGATGTCCGCCTGTGCCAGCATTGTCCCCTGCATTGCACACGATGAATTCGCGACCCGCGAAGTGGTGCTGGACCATTGCAATGCGACTTTCGCGAAACTGAGTGTGCCGGAGCGGGTCGCATGGTCACTGGAAAACCTGCCGGGACAACACGTCGTGACGTCAAGTTTTGGCGCGCATGCGGCAGTGTCGTTGCATTTGCTGACGCAACAGAAGCCCGACATCCCGGTAATCCTTATTGACACCGGCTACCTGTTCCCCGAGACCTATCGTTTTATCGACGAACTCACAGAGCGCCTGAAGCTGAATCTGAAGGTATACAGTGCCGGGCTGTCGGCACGCTGGCAGGAGGCACGCTTCGGAGAGCGCTGGAAGATGGGTCCCGCAGCACTCGAGGAATACAACCAGCTCGTCAAGGTGGAGCCGATGAAACGTGCCATCAACGACCTTGAGGTCGGTACCTGGTTTGCCGGTCTGCGTCGCAGCCAGTCGCACGGCCGCAAGCACACCGCGTTCCTCGAATGGTCAAATGAGCGCTGGAAAGTACATCCGATAGCCGACTGGAGCGACCGCGATGTGCACCGCTACCTGACACAGAACAAATTGCCCTACCATCCGTTGTGGGAGCACGGTTACGTCAGCATCGGCGACTACCACACGACCAAATCAATTCACGAAGTGAGTGAAGCAGAACAACTGCGCTTCTTCGGTCTGAAACGCGAATGCGGCCTGCACGAGATCGATCTCGCCAGTATTTGAGCCACGCCTAGGCGGCGACCGGAATGCCAACCTCGCAACCGGTGCGAGTCGGTATGTCGACCTGGCCGGCCAGCTCGTCAACCTGCTGCTGAGAGTCTGCCGTGGTGGCCCGCTCGATCAATTCGCGTGGCCAGTGCGGCGCAAACATGGCAATGAAATCCAGCATATAACGCCGCAACGCACGATCGCGCGGCATGCCGATCCAGGTGGTCACGGTCGGAAACAAGCCCTTGGCACAAGTGGCATGAAAATCGGTGAGATCGTCTTCGAGCACCGCCATAGGCGCCAGCACCCCAACACCCATGCCCATGCGCACATAGGTCTTGATGACATCGGCATCACGCGCCGTGAACACGACATTGGGTTGCAGGCGCTCGTTCTCAAACGCGCGCAGGAACGACGAGCCACGACTCGAGCTGAATACGTAGGTAATCAGGGGATGCTCGGCCAAAGCGTGCAGGCTCAGGGCCTTTTTGCTGGTAGCCAGCGGGTGATCCTTGCGCGTCAGTACGATGCGATCCCAGTGAAAGCACGGTAGTAAATTAAGCTCCGGAAACAGCGCCTGCGAATCCGTTGCGATGGCGAAGTCCACTCGCCCTGCTGCCACCAGGTCGGCAATCTGTTCCGACGTACCCTGGTGCAATTCAATATTTACGTTCGGGTAGCGTTCGTGAAACCGGCTGATCACGTCCGGCAAGACATAACGCGCCTGCGTATTCGTCGTCGCAATCGACAACGTGCCATGCTGCTCCGACATCAGGTCCTGGCCCACGCTGCGAATATTCTCAACGTCGCGCATTATCTTGCGCGCATACTCGACAATGGTGGCACCCACAGGGGTTACGCCAATCAGTGCCTTGCCTTTGCGTGAGAAAATCTGCACGCCAACTTCCTGCTCGAGCTGCCGCAGCTGCTTGCTGATGCCCGGCTGGCTTGTAAACAGCCGTTCCGCCGCAGCAGTAATGTTGAGGCCGTTATCGACGACCCCGAGCAGGTATTTGAGTTGGATGAGTGTCACGATCTTTCGCGTTGAAGATGACTGGACGAGAATCGGCTGCTGCAGGCGATATAAACATTGCACAAAGGCCGAGTCAAATTCGACCGCGGAACTGTGCAGCTGTTCAATCGGCTGAGTGGCACGACATATTCCATCGCGGTCTGGTCGCCAAAGAAATCGATATTTTGCCTTGTCGGCGCGCCTCGCTATGTTGCCTGCTGAGATATTGAGGATTCGATTTGGACCGGTTACCCATTTTCCTGAGCCTGCAGGACAAGCCCTGCCTGGTGATCGGCGGTGGCGACGTCGCCGCAAGAAAAATCGCGCTGCTGCGACGCACGGGCGCCGCGATCTCCGTGCTTGCGCAGGAGTTCAACGCATCGCTGCTGCAGCAGGTCGCTGCAGGCCAGCTGACTCGCGTTGAACAATCGTACGGGAGCGAGATAATCCGTCAATTCTGGTTGGTCATCGCCGCGACTGACGACGCAGCATTCAACCATCGTATCGCCGCGGATGCTGCCGCTGCCTCACGGTTCTGCAACGTGGTCGATGACAATGCTGCGTCAAGTTTTATCCTGCCGGCGATCGTCGATCGCTCGCCGGTGCTGATCGCCATCGGCACCGAAGGCAATGCCCCGGTTCTTGCGCAGCAACTCAAGAACCAGATTGAAGCCTGGTTGCCGGCAAGAATCGGTGCTCTCGCTGCACAAGCGGGACGCTGGCGAAAGTTGGTGCAAAAGCGCTTTTCGGGCCTTCGTGAGCGCCGCCGTTTTTGGCAGGATTTCTTCACCGGGCCAATCGCCGAGCACCTGCTTGCTGGTCGCCAGGCGGCTGCGGAAAAGGCCATGCGTGCACAACTGGTGGGGACGGTCGTCACACCGGCCACATCACGCGGCGAGGCCTGGATCGTCGGCGCCGGCCCCGGTGACCCGGGCTTGATGACGTTGCGCGGGCAAAACCTGGTCGGTCGCGCCGATATCATCCTGTACGACCGGCTGGTGTCCGAGCCGATTCTTGATCTCGCGCGCAAGGAAGCGGAACTGATCTTCGTCGGCAAGAGTGCCGGCTCAAATGCGATGTCACAGGACGCCATTAATGCATTGCTGGTGCGGCTCGTGCGTGAGGGCAATCGTGTTTGTCGACTGAAAGGCGGCGACCCGTTCGTATTTGGCCGTGGCGGCGAAGAGGCCCTGGCGCTGGCGGCAGCCGGCCTGCCATTTCAGATTGTGCCGGGCATTTCGGCAGCATTAGGGTGCGCCGCGTATGCCGGCATACCGCTGACCCTGCGCGGCGTCAGCGGCAGTGTCACGCTCGCGACCGCAAAACTGGACAGCGATCTCGGGCCCGACTGGCCGCAGCTGTTAAACGCGGGCCACACGCTTGCCCTGTACATGGGCGTGAGTTCGATAGCTGATATCGGCGAGCAGCTGTTGCATCGCGGCTTGCCGCCGGATCTGCCGGTTGCCATCGTCGAGAATGGCACCACGCCGCAACAACGTACGATCATCAGCTCGGCCATTGCGCTGGCCCGGGATGCGGCGGCCGCAAAAATTGTTTCACCTGCAATGGTGTTCATTGGCGAATCCATACGCGCCGCGAGCAAATTGCAGTGGTTCGAACAATCCCTCGCCGATCGTAGCGCAGTTCTTGACGGCGGCTTTGGTTCACACATAGACTGCGCAAGACTCATCGAGACCGGCTGAGGGATAGGCCCATTGAAGCCGGGGCAACCTCCAGGACTAACCATCCCGGGAAGGTGCCAACTCCTGCGGTGACTTGATCACCGAGAGATGAGTGTCGTAGCAACACGCCGCCCGATATGGGCCGCTGACGGAGACGACACACACTCCCCTCGCGGGTTTCGCAGGGTTCCGATGAGTAAGCAGTAATTGGAACCATTCATGAGACCCGACTAATGACCAAGCAAATTGACTCAGCAACGATTGCAGTGCGTGCCGCAATTGAATCCGACACGCAATTCGGCGCTGTCGTGCCACCGCTTTACCTGTCAACCAACTTCGCGTTCGCAGGCTTTGGCGAGAAGCGTGAGTACGACTACACACGCTCGGGCAACCCGACGCGCGATGCACTCGCCGATGCGCTGACCGAACTCGAAGGCGGCGCCGGTGCAGTCATCACCGCCTCCGGTATGGCCACATTGACGCTGCTCTGTCACTTGCTGAAACCCGGCGACGTACTTGTGGCACCGCACGATTGTTACGGCGGGACGT
Source organism: Gammaproteobacteria bacterium (assembly GCA_029884455.1). Taxonomy (GTDB): domain Bacteria; phylum Pseudomonadota; class Gammaproteobacteria; order Steroidobacterales; family Woeseiaceae; genus UBA1847. The sequence continues at coordinate 5,601 of JAOUHU010000002.1, read as the reverse complement.
TTCGCCTGTTTGACAAGCTGGCGTCAAAGGGACACTTCGAAGTCTTGTTCGTTGACCAAACCGACTCGACCGCGGTCGCTCGCGCCTGCCTGCGGAAACCGAAGTTGATACTTACCGAAACGCCGTCAAACCCGCTGCTGCGCATCGTCGACATCGCGAAGATGGCGCAGTTTGCAAAAGACTGTGGCGCCCTGCTGGCCGTGGATAACACATTCCTGTCGCCGGCGTTGCAAACGCCTATCGCGCTCGGCGCCGATATCGTTTTGCATTCGACCACCAAGTACATCAATGGTCACAGCGATGTGGTTGGCGGCGCCGTGATCGCCGCCAACGACGAGCTGGCCGCGGAACTTTGCTGGTGGGCCAATTGCCTAGGCCTGACCGGCGCGCCGTTCGACAGCTTTCTCACGCTGCGCGGCCTGCGCACGCTGCGACCGCGCATCCGTCAGCACGAGGAGAATGCGCAACTGCTGGCGAACGTGCTTTTCGACCAGCCACAGGTAGCAAAGGTTTATTACCCGGGACTGGCGACTCACCCGGGGCATGAGCTGGCGGCACGCCAGCAACGCGGTTTCGGCGGCATGCTGAGCTTCGAACTCAACGGCGGCGACGTCGCGATCCGAACGTTCCTGCAACACCTGCAGCATTTTTCATTGGCCGAATCGCTCGGCGGTGTCGAGAGCCTTGTTTGCCACCCGGCGTCGATGACTCACGCACCGGTCGCGCCGGAAGCACTGGCCAAGGCCGGCATAGGCCGCAACCTCATCCGGCTGTCGGTAGGCATCGAATCCGGGGACGACCTGGTGGCCGATGTGCTGGCTGCGCTGGACGCCGCGCAGTGCAAGGCCAAACTGTCCATCGTGCATGGCACTCAGGCGGGCGGGCTGTAAAGCAGTACGGTCACAGTATCGCCAGGCCTGATGATGCCAGCCGCTTCCACGACACCGACAACGCCGCGGCTGAGCTTCGCCGCCTTGGAAAACGCAGTTGATGCCAGCGACTTGCCCGCACGCGTTGTGTACCTGGACGCTATTTTCTTGCCCATATCGTGGCACGGCGGATTGTATTCCTCGACCATCAGTTCCGCGCCCGAGGGAAACTTCAGCAGCGAACCTTTCGGCAACCGCGACAGCTCAGGGACGCCGCTGAAGCAAAGGTTGGCGCCGAGGCAAGCGGCGGTCAGCGGAGTGCTCAGGTCGAGCGCCGCCGAGATACCTGCCAGCTCTTCGAGTGACACCGCTGACCACTGCCGCTCATTACGACGCAAGCGACCCTTGCGCTGCTTGTCGCCTGCCCATGCGGTCCGCGTGTAGGACCGATGCCGATCACCGACAATTCCATCAAGCTCGACTTCGATGCACGGCAGCTCGTCCTTGCCGAGGTCATCGTTGTTGCCAGCGTGCACCGACACTACTGTGGCCAGCATCTTTCGCATTGAATATCCCAATTTCGACGGTTCCGGCCCACATCCTACCCGAAGCGCGATGAGCGGCTATAATCCGCAAGGCAGCGATTCCTCGCTGTCATGCAAATCGCGTACAGTGGCCAGACAAACAGGAGGCCTGCCGTGCTTCGACTAAACGTTAATGGCAAGGACATTGAGCTGGAGAACCTGGACGAATCGACACCGTTGCTCTGGGTCTTGCGCGACCAGCTCGGCCTGGTTGGCACCAAGTTCGGTTGCGGCGGCGGTTTCTGCGGCGCCTGCACCGTGCATGTTAATGGCGCACCGGTCCGGTCGTGCACGCTGCCCGCCAGCAGCGCCGCTGGCCAGAACATCCGCACCATCGAGGGCCTGGCTACCGATGGCGCGCTGCATCCACTGCAACAGGCCTGGATCGAACATGATGTGCCGCAATGCGGCTACTGCCAGGCCGGGCAATTGATGAGCGCCGCGGCACTGTTGGCACGCACTCCGGCACCAACGGACGCCGACATCGATACCGCCATGCAAGGCAATCTGTGTCGCTGTGGAACCTACCAGCGCATTCGCGCCGCAATACACAGCGCCGCTGGAAAATCGGGAGACGCATCATGAATGCCGCAGAACGAAGGCTCGCGAGAGATCCCAACCTGGCGGCAGTCCTGCGCGAGGCGGACGGCGTCCTGGCCGCGGCCACCGGGCACACTGTCAGCCGACGCACGTTTCTCAAGCTCGCCGGACTTGCCGGCGGCGGCCTGACCCTGGGTTTCAACCTGTCCGCGACTTCGGCCGCACAAGGCGCGAGCGCGGCGGGCGAACTCGAGTTCAACGCATTCCTGAAGATCTCACCGGATGGCTCGATTCTTATCTATAACAAGAATCCGGAGGTCGGCCAGGGCATCAAGACAGCCTTCCCGATGATCGTCGCCGAAGAACTCGACGCAGACTGGAATGACGTCCGGGTTGAGCAGTCACCGATCAATGAAGCGCTTTACGGGCGCCAGGCGGCGGGTGGCTCGCGTTCCATTCCAGGTGCCTGGAACCAGTTGCGCGAGGCCGGCGCGACCGCGCGCGCCATGCTGGTGCGGGCGGCCGCCGATACCTGGGGTGTCGCGGTGGCGGAGTGCCGCACTGCGGCCAGCGTCGTCACGCACGAGGCCAGCGGCCGGCGCCTTAGCTATGGCGAGCTCGCCGCAGCAGCGGCTGCATTGCCAGTACCCGACGTGGCCTCGCTGACGCTCAAGTCACGCAGCGACTATCGCCTGCTTGGGCAACGCATCAGCGGCGTCGATAACGAGCAAATCGTTACGGGCCAGCCACTCTTTGGTATCGATACGCAGCTGCCGGGCATGCTGTACGCCTGCTACATCAAGTGCCCGGCGACCGGCGGCCGGGTACGCGCCGCGAATCTCGATGAGATTCGTGCCCTCCCCGGAGTACTCGATGCTTTCGTCATTGAGGGCAACGATGTCATGACCGAGCTGATGCCCGGCCTGGCCATCGTCGGCGAATCCACCTGGGCGACGCAAAAGGCGCGTGCGTCCTTGCGCGTGGACTGGGATGAAAGCACGGCCTCAAAGGACAGCTGGACTGACCTGGTCCGGCAGGCGACGGCGCTGGCTGACCAGCCAGGCAGCGCGACGCTTCGCGACGATGGCGACGTGACACGCGCATTCGAGGCCGCCGCGCAGACAGTCGAGGCGTTTTACAGTTACCCGTTCCTGTCGCACGCGCCCCTGGAGCCGCAGAATTGCACCGCCTGGTATCGCGACGGTGCGCTCGAGATCTGGGCACCAAGCCAGACACCGCAACGTGCCTTGCAGAGTGTCGCGAGCGCTGTTGCGATACCGGTTGAGAAAATCACACTGCATCAAACGCGCATAGGCGGCGGTTTCGGCCGCAGGCTCATAAATGACTACGTCTGCGAAGTCGCCGCGATCGCGACCAGGGTCGGCGCACCAGTCAAGCTGCAATGGAGCCGCGAGGACGACATGGCGCACGACTTCTGCCGCCCGGCGGGTTTCCACGCGATGCAGGCGGCGCTGGACAAGGCCGGCAGGCTCACGGCCTGGCAGGACCATTTCATCACCTTCACCTATGATGGCCAGGCGCCAGTGCCGGGCGGCGATGCTCGCGGCGAAATTTTTCCCATGGGACTGGTCGACAACCTGCGCATGACTCAGAGCATGCTGCCACTTGGCACGCCGACCGGCGCCTGGCGCGCGCCGCGATCCAACGGCTTTGCCTTCCCGTTGCAAAGCTTCTGCCACGAACTGGCGGTGGCGGCCGGACGCGATCACCTGGAATTCCTGCTCGAGGTCGTGGGCGAGCCGCGCTGGCTCGAAGATGGCAATGACGGAGCCCTGCACACCGGTCGCGCTGCTGCGGTCATCAGGCTCGCAGCCGAGCGTGCCGGCTGGGGACGACCATTGCCTGCCGGGCGCGCGCTCGGTCTCGCGTTTTACTTCAGCCACGCCGGACACTTTGCTGAGGTCGCGGACGTCAGTGTGGATAAGAATCGCAAGCTCACCGTGCACAAGGTAACAGTCGCCGGTGATGTCGGCCCGATCGTTAACCGCAGCGGAGCGGAAAGCCAGTGCCAGGGCGCTGTAGTCGACGGACTCAGCACCCTGCTCGGCCTGCAGATCACCATGGAAAACGGGCGTGTGCAGGAATCGAACTTTCACCAGTACCCTCTGCTACGCATGCCAAATGCGCCGGTCGTGGATGTGCATTTTATAGAGAGCGATTTTGCACCGACCGGTCTCGGCGAGCCGGCGCTGCCGCCGCTTGCGCCTGCTGTCTGCAATGCGATCTTTACTGCAACAGGACATCGCATTCGGATGCTGCCACTGAGCAAGGAAGGATTTCACGTTTGATCGGACCGGGCCGCGAATCGGTTCCCCGTCCGCACACTGGTTCTTACTACGCAGCGTCGCGTAACGACGCGACCGATTACGGACAACTGAGCGGTGAGCAACGGGCCGATATCTGCGTGATTGGCGCCGGCTTCACCGGCGTCTCGACAGCGCTGCACCTGGCCGAACGCGGCTACAAGGTAACCGTACTCGAGGCAAACAAGGTTGGCTGGGGCGCCTCCGGGCGCAACGGTGGGCAAATGATCGCCGGCATCTCCGGTGAACAGCGCATCGCGCGACAAATGGGCCGGCATGTCGAAGAAGTTTTTCGCGAGCTGCGCTGGGCCGGGCACCGGATCATTCGTGAGCGTGTCGAAAAATACGCGATCCAGTGCGACCTGAAGTACGGCTACCTCGACGTCGCGATCAAACCGCGGCACCTGCGCCAGCAGGAAGCAGACTGCGCGCGGCTGCAGCGCGATAACCTGCCGTTCGAGGTCCGCATGCTGTCGCGTGCGGAAACCGCCGCGACCATCGGCACCGACGCTTATCTAGGTGCGCTGCTCAATATGGGCAATGGCCACCTGCATCCGCTGAATCTCTGTGCCGGTGAAGCACGCGCCGCGGTGTCGCTGGGTACGACCATCCATGAAGCCTCACCGGTGCTTCGCATCGAACATGGCGCCACAGCGCGCGTCATTACCGAGCACGGTGCGGTCAGCGCCGATACGGTCATCCTTGCAGGCAACGCCTATCATACGCTGGAGCACCAACTGCGCGGCATCATGTTCCCGGTGAACAGCTTCATAATCGCCACCGAGCCGCTGCCTGCCGAGACGGTTGCCAGGATCAATCCGCGCGACCTCGCCGTCTGTGATCCGAATTTTGTGCTCGAATATTTTCGCCTGAGCGCCGACAAGCGCCTGCTGTTCGGCGCACGACTCAATTATGCAGGCGACGACCCGGACGTGATTCAGAAGAGCCATCGCGCAAAGATGGCACGGCTTTATCCAGAGCTCGCGGATGTGCGCATCGACTACGCCTGGGGCGGCAAGATCGGTGTACCCATCAACCGCGTGCCGCAGATGGGCCGCGTCGCGAGCAATGTGTTCTACTGCCAGGGTTACTCGGGTCACGGCGTCAACGTCACCCACCTGGCCGGCCAGATTCTGGCCGATGCGGTAGCGGGAACCATGGAGCGCTTTGACCTGTTTGCCAACGTAAAACCCGTGCGCGTACCCGGCGCGTACCGGTTCGCGGGACCGATGATGTCGCTGGGCATGCTGTATTACCGTATCAAGGACCGACTTTAAAGATAGC
>JAOUHU010000074.1 GCA_029884455.1 Gammaproteobacteria bacterium | reverse complement strand
TTCGCAGCTTCTCTAGCGTCGGACTGTAAGGCGATTAGCGGCAAGGATCTGTGACCCATCGCTGATTTTGAATAATTTTGTGGGAATATTTTCCCTAGGAATGTCAGTGAGTTATGACAAATTCCTTACGCCATCTCGCTTCTGGCAAACACCGTGGCAGGCCGCCATGCGGGCGAACTCTTGTGGTCGAAGGCCGGGCCCCTGCCACAACACGGCCGCCGGCTACTGGTATCTATTCTTCTTTGGCAGGCACGGACCGTAACAGATTGCCATCCGCATCCGTGGTGACCGAGCCATTGTCGAGAATCTCGCGCGGGCCGGTCGCACCAACCTGGATTGGAATCGCGATCACGGTCTGCATCGATCCGGTCTCGGTTTCGACCTCTGCCGCAACGTTCAGGTACAGGCGGCCTTCGCGCATCGGGATGACGGTGACCTGTTGAATACTCAGCTCGTCGCGCGCCGAGGGCGTGACCGAAACATGGGCTGCCTGTGACTCCGGCAATTGCATTGCGGTCTGGTCATTGACGCGATACGACACCCGGTAGGGCTCGGTGCCCAGCGTGGACCTGAGCTGCAGTTCAACCGCGAGCGGCTGGCCGACGATCGGTGTGCCGATCACCCGGTAGTCCACCTGCACCGGGCTCTGCACCTTCGAAGTGCGCGCGGGCGTATCGTTTGCCTTCTCATCAGTCTCCGCCCGCAGCTCGGAATTCGTTGCGACGAGTGCCAATGCGGCAACAACAGACAGAATCGCTCGGTTCATAGGTTCACCTGCTTAACCTGGTTCAGGGAGTTGGACTAAAACTGACATCAAAACAGACCACGGGTGGGTACGTGACTGGTCGTTCCGGGTCAGCGTAGCGCCAGTCACGCAGATCGGCAACGTAGGTACCCGGCTGCAATTGCGGCGTCAGGCCAGTCTCGACATTTTCGTCAGGACTTGTCAGGTCGGCGATCAATACGCCGTTTTGCATGATGTACATGTCCGGGTCGCTCTGGTCGCGATCGTTCAGTGGATCATCCGGCACGATCACCGTGGTCGCATTGATAGATACATTGTAGCGGTCTGCGAACGGCACGCTGAGCCGGATATATCGAAACTGCGACAGCTTGTTGCCGTCTTTTTCGAGGCGCGTATCGAACTGGCTGTTCGAGCATATGCTGGTCGTCGAACCGTCGGCGACCATGTCGATATACACCGGCAAGACATCGACGCTGGCGCCGGCCTGGTTGGTCTCGTTGCTGGCCCAGATGTCGAGTTGCGCGCCATTCACGGTTTGCTCGTCGGCAAGCTGCGCGTCGATCAGGTCATCGCCGATCGCGTTTACCAGCGCCTTGAGTTCGACCGCGAAGGTGAAAATATTGGCCCAGGCCGGGGTGCTGCGCTGGCCCCCGGTCATGACCTGGTAGAGGGGCAGGAAGCCGACCGAACCCGTGTCCGTGCCTTCGTTGGTGGTATCCCAGAGGTCGTAAACGAAGCGCACGATGCCGACCTCGTCGAACCAGCCCTGGCCACCGAAGGCACCGCCCTCGGCGTCGATGCCGAAACCTTCATTGGTGCCCGGAGCTCCGGTTTCGCAATACAGGGAGTTACCGAGGACTATCGCCGCCAGCGCAGTGGGCCAGCCTTCGCTCCAGGCGAGCCTGGAGTCGAGCCTGTCACCGAGGAAATGGGTGCCGCCACCCGAATCGGACCGAAACAACACGTCGTCGAGATAATGGCCCCACTCGTGGGCGACGATGTGATCGTCAAATTCGTCGGTGTCATCACTCGCGTCGCCGACGATGAACAGCGAATCAATACTGGAGACATAAAACGAGCCGCCCAGCTCACCGCTATCGATATTGAATTCGGTCGTGTCGGCGGTGTTGTTGACACTCCAGAAGGCGTCCAGCGGCGGGAATACCGTGTTGGGCTGCACCGCCGCGATGAACTGCATGCCTGCAGTAATCGCATCAAGAATTGCGAATGGAGCAGCCGCGCGCGCGCCGTTGTAGCTCGACCCGCCCCAGCCGGTCTGCGCAGTCAGGTCGCGCGTGACGTTGCTTGAGCCGGTATTGAAAACGCTGCCATCGAGTGAATACATTGGCCGGCTGCCGAGTGCCGGCGGCGCCGCGCTGGTGTCCACATTGTCGCGGATTTCGATGTCCCAGGCCGGCGTGCCGCTGCGCTTGGATTCCGCCAGCACACGCAGTTGAACCGAGCTATTCGCCGCCACGCCGGTAAATGCATAGGCACCTGCGTCGCTGGACGTCGTGCGCGCCAGTTCGGCCCCAGCCTGGCTCAGCAGTACGACGGTTGCGCCACGGATCGGCCGCTCCGTGGTCGCACTGAAGTTCAGGCCATGGCAAGCCGCATTTGGCGGCACAAACTCGTAGCTCACGGTGCCGGACACGGTCACGGTGTTGCCGCCCCCGCCACCCCCACCGCCGCCTCCACCGCCGCCTCCGCCACCCCCTCCGCCGCCACAGGCCGCGAGGCCGAGCAAGGACAGCAGCAGGGTGGTTCGCAGGCTGGGCATTTCAGGCACTGGCAGCTCCGGTGTCACATAATATTGTGCGATACAGGTCCGATCTGGATACCGCAGTATTGATAAACTTTGTCCCGCGAACGAGCGGCAGGTTCACAATTTTCCAAGGGGGTCAGAGCCCTTTTTGAAAAGGACTCTGACCCCGAACAAGCGAGTACTGATCGTATGGTCAAAAACAGCATTCTCGTGACTGGTGCTGCCGGTTATATCGGTAGCCACGTCGTCAGGCAACTTGCCGCCATGGACCCGAGCGCGTACTGGGCCGCCTGAGCTACACTGGCATGATGAAAATTCGCCGCCCTCGATCGCTTAACGGCCTGATTCTGGTGGGATTTGGGCTGGTCACGCTGCCATTGCTGGTGGCCGTGGTCTGGGCGCTGGTCAACCTCGACCGGCTCGCGGCGCAAAGCGAAGAACTGGTCAACAGCGGCCGCACGGCGGCGGAAAACAATCGCCGCCTCACAGAGCAGGTCGGCGCGCTTGATCGGCATGCGCGGCAATACCAGGTATTGCGCAATGCCGATGGCCTGCAACTGGTACAGCAGGACGTGGCGGCGCTGGAACGCGTTTTGAACGACATGCAGCCGCTCACGGAACGCGCTCTGGCCGTGCCGCAATCGCAGTCGATTGCCCGGGCCGCAAGGCGTGTCGTCAATACGCTGGCAACACCGGAGGTAACCGCCGGCGAGCTGCAATCAGCCGTCGACGAGATCGGGCCACTGCGACAACAGGTCGCCGAATTCACAAATGGCCTCACACGCTACGTCGACCAGATGCTGAGCGAGCTGCAGGCAAGCACCCGCCGGGCGCAGCAGGTATCGGCCTGGCAGGTCGCGGCCCTGGTTCCCGGCACCCTGATCCTGGTGCTGTTTTTCATATTGCTGGTGGCGAAGCCGATCCGGCAGCTGGACAGCGCCATCAGCCAGCTCGGGCAAAGCGGTTTTGCAAAACCCATTGAGGTCAAGGGACCGACTGACCTGCAGCGTCTCGGTCGTCAGCTTGAGTGGTTGCGCCTGCGCCTGTTGGAACTTGCGCAGGAAAAAAATCGATTCTTGCGGCACATGTCTCACGAATTGAAGACGCCACTGGCCAATATTCGCGAGGGTACCGAACTGTTGCTGGACGGCACGGTCGGGCCGCTCGACACGCCGCAGCGCGAGGTGACCGATATCCTGCGCATGAACGGCCTGAAGCTACAACAACTGATCGAAAACCTGCTGAGCTTCAGTGCCTGGCAGACCAAGACGGAAGTCCTGACCTTGTCGGATTTTCCAGTGCGCGAGCTGGTGATCTCGGTTGCCAAGGCACAGCGACTGGCGCTGAAGGCGGCCAATATTCAACTCAAGCTCGAAATCGATGAACTAACTGTGAACGCCGATAGAGAAAAAATTCGCACCGTACTGGACAATTTGATGTCGAATGCAATCAAGTTCACGCCGCGCGAGGGCCTGATCACGGTGCGTGCCTTCGCGACCAAGGCCGGTTTCGTGCTCGAATTTGGTGACACCGGGCCAGGCATTCCCGACGACGAAAGCCCGCGGATTTTCGAGGCTTTCTTCCAGGGTCGACGTGAACAGGGTGGCCAGGTCGCGGGTACCGGCATCGGGTTGTCGGTGGTCCTTGAATGCATACAGGCCCACCAGGGTACGGTGGAGTTGGTCAACACCGGCGAATTCCCGGGCGCGCATTTCCGCATCGAGATTCCGCAACGGCGCATGACGCAAAAACACAAACTGGCAGCGAATGGGTAATACGAGCATCACAGAGCATGTCGGAAAGATCGCGATTGCGAGTGTGGCGATCGCGATGCTCGCTGCCTGCGCACAAACGCAGAGCCTGATGTCGTCGATGCACAAGTCGCCATCGACCGTCGGCGAACCGGTTATTCTCGGCGCCCCCGATGCCGAGCACTACCTCAGTGAATTGTATGCGCTCGCCGCCGGCGATCCCGCCACCCAGGCCGAGATTTACGCGGATGCCGCGTCCGGGGCTAGGCTGACGCCAGGCCCGCAAACCAGCCTGCGATTCGCGCTGGTACTGGCGACTCCGGGCCACGGCGAATACGACCCGGAAGCGGCGCAGCCGCTATTACGTGAATTGCTCGCGCAAACCTCCCTGCTGACGCCGGCGGAGATTTCGCTCGCGACGATCAATCTTAAATCCGTCGAGCAATCTATCGTGCTGGCTGCCGAGGCGCGTCGTGCCAGGGCATCGAGTTCGCAGGCCGCGGCCACCGAGGAGGCAGCGACGCAGCGGCGCCTCGCGACCGTCGAGGCCGAGAACCGGCGCTTGCGGCGCGAACTGGCCGAGGCCGAAGACAAGCTCGAGGCCATCACCTCCATCGAGCGCTCGATCGGTACACAGAACTGATGATTGAAAGGGGTCAGAGCCCTTTTGAAAAAAGGGCTCTGACCCCTTTGCGGACCCCTTTCCGGACCCCTGTTGCCCTTGCTGATTCAACTAAACCCCAATAACCTGTCGCCATGACGCCATCCAATCGCCAGTCCAAAGGCAAGATCCTGCTCGTTGACGATGACCCGGGCCTGTTGCGCCTGCTGAGTATCCGCCTGCGCGCCGAGGGCTATGAGGTGGAAGCCGTAGAAAGCGCGCACAACGCGCTGGCGAGCCTCAATCGCTTCGGACCCGACCTGGTGATCACCGACCTCAGGATGGACAAGATGGACGGCATTGGGCTGCTGAAGGAGCTGCAGACGCGCTCGCCGGGGCTGCGCGTGGTAATCATTACGGCGCATGGCACCATTCCGGACGCCGTGGTCGCAACCCAGAGCGGTGCTTTCGGCTTTCTGACCAAGCCGATCGACAAGGACGAACTCATGGTCACGGTCGAAAAGGCGCTCAAAATCTCGGGTTCGGTCGATGTCGAGGAAGGCTGGGCCTCCGCGATCATTACGCGCAACCAGGGCATGCGCGAGATCTTGCAGCAGGCGAGGATGGTGGCCGCAACCGACGCACGCGTGCTGATCACAGGTGAAAGCGGCACCGGCAAGGAACTGCTGGCGCAGGCGATACACAAGGCCAGCCAGCGCCACGACAAGCCGTTCGTCGCAATCAATTGCAGCGCGATGGCCGAGAACCTGCTCGAGTCCGAACTGTTCGGCCACGAGAAAGGCGCCTTTACCGGGGCCACGCGCAGTCATGATGGCCTGTTCAAGTCGGCCGAGGGCGGCACGCTGATGCTGGACGAAATCGGTGACATGCCGCTGCGCCTGCAGGTGAAGTTGCTGCGCGTATTGCAGGAGAACCAGGTACGGCCGGTGGGCGGTACCCAGGCAATTGACGTGGACGTGCGCGTGATTTCAGCAACTCATCGCGACCTGCAGGAGCTGATGCGCGCAGGCCATTTCCGCGAGGATTTGTATTACCGCCTGAACGTCGTGCATATCCGGCTGCCGACACTCGATGAGCGGCGTGAGGATATTCCGCTGCTGGTCGCGAATTTCCTGCAGAGCATCGCGAAAGAGGCCGGGCAGGAACGCAAGGTGTATGCACCCGAGGCGGTCGAGATGCTGGTGACGGCCGAATGGCCAGGCAATATTCGCCAGCTTTACAACATCGTGCGGCAGAACGTCGCGCTGTCGCGCTCACCCGTGATCAGCGGCGAGCTCGTGCTGCAGTCGCTCGGCGAGCACGGCGGCAAGCTCGCCTCGTTTTCCGATGCGCGCGATGAATTTACGCGCAACTACCTGTCACAGATCCTGCAGATCACGATGGGCAATGTGAGCCAGGCGGCAAGGCTCGCGAAACGCAATCGCACCGATTTCTACAAGCTCCTGTCGCGCTACGAGCTGAACCCGGACTCGTTCAAGTCCCGCTAAACCCACAGGGGTCAGAGCCCTTTTTTTCCCAGGTATGGCATCAGCTATAGCTGGGAAAAAAGGGCTCTGACCCCTGTCTTTAATTCTCGCCCTGCGCGGCTTTCTTGGAATAGCCCTCGGCGCTCAAGCCATACTTGTTCATCAGGTCATAGAGCGTGGGGCGCGTAATACCAAGTAATTCAGCGGCCTTCGAAATATTGCCAAAGCTTTTCGTCAGCGCAACGCGAATGGCCCGCGATTCAGCATGTTGGCGCACCTCTCGAAGGTTTAGCGACAGGTCATCCGCCTCACCAGCAGCGATACCGAGATCGGCTGCGGTAACGAACTTGCCGTCCGCCATGATGACGGCCCCCTTGATCTTGTTTTCCAGCTCGCGCACGTTACCCGGCCATGCGTAGGACTCGATGGCCTGCACCGCATCTTCCGAGAATCCATTCAGCGCGCGGCCCTGCTGCTTGTTGTACTTGTGCAGGAGCGTGCGCGCGAGGATCAAACGACCTTCCTCGCGATCCCGGAACGGCGGAATATTGATCGTGATTTCGCTGACTCGATAGTAGAGGTCTTCGCGAAACAGGCCGTCCCGGATCAGTTCCTGCGGGTTCCGGTTGGTCGCGCAGATGACCCGTACGTCAACCGAGATTTCTTCGCGGCCACCGACCCTCTCGATGACTCGTTCTTGCAAAAATCGCAACATCTTGGCCTGCAAGGCAAGCGGCATATCACCGATCTCATCCAGGAACAGCGTGCCGCCGTCGGCGACTTCAATCTTGCCGAGCGTTTGCTTGTGCGCACCGGTGAAAGATCCTTTCTCATGGCCGAACAGTTCCGACTCGAGCAGGTTTTCGGGAATCGCGGCACAGTTGATGGCGACGAAATTTTCATTGCAGCGCGGGCTCAGGCGATGCAGGGCTCGCGCGAGCAGTTCCTTGCCGGTACCGCTTTCGCCCAGCAGCAATGCCGTCACATCGGTCGGCGCAACCTTTTCAATCATGCGGCAAACGGCGAGCATGCCCTGGCTCGCAGCGACGATGCCGTCGAGCGGCGACTCGCTGACCTGGTTCTGCAGCCGCCGATTTTCGGCTTCGAGTTCGGAGATCGCGAAAGCCCTGTTGACGATCAATCGCAGGGTGTCGAATTCGACCGGCTTCTTGTAAAAGTTATAGGCGCCCTGGGCGACCGCCGACATTGCCGCTTCCTGATCCACGTTGTCGATCAGGACAACCACCTTGGTATGCGGCGCCAGTCGCAGCGTTTCCGCCAGGGTCGCGAGACCCTCCTCCATGCCATCGGGGTGCGGAGGCAGTCCCAGGTCTTGCAGCACCACTGCCGGTTCATGTCGTCTGAGTTTAACGATCGCATTTTCGCGATTTTCCGCCGAGTAGACTTCATAGCCCTCAAAACACCTTTCAAGCTGTTCCATGAGCCCTGGGTCATCCTCGACAATCAATATTTTGCGGCTGTCTTCGCTCATCGTATTCCTGTTGGAGGCCGCCATGCAGGCGACTCCCTAAAATGTGGGAGGCGACCATGTCGGCGAATGCGCAATGGTGCCACGAAGCAGCAAGAGTTGGGAGTGCTTCGGTCACGAGGACCGACGTCAGGCCAGCATCGCCCGCACATACTCGCCGATGGCAAGACTTGCCGTCAGCCCCGGTGATTCGATGCCAAACAGGTTGACGAGTCCCGGCACGCCATGCCCGGCTTCGCCCTGGATATTGAAATCCGCAACCTTTGCGCCCGGCCCTGCCAGCTTTGCACGGATGCCCGTGTATGCCGGCGCGAGCTTGTTTTCGTCCACTCCTTTGAAATAACGGCGTATCGCGGTGACGAAGTCCTGCCGGCAACTGTCATCAAAATCGTAGTTGATCGCATCGACCCACCTTACGTCGGGTCCGAAACGCGCCGCGCCGGACAGGTCGTTGGTAGCATGAATGCCGAGCCCGCCGTCGGATGGCAATGGATAAATAAGGTGTCGGAACGGTGATTTGCCCTGGTAGGCATAGTAATGACCTATCGCGAGGTAGCGCTGCGGAACGCCGGCGATGAGCGACCGTACCAGGTCCTGCGCCTTTGCTCCCGCCGCATTCACCAGTGTTCTGCAGGCAAACGGCCTGCCATCGCTTTCGAACCGGAGGCCGTTGTCGGCCACCTTCACGTTACTCACGGCACTATCAAACAGCACGGTACCGCCGCTGCCTTCAACGTCGCCCTGCAGTGCAGTCATGAACTCGTGCGAATCGATGATGCCGGTGGAGGGTGACAACAGTGCTGCCGCGCAGGACACTTGGGGCTCCAGCTCGTTCACCTCATCGGTGCTCAGCAGCACAAGGTCTTGTACTCCGTTGCCCACCGCCTGCTCCCTGAGCCCATGAAGCCTGTCGATGTCCTGCGGGTCCGTCGCAACGATGAGCTTGCCCAGGCGGCGGTGGTTGATGCGACGCAAATTGCAATAGGCATACAGCATCTCCCGTCCCTGCACGCAGAGGCGCGCCTTGAGCGAATGCGTCGGGTAATAGAGACCGGCGTGAATGACTTCGGAGTTACGGCTGCTCGCGTGCATGCCGATGTGCGGTTCGGACTCGAGAACCACGACCTCGCGCCCGGCCAGTGCCAGCGCCCGGCTTACGGCGAGTCCGACGACACCGGCGCCAACCACGACGCAATCCAGTTGCTCGCTCATTCGGCTACAGCGTTCCCCTCGCGCCGGTCAGTCCACCGTCGACAGGGATCACGACTCCCGTGATGAAACTGGCCGCGGGCGAAGCAAGATAGATTGCAACGCCAGCCATGTCGCTGGGCTTGCCGGCCCTTCTCAGCGGCGTACCGGCGATAATCTGGTCACCCATCGCATTGATCGTTGCGGCCGTCATGCGGCTCGGGAAGAGACCCGGTGCGATGGCATTGGCGGTAATGTGCCGGCCGGCGAGATGCGACGCCAGCGTACGAGTGAGGTGATGCACCGCCGCCTTGCTCGGGCCGTAAGAAAACGTCGGCAGCCGATTGACGTTGAGACCGTCGATGGAACCCACCATGATGACTCGCGCGGGATCTTCGGCACTCGCCGCGTTCTCGAGTAACGGCAACAACGCTTTAGTTAAGAAAAATGGTGACTTGACGTTGATGTCCATCACCTTGTCCCATGCGCTCTCGGGAAACTCTTCGATCGCAGCGCCCCAGGTCGCACCGGCATTGTTAACGAGAATATCGAGCTGCTGCTCGCGACCTTGTATCGCATCAACCAGGTGCGCGATGCCCTGCATCGTCGAAAGATCGGCTGGAATCGAAATGCATTGGCCGAACTCTGAGAGGCGTTTTGCCGTCGCATCGCAGGCGTCCGCCTTGCGCGCCGTTATGTAGGTCTTTACGCCGTGCGTTACGTAACCCTCGGCGATCATCTCGCCGATGCCGCGCGAGCCGCCTGTGACCAGCGCGACCTTGCCTTCCAAGTCGAACAGGCCCTTCATTGATCTTTTCCCCTATCGCCGGGCCCGCACCACGTTTGCCCAATAATCGAAAGTCGAGAACATGCTTTCGGGGCAATCAACTTGACGCCGGCAAGTCCATTATCTGTATCAGCATTTACGACATAATCCACAGGAAGTTGTCAATATGCTTAGGCGCATACTCTCTCGGGTTTTGACCCAAGATCAAACTTGTGGAAAAAACTTCCTGTCCATTAAATCCACCTGTTGGGGATTATGCAAATTACGTAATAATGGTCTTTTCGCACATACTCGAATGCGATCACTCAAACGTGGATACCCTCCTCAGTCTATGTGCTATTATTTATGCGATCGTTTATATGAATGCTTGGTTGGAGTCGCAATTTTTCGGCGTGCCGCTGCCCCGAAATGTAGACCGGTATTTATCCTGTCCGAGGTTCTTAAATGATGTCTGGCATGCCGTCGTGCTTCCACCGAATTAGCGTGATGTAGATGTCACTTCTATCTAGGCTCGGATCGCGAATAAATAGTCGACTTCTCAGTATTCGTCGACGATGGACGGACAGGTTTGTTTCAGGCCTGGAGGTGGGACAGCGAATCAGAATATTCGACGTCGTTTGCCCGCTTCGATATGACATTCTTGTTCGCGCGGACTTTATTGCAGCGCTTGCGGAAAATGACAAGTTACTAACGATTGAGTTGGATGAGCTTCTTGA
>JAOUHU010000138.1 GCA_029884455.1 Gammaproteobacteria bacterium | reverse complement strand
GAAGCGGAAATAGCGCTGGAACTGGTCCTCGCTGATGAACTCCTTGCCGTAGGTATCGTAGGTCGCCCAAAGCGGCGTGCTTTGCGCAATGACATCGAGTTCAGCGAAGCGCGGTACGTCCTGGTCGGTCACCACCTGGATATGGGTGAGCGTGTAGCGGCTCTCGCTGCGTGGCGCGATCTTGCGCACCGCCTCGATCGCATTCAGTGATTCATGCACGGCGCGCTCGCCGAGCGCATGAATGTGAACATCCATATTCACTGCCGCAGCGCCAGCGATCAATTCGACCAGCTCGGCCTCGCTGAACACGGTTGCACCTGCATTGCCCGGCTCGATGCCCTGGCCGCGATAGTCCTCGAACATCGCCGCCGTGCGCGCTTCGATGGTGCCGTCATTCAAAATCTTCAGCGTGTTGTAGTGATAATTCCTGCCGCGCACTGATTGCCGCATCGCATCCACCGATTGCACTGCTGTCGCGATCTGCCCCGGGCTGAGCACGAACATCGAGCCGACAATACGTACCGTCAGCGCACCTTGCGCCTCGAGACCTGCAAGCACCGCGTCAATGTCTGCAGCGCCGGCACTGAATGCGCCCGCATCAAAAACAGCTGTCACTCCATTCTGGTTCAGCAGGTCGATGATAATCGCCGTACCCCCGGCGACCGCCTCGGCGGTGGCTACTTCCAGGTCGGTCATCGCCTGGTTCGCCGTGTCCTCCAGCAAAAAGCCCGTCGCATTGCCATCGGCGTCGCGCTTGTAGTAGCTGAAGCCCGGCACCGGGTCCGGTGTGTCGCGCGTGATGTTGAGACGTGTTAACGCTGCAGTATTGACCCAGGCTGAATGCAGGCCCTCGTCGATGATCAGCACGGGTCGATCCGGTACGACCGCATCGATTAGCTGACGTGTCGGTCCTTCGGCGCCAAAAGCTGACGCCATGAAACCGTAGCCAAACACGACTTCCTTGGTTGGGTTCGCCGCTGCATAGTCGGCAATCTCTTGCACCCAGCCTTGGATGCTGCCGCTTTCGGTCTGCAGTGACAGCGCAGTTGCCAGGCCGCGCTCGTCAATCAGATGCATGTGCGAGTCGATGAAGCCTGGAAGCAGTAATTTGCCGCCAAGGTCAATTTGTTCTGTGGCGTCGCCGACATAAACAGCGGCACCGGCGTTACCGCCGACATAGACGATGCGGTCGTCGCGCACGGCAACGGCTTCGGCCCAGGGCATGGCCGCATCGACCGTGTATACCCTGCCGTTCCGAAACACGAAGTCGGCTGGATCGGCACCTTGCGGTGCCTGCATGCACCCGGCAAAGCCGACGATTACCGTCACCAGGCTCACAACAAATCGCATGCTTCCCTCCTTTCCGGCGGCAACTGATGCGACAAGCTAGCACGGTACCAAGTCACACTTCGAGGGTTCATGGCATCGGCGCTTGCGCCGCTTTGCTATCCTTGGCGGATGTTTTTGAGCGAACCCCTGCCCTGGAGACCGGCATGACCGTCCTCGTTACCGGCGGCGCGGGATTTATTGGTGCGAACTTCGTACTCGAGTGGCTGGCTGGCAGTGACGAGACCGTCGTCAACATCGACAAGCTGAGCTACGCCGGCAACCTGAAAAGTCTCGCGACTGTGCTGCATGATCCGCGGCACGTGTTCGCACAAACCGACATCATTGATTCAGCCGCGGTGCGCAAACTGATGGACCTGCACAGGCCCCGGGCGATAGTTCACTTCGCGGCGGAAAGTCATGTCGACCGGTCCATTCTTGGCCCGGACGATTTCGTCTCCACCAATGTTGTCGGTACCTTCCATTTGCTCGAAGAGGCACGCCGGTATCATGCGGCAGCGGCCGATGCAGAGCGCAGGGATTTTCGCTTCATTAATGTATCCACCGATGAGGTATACGGCTCGCTGGCACCCGACGACGCGCCATTTTCCGAGACCCACCCTTACCGGCCGAACAGCCCGTACTCGGCGTCCAAGGCGGCAGCGGATCATCTGGCGCGCTCGTTTTTTCACACCTATGGATTGCCGGTCATCACCACCAACTGCTCGAACAACTACGGTCCGTTGCAGTTTCCTGAAAAGCTGATACCGCTGATGATCCTGAACGCGCTGAGAGGTGCGTCATTACCGATCTACGGCGACGGACTGAATGTTCGCGACTGGCTGTATGTCGCGGACCATTGCGCGGCTATCCGGCTGGTTCTCAAACACGGCCGGCCCGGCGAAACGTATAACATTGGTGGTGATGCGCAACTGGCGAACATCAATCTCGTGGAGAAGCTCTGCGAGCTGCTCGACGAGCTCGCTCCAAACCCTGCTATTGCTGCACACAAGCAGCTGATTTCCTATGTCCCGGATCGCCCCGGCCACGATCGACGCTACGCGATCGATTCGAGCAAAATCCGGCGCGAACTCGGCTGGCAGCCGAGCGAGACCTTCAGCAGCGGCTTACGCCGCACAGTAAGCTGGTACCTGCAGAACCAGGACTGGATTGCCGATATTGAAAGCGGCGATTATCGGCACTGGATCGAGGCAAATTACGGCAACAGGGCAAGGCAACGATGAAAGGAATAATTCTTGCGGGCGGCTCCGGAAATCGTCTTTACCCCATGACCCGGGTGATCTCCAAGCAACTGTTACCCGTGTACGACAAGCCGATGATTTATTACCCGCTGTCGATCCTGTTGCTGGCCGGGATTAGCGACATCCTGATCATATCGACACCCCAGGATACGCCGCGCTTTGACGCATTGCTCGGTGATGGATCGCGGCTCGGCATCAGCCTGTCCTATGCCGTACAGGAAAAACCGGATGGCCTGGCGCAGGCATTCATCATCGGCGAGGACTTTCTCGACGGACAACGCTGCGCCCTGATTCTCGGCGACAATATTTTCTATGGCACCGACTTGCAGGTGAAGCTGAAGAACGCAATCGCCAGAACCGAAGGCGCCACCATTTTTGCCTACCCGGTG
>JAOUHU010000137.1 GCA_029884455.1 Gammaproteobacteria bacterium | reverse complement strand
CAGGTGCGTGGCGAGTTGCTGACTGAACTTCGTGAGCGCGAGACGGAAGGTGCTTTCCGCGATCTGGTGCGCACGGCATCGGATGCGCTTTTTGATAATCCGGATATGCAGGCGATCGCGGCGGCGACCGGGCTTGAGGTACAGCGCGCCGAAGGCATCGAGCGATCCAATGCCGGCCCGTTCGGAAACAATCAGGCTGCCATCGACGCTATTTTCGCCGATAGTGTATTGAATGGAGGCGGCATCTCGGAGTTGGTTGAAATCGATGCCAATCGTGCAGCGATATTCAAGTTAGTCGCGCATGCGCCGGCCTCGCGCCAGCCGCTCGATGAGGTGCGCGACCAAATCATTGCCACGCTTCGCAACCAGGAAGCGGCGCGTATCGTCGAGAACCGCGCCTCGCAACTGTTGCAGGCGCTGGAAAGTGGGCAGGAGTTTGCGACAGCCGCGGCTGCGGCGAATGCGGTGGCAACGGCACCCACGCTGCTGGAACGTCAGGGTACGGAGCTGGATCGGACTGTCATGGCGGCGATTTTCTCAGCGCCGAAACCGGCCCAGGATTCGCCGGTACGTGGTCAGGTTGCAAATGAGGCGGGCGGCTACACTGTGTACAGTCTCGAAGCGGTAATTCCGGGCAGGCCCGAGTCGATTCCGCAAGCAGATCGATTCGCCGGCAAGGAACAACTTGCCCAACAGGCTGGCGGTTCTGACTATCTTGCCTTTGTACAATCGCTGGTTGAGCGTGCCGACATCGACATCAACGATAGCGTTCTGGCTGCGTCTGACCTATTGCAGTAAGCTCAGTCCCAGAGGGGAGAGCCATGCGAAAAATTGCGCTGCACTGGCAGATTCTGATCGCGATTGTGCTGGCCGGTATTGTCGGCACTCTGATTCATCGAATTGTTGGGCAGACCGGCGTGCAGCCGTCATTGTTCGGTGTTGAATATATCAGTGTACTGAGCTACTTCGGCACCCTGTTTCTCAATGCACTCAAAATGATCATTGTGCCATTGATCATGTCGTCGATTATCGTCGGCGTAGCCGGAATCGGTTCGGGTGGCGACCTGGGCGCACTGGCCGGCAAGACCCTGTTGTTCTACGCCGCCACGACTGTCGCGGCGATCCTCGTCGGTTTGATAGTGATCAACGCAATTGGTCCGGGATTTGAGAACGGCCAGCCGGTCGGCGACCAGTTGGCGTTTACGGAAGATACCTCAGCAATTGCGCAAAACGTTGCCGGACGGGGTGCGGGCGATGTCGCAGGCATATTCCTGCAAATGGTGCCGCCTAACATCGTCAAGGCTGCCGTCGAAGGCCAGATGCTCGGCCTCATTTTCTTCGCCATCCTGTTCGGTTTCTTCATGACACGTTTGTCGCACGAGCTGGCTGAGCCACTGTTCAATTTCTGGAACGGTGTGTTTCACGTCATGATGCGCATGACGGAATGGATCATGAAATTTGCGCCGATCGGAGTATTCGGACTGGTATCGGTGGTGATCGCCAATGCCGGCCTCGGCGCGGCCAGGTCGTTGTTTATTTTCGCGGTTGCGGTGCTTATTGCGCTGGCGATCCACGCGTTCCTTACCTTGCCACTGCTGCTGCGGTTTGTCGGCCGCGTAAATCCACTTACGGTATTGTCGGGCGCATCCAAGGCATTGCTTACCGCGTTTTCGACAGCCTCGTCGTCGGCCACGTTGCCGGTGACCATGGAGTGTGTCGAAAAGAATATTGGCGTATCCAACAAGATTTCGAGTTTTGTGCTGCCGCTCGGTGCCACCGTCAACATGAACGGAACGGCGTTATATGAATGTGCCGCCGCCATGTTTATCGCACAGGCCTACGGGCTGGACTTGACGTTCGGCGTGCAGTTCTCGATTGTCACGATTGCATTATTGACGTCGATCGGTGTGGCGGGCGTGCCGTCGGCATCACTGGTCGCGATTGCGATCATCCTGACGGCGATAGGTTTGCCGATCGAGGCGGTTGGCGTATTGCTGGTGTTTGACAGGGTCCTCGACATGGCCAGGACCAGCATAAACATTTGGGGCGACATCGCTTGTGCGACCATCGTCGCGCGCCTCGAGGGCGAAGAAACAAAAGTCGCCTCGTGACAAAAGGGCGCTGACCCTTTTTCTAGTCGTCGTCGAACACCATGCCCATGATGTTGACACCGGCGTCGACGAACGTTGTTTCCCCGGTAATGCCGCTGGCGAGGTCGGAGCATAAAAAGGCTGCGGTATTACCAATTTCCTCGATGGTCACGGTGCGCCGCAAGGGCGATGCTTTCTCGGCATAGCTCAGCATCTTGCGAAAGCCGCCTATCCCGGCTGCGGCCAATGTCTTGACGGCGCCCGCCGAAATCGCGTTGACCCGCACACCTCGCGGGCCAAGGTCAGCCGCCAAAAATCGAACACAAGACTCGAGGCTGGCTTTAGCGAGTCCCATGACGTTGTAATTCGGCACGACCTGAACCGCGGCATTGTAGGTCAGCGCGAGAATCGCCGCGCGATCTGACAGCATCGGCGCCGCGGCCTTGGCCAGCGCGGCCAGGCTATACGCCGAGATATCGTGCGAAATTCGATAGCCTTCACGTGTGATCGACGCGGTGAAGCCGCCCTCGAGCTGCTCGCGCGGTGCGAATCCCACCGAGTGTACGAGAACATCCAGTTGCGGCCAGGATTTGCCGAGATTCTCAAATACGGCGTCAATTTCCTGGTCGCTGCTGACATCGCAGGGAAAACAGAGCGCCGTGTCCTGGCCGAGGCGTTCAGCGAGTTTTTCGACCCGGCTCTTGAGTTTGTCGTTCTGGTAAGTAAACGCGATTTCCGCGCCTTCGCGTGCAAATGCCTCTGCGATGCCCGTGGCAATTGATCGATCGCTTGCGACACCGACGATCAGTGCGCGTTTGCCGGCCATGAAGCCCATGTTGTTCCCCTTGTGAATATCGGGGCTCTGACGCCCCTGCTTTGCCTAACTGGAT
>JAOUHU010000073.1 GCA_029884455.1 Gammaproteobacteria bacterium | reverse complement strand
GAGCTGATCGCGATTCAAAACGGCAATCGGCCGCACCGCGTGGTGGCGTTCCAACTGGCAGCCGATGGTGCCGCAGTCATCGGCAGTCGCGTGCTGGCCCGCACGTTGCCGGAATTCGATGAGCCTACGCTGGGTACCATTGCGGGCGATGATTTCCTGTTTGTGGCGAACAGTCACTGGAACCGGTTCGGCGCCGACAACAGCCTGCCGGAAGACCTGAGCGGACCGATCATCCTCAAGGTCAGTTTGCGCCGACCTTGAGCCGGGCTATCAACGGCAGATGATCGGAGCCGATCGCAGGCCCGATACGAATGTCGAGGACCTCGACACCGGGCGAGACCAGGCAATGATCGATTGGAATTCGGGCGAACGGCAGCTGTACCGGCCAGCTCGGTAGAATGCCAAAACCCGTGCGTGCGTCGCGCAATCCTGTTCGCTCAGCCAGCAGCTCGTAGTGGAACGACCACATGCTGACGTTCAGGTCGCCGATCAGGACCAGCGGCGCTGGCAACGAGTTGATCAGCGTGCCGATATCCTGCAGCTGCCGGTTGCGGCCTGCATATTCCTCGGCGCCTATCGGAGGCACCGGATGCGTGCTGAGCAGGGTCAGCGGCCCGGCGGCGGTACGCGCAGTAACCACCAGGCTTGGCAAAGCGTACGGCGGGCTTTCGTGAGTCACAACCGTATCAAGCGGCAGGCGTGAGTACACAGCGATTCCGAAATTATCGTCCCGGGCCAGCAGTTCGCGATACGGATAATCTGCGTGCACGGCCTGCAATGCGTTTTGCAGGCCGACGCGAAACTCCTGCACGAAGAAAATATCCGGTTGCTCGACTGCAATTAAATCGAGGAAGCGCGGATAGTCTTTGTTTTGCCCGTAAACATTAGCGTGCAGAATGGTCAGTGCTGCGGCCTGGTCGACCGCGATGACAGCGGTCCGGGTGTACCAGGGTACAACCAGGGCTGCGTTTATCGCCGCTATGGCGAGCATCGCGAACGCCAGCTTGTGATCGCGGAGCAGCAAAAGTGCGACTGCCAGCAACAGCGCTGCGGCCAGGTATTGCAGCCGGAAGTGGCAAAACAGCTCGAGCAGCCGGTGCCACTCATCCAGCAGTGTAAGCAAGGAAAACGCGGCCGTCATGGCAGCCGCGAACCGCAGTACGCGCAGCAGCACGCGCGTATTTTTGGATCGTGCGGCTGGTTGCGTCACTATTCGTCGATGATGACTTCCGTAATGGTCACGGCGTCGAGTGGCACGTCCTGGTGGCCGCGCATCGAGCCGGTCGCCACCCTGGCGATCGCATCGACGACATCCATACCGGCAGACACGCGGCCAAAAACGGCATAGCCAAAGTCACGATCGCCGTGATTGAGAAAATCATTGTCGCGCAGGTTGATAAAGAATTGTGAAGTTGCGCTATCGACCACGCCGGTGCGCGCCATGGCAAGTGTGCCGCGCAAATTTTTCTCACCGTTGGCGGCTTCGTTTTTGATCGGTGCGCGTGTGGCCTTGCTGTTCATGCTCGCATCCATGCCGCCACCCTGGATCATGAAATTCGGGATGACACGATGAAAGATCGTATTGTCGTAGTGTGCATCACGCGCGTACTGACGGAAATTTTCGGCGGAAACTGGTGCGATTTCATCAAACAGTTCGACGCTGATATCACCGTGATTGGTTCTGATTGTGATCATTGCTACTCGCTTAGAATCTGGCTGTGGTCGCTCGCGGTCGCCCAGCGTAATCGTCATGGCCGCGGATGTCACGCCAGCCGTCGGATGCCAGTATCGCCGCAACGGCATCACGCTGCTGGTTGCCGTGTTCGAGGATCAGCAAGCCACCCTCGACCAGCACCGTCGGGCAATCGCGGGACAGCCTGCGAATGGCATCCAGCCCGTCGCTGCCGGAAACCAGTGCCAGCTCAGGCTCGGCAGCAAGAGCGGCAAGTGCGGCGTCGCCCGCAGCAACATAGGGCGGATTCGACACGATCAACTGGAACTTCGCGCCGGCGACCGGTGCAATCCAGTCGCCAAGCAGGCACTCGACGTTGCCAAGATCCAGCGCGCGGACATTGAGTTTTGCGATGGCCAGCGCGTCGGCACTGCGGTCCACGGCTGTTAGCCGGCAGCCAGGCCGCTCCCGCGCGACCGCAACCGCGATGGCGCCGCTGCCGGTGCCCAGGTCCAGGATACGCCAGTCGGCGCGGCGCGGAATTTCGCGTAACGCTAGCTCCACCAGCAACTCGGTTTCGGGCCGCGGCACCAGGGTTGCCGGAGAAACCTGCAACTCAAGCGACCAAAATTCCCGAACACCGGTAATGTAGGCCATCGGCAGGCCCGACAAGCGCCGTGCAATGCTTGCCTCGAGCCTGGCGAGCGCGAATTCGTCCATGCTCTCTTCAGGATGCGCGAACAGGTAGCTGCGCGGCATGTCAATGGCGCGTGCGACCAGCATTTCCGCGTCAAGTCTTGCGGAATCACCGCACTCGCGCAGCCGCGCGCTGGCGTCGGCTATGGTTGCGGCAATGCTGCTGTTTTTTGTGGTTGACGGCATCGTCATCTGTCGGAACTATACGCGCATGCAAGTCTATTCCAATATTCTCGACATGGTCGGGCGGACGCCGATGCTCGCAGTGCAACGCCTCGATACCGGTCCGTGCCAGTTGTTTCTCAAACTTGAACTCATGAACCCGGGCGGTTCCATCAAGGATCGCATCGGCATTTCAATGATTGAAGAAGCAGAACGTCGCGGTGACATCAAGCCCGGTGACTTGCTGGTCGAGGCCACCGCTGGCAATACCGGCATCGGGCTTGCGCTGGTCGCGGCGCAAAAAGGCTACCGCATGTTGCTGGTATTGCCGGACAAGATGAGCCAGGAAAAAATATTTAACCTGCGCGCGATGGGTGCCGAAGTCGTGCTGACCCGGTCGGACGTTGCAAAGGGGCACCCCGAGTACTACCAGGATCTTGGCCGAACCATCGCGGCGGAGCAGGGTGGCTATTTTATCAACCAGTTTGGTAACCCGGACAACCCGCTGGCGCACGAGTTCGGCACCATGCCGGAAATTCTCGAACAGATGCAGGGCAGGCTGGATGCGATCGTGCTGGGCGTCGGCTCAAGCGGCACCGTGAGCGGCGTCTGCAAATACCTCAATGCACATGCGCCTGAGGTTGAGGTAATCCTGGCGGACCCGGTGGGCTCGATTCTCGCCGAATACATCAATACCGGTCGACTCAGCGACAAGAGCAGCAGCTGGCTGGTCGAGGGCATCGGCGAGGATTTCATACCCGAGATTGCCGATTTTTCGCGGGTCACCAAAGCCTATTCGATCAGCGACGCCGAGTCATTCGCTACCGCGCGCGAGCTGTTGCTGGCCGAAGGCCTGCTGGCCGGTTCCTCAACAGGCACCTTGCTGGCTGCAGCGTTGCGATACTGCCGCGAACAAACCACAGCGAAACGTGTCGTGAGCTTTGCCTGCGATACCGGCAACAAATACCTGTCGAAGCTTTACAACGATTTCTGGATGGAAGATCAGGGCTTTATCCGGCGCGAACAATTCGGCGACCTGCGCGACCTCGTCGGCCGGCCGCACGGTGAACGCGCGACCATTACGGTCGGGCCGAGCGATGTTCTTACGACGGCGCACAATCGGCTGCGCAACGCGGGATTTTCGCAGCTGCCGGTCATGGACGAGGGCAGGCTGGTCGGCATCGTCACTGAAGATACGATCATCCAGCACGTGTTCGGCAAACCGGAACTGATGAATGCGCCTGTCGCGGATGCGATGGAGTCGGCGTTCATCAAGCTCGACACCAGTACCACCATTAACAACCTGGTGGCCATGCTCAGCGTGCAGCCATACGCGGCGATTCTGCATGGTGAAGAGTTCATCGGCCTGATCACCCGCTCGGATGTGTTGAACTACCTGCGGCGGCAGATGTAGCGAGGATTACTCGGCGAGGTTTGCGAGCTGGTCGGCCTGGTATTCGTTGGTCAGCGGTCCGATGACCTGGTCGAGATCACCCTGCAACACCTCGTCGAGCTTGTACAAGGTCAGGTTGATGCGGTGGTCGGTTACCCGGCCCTGCGGGTAGTTATAAGTGCGGATGCGCTCCGAGCGATCACCTGTGCCTACCAGCAGACGTCGCCGCTCGGCCTGCTCGTTGGCCTGTGCGGACACCTTGGCATCCAGCAGCCGTGCCTGCAGCAGCGACATCGCGCGCGCCCGGTTCTTGTGCTGCGAACGTTCGTCCTGGCATTCAACGACGATGCCGGACGGCAGGTGTGTCAGGCGAATGGCCGAGTCGGTCTTGTTGACGTGCTGCCCGCCGGCGCCGGATGCGCGGTAAGTGTCGACGCGCAAATCGGCCGGATTGATTTCTATTGCTTCGATCTCGTCAGGTTCCGGCAACACGGCCACCGTGCACGCAGAGGTATGAATACGGCCCTGCGATTCGGTTGCCGGTACACGCTGCACGCGATGCGCACCGGATTCAAATTTCAAACTCGCATAGATACCGTCACCGCTGACGCGACTGATGACTTCCTTGTAGCCGCCGTGCTCTCCCTCGCGCGCACTCAGCACTTCGATGTTCCAGCCACGATTTTCGGCATACCGCGAATACATGCGAAACAGGTCGCCGGCAAAAATTGCAGCTTCATCGCCGCCAGTTCCGGCGCGCACTTCAAGATACACATTACTGTTGTCGTGCGGGTCGGTCGGCAACAGGGACTTTTGCAGGTCTAACTCGAGCTGCTCGCTGCTGGCAGACAACTGTTGCAGTTCCTCTGCACCGAGGGTGCGAATTTCAGCATCGTTATCGGCAGTCATTTCCCTGGCCGCCGCCATGTTGGCCTGCAGCTTCGCATAGCTGGCAAACAGCCTGACCACGGGAGTGAGGCGCGCGTACTCCTGCGACAGGCTGCGATACTGGTCCTGGTCGGCGATGACGTCGGCTTCCGCCAACAGTCCTTCCAACTCTTCAAAGCGCTCGCGCAGCGAATCGAGCTTCTGATGGATGGATGCTTTCACTGCTCGGAGTCCTCGCCCAGGTCAAAAAGAATGCGGGCCGCGGCGATAATATCGGCATTCGAGTTTTCGGCGGCATCGCGCAGCCGGACACTCGGGTTGTGCAACAGCTTTTTCATCATCGCGGCCGTTGCGTACTCAATCACTTCTTTGCTGTCCATTCCCTTGGCAAGGCGCCGCTGTGCCTGGTCGGTTACTTCGTCACGTATCGACTGGCCGTGCTCGCGAAGCGCCGTGATAATGGGACTCGCCTCCCTGGCGCGCGCCATATCGGTGTAGCGTCGAATTTCATCCTCGAGTATCCGGCCGGCGTCGATCGCCGCTGCTTCACGATGTCCGCGTCCCTCGAGAACCACTTTGTCGAGATCGTCGATGGAGTACAGGTATACGTCCGGGAGTTCACCGACCGCCGCTTCGATATCTCGCGGTACCGCGATATCGAGCGCGAATACGGGTTTATGCCTGCGCAGACTGATGGCTGCCTCCATTTGCGGCATGGTAATGAGGACATCGGGGCTTGCCGTTGAGGTGATCAGGATGTCGGCCTCGGGCAAGGTACCCTGCAGTTCCGACAACGGCACGGCGTAGCCGCCGAACTGGTTTGCCAGGCGCCGCGCCCGGTTCAGATCACGGTTGGCGACGAACAGTCGCCCCAGCCCCTTGGCTGTGAGGTGCCGGGCAACCAGTTCAACCGTTACGCCGGCGCCGACCAGTAATGCGGTGTGCTGTGCAAAGCCTGAAAAAAACTGCTCGGCCAGAGTGACCGCCGCCGAAGCGACCGACACCGGGTTGGCACCGATTTCGGTTTCGGTACGCACTTTCTTGGCGACCGAAAAAGTGTGCTGGAACAGCGCACCGAGGTGTTTTCCCAGCGTGCCGGCGCGTTCCGCTTCGCGCACAGCATCCTTCAGCTGGCCCAGGATTTGCGGCTCGCCCAGCACCATGGAGTCGAGGCCGCAGGCAACGCGAAAAATGTGGCGGATGGCGTCGTCATTCTGCAACGCGATCAGGCTGGTGGCGTAGGCCGGATCGAGGTTGCCCTCAGCGTGCAACCATGACTGCAGAGCGCCGCGTTCCGCGTCCCCCCCCATTAGGTAAAACTCGGTGCGGTTGCAGGTCGAGAGCAATACGACCTCGTTGATGCCGGCTGCCTCTTTCAGGCGCGCGAGCGCCCGGCCGATGTTTTCCCCCGCGAAAACAACTTGTTCGCGAATTTCGACAGGTGCCGTGGTATGGTTCAGCCCGAGAATTTGCAGACGCATAGCCGATAATTGTATGCGAACTGATGCCTCAGTTCCTTGTCTCTGTTATCAATGCACCGCGAATGCGATCACCCCAATTGACCTGTAGGGCCCGAATGTATCAACACCACCGTTTGACTCCTGCCTTGCTGCTGCTGGCAGTTCTCTTTCTTGCAGGCCCAGGCCAGATCCGGGCGAATACGGACCCTGCCCTGGCCGCGGCCGGTCACCTGATTGAGGGCGAGAACGCTCTGCAGGCGGGTGACTATCTCAAGGCGGCGACCGAATATCGCAAAGCGGCGCAACTGAGCGACCAGGTCGACGTTGCCCGGAATGCAACCGAAATAGCAATGCGCCTTGGCTTCAACGATCAGGCGCTGCTCAGCGTCACGCGATGGCTCGAACTTGACGAGGATAATGAAGAAGCCAAGGTCTACTACGCCCAGTTGCAATTGCGGCAGGGCAATATCCGGGAATCCCGGCGCACAATCGAAAAACTGATCGATACCGGTGATGGCAAGGACGACCAGCGATTGTTGTCGTTATTGCCGATCCTGTCCGATGAGGACCCGCAAGCGGCCGACCGGCTCATGCGTGAGCTGGCCAAACCCTATCCAGATTCCGCACCGGCCAACTACGCAACCGCGGTGATGGCACTGCAGGCCGGCGATGCAGAATACGCGATGCAGAAATCTGCTCGCGCATCGGAACTGGAGCCGACCTGGCTGAAACCGAAACTGGTATTTGGTCGCGCGCAGCTGCTGCAGGGCGACCGGAACAAGGCGATCGACTACATGGAGCGCATTATTGGTGACAGTCAGGACCCGGATCCCGACGCGCGGCTGGAACTGGCGCTGATGTACATGTCGGCCGACCGTGTGGATGACGCCATGAGCCAGGTAAACCAGATCCTGCTCGAACAGCCGGATCGCGCTGACGCTTTGCGACTGATGGCGATTATCAATTTTCGACAAAACAATCTGGATGCGGCACAGGCGGACTTCGAAGATCTATTGAGTACCGGCCAATTCACCACGGATGCACTGTACTACCTGGCGCGTATTGCCGATGTACGCAATGACTTCGAGCAGGCGGCGCAGCTCTACATGCAGGTTCGCGACGGCCAGAACGCGGTAATCGCGCAACGCCGCGCCGCCGCGCTGACGGCGATACAGCTTGGTGAGCCCGAAGATGCCTTGTATCAACTGGAAAAGTTTGGCGAACGCTATCCGCAGTATGCGGTCGACATGGTGCTGGCCAAGGCACAGTTGCTGACTGCGTTGGAGCGCTATGACGAAGCGCTTGACTTCTATAATCAGGCCCGCAAGTTCCGGCCCGAGGATGAAGATACGGCGTTAGGCCGGGCCGCCTTGCTGCTGCGCATGGACCGCCTGAAGGACGCGATCAATGCGTATCGCGTTGCCCTGCACCGCTTTCCCGATAGTGCGCAATTGATGAATGCGCTGGGCTACACACTGGTCGATCGTACCGACGATTATGAGGAAGCCGAGAAACTGATACGCAAGGCCATCAAGCTGGAGCCCGAAAGTCCGGCGATTATCGACAGCCTGGGGTGGCTGCTGTACAAGCAGGGCAGGTTCAGCGAGGCACTGGAGCAGTTACAAATCGCCTATAGTCGGTTTCCGGATCCGGAAGTAGCAGCACACCTGGTCGAAGTACTGGCAGAATTGGACCGCAATGACGACGCACTTGCGCTATTGGAACAATCCGAGCGGCAAAACCCGCAAAATCCTTTGCTGCGCGGCGTTCGTGAGCGGCGTTTCCCGGACACTCTGGAAAGCACGCCAGGCGAGTAAACGCCGCAACGTCCTGGCGCTGCTTTGCGGCGTAATGATGCTGTCCGGCTGCGCCACACGCCACGCGATACAGCTGCCTGAGATGAAGGACTGGGCGACCCGCAGCGCTGTGCTCGGTGCCGTCGAGCACTTCGAATTTTCCGGGCGTGTTGCCGTCAGCACAGGCGACGACGGCTTTAACGGCAAGATCCGCTGGCGCCAGCAGGGGGAGGCTTTCCAGGCGACGGTGGCCGGGCCGCTAGGTATTGGTACTGTGCGCATCGAAGGTGACGGCCGCGCCGTGGTCCACACTGACAAGGATGGTGCGCGTACTGAGATGCTAAATGCGGAGCAGGACCTGCTGGATCGCTATGGCTGGACCATACCGGTCAGCAGCATGCGGTTCTGGGCGCTCGGTTTGCCGGATCCCACTGCGGCCGCGCAAACCGAGCTCAATGCCGAGCAGCAGTTGCAGAAATTGGTGCAGCGCAACTGGACCGTGCAGATCTCTCGCTACCGTGTCAGCAGCGGCCAGAGCATGCCGAACCTGCTCTCAGCGAACGGCGCCGAGACGCGCGTTCGAATCGTGTTCGACAAATGGTTGTTTTTTGACTAAATTGCGCCGCACGCAAGAAGGGAATTACTGGGGCGTGGCCAAGTGGTAAGGCATCGGGTTTTGATCCCGTGTACCGCAGGTTCGAATCCTGCCGCCCCAGCCATCTAGACACAAATAGGGAGGCTTTGTGGATCTGGCAACGATGGCAGTGTTTTCGGGCAATGCGCACCCGAGACTGGCACACGATATCTCGCGCTGCCTGCACGTTCCGCTCGCGCGAGCCTCGGTCGGCCGATTCAGCGATGGCGAATTCAATGTCGAAATACTCGAAAACATTCGCGGGCGCGAAACCTTCATCGTGCAACCCACTTGCCCGCCGGCGGCTGAAAACCTCATGGAATTGCTGGTCATGGTCGATGCCGCCCGACGCGCGTCGGCCGCGCGTATCACGGCCGTAATACCGTATTTCGGGTTTGCGCGGCAGGATCGCCGGCCGCGATCGGCACGCGTGCCTATCACGGCCAAGCTGGTCGCCAAGCTGATCGGTACTGCCGGTGTTGACCGCGTGTTGACGGTGGACCTGCATGCGGACCAGATCCAGGGTTTCTTCGACATCGCTGTCGATAACGTGTACGCATCACCACTGCTGCTGGGCGACGTCTGGAAACAGAAGTTTCGCGACATGGTTGTCGTCTCGCCCGACGTCGGCGGTGTGGTTCGGGCTCGTGCGCTGGCGAAACGTCTCGATGATGCGGATCTCGTTATCATCGACAAGCGCCGCGCCAAGGCCAATCAATCCGAAGTCATGAATATTATTGGCGATGTGGAAGGCAAGGACTGCGTTTTGATGGATGACATGGTCGACACCGCTGGTACCCTTTGCCACGCGGCTGCAGCATTGAAAAAGCACGGCGCGTCCTCGGTGCAGGCCTATATCACGCACGCAGTGCTGTCCGGATCCGCGGTATCCCGAATCGAGACATCCGAACTGGACGAGCTGGTCGTGACCGATACCATTCCGCTGAATGACGAGGCGATGGCCTGCAGCAAGATCCGCCAGCTTTCCACCGCCGAGTTGCTGGCTGAGACGATGCGACGCATCTCGGACGAAGAGTCGGTGTCGTCGCTGTACGTCGACTGATAGTAAAGAAAGGGGTCAGAGCCCTTTTCAGGGAAAAGGGCTCTGACCCCTTTTTTTCGCAGTGACCCCGCGGTAAGATGCGCGGCCGCGCCAGGTACGGTCGCAGTTCCGGGCGCAGCATCGCTGGCAAAAAGCCAGTAAAATCAATCAGATACTGGAGTCAATCATGGCTGAGAAGTTTGATCTGGTTGCGGAATTCCGTGAGGGCAAAGGGAAAGGTGCGAGCCGCCGCCTGCGTCACGAAGGAAAAGTACCCGCAATCCTGTATGGCGGTGGACGTGAGCCCCGCACGCTGGCGTTCGATCTCAACAAGCTTATG
Source organism: Gammaproteobacteria bacterium (assembly GCA_029884455.1). Classification (GTDB taxonomy): domain Bacteria; phylum Pseudomonadota; class Gammaproteobacteria; order Steroidobacterales; family Woeseiaceae; genus UBA1847. Next base: position 650 of record JAOUHU010000073.1, on the reverse strand, counting down.
CAGCAGATGCAGAGCGAGTCGTTTTATTCGAGCATTCTGAATATCAAGGTAGGCAGTGTTTCCCAGGCGGCGATCGTCAAGGATGTGCAACGCCATCCGGTGCGGAATGTGGTTACGCATATTGACCTGCAACGCATCGTTGCGGATCAGGAAATCCGCATGCACGTGCCGATTCACTTCATCAATGAAGATATCGCGGTCGGCGTGAAAGTCGGTGGCGGGTCCATTTCGCATTTGCGTACCGACGTCGAAGTCGTCTGTCTGCCGAAATATCTGCCGGAGTATTTTGAAGTCGACATCGCCAATCTTGGTGTCGACCAGATGCTGCACTTGTCAGATATCAAGCTGCCCGAGGGTGTCGCGATTCCGGAACTGGCACAGGGGCCGGAACACAATCACCCGATTGTCGCGATCCATGTGATCAAGGCTGCCGCGATCGAGGAAGAAACCGCGGCTGTTGTGGCTGCCGAAGTTCCAGTGGTATCGGACGACAAGGACAAGGACAAGGACAAAGACGCCTAGCGCGCAGCGTTGCAACAGCAAAAGACCGCCGTGTGGCGGTCTTTTTGTTTAAGATGATCGCCCAATGACGCAGCTCCGTATTATTGCCGGTCTCGGAAATCCCGACGACAAGTACGAGAAAACCCTGC
>JAOUHU010000023.1 GCA_029884455.1 Gammaproteobacteria bacterium | reverse complement strand
CTTTTGTAACAGCTCGATTGAGATGTTATCCGGCGAGCGCACGAACGCCATGTGGCCATCGCGCGGCGGACGGTTAATCGTTACGCCGCCGTCCATGAGTTTCTGGCAGACCGCGTAAATGTCGTCAACTGCGTAGGCGAGGTGGCCGAAATTGCGCCCCTCACTGTAGTCTTCCGGGTCCCAGTTCCAGGTCAGTTCGAGCTGCGCGTCCTGGTCGCCCGGCGCCGCAAGAAAAATCAGCGTAAAGCGACCTGGCTTGCTTTCGTGGCGGCGCAATTCAACAAGGCCCAGCTGGTTGCAATAAAAATCCAGCGATGCGGCAACATCCTTGATGCGAACCATCGTATGCAGGTATTTCATCGCTACAATAGTACACGTGAAAGACATACGCGCCATAACCATCGACCTGGATGACACCTTATGGGAGATTCACCCGGTTATTCATCGCGCCGAACAACGTTTGTACGAATGGCTGGGCGAGCACTATCCACGTATTACAGCGATGTTTTCGCGTGAAGCGATTTCGCAGCAGCGACTGGCGGTAGCCGCGGAATTTCCGCAACAGAATCACGACTACACATTCCTGCGGCGCACGGTAATCGGGCGACTCGGCTGTGCTGCCAACTACGGCGATGACCTGGTCGATGCGGCCATGGAGGTATTCAATGCAATGCGCAATGACGTCAGCGTTTTTCCCGAGGTACGACCGGCACTGGCGGCGCTGCGTGAGAAATACGTGCTGGTCGCGGTGACCAATGGCAATGCCGATCTGAAGAGAATCGGTATCGATGGCCTGTTTCACCACTTTGTATCGGCGCGGACCGCAGGTGCCGCGAAACCGGCGCAGAGAATCTTCGCCGCTGCGGTGCAGGCCGGCGGGGCGAATCTGCAGCAAACCGTGCATGTTGGTGACCATCCCGAATTCGATGTGCAGGGAGCGCGATCCGCAGGCCTGCACTCAGTCTGGGTCAATCGCAGCGGCCAGCCGTGGCCAGAAGACCTGCCACGGCCTGACGGCATTGTCACGCACATTGGCCAGCTGCAGGGACTGCTGGATGCCATGCAGCGATGAGCCGGCAACCGCTAATTATCTATGTGCCCGGCTTGTTGCCCAAGCCCGAGGCAACCACGCACCGCGAGGTATTGTTGCGTTGCCTGCTCGCCGGTGTGCAGCGGGTTGACGCCAAAATCGCGTCCGCAATCGCGGCAAATGCGGAACATTTCGATATTGTCTCGTGGACTTACGACTTCTACGGTGAACACCGTGACTTCGCGCTCGATGCCGCGGCCGTCGAAGCCGTTATCGCGCAGGCCGGGCCAACGGCGCGAGACCTCGCCGAATCGATGTCCACAAAGCGCCGCGCGTTGCGCTGGCTGTTTCGCCTCGGTGACCTGCTGCCATTCCTGATACCGCACATTGCAACCGAGCGCATGGCACTGCACCTGCGCGATCTGCGCCGCTATGTCCAGAATCGCAATGGCATTGCGCAAAATATACGGCAACAACTAAAGCTGCCACTGCGTGCAGCACAGCTATCGGGGCGACCGATGCTGTTGATCGCACATAGCATGGGCTCTGTTATTGCGTTCGAAACCTTGTGGCAACTGTCGCGAGTTGATCGGCACGAAGTCGATATCCATACACTGCTGACCATGGGCAGCCCGCTTGGACAGCATTACATCCAGAAGCGGATCAAAGGCCACGACGCAATTGGCCCGGTTCGGTATCCGGGCAACATCCAACGCTGGATCAATCTCGCGGCTATTGGCGACCTGACGACCATCGACCCGACACTGCGCAACGATTTCGGCGCCATGCTCGACTACAAGCTGGTGGAGTGCATCGACGATCGACCGGTATGCAACTGGTTTCGCCTGGACGGCGAACTCAATCCGCACTCGGAGTTCGGTTATCTCGTTAACGAGGTAACTGCGAACATAGTGGTCGACTGGTGGCGGGCCGTCAGTCCTGCTCCAGGTTTGGCCGGATGACAATGTCGATACGGCGATTGTGTTGCCGGCCGGATTCCGTATCGTTGCTCGCAATAGGTCGGGTTTCGCCGTAGCCCGTGGCAATCAGCCGGTAGCTTGGAATGCGCATCGCATTGATCATGTATTGCTGTACCGATTCGGCGCGCTGCTGCGACAGCTTCTGATTCGCATCATCGCCGCCGAAAGAATCGGTGTGGCCCTCAATGATCAGTTCGCTGCGTGGAAACACATCAATGGCTTTCTCGACCTTGGCAAGCAGGTCGAACGACTGTGGGCCAAGCTGCGCGTCGCCGGAAGCAAACGTCAGGCCGACCATGCGCAGAATAATATTGTTGCCCTCGCGAAATACGCGCGCTTCACTTGGCGCGAACATCTTGTCGACCTGCTCGAACTGCTCTTTCACGCGCGCCTGCGCCTCGAGGCGTTGGATTAACGCCGCGCGTTCCGCCGTTGCGCCGCCAAGTCGCGCGTCCAGCGCCGACATTTCTTCTTCCATTTCTGCCAGCCGCGCGCTGTTTTCTGCGGTTTCCTGCTGCAATGCCTGGTTCGCTTCGCGTATGCCCTCAATGTAGGCGACCAGTTCGGCGGTGAGGCGATCGGGGCCGTCTTCCATGTCCGGTTGCACGTCGGCGGCACCGGCAACGGTGCGCATTGCGGCTTCCCAGTCCAACACCAATTGCTCGGGGGTGAGCTCGCGGTCACGTACGCGGCGCACGATCTCGGACAGGTAGATCGCATGCTTGGCTTCATAATTTGCCTGCCGCGCAAGACTGCGCGGCAAATCGGTGTCGTATCGATTTTCGTTCAGTTCGCGCTCGGCATCAGCCAGCAGCTGTTTGGCTTTACCGAGCGTAATCTCGGCGTAACGACCAACGCGGGCCCGATCGGCATCCGCCAGCAGGCGACGCGTATCACTCAGGTATTGCGACTTGATTGCGACCAGTTCTGCATCGCGATACAGCGCCGTTGCCTCGATCTCGCGCCGGCTCGTGGTTTTAAGGTCGCCGCGCTCCAGCAGGCGAATCGCGTCGGCGAACTTGCGTTGTGCTTCGATCCAGATTTCGGGCGATAACTCAGGCGCACGCGCATTGGCGGCATCCTGGCGGCTCTTCATGACCTGCGCGAGTTTGACACGTGCCAGCTCGGCAGCCTTGGTCGCAGTGCGAAATGATTGCGTAGCGTCGGCGGCATGGGAGCGCACGGTCTCGATGTTGCGTCCACGCGCGAGCGCGTCTTCGGCGCTGGTGTAGGCAGACATGCCGTCTTCGAAACTCCGCGGCGCCAATAATTTCGCGTCCGCGGCCTCGGCGGCAGCCTTGGCGATATCAGCTTCCTTGAAAAACGTCTTTCTGAGTTCGTCCTGGGCCTGCGCCGGGTGCGTGCCCAGCAGCAGCAAAAGAGTCAGGACAGCGAGTCTGAATCCCGGTTTTGCAGCCATAACTTTGATTCCTGAAGTCCCCGTGGTCAAAATCCACCCAAGCGAAAGGTGGCCGGCGTCCAATATTACATATGCTGCGGCCGCATTTCTGTGCGCCGTGTCGCCGAAACCGGGCCGATGCCGGCCCGCGGCTGCGCAGCTCGCCAGGCAGCCGCCGTTTTCGATTCGACAATCAAAGGCTTACGCTCGAGCCGGCGGGCGCAATCGTGATTTTGTGCTGTGCCTCACAGTCACCCTGCAAGGCACGGCGTAGTCTGTTCCCATGTCCGCCAAGTACTACACGCAGTTCGTGCTGACCGACGCGCAATACCGCGGCGACAACGAATTCAGTGGCGTAATTGAACTCAGTCAACCCATGGACCAGTCGACCGAGACCAAGGATATAGAGGCCGTGCTGGCCCAGAATTTTGACCTGCAGCGGAGCGCCGTCAGGCTCCTCAGCTGGTCGCGATTGCATTGACCTGACTTCTGGCGCAAACGATTCCCCCTGACTCTCCCGGCCTTGGCCGGGATTTTTTTGTACAATGCCTGCCCCATCGCGTTAGCCAGGCCCACCCCGAATGAGCAAGACCGAAAATCAGTTTCACGGCATTCCCATAGTGCAGCAAGGCGTGCCGCAGCGTATTCAGAGCGGTACCAAATATCAGACCGAAGCGGGATTCGCCGCGATAAAAAACGGTATCAAGCAATCGCGCGACGCGGAACCGTTGCAGCACGGGCAGAAACCTGCCTGGCTGCGGGCAAAAATGCCGGCGGGCAAGGGCTATGGCAACACGCGCTCGATCGTCAAGCAACATCGCCTGAGCACCGTTTGTGAGGAGTCGATGTGCCCGAATATTGGCGAGTGCTGGAATGCGGGTACCGCGACGATCATGGTTATGGGTTCGGTCTGCACGCGCGCCTGCCGGTTCTGCGCTGTCGATACCGGTAACCCGAAAGGTTGGCTTGACCCGGATGAGCCGTGCAATGCGGGTCGTGCCGTCAAACTTATGGGCTTGCGATACGTCGTTATCACATCGGTGGACCGCGACGACCTGCCCGACGGCGGTGCTGCGCATTACGCAGCCTGCGTACGCGAAATCAAGAAGCAGAACCCAGAGACCGCGGTCGAAGCGCTGACACCCGATTTCAACGGCGTGCGGCAGCATGTCGAGGTGGTGCTCAATTCAGGTCTCGACGTATTTGCGCAGAATGTCGAAACAGTGCGGCGCCTGACCCACCCGGTTCGCGATCCGCGAGCAGGCTATATGCAGACCATCGATGTACTGCGACACGCGAAGCAGTATCGACCAGAGGTATTGACCAAGACCAGCCTGATGCTCGGTCTCGGCGAGCGCGATCGCGAGATTCTGCAGACCATGGATGACCTGCGGGCGGCTAACGTCGATATCCTGACACTCGGCCAGTATCTGCGCCCGACGCCGAACCACCTCGCCGTCGAACGTTACGTGACGCCGGCTGAGTTCGAAGCCTATCGTCAGGAGGGCCTGGATAAAGGATTCCTCGAAGTGGTCGCAGGACCCATGGTGCGTTCCAGCTATCGCGCCGAACAGGTGTTGCAAAAGAACAATGTGGGGCTCACGGCATGATGGAATTTCTCGCCAGTTACGGTCTGTTTCTTCTCAAGGTTGCGACAGTCGTAGTAGCGGTCGTCATCGTTATTGGCGTTGCGGCCGCAGCCGGGCGCAAGGCAGCGCATGAAGGCCTTGAAGTCGAGAGCATCAACAAGAAGTACAAGTCACAAGCGAGGACCCTGCGTGACGCGGTCACGCCGAAAAACGAGCTGAAGAAAGAGCACAAGGCCGAGAAAAAGACTGACAAGGCCAGCGCCAAGGAATCTGCCGCGCGTCCCCGCAGCTTTGTGATCGATTTCAAGGGTGACCTCAAGGCCAGCGCGGTACCGTCGTTGCGTGAGGAGGTCAGCGCGATTCTTGATGTGGCCAGAGCAGATGATGATGTCATCGTGCGGCTTGAGAATCATGGTGGTGTAGTACATGAACACGGCCTCGCCGCATCGCAACTTGCGCGCATTCGCGATGCCGGAATTTCCCTGACGGTCTGTGTCGACAAGGTCGCGGCCAGTGGTGGCTACCTGATGGCCTGCGTGGCGTCGAAAATCGTTGCCGCGCCGTTCGCGATTCTGGGCTCGATAGGCGTGCTCGCGCAGATCCCGAATTTCAATCGGCTGCTGCATGACCACGGGGTGGACTTCGAGCAGGTTACGGCAGGTAAGTACAAGCGAACCGTGACGATGTTCGGCAAGAACACGGACGCAGACCGCGCCAAGCTCAAGGAAGAGCTCGAAGATGTGCACCGCTTGTTCAAATCGGCAGTCAGCCGTTACCGGCCGGCACTCGACCTGGAAAAGGTCGCTACCGGCGAACATTGGTATGGCTCGAGCGCGCTGGAATTGGGCCTGGCGGACGAAATCAGGACCAGCGACGAGGTCATTGCCGGGCTGGTCGCCGAGCGGGAGTTGTACCAGGTGGCGTACCGGGTCAAACAACCATTTCCGAAACGGCTTATGGCAAATATTGACAGTGCGCTGGAAAGGGCCGATGCACTGGGCTGGCGGCAGCGCTTCGAATCCCGCCTGCCGCGCTAGGCTGCGGAACCGCCGGCGCCGGGATTTGTCTATATAATGCAGTTGCCCGGCTCACGGAGCGTTGTCATGTTCCACCATCGCAAACAAGGTGCAGTGCTGTATGCCTCTTTATTGGCAGCGCTTGCCTGGTCGCCGCAGTTGTACGCGATGTCAGAAGCGGAACTGGCGGCCGAGGCGGCACGCGAATTTGCCGAATATAAGGCGAATCTGCCACTGGTCACCGATCCAGACACCATCAATTATATTGCCTGCGTGGCGAATGCCGTGGTCAAGGAACTGGATCCGGAGCTGCGCGACCTGCCCTGGGAAATGGCAATTTTCGACACCGACAATATCAATGCGTTTGCGATGCCAGGCGGCAAGATCGGTGTCATGGAAGGCATTCTCAAGACCGCGCAGAACCAGGATCAGCTGGCGGCAGTAATCGGGCACGAATTGGCTCATGTTGCGTTGAAGCACACGCGCAAACTGAACACTCGCTCCAAGGCGATGGGCGTTGGCATTCAGGTTGCGGCTGTGCTGGTCGGCGGCGGCAACCAGGGCGCTACCTACACTGCCTACGAGGCCCTCAACCAGGGTGCTGCATACGGTTTGATATTGCCGTTCTCGCGTTCCAATGAAAGCGAGGCGGACGTGATGGGGCTGCAATACATGGCGCGAGCCGGATTCGATCCGCGACAAGCCGTGCCACTGTGGCAGAACATGAATAAAGAAGCAGGCGAGTCGCCGCCCGAGTTCATGTCTACACATCCGTCGGGCGACGCGCGTATCGACGCGTTAATATCGGAGTGGAGTACCGCCTTGCCGATCTACAATGAGGCCTTGCAGAACGGCCGCAACCCGGATTGCATTGCGCCGCCGCTGCCCGAGAAAAAGACCGAAAAAACCAAGGAGTAGTGCTCATCAATCGCCGCTTGGCCCCGTTACTGCTCATTTTTGCGCTGCACGGCTGCACAACTTTCGAAGATTTCCTGGCGGAGCGACACGGGCCGAAACCCGTGCGCGTGGTTCCGGTCAGCCAGCGACCGGTTGAGGCGCCGCTGTTGCCGAATCACTTCGTGCTGGAGTCGCCACAGCAGACCGTGATCGGAGTGCCGCAAGTTGTTCTGACGCGTGACAGTGACACGTTTTCGGACCTCGCCCGCGCGTATGGTCTGGGTTACGACGAACTGGTTGCCGCGAACCCGGGTATCGACCCCTGGTTGCCGGGTGATCAGACCCCGGTGCTGCTGCCGACCCAGTTCGTGCTGCCCGCCGTGGCGCGCGAGGGCGTGGTGCTGAATATCGCCAGCAAACGGCTGTTCTATTTTCCCAAGATGCCCGACGGGCAGCCGCAGGTGGTCATGAGCTATCCGATCGGCATTGGCCGCGTCGGCTGGGAAACGCCGCTGGGACCGGCGAGCGTGGTCGCCAAAGCGGTCAATCCGACCTGGTACGTGCCGGCGTCAGTGCGCCAGGAACATGCCGCGAATGGCGACCCGTTGCCGGCAATCGTACCACCGGGTCCGGACAATCCACTCGGCACACGCGTACTGCAGCTCAACCTGCCGGGTTACCTGATTCACGGTACCAACCAGCCGTACGGTGTCGGCATGCGCGTCAGTCACGGCTGCGTACGCCTGTACCCGGAAAATATCGAGACGCTCTACGAACTCGTCGCGATCGGTGAAGCGGTGCAGATAATCAACCAGCCCTACCTGCTCGGTGAACTTAATGGCGAGGTATTGTTCGAGGCACATGCGCCGCTGGCCGACGACACGGTCAGTGCTGACGATCGTTTGCACGAAATTCTGGTGCAACTCGGTGAATCGTCAAGCTATGTGCTCAGCAAAAAGGTTGAGGAGAATTTACGGCAAGCCGCCACTGATGCGCGCGGCATACCGGTCAGGATTCAGGACTACGAGCCGGCCGAGGCGCTGGCTCGTGCCAGACACGTACGCAATATCGTCGAGGTCGATCCGGATGCGCCGACGCTTTCCGAAGTTCGCCAGATGATGGACGAAGTCTTGCAGCAGGACGATCAGACGTAGTAACGCAGGAATTCCTGTGGCAGGGCCGATGTATCGGCCGGCAGCTGTGACGACACCGGCAGTGCCCGCGCGTGATAGGTATTCCAGAACAACAGTGTGCTGCCGGCGCCGGCCGGATTCTCCAGGTCACTCAGTAATGCCGCCATGGCTTTGCCCGTATAGGTGGCGTCGAGCGTCAGGCCCAGCTGCGCGCGCGCGACCGCGATGGCCCGCTCGGTGGTCGCGTCAGTGCGCGCGTATCCTGCTGCGAAAAAAGCATCGCGAAACCGCAGCTTTACCCGGTTCGCAACATCGGCGGGAATCGACATATCGAGGCGTCGCATCATGGTTACTGTCTTGGCAATGAGCCGCTGCATGGCCGCAGGGTTCGCCACCTGCGCGTGGGTTACGCGTACGGCCTGGATTTCCGTTGCCAGGCCCGCGAGTGCCAGACCGATCGCCAGGCCCGCGGCGGTGCCCATGGTTCCATTGGCGACATACAGATGGTCCGGCGCCGCATGGCCGGCGTCCTCGAGTTGCAATGCCAGTTCAAGGCCGGCGTTGACAAAGCCGATAACGCCGAGCCAGTTGCTGCCCCCCATGGGAATGACCCAGGCATGGCGGTGTTGCAAATGCCGGCGCAGGGTCTGCACGCGACTGGTGCGATCGCCGCCAAAGCGAACGATCTCGGTGCCCTGCTGCAGGTGCAGGTTCAGCGCGAGTGCTGCCTTGTCCGTCCGGGCCTGGTGCGACAGAAAACAGGTGCAGTCGAGGCCGAGCTGCCGCGCGTGGATGCTGGTTGCCAGTGCGTGATTCGACGCAACCGTGCCAAAAGTTGCGACGCGGGTGGCATCCCGCTCGCGCGCTCGCTGCAGCAGGTACTCGAGCTTGCGTATCTTGTTGCCGCCATACTGCTCATTGCTGAGGTCGTCATGCTTGACCAGTACAGTGACGGATGGCGATACAGTGGCGAAGGAATATTCCCGCAACGGCGTTGGCAAGTTGGCAATACTGATCTTCGGCAAACGCGCCGCCAAGCGGGGAAACATCATGCCAAGTGCGTCGACCATCGCACGAATAGTAACCAATCCAATGGCATATGGCGCAGGCCCTGTTTAGAATGTGCGCACTTTATCTGACTGTTGCGGAGATAAACTTGTCAGATGTAGCTGATCGTGGCATCACGGTCACAGAGTTGGCGCCAATTGATCAGCCAGTCGATCTGTCGCGCGAAACCACCGCTGCTTTTGTCGGTCGCGCGCTGCGCGGTCCGATAAACGAACCGGTACTGGTAAAAAGTTTCGGCGAGTTTCGTCGTCGTTTTGGTGATTCCTGGTCACGCTCCAGCCTCGGGCCTGCAGCACAGCAGTTTTTCGAGCACGGTGGCAGGCAGCTGTACATCGTTCGGGTGGCGAATGGTGCCCGCGGCGCAATGTTGTGCCTGCCGGCAAGCGGCTCGGCGCTGGTGCTGCGCGCTGTCGAACCCGGTTCCACCGAGCTTATTCGTGCGGCCGTCGACTACGATGGCATCGATGCCGGCAACGAGGAATTGTTCAACCTGACCTTGCAGCGCCTTGATCCGGCGTCCGGGCTGGTGGTGGACCAGGAGCTTTTTCCAGCGGTCAGTTACCTCGATTCAAGTACACAGTTCGTCGTCGATATGCTGCTGACCTCGACGCTGGCGCGCGTGGAGAGTCCGCTGCCAACTCACCGCCCGGAACCGACTGCCGGCGCGCACACGGCGTTCAACAGCAGTTACGTGGTTCATACGCAGGCAGGTGCTGATGGGCAGGAGCTGTCAGACTACGATCTTGTCGGTTCCCGCAAGCTTGAGACCGGTCTGTTCGCGTTGGCAGGTGTAGCGGACCTTGACCTGCTGTACCTGCCACCACCAGGCAAGCGCCGCGATCTTGGGCCGACAGCGGTACTGGCGGCCGAGCGTTTTTGCCGCGAACGCGGTGCCATGTTGCTGCTCGATCCGCTACAGGACTGGCATTCGGCCGCGGACGCAATGACTGGTGTACGCGCGCTTGGCTACTCCAGCACCAACCTGCTCAGTTACTTTCCGCGCATGCTGGAACGCCAGGAAAGCGGGCGCCAGCATCGCGCTGTCGGCGGCGCACTGGCCGGTCTGCTGTGCAAGCTCGATCGCAAGTACGGTGCCTGGCAGCAACTTGATCAAAGGGACCTTGGCTTCAGCCGCAGTTTGCAGCCAGCGGTTGATGTTGACGCCAGCGACGAGTCGGCGCTGATTCGTGCCGGGCTAAACGTGATCGCAAATGGACCCACCGGGGCTGCGCAGCTTCGCGGTTCGGTAACGATGGCGCGGGGATCATCGCGCCAGCTGGTCGATCTGCGCGCCAGGCGCTTATGCCTGCGGGTCATCCATGCCGTGGACGCGGCGACGCGCTGGGCGGTGTTCGCGGGCGACGACATGGAGCTCGCGCGGCGCATTCGTGCACAGGTAACCGCCTGTCTCGCGAGTTTCGTCGCGATGGGTGCGTTCGCCAGTGACCGCTTTGTGGTCGAATGCGATGCTGGGGTGCGCAAACGAGCCGGTTCGGCAGGCCAGCAATTTGCAATTTTCTTGACTTTTCAACCACTTGGCGCGACCGAGCCGGTTGCGTTTACGATTCACCAGACGGTTGCCGGCAGCCGTGTTGCGAGCACCGCCTTCGCCCCGGCCTGACGCGTTGGGCGCAAGCGATTGCCGCAACCGCAGCTTGCGACCGTCGCCTGACTGATCGCTCTGATATCCTTTCCCGTCTGCATCTGTTCGGGGAATTTCATGCGAAAAATAACGTCGGCATACATTGCAGGCTTGCTGCTTGCCATTGCCTGCACAACTGAGCTGCCTGATGAGCAGGGCATCGACACACCAGCTGCTTTTGCCGCCTTGCTCGAAGAACATTTTGAGCAGCATCTTGCACTGAACCCGATCGACGCAACGGAGATCGGCGATTATCGTTATAACGACCAGTACGCAAATTCCATCGGGCCGGAGCACCGCGCCAGCGAGCATGAGCTCAACAGCGAGTTTTTGGCGCGGCTCGCCGACATTGAGCGCGACGACCTGGGCGTCAACGAGCGACTGAGTTACGACATGTTCAAGCTGCGCCTGGAAACGGCATTGGCCGGTGAGCGCTTCCCTGACCATCTTGCACCGATGAACCAGTTCCGCTCGGCTAGCACATCGTTTGTCTTGCTTGGCAGCGGCAGCGGTGACCACCCTTTCGATACTGTCAAACATTACGATGACTTTCTCGCACGTATCGACGGTTTCGTCGTTTACACAGAGCAGGCAATCGAAAACATGCGCGAAGGTGTGCGCCAGGGCATCACACAGCCGCGCATACTGATGCAGAAGTTCCTGCCGCAGGTCGAATCGCAGCTGGTTGACCGCGCCGAGGCCAGTGGCTTTTATGCGCCGATCACAAACATGCCCGAGAGCTTCAGTGCGGCGGATCGCGCGCGCCTGACGGCCGCCTACAAGGACGCGATCGAGAACAAGCTCATCCCGGCCTATGCGCGGATAAAGAATTTCATGGTTGATGAGTACCTGTCGGCAGCGCGCGATTCGATCGGTTTGCTTGACCTGCCCGACGGCGAAGCCTGGTACGCGTACAAGGTGCGACAAATTACGACCACCGACCTGACCCCTGCGGAGATTCACCAGATCGGGCTTGATGAGGTGGCCCGGATTCACAATGAGATGCGCGGCGTCATGCAGCAGGTTGGTTTCGAAGGTGAGCTCAGCGAATTTTTCGAGTACGTCAATTCCGATGCGCGTTTTTTCTACAGTGAGCCGGAACAACTGATCCAGGCCTACCGCGACATGACCGCGCACATCGAAAGCCTGGTACCAAAGCTGTTCGAGGTTTTTCCGAAGACGCCGTTCGAGGTTCGGCGCGTTGAGCCATTCCGCGAGCAATCGGCCGCAAAAGGTTCCTATCAAAGCGGCTTGCCGGATGGCAGCCGTCCCGGCATTTTTTATGCGAATGCGTACAACGTCGGCACGCGACCGAAATGGGACATGCAGTCCCTGTTCCTGCACGAGGCGATTCCGGGGCATCATTTCCAGATCGCGTTGCAGCAGGAGAATGAGTCCCTGCCGCGGTTTCGCCGATATGGCGGCTTTACGGCCTACATCGAAGGCTGGGGTTTGTACGCCGAGTCGCTTGGCAGGGAACTCGGCGTGTATACGGACCCGCTCGACTATTTCGGTGCTCTGAATGCGGAGCTGTGGCGTTCGATTCGGCTCGTGACTGACACCGGCATACATGCCAAGGGCTGGACGCGGCAGCAGGTGCTCGACTACATGTTTGCGAACTCGGCAACATCGGAAACGCGCGCCGTTGCCGAAGCCGAGCGCTTCATGGCTATTCCCGGGCAGGCGCTGGCCTACAAGATCGGCATGCTGAAGATTCGCGAAATACGCGCCAGGGCCGAAGCGCAACTTGGCGACAAGTTCGATGTGCGTGCGTTTCATACCCAGGTGCTGATGGACGGGGCGATGCCCCTGTCGATGCTCGAAACCAAGATTCAGACCTGGGTCGATGCGCAGATGTGATGGACCGCATCGCTCGCATGCAGCGCATCTGGGAAACCGTCTGTGATATCCCAAAGGGCAAGGTTGCGAGCTATGGCCAGGTCGCCGAAGTGGCAGGCGTGCCGCGCGGCGCACGTCAGGTTGGCTATGCATTGCGACACCTGCCGGACCAGCACCGGGTACCCTGGCATCGGGTGCTGCAGGCATCCGGAAAAATAGCTTTCGAGAAGGCAACGCCGGCATACCGCGAGCAGACCAAACGGCTCCTGATGGACGACGTTGCGGTCATCGCAGGTCGGGTCGATATGCAAAAGTACCGCTGGCAGCCTGATCTCGATGAGCTGCTCTGGAAGCCGTCGGCTGCCTGGGATCAGTCGTGAGCATCAGACGTAGAATTCGATCGTGGCTTTTCACTGTCTGGTTCAGCCCGGTGACACGCACGATGAAGCGGCGCTGGGCAGAGTGGCGTCGACGCCTGTGCGGCCGTGCGCACACCGTGCACGTATTCCTTGAACTCGACGATCCTTACTCCTACCTGTTGGCACAACACCTGGCGGAATTTCGCAATCACTATGCGATCGAGCTCCGTATATACGTCACCCAGGCGCTCGGTGACGAGTACCGCCCGCACGCGGAGTTACTCGCGGAATACTCGAAAATGGATTGCGATCGACTGGCACGCGAACTTGGCCTGCCGTTCCTCGACAAGGGCAGGGCACCGCCGGTGGAACACCGCCGCGCACTGATTGAGGTCTTGGCCGCGAGCGAAAACAGCGCGTCGTTCGAGGACGACGTGTTACAGACTTTGCGCCTGTATTGGCGCGGTGACGCGGAGGCGGCTGCTCGACGCATCGGCAGCATTGACACACGCGGGCAGGGGGCCGCGATGCTGCAACGCAATCAGGACTTGCTCGCGCGCATGGGTCATTACAATGCTGCGACCCTGTATTACGGTGGCGAATGGTACTGGGGCGTGGACCGGCTGCATTACCTCGCAGAGCGACTCGATACGCTGGGCCTGGGCCGCGATCAGGCGAGCGCTGTGCAACTTGCATCGATACGGCAAATCTCGCGGATTTCACTGCCGGTATCGCCGCCGGATGCCGCCCGCAAGCTGCCTGCACTCGAGCTGTTTTTCTCGTTCCGCAGCCCGTATGCCTACCTGGCGCTGCAGCGTACCTTCGAAATAGCGGATGCTTTTGGCCTGGTACTCCGCGTGCGACCGGTATTGCCCATGGTGATGCGCGGCTTGCAACTGCCTGCATCCAAGCTGCTGTACATTGGCAGTGACGCGACGCGTGAGGCGCAACGACTGCAAGTTCCATTTGGCCGGTTTTCGGATCCGACCGGTGTCGGCGTTGAACGTTGTCTCGCCACCTATGCGTATGCCTGTGAGGAAAAGAAGGCTCGCGATTTCTTGCTGCGCGCTTCCCGGGCGATCTGGGCAGAAGGTGTTGATGTCGCAACCGACGCGGGGTTGCGCCGAGTCACGGATGCCTGCGGTTTGTTCTGGCCCGATGTAAAAGCCGCATTGCGCGATGACGGCTGGCGCCGAATGGCTGCCGAGAATCGCGAGTCGATGATGGAGTCGGGGTGCTGGGGTGTGCCAACATTGCGCCTTGGCGACTTCACGGTCTGGGGCCAGGATCGACTCTGGTTGCTGGTGCGACACATCGAAGAGCAATGCGATACGGGTGACGGGATCCTGGTATGACTACAGTGGTTTTTTCGCACGGCCAGGAATCGGGTCCGTGGGGCACAAAAATTCGTGCCATGTCAGAGATGGTGATGAAGCTTGGCTGCGCGGTGCAAAGCATCGATTACCAGGGTATTGCTGATCCGGCTGCCCGGGTTGAAAAATTACTCACGGAGGCTGCGGTAATTGATGATCCCCTGGTGCTGGTCGGATCGAGCATGGGTGGCCATGTGGCGACGGCGGCGGCCGCCGTGCTCAAGGCTCGCGGACTGTTCGTGCTTGCGCCGGCCTATTTCATTCCGGGCTATGAGGAATTGACGCCCACGCCGCCTGAATTGCCGATCTGCATAGTGCATGGCTGGAATGACGAGGTAGTCCCGGTAGAAAACAGTATTCGTTTCGCCGCATCCTGTAACGCGGAGCTGCATATCCTCAACAGCGACCATCGTCTGACCGCAAACATCGACGAAATCAATTACTATCTGCAGCGGTTCATAGAAACCGTCACCGCGTAATCTGCGAAGGAGAACTGGCATGCGGTTTTTTCTCACTCTAATTGTGGCCGCCCTGGCGGCTTGTGGCGGACCTGCCGAAGAACCGGCGGCGACAGAGGAAATGCATACGGCGGCCGACGAACTGCAGCGCAGCATCGAAAAGAACCTGCAAGAGGCAAATGCCCTCGAGGAGCAAATGCAGCAATCCGTCGATGCGCTCGATGCTGCTATCGACGAGGCTGCGGGCGAGAATTAAAACGTCAAGCCTTGTAGCCGCGGATTTCAATCGTGCCCCTGATCGTTCGACCACTGTACTGGATCGCCGGTAAGATTTTCTCAGTATGGGCCCGGCCCGCAATTCAGCCAGAGAAGCCCGCAGAGCTTGTCACCGACGCGAATGCCGCCGTCTGTTACGTGCTCGAAAGCGGCGGCCTGGCTGACCTGCTGGCGCTTGAGCGCGCCTGCGAAAAAAGCGGATTGCCACCGCCGAGCGGCTCCCTGCAATACTGCGGCAAGCGCTTTTCGAGCCGATATGTTGTGCTGCGACCATTGCGCGGGTTTTTCTATCGACGACCGCGTGCTGAAGGTTCGCGCCGACTGCGCGAGATAATTGCTGCCGCGGAGAATCATCGCGAGGAATTACTGCTGATTCCGGTCGCTATTTACTGGGGTCGTTCACCGGATAAAGAAGCATCAATATTCAAATTGATGTTCGCGGAAAACTGGGACGTTGTCGGCCGAACGCGAAAATTCTTTGCCACCATCCTGCATGGGCGCAGCACTCTGCTGCGTTACAGCCATGCGCTGCCACTGACCACGATCAGCCACGGCGGACTGCAGACGGCGATTGCATTTCGCAAAGTATCGCGCGTGTTGCGCGTGCATTTTCGTCAGCGGCGCGCAGCGACCGTCGGCCCGGACCTGTCGCTGCGTCGCACAATGGTGCACCAGGTGCTGCTGGCGCCCGGCGTACGCAAGGCAATTATTGCCGAGGCCGGCGATGATCCGGCGAAACAGCGTGCCGCGCTGGAAAACGCACGCAGATACGCAATGGAAATTGCAGCGGATATGTCCTACCCGACGATCCGGTTAATCCAGCGATTCCTGCGGTGGTTGTGGAATCGCATCTACGATGGCATTGAACTCAAACACGTGCAGCGACTGCATGACGTTGCCAAGCAAAAGGAAGTGATTTATGTGCCGTGCCACCGCAGCCACTTCGACTACCTGCTGCTTGGCTATATCGGTTACGAGCAAGGCCTGCACCTGCCGCATATCGCCGCCGGCATCAATCTGAATATGCCCATCGTCGGTCCGATACTGCGCCGCGGTGGGGCTTTTTTCCTGCGCCGCAGTTTTCGCGGCAATCGCCTGTATGCGGCCGTATTCGACGCTTACCTGCACCAGGTACTGGTGCGCGGCCACTCGATCGAGTATTTCGTCGAGGGCGGCCGCAGCCGCACCGGCAGGCTGCTGGAGCCCAAAGGCGGCATGCTTGCCATGACGGTGCGCTCTTACATCAATGACCCGAAACGCGCGGTCGTCTTCGTACCGATCTATTTTGGCTACGAAAAATTGCTCGAGGGCGACTCCTTTATCAATGAACTTGGCGGCGGCGAGAAAAAATCCGAGTCGCTGCTGGGCCTGATCCGGTCCGTAAAGGGCCTGCGCGAAAACTTCGGCAGTGTGTACGTTAATGTTGGCGAGCCGATCGACCTCGAGGCGATACTTGCAACGGTCGATCCGGAATGGCGCAGTTTCGGCGCTGGCAGAGAGGAGCGACCAAAATGGTTTAACGATGTGGTTGACCGACTCGGCGCCGAGATCATGAGTGGTATTAATTCCGCGGCTGCGGTCACACCGATCAGCCTGCTGGCTTACGTACTGCTGGCGACGCCGCGGCAAAAGATCGGCGCCGCGGAACTCGAGTCGCAACTGCAGCTAAGCCTCGACTTGATGCGCCGTTTCAGTTATTCCGACTCGGTCACGCTGCCGGACTGGCCGCCTCAGAAGATCATCGCGCATGGTGAGAAGCTGGACGTGATCAGCCGCACGGCGCATCCAATGGGTGATGTCATCGCCATGCCGGAACACACAGCAGTGCGCATGACCTATTTTCGCAACAATATCCTGCACCTGTTGTCTGTGCCGGCATCGGTAGCATGCTGCTTCATCCAGGGACGGCAGCTCGAAGTCGCCGAAATTCAACGGCTCATCCGCTTGATTTATCCGTTCATGAAAAAAGAGCTCACTCTGAAGTGGGCTGCTGAGGAAATCGATGCAGTCACACTGAGCGCTGTGAATGCCCTGGTAGAGCAGCAGCTACTGACTCGCGAGGACGACTGGTTGATTCGTCCACCGGCAGGATCCGCGCGCGCTTACCAGCTGTTGATGCTCGGCCAGACGATGGTGCCGATGATCCAGCGCTTCTACCTCGCGATTGCGTTACTCAACCGGCATGGTTCGGGTGTGCTGTCACGGTCGCGTCTCGAACAAATGTGCCAGTGGAGCGCCGAGCGCCTGTCGATGATATACGGCCTGCACTCGCCGGACTTTTTCAACAAGACCCTGTTTCACGATTACATCCTGACGTTGCAGGAACAGGATGTGTTGCGCCGCAATAGTGACGGCCTGCTGGAATTTGATGGCAGCCTGGTCAGTATCGGCGCCGATGCACGTCTGGTGCTGGGCGAGGAAATTCGCCACAGCATTCTGTCGTTGACGGTTCCCGACCTGGTTCCGGATGCGGAATGAAGGTCGTATCGTTTTATCGCTTCCTGGACCTGGACGAGGCCGAGTCGTTTTGCGGCGCGCTGCAGGCCTTGTGCGAGGAGCAGGGACTGCTCGGCACGATTCTGGTTGCAAAAGAGGGTTTTAATGGCACGCTCGCGGGCGCACAACTCGCGATTGAAACGGTGTTCAGCTGGATAGAGCGCCGCTTGCAGCTCGCCACGCCGATTGATGGTCGCTGGACAGACGCAAACGATGCGCCATTCCTACGTATGCGAGTGCGCTGCAAAAACGAAATTGTCACGCTCGGCCGGCCCGACATCCTGCCGCACCGGAAAACCGGCGTTCATGTCCAGCCACGTAACTGGAATGCGTTGATTTCAGATCCGGATGTGCTGCTGATCGATACCCGCAACCACTACGAGATAGAAGTCGGCAGCTTTCCGGGTGCGGTTGATCCGCGGACCGACAATTTCCGGCAATTTGCTGCATACGCGAGCGAGCTGGCGGCCACTTCTACCGACCGGCCGCTGGCCATGTACTGTACCGGTGGCATTCGCTGCGAAAAGGCGGCTGCCCTGATGCTGGAGCTGGGTTTCGATGAGGTTTACCAGCTGCAGGGCGGCATCCTGAATTACCTGAGCGAAATACCCCCGGCGCAAAGCCGCTGGAACGGCGACTGTTTTGTGTTCGACAAACGCGTCGCGATCGACAGTGATCTCGCCGAGGGAGGCTACATGCAAGGGTCAGGCCCTTTTATGAGCCAGGCTGGGAAAAACCTAGAACCAGAATCCTAAGCCCGCGATAAACACCGTTGTGGCGTCACCCGGCGCACTGTCATTGAAATGGTTTTGCCAGGAGAGCCCCAGGTAGGGGGCGATGTTGCGGTTGATTTCGTAGCGCAGGCGCATTTCCAGCGCCGCCTGGTCTTCAGCCGCGGACCGAGCTCGCAACTCAAGTCGCGGCTGCAGGACGAAGTGTTCCGAGAAGCGAATATCGTGTGTAAATTCGCCGTGCAGTTGATAGTCACCGTCAGTATTGACCGATGCAGCGATATCAATCTCGATGTTGTAAGGAGCGAGTCCCATAATGCCGATTACAAAGGCCGTGTCGGTGTCGGCGGGATTGTCGGCCACGCTGACACCAATTTGTGCGTCGAAATAGGGCGAAACCGCCCGGCTGTACAGCAGCTGCAGTTCGTTGTCAGTGTCCGAGGCGTTGCTGCCCTCGAGTTTCCACCAAAGCCTGTGAAGGTCCGTGCCATACCAGCCCTGCACGTCCCAGACGCTGCGCTCAACATCCGACTGATACTCGATGCGGTCGGCGCTGAGATAGGTGAAGCGCGCTTCTTCGGCACCGGCAATTGCGGCCAGAAACAGCAGCACTGTGGCAAAGCTGCGCGTCATGTCATCTTGCCCGCGTCCACGACGCGAACAGAGTGCATCATGCCGGCATGCATGTGGTAGAGCAGGTGGCAATGGAAAGCCCAATGGCCGGGTGCGTCTGCGGTGATATCAAGGCTCAATCGCTCGGCTGGCTTTACGATCACCGTGTGCTTGCGCGGATTGAACGCGCCATTGCCGTTGACCAGTTCCATGAACATGCCATGCAGGTGAATCGGGTGCGGCATCATGGTGTCGTTCACCAACACCAGCCGCAGGCGTTCGCCATGCTGGAACAGAATTGGCCCGCTGACCTCACTGAATTGGAGTCCGTCAAAAGACCACATGTAGCGGTGCATATTGCCGGTCAGATGAACCTCGAGCTGTCGACCGGGTCGTCGCGAGTCTGTGTTTGCCGCGAGACTGCGCAGATCACCGTAGCGCAGCGTGCGATGGCCGACGTCAGTCAGGCCGGTCCCCGGATCGTTGAGGCGACTGCGCGGATATTCGCTCACGCCGGCAACACCCGGCCCAAGGCGATGATCGTGCGCGGCCGGCGTCATCTGGTGGCCAGCATGCCCGGCCATGCCGCCGTGGCCCATCCCCATGTCATCCATGCTGAGCAACGGCGGCTCGCGCATCGGCGGTACAGCGGCCTGCATACCGGCACGCGGCGCCAGTGTGCCGCGCACGAAGCCGCTGCGATCGGATGCCTCCGCCATGAATGTGTAGGCGCGGTCGCGCGGCGTGACTACGACGTCATAGGTCTCGGCAACGCCGATCTGCAACTCATCGGTGATTAGTGGCGCGATATCCTGGCCGTCGGCCTGCACCACGCTCATTTCGAGGTCCGGGATGCGGACATTGAAGAACGTCATCGCCGAGCCGTTAATAATGCGCAGCCGGACTTTCTCGCCCGGGGCGAAGATGCCGGTCCAGTTGGCAGCGGCGTCCACGCCGTTTAACAGGAAGGTGTAGGCGCGGGCGGACACATCGGCGATGTCGGTCGGGCTCATGCGCATGCGCGACCACAATGAGCGATCCGGCAACTCATGCTGCATACTCGGGCGACGCGCGACGTAGTAGCCCTCGGACTTTTTCAGATTTGCGAGCAGCTGATGCGGATGTTCGAAAGTCCAGTCGGATAACAGCATGACAAACTCGCGGTCGTACTCGACCGGGTCCGCACCGACCGGATCGATGATGATCGGGCCATACACACCACTTTGTTCCTGCAACCCGGAATGGCTGTGGTACCAGTAGGTGCCATGCTGTCGCACATCGAAGTGGTAGCGAAACGTCTGGTCTGCCGCAATGCCGTCGAAACTGATACCGGGCACGCCGTCCATGTTCGCCGGAAGCAGCAGCCCGTGCCAGTGCAATGAGCTGTCGGCGGCCAGGCTGTTGCGCACATTGATTGTTACCGGCTGGCCCTCCCTGAAGCGCAACAGCGGGCCGGGGATGGAGCCATTGATGCCAATGGCCGGCGCAACGCGTCCCGCAACGTTGATGGGCGTTGGCGCAATGTTCAGATCAAACAGGGTGCGTGCACTGTCGACCGGATCGGCCTGACGGGCCAGCGCCCAGCCAGGGAGCGGCAGTGTCAACGCCATGAGTGCCGTGTCGCGCAGAAACCGGCGCCGGGAAATATCAGGCATCGAGGTCCGGAATCAAGGCACTTTCAAGATTCGCAATCATGTCCTTGATCAATAGTTTGCGTTTCTTCAGTCGCCGGATGCGCAATTGATCGACCATCGGATCGTGTTGCAGCCGGTCAATCAGGTAGTCGAGGTCCCGATGACTGACGCGCAGTTCGCGCAGTCGTTCAAGGTTCTTGAAGGATTGTGTATCGACTTTGTCGGACATCGTTTGCCATGCTACTCGCGGTCCGCGAGCAGCGCCAGCCAGTCATGGTCTTGCGGCCCCGTGACCACAAACCAGGGATTGAGAATGTCTTGTTTCCTGTTATAAGACAAAGGTTTGCCGTCGAGTTCCAACACCAGGCCGCCGGCCTGTTCGACCACCGCCTGTGCCGCCGCGGTGTCCCACTCGGAGGTTGGTCCGAGGCGTGGATAGACATCAGCCTTGCCCTCTGCAACGGTGCAGAATTTCAGCGAGCTGCCCATCGGCACCATGTCGTAGTCGCCAAGATTCTGCAGAAAAGCATCCAGGCTCGAGCCACGATGCGACCGACTGCCGACCACGCGTACAGGTTGCTGGCTCTGCACAGCAACCCGGATGGGGGTTACCGTGCTGTTTTCACGTCGCTCGGAGCCGCGCCCGGTGCAGCCAACATAGGTTCTTTGCTGTACCGGTACATGCACGACACCGAAGATCGGCCGGCCATTTTCGATCAGGGCAATGTTGACCGTGAATTCACCGTTGCGGCTGACAAATTCCTTGGTGCCGTCCAGTGGATCGATCAGCCAATAACGTTGCCAATGGCCGCGCACGGAAAAGTCGGGCAGGCCACCTTCCTCGGAAATAATAGGAATAGCCGGCGTCAAGGCGGCAAGCCCGGCGGCAATATGCCGATGCGACGCAAGATCGGCCTGCGTCAATGGCGACTGGTCGGACTTGCTTTCAACGTCGAAATCGCTGGCGTAGACTGCAAGAATCGTATCACCGGCGCCGATGGCCAGCGCTATCACAGGTTCGAGCAATTCTTCGAGATTCAAGTCTTCGATGGACACCATGATTTCCAGTTTCCCGGCGGGCTGCGCAGTATAGAGCAATGAGCTTCGATCCGAAAACTGCGCTGCGCAGCTGTGACACTCTGATGCTCGACATGGATGGCACCATTCTCGACCTCGCCTACGACAATTACATGTGGCTGACCTACGTGCCGCAACGCTGGGCTGAGCAAAACGGCATGTCGTTTGAAGACGCGCGCAGTCACCTGATCAAGCAATTCGGCGCGGCCGAGGGCGACCTTCGTTGGTATTGCCTCGATCACTGGAGCGAGCACCTCGGACTCGATGTTGCACAGTTGCATCGCGACAACCACGAGCGCATCGGTTTCCTGCCAGGTGCCTTCGAATTCCTGCAACGCGTACGCGAGTCGAATGTCCGCTTGCTGCTGGTAACCAATTCACATCAGGCGACACTGGATCTTAAAGATGAGGTTACCGGTCTGACAGCGTACTTCGATGGCATCTATACATCGCATTCGTTTGGCTTCGCCAAGGAACGGCAGGAATTCTGGCATGCCTTGCGCGGCTCGGTCGATTTCGACCCCGAGCGGACCATGTTTATTGACGACAGCCTGTTCGTGTTGCGTAGTGCGGCAAGCTATGGTGTCAGGCACCCGGTTGCCATAGCCAGGCCGGACACATCCAGGCCACGACGTGAAAACAGCGACTTTGTGTCGGTCGACGGGCTGAGCGAGTTGCTATAGCGCCTGCCGCGTCGGGCTAGCGGCGGCGCGGTGGCCTGCGCCCGGCTGGTTTGCCGCCTGCGCCCTTGCGGCCGGCCGATTTCCGGCGCGGACTGTATGCCGGTTTCGCCAGTTCCGGTAGCAGTGCACGGTCGAAGTTGGCCACCGGAATCTTGTGGCCGATATAGTCTTCGATATCGGGTAGCGCTATCGCGTAGGTCTCGCAACCAAAGCTGACTGCATCGCCGGCGGCACCGGCGCGCGCGGTCCGACCGATGCGGTGTACATAGTCTTCGGCTTCCTGCGGCAGGTCATAATTGATGACGTACTGCACGTCCGGGATGTGCAGTCCGCGCGAAGCAACGTCGGTGCCAATCAGGACCTGCAATTCACCCTTCTGGAATTGCAGCAGCATGCGCATACGCTTGTTCTGCGGCACGTCGCCGGAAATGGCTGCGGCGTGAATGCCGTTGGCGGCCAGGTAAGCTTCAAGGCGTTCGGCTTCGCGTTTCATGTTGACAAATACCATGATTCGACCCTGGCCCATTTCGCGAATCAGGCCAACCAGCAAGGGCAACTTTTCTTCATTCGACGGGAAGAAAATCGCCTGGCGCACACGGTCTGCCGTGACCTTGTCAGGATCGATCTGGATCAGCTCCGGCTCGTTCATGTGCTCGTAGGCAAGTTCCATTACGCGATGTGACAACGTTGCGGAAAACAGCATGTTGAGGCGCTTGTCCGGCGGCGGAAGGCGGCGCAGCAGGTAGCGAATATCGTTGATGAAGCCGAGGTCAAACATGCGGTCTGCTTCATCCAGGACTGCGACTTCAACCTGGTCCAGTTTGAACACGCCTTGCTTGAAGTAATCGATGATTCGGCCCGGAGTGCCAATCAGGATATCGATGCCGTCCTCGATGGTCTTGCGCTGTTGTTCGTAGCCGGTGCCACCAAATGCCAGCCCGATCTTGAAATTGGTGTGCTTGCCCAAAAGTTCGGCGTCATTGGCAATCTGTATCGCGAGTTCCCGAGTCGGGGCGAGCATGAATGCCCGTGGTTGGCGCTTGCCTTCGAGGCGCTGGTTTGACTTAAGCATTTTCTCAAAGGTGGCAATCAGAAACGCAGCGGTCTTGCCGGTACCGGTTTGCGCCTGGCCGGCCACGTCTCGGCCCTGCAGCGCGATGGGCAGGGTGGTTGCCTGGATCGGGGTGCAAAACTCAAAGCCGGCATCAACAATGCCGGCGCGTACGCTGTCGGCAAGCGTAAGAGAATCGAATCTGAGGTTACTCAGGTGGCTATCTGACATAGGGTATTAACCGAAAAATGCGCATTTTAGGCTTGCAAAATGGCCCACGACGCGGTCCAATTGCGCTGACTGACGCGACCATCGTCGCACCTGCCAGTTTCGCAATCACCGATTCCCTAAGAGAAACCGCGAGAAAGCTGCGACATATTGCCTGATACACACAGCAGCGTCATCCATTTTTGGCGAGTTCGTTGGTCAGACGGCCGACAGCGAAACGCAAATATTCAAAATAAAGCGATATATATGCAAGGAGGAAGAGACCGGTGAGTAACAACATCGTGCATACCAGCGATAGCAGTTTTGAAGCTGATGTACTGAAGGCACAAAAGCCTGTTTTGATCGATTTCTGGGCCGAGTGGTGTGGTCCCTGCAAAATGATTGCGCCAATTCTGGACGAGGCGGCAACTGAGTTCGCCGATCGCCTTTCAATCGTAAAATTGAATGTAGATGAAAACCCGAACACAGCCCAAAAGTTCGGCATTCGCAGCATCCCGACACTGATGCTGTTCAAGGACGGCAGTGTGCACGCGCAAAAGCTCGGCGCGATGTCCAAGTCGCAACTAAATGCATTTCTGGAAGCCAACCTGTGAGCGGATACCTGGGAAATCAAACAAACGGCCGGCCGCCAAAGCCTGGCAGCAAGAGTAAGTCCGGCAATAACCCGAATCGCCGCCGTCGCCGGCGTCCGCAACAAGAACAATTTCCGGATGACGACGAAAGCTCGCTCGAGGTCATTCCACCCGAACAGCTCGAGATGAGCAAAAACATTATGAACCTGACCGAGCTCAAGAGTCGCCCGGCAGCAAGTCTGGTGGAGCTCGGCCATACGCTCGGCCTGGAGGACCTGGCACGACACCGCAAGCAGGAAATCATTTTTTCGATCCTGAAAGCGCATGCCAAGAATGGCGAGGATATCTACGGCGACGGTGTACTCGAAATCCTGCAGGATGGCTTCGGCTTCCTGCGCTCCGCGGACGGCTCCTACCTGGCCGGACCGGACGACATCTACGTCAGCCCGAGCCAGATCCGGCGCTTTAGCTTGCGCACGGGCGACACAGTCGCTGGCCTCATTCGGCCGCCGAAAGATGGCGAGCGCTATTTTGCACTGCTCAAAGTCGGCCAGATCAATCACGACTCGCCGGACAATGCGCGCAACAAGGTGTTGTTCGAGAATCTGACGCCGCTGTTCCCGACTGAAAGGCTGGTACTTGAACAGGGCAACGGCAGTACTGAGGACCTGACCGCGCGGATTATCGATATGGTAGCGCCGATCGGCAAGGGCCAGCGTGGCCTGATCGTTTCGCCACCAAAGGCCGGCAAAACGATGCTGCTGCAGAATATCGCTTCGGCTATTTGTGCCAACACGCCGGATGTCGACCTCATCGTATTGCTCATTGATGAGCGCCCGGAAGAAGTCACCGAGATGGAACGCACGGTTCGCGGCGAAGTTATTTCGTCGACTTTTGATGAGCCCGCAAGCCGGCACGTGCAGGTCGCCGAGATGGTCATCGAGAAGGCCAAGCGCCTCGTCGAACACAAGCGCGACGTCGTCATTTTGCTTGACTCCATTACGCGCCT
This sequence comes from Gammaproteobacteria bacterium, assembly GCA_029884455.1. Classification (GTDB taxonomy): domain Bacteria; phylum Pseudomonadota; class Gammaproteobacteria; order Steroidobacterales; family Woeseiaceae; genus UBA1847. Next base: position 19,372 of record JAOUHU010000023.1, on the reverse strand, counting down.
TGCACGCGCATACAACACGGTCGTGCCGTCGTCTGGCAAGGTTCTCACCGGTGGTGTCGATGCCAATGCATTGCACCGGCCGAAACGATTCTTCGGCGCTGCGCGAAATATCGAAGAAGGCGGCAGCCTTACGATCCTCGCGACCGCACTGGTCGACACCGGCTCGAAAATGGACGAGGTCATTTACGAAGAGTTCAAGGGCACGGGCAACATGGAAATCCACCTGGATCGCCGTATTGCCGAAAAGCGCGTATTTCCGGCCATCAATATCAATCGCTCGGGCACGCGCAAGGAAGAATTGCTGACCAAGCCGGATGAGCTGCAGAAAATGTGGGTACTGCGCAAAGTGCTGCATCCTATGGATGAGCTGGCGGCGGTCGAGTTTTTGCTCGGCAAGATGCAGGACACCAAGACCAATGCGCAGTTCTTCGAGGCAATGAAGCGCTAGGCCCAACAAAATGGGCCCTGAAAAGGGTCTGACTTTTGTTCAATGTGACGCCACGCAGCGCTGGTCGCTGCAACAGGCGTACAATCCGCAGTAGCTCCATAAAACCATCACCTGCCGCGACCGATTTTCCCGACACGTTCCGTCTAACCCGGCAGGAACTGGGAGAATGGAATCTATGCCGGTGTACCTGGATGACAAAAAGCTTGTAAAACAGCTACTTGCGGGCGATCGGCGCGCCTTCGACAGGTTCTTCGACGATTACTTTGCAAGACTGTACCGGTTTGCCATGGTGCGCCTGTCAGACGATCCCGAAACGGCGCGCGACGTGGTGCAGGTTACGTTAACTCGCGCCATTCAAAAACTCGCCAGCTACCGGGCCGAGTCAGCGCTGTTTACCTGGTTGTGCGCAATCTGCCGCAACGAGATCAGCGACCAGTTGCGCCGCGATGCATCGCATCGTGAGCACGTGTTGTTGATTGAGGACCGGCCGGATATTCAGGCCGCAGTCGATTCGTTTCGTGTGCCCGTCGAGTACAGCCCCGAGCATCTCTATCAACGCGATCAATCGTTGCGCCTGATCCAGGTGGCACTCGATCGGCTGCCGGCACAGTACGGCAATGTCCTGGAATGGAAGTACGTGCAGGGTTATTCGGTGCAGGAAATCGCGATCAGGCTGCGTATCGGCGCAGAAGCGACACAGTCACTGCTGGCCAGAGCGAAGCGCGCGTTTGCAGACGTGTACACATGTCTGCAGGCTGCGGGCGGTAAAGAATTCAACCAGGTGGTGGGATCATGAGTACGACGGGCGATGACAGCAAAGCAATGCTCGGCGCGACGCGCCGGGAAGATGCAGTGGAGGTGCTGCTGCAACGCGCCTCGCCACGACCAAGGCCGCCAGAAAAGGATGAGGAAATGGTTCGGGAAGCCGTGCTGGCTGAATGGCAAAAGGTGACCGGCAAACGTCGGGCACGCCGGCAATTGCTGGGTTTTGCAGTTGCCGCAAGCGTGCTGATGGCTGTGGCGGTAACGTTTAACGCGTTGCGTACCGATGGCGCCGCGCCGGTGCAGGTTGCGACCATCAACAAGAGTCACGGCTCGATCTACGTTCTTGGCGAACAGTCGACCATGCATCGCCTGCCGGATACGTCGGTGGTAATGGCGGGCCAGACGATCATGACGGATCATGATTCCGGTATCGGGCTCGCCTGGGGTGGAGGCGGTTCCCTTCGCGTTGCCTCGGACAGCGTGGTTGAATTTATCGCGCACGACACGGTGTACCTGAGGTCCGGTCGAATCTATTTCGACTCCACGCCATCGGCGTTGATTGCCGCTATATCCGGAGGATCGAAGAATGTTGCATTCCGCATTCAAACCGATCACGGCACGGTGACCCACCTTGGCACTCAGTACATGGCCTACAGCGCGAGTGACAAGCTCGAGGTCAGTGTGCGCGAAGGCGAGGTCGCGATTGCGGGCAAGTACTACGACGAAAGGGCGCTTGCCGGCCAACAGCTGAGTATTTCGGGAAGTGCGCGACCGACCGTTCTGAACATTGATAGTTATGGCAGCGCCTGGAACTGGATTGAAGAGACATCGCCGACGGTTGATACGGACGGGCGTAGTGTCGACGAATTCCTGCGCTGGGTAAGCCGCGAAACAGGGTTGCTGCTGGAATATCCGGACGCGGCGACGCAGCAAGCCGCGGCCGTCGCAATTCTCAGGGGCAATGTAAACATGAAGCCCAGTGACGCGCTGGCCTTCTGGCTGCAGGGCCAGGACCTGCGTTGGTATACGGATGGGGGAGTCATCAAAGTGAGCGCGATCGATAGCAGTAGCGGGCAGTAATCTTGCGAACGATTCTGGTCCTGTTGTTGTTGCTTACGGCAGTTAGCTACGCTGCCGAAGGTGATGTCATGCGCTACGCCGGAAGGCCGGTGGCGCAGGTCATCGACGAGTTCCGTGCAGCCGGCTATCCGTTTGCCTACAGTTCCAGCCTGGTGACGGCGGACCTGCGGGTCGAGTCGGAACCACTGGCGGACGATCCGGTCGATATCGTGCGCGAGCTGCTAAAGCCGCATCGCCTCACGATCAGGGAACAGGGCGGGCTATTGCTGGTGGTGCGTTTTGATGCGTCGGGCGGTTCGAACGGTAACATTCTGCTGGTGGTTACCAACAAGGGCAGCGACAGACCAGTTGACAGGCCGGAGCTCACAGTCAATCCACGCCTTTACGGCGCTCACGAATTGACTCCGGGCGTGTTCGAATTTTCCAACGTCACGCCTGGCAGTTATGAGTTCGAAGTCGCAGCGGCCGGGCGCGAGCCGGTACGCCGCATCGTCGACGTCTGGCCCGGCGAGACCACGGTGGTGTCGGTGGGCCTGGCGTTAGCGCCTGCGGAGATCGAGACTATTGCCGTTTCCGCCAGCCGTTACGAAATTCTACGCGACCTGGCGACATCGCGATTTGTGTTGGACCAGCGCAGCATCCAGAACATGCCCGATATTGGCGAAGACCCGATTCGGGTAACGCAACGGCTGCCCGGGGCCGCTGCCAGCGGCGCTTCTGCGAAGACCCATTTTCGTGGCGGCGAGGAGTCGGAAATCGGCATCCTGTTGAACGGCCACTCACTCTTCGATCCGTTTCATGTGCGTGATTATCAAAGTATTTTTAGCGTCGTCGATGCACGCGCTATCGAGGGCGTCGAGGTCTATACGGGCGGTTTTCCGGTGCGCTTCGGCGATCGCATGAGTGGCCTTGTGTTGATGGAATCGCTGGATGCACTGCAGCCGCGGCACACGGAAATCGGTATCAGCATATTTAGCACCTCCCTGCTAACCGCCGGCAGCTCGGCGGATCGTCGCTGGGTGGTTTCGGCGCGTCGCGGCAACCTCGACCTGGTGATCGACAAGAGCTTCGGTCAGCCCAAGTACTACGACGTGTTCGGCGAAGTGGAGTTCGACGTCTCGGCAAACACCACGCTGTCGCTAAATGCGCTACTTGCCGACGACCAGGTTCAGGTTGTCATCGAGACCGATCCTGATGAGATTGAGCAGGTCACCAGCCGCACCAAGAACGCACAATTCTGGCTGCAACTTGAAAATCGCTGGTCAGGAGAGTTGAAAAGCAAGACCGTATTGTCGGCGGTTTCATTTGATAACCTGCGCAATGGCTCGTTGAACGACTACGCCAAGATTGTCGGTGCTGTGTACGACGAGCGCGCTGTTCAACAGTTTGGATTCCGCCAGGACTTTTCATGGACCCGTGCCGATTCGCACCTTCTGCAATGGGGACTGCAGGCAAATTATTCCGACGCCAGCTACGAGTACCGCAACCGGGCCGAGTATTTTTCACTGCAAGCGCTGTATCCGGGTCGTGACGAGCCCTCGAGCCTGGAGTTGAGCGCGAGTCCGGAAGGCGCCAATTACTCCCTGTATTTTTCCGACCGCTGGAAAGTATCACCGCGTACTGTCTTCGAGTGGGGCCTGCGCTGGGATGACCAGACCTACACTGATCTGCCCTCGGATGCGCAACTCAGTCCGCGCATCACCCTGATGCATGGCATTACCGCGAAGACCGAGTTGCGCTTCAGCCTGGGTCGTTACCACCAGGCGCAGGGCGTGAATGACTTGCAGATCGAAGATGGCATAACGAACTTCTGGCCCGCACAAAAGGCCGATCACCTGATCGCCGGCATACAGACATTGATCCAGGATAAGTATGCACTGCGCATCGAGGCGTTCTACAAGGACATCAGTGACGTGCGGCCGCGCTTCGAGAATCTTTACAACCCGCTCGGCGTGATTCCGGAACTGCAACCGGATCGCGTTCGGCTTGATCCCAGCGCCGCGCAGTCGACCGGTGTCGAGATATCCATAGATCGCAGCGACGGGCCGCGAAACTGGTGGGCGTCCTATACCTTGTCCAAGGCGACGGATCGAATCGATGGCAGCGACCAGTTGCGATCCTGGGATCAGCGCCACGCCGGGCAGGCCGGCATCAGCTGGAGCGGCGACAAGTGGGACGTGGCTTTCGCAGCAAGCGTTCATACCGGCTGGCCGGCAACATTGCTAAGCCTGGTTGAGGACGGCGTTGATGAGGACGGCGAACCGGTGTTTGTTGCCGTTCCCGGACCGCGCAACGAGGTACGGCTGGAGACATTCGCCAGCGTGGATTTCAGGGTGAGTCGCAAGTGGCATCTTGAGCGCAGCACGCTGACGGCCTTTTTTGAAGTCAGCAACCTGGCTAACCGCAATAACGAATGCTGCTATGACTACGACATTGAAGAAGATGAAGTCACGGGAGAAGAGACTTTCGAACGCGGACTGGACTTCTGGTTGCCGTTATTGCCGGCAGTTGGAATTCTCTGGGAATTCTGAGCGGCGAGACAGCGCGGCCCTGTAAATCTCCAGGTAATTGCGAGCTGCCAGATCAGCGCCGTCGGCAGGCCTGCTTTGTATTGTGCAGGCAGCGCGATTACGTACTGATCGCGCCAGTGGACTCGAATCTTTGCTGAGACTGTCGTCCACGGTCAGTACGAACGGGATTGACCGGGTCAGGGTGAGCAGCAGGCCAGCCTGGCCACTGTCACTGTCATGAACGTGGGCGACCTCGACGTTCGGCATCAGGCAATAGGCGAGCACCGGCGATCGCACAATCGGACCAACCGTGACATTTGTGTAGCCCGCAAGCCGCTCTGCCAGGCTGGCACTGGCTACCAGCACATGCTGTTCGACCTCGTGGCGTGATATCGCTGCGACGAGTTCGGCAAACCATGCGCGGTCCGGGCAGCCCTCTGCAAGCAGACAGATATGTCCGAGCCTCATACCCGGTCAGACGTCTCGATTGAGGAAAACCGGTCGAAATTTGAGCGTGCAAGGCACAAAAATCAGGCGTCGCCAAGCTCTTTTTGCGGCGGCCGGAGAGTGACCTATAGCCTGCGGACAGCTAGCATATGCACATGAGTAAACGTATACACAGCAGCCAGGAAATCTGGGAGAAGGATCGCCGTCATCACGTTCATCCGTTCCATAACTTTGTGAGTTATGACGAAAACGGCTCGCTGATCATGGATAAGGGCGAGGGCGCTTACCTGCGTGATATCGACGGCAAAGAGTATTTCGACGCGGTCGGCGGCATGTGGTGTACCAATATTGGCCTGGGCCGCAAGGAGATGGCCGACGCCATCGCCGAGCAGGTGACGAAGCTGGCCTATGCCAATCCATTCACCGACATGTCGAACGAGCCGGCAGCACGTCTGGCAGCGAGGCTTGCTGAACTTGCGCCGGGAGACCTGAACCACGTGTTGTTTACGGGTGGTGGATCGACTGCCAATGACACCGCCTTTCGCATGATCCAGATGTACCAGGCGGCCCGCGGAAAAAAGCGCAAAAAGCACGTACTGGTACGCCTCGACGCTTACCACGGCACGACCTACCTGACCACGTCCCTGTCCGGCAAGGCCGGTGAAAAGTCGCCCGAATTCAGTTTCGTTGAAGACATCATTCACCATCTCTCGAGCCCGAATTTTTATCGCGCGCCGAGCGACATGAGCGAGGCGGACTTTTGCGACTTCCTGGTCGACGAGATGGAGCAAAAGATTCTCGAACTTGGTGCGGATAACATCGCCGCGTTTTTCGCCGAACCAATCCTCGGTTCCGGGGGTGTCATTGTGCCGCCGGAAGGCTACAACCGGCGCACCTGGGAGCTGTGCCAGAAGTACGACATTCTTTACCTTGCAGACGAAGTCGTGACGGGATTTGGCCGCCTCGGCCACTGGTTCGTATCCAAGGACATGTTCGACGTACAACCGGACATCATCACTTGTGCCAAGGGTCTGACCTCGGCGTACCTGCCGCTCGGCGCGATTATTTTCTCGGACCGGATCTACGAGGTACTGCGTAATGATGCGGATCGCTGGTTTACGGGAGGCTTCACTTATTCAGCTCACCCGGTTTGCTGTGTGGCTGCCTTGAAAAATATTGAGATCATGGAGCGGGAAAAGCTGTTCGAGAATGTCAAGGCAGTCGGGCCATATTTCGAGGCGCAACTGAAGACGCTGCGAGACCTGCCCATTGTCGGCGACGTACGTGGCCGCCTGTTCATGATGTGTGTGGTGAGCGTTATGAACAAGAAGACCAAGGAATTCTTTCCTTACGAAGTCAACATCGGCAAACGCATTTCGAATAATTGCGAAGCCCTTGGTGTCATCGTCCGGCCGTACGTGGACCTGAATATCCTCTCGCCGCCGTTGACCATGACGCGGCATGACGTCGACTATGTGGTACCGCGACTGCGCCGGGCGATCGAGATAACCATCGACGAGTTGCGCGGCGAGGGCTACCTGGCCGCCTGATCGTCAGGGCCGTCGTCCAGCTGCCAGGCATCGATCCAGGTGCTGTTAAGCCAGGCAAAGCCGAGTTGCTGCGTAAGGCGCTGCTCCAGGTCCGGCATGTGCGCGACCCCATAGAAAATGGCGATATTTCTTTTGCCGGATCTGAGTTGCTCACGCAGTACGTCGATGGCACGCTGGTTGCGTGCGCCGATAACTGCGGAGTCGGCATCTTCGCCGAGAATCGCCTGGTAGTTTTTCGGTTCGACGAGCTCGTAGGCGAGCAGCACCTTGAAGGTGTTATCGGTGCCGGCAGAAAGCATTGAGGAGACTTTCTTCATTTCCCCGAGACCCAGCGGGTCTCGCGCATACTGGTTCATCGAAGCGTAGAAAAGCCGCCAGAAGTATACGTACACGGACTCGCCGCGTTCCTGCATGCTTTGCGACAGTTCTTCAGGCGACAGGTCCGCGTGCACGAAATTGCGCGCGCTGTAGTCAATCTCGTCGAGCTGAAAACTCAGGTCGAGCAGGTTTTTCATGGTGACCTGGGTATTCGAGATAAACCCCTTCGGATCCGAACCGTCGCGCCCGACGACGGTGTCCTTCGGTGCGATCAATTCATACAGCAGCGCGTCATATGTTTTAAATCGCTCATTGAGACCTGCGTAATACGCCTTGTCACCAATGTGGATGGCGCTGACAAGGTCGACGCGAATCTGCCGGTCGCCGGAATTCAGGCCGTAGTTCGCAATAGCGACCTGCAATGCCTGGGGCTGGTTGCGTTCATCTTCTGCAATGCGTGCAAACGGCGTGCTGCCTTCAGCGCTGGCAGGTGTTGCCAGCGACAGGCATATCAGGATGGCTGCGGTGACTCGAGCCAGGTTCATAGCGGCGGTTGCGCCACTATAAGTCGATCAGGCTCCCCAACCACGGCGCGGTCTTTGTCCGGATAATCGAGCCGGCTCAGGAGATGACGCATGCAGTTCAGGCGCGCACGTTTCTTGTCGTCCGATTTGATAATGATCCACGGATGTTCGGCGCGGTGCGTGTGCTGAAACATCGCCTCCCTGGCACTCGTGTACTCATCCCACTTCGACCGGGAGGCAAGGTCCACAGGGCTCAGTTTCCACCGTTTCAGTGGGTCGAATTGTCGTGATTCGAAGCGGCGTTCCTGCTCGTCCCGCGTAACCGAGAACCAGAACTTGAACAGCGTGATGTCGGAACGAACCAACATGCACTCAAATTCCGGAGCCTGGCGCAGGAATTCCCGGTACTCGGCCAAGGTGCAAAAGCCCATCACCAGTTCGACTCCGGCGCGGTTGTACCAGGAGCGATCAAAGAACACGATCTCGCCGGCGGCCGGTAAGTGATTGATATATCTTTGAAAATACCACTGACTGCGCTCGGTTTCAGTAGGCTTCGCCAGCGCTACCACGCGCGCCGCGCGCGGATTCAGGTGCTCCATGAAGCGCTTGATCGTGCCGCCTTTGCCGGCAGCATCGCGTCCTTCGAACAACGCCACAATACGCTGACCGGTATCTCCGGCCCAGCGCTGCACTTTGAGCAGCTCAACCTGCAGTTGCTGCTTTTCCGCTTCATAGGCCTTGGTTGCAATTCGATCCGCGTAGGGATACGGGCCGTCGCAGAAAGCACTGTTGTTGTCGTGCGTCATTTCTTCCAATCCGGCTGAATGAACGGCATTCCAGAAAACTGCTGGGCGGCGTGTACCAGGTACCAGAGCATGCCGCTGATGTAACAGGCCGGGCCGAAATTTTCTGGCGATGCAATTACCACGAGCCCGGTGAAACCGGCAAAGGCAATACTGATTTCCGCGATGGTTTGCAAAGAGTCCGGTATAGTCATGTGTCACCTTATTTTAAAAGGGCTGATCATGGAAGCAGTCGCGATTGTAACAGTGTTGGCAATATTGCAGTTTTTCTGGTTCGGTTTTGAGGTTGGCAAAATGCGCGTCAAACACCAGTGCAAAGCTCCGGCCACCACCGGTGCCCCGGAGTTCGAACGCATGTTCCGCGTGCAGCAAAACACAATGGAACAGCTGGTGATGTTCATACCCGCGCTGTGGCTGTATGCGAGCCTGGTTAATCCGCTGTGGGGTGCGGGCCTTGGTGTAATTTACCTGGTCGGGAGAATTATCTATCGCTCAGCTTACCTGAGGGATCCTGCCGGTCGTTCGATGGGCTTCTCGATCACGGTGTTGCCGACCACGATCATGCTGATCTGGGTTTTGATTGCAGCCGGGATCAAGCTGGCCGGATAGACAACTAGTCCTGCATGGGTGGCCGGCTATCGGCCATCAGCAAGTCCAGCATTTTCTGTGCTTGTCTGGGTCGTTCCAGGTCCCTCGGTTCGAGCATTTCGCAACCATCGCGAATCATTTCTTCGATGGTCACCGGGTACTGCCTGCATTCTTCGGGGCGATCGAAATAGATCTCGCAGGTGTACTTGTCCTGGTTCGGGAGCTTGCGAAGCCACGGGCAGCGCAGCAGCTGCTTTCCGGTGACCGGGCTGATCCAGATCTTGCCGGCCGAAACGTATTCGGCTATGTCGGGCCGGTGATCCTCCCACCAGGCAATTTCCTCGTCGGATACCGACAGGCCATCGCCGCCATACAGCGTGCAGCACTTGCCGCATTGATTACAGTCCTTCACTACTGCAGTAACCGCCGTGTGGGCAATCCGGGCTTCAATGGGATTGAGCTTACGGCGCAGAGTCTGGGCCTGCAAGGTCAATGGTGCGCTCTGGCACTCTCGTTTTGACCGGGCAAAATGCGGCGAGCCCGGCAACCAGCAGGCAGCTGACACCGCCGGCCAGGTACCAGAAGCGAATACCGAACGACTCGGCGACAGGTGCCGCCAGCAGCAATGACAAAGGCGTCATCGCCCCGGCAAGACTTGCCAGCAAGGTGAACAGTCGCCCCTGGTAATTGGCAGCAACCTGCGACTGCAGGATCGCCATGATGGCGCCGTTGAGCATTGCGGCGGCAGCACCGACCAGGAACATGGAGGCAGCAGGTATCCAGTTCGAGTCCGCCGGAGCGATGCCCATGCAAAGCGCCGCGGCGCCCAGGCACGTGAATGCCGCCAGTACCGTGTGAACACCGCGTTCGAATCCGCCCCAGCTCGCGAGCAACGAACCACCGGCGACACCGCCGACACCGAATAACAGCTGCAGTATGCTCAGGTACCAGGCGCCGCCACTAAGCACCTCGAGGACATAGAGTGGCAAGAGTGCAAATGCCGGTACCAGGCAAAAGTTGACGAAGGTCGCGCCGATGACAAGGTATGTCTGCTCCCGATGTGCTCGCAGGTAACGGATACCTTCGGCGACGTCGGCAAGTACCGAGGGATGCGCCGCGATGATTGGCCTGGCGTCGGGCTGCGGAACCTTTACAAACAAAAGCGGAATGATGGCGATAAGTGCCGTGGCGACGTCGATCATTAAAATCGACGACATCGGCAACCAGGACACGAGCAGCGCGCCAAGTGGGGCAGCGAGCAGCGGCGAGCCATTTTGCAGGGCCTGGTTGAGCCCCTGAATTCGGACGTAGTGTTTTTCGGGCACCATCAGGGATGTCGAGGCGAGCATCGCCGGGCCATGAAATGCGCCGCCCACTGCGCGAATGCCAAGTACGATGAACACATGCACTATTGACGCCGCGTCAACGAAGAACATCCAGGCAAGCCAGGCAGAGGCCAGGGCAATGACGGAGTCCGCTGCCAGCATCACGCGTTTCCGATTCCAGCGATCCACCAGCGCACCGATGAACGGCCCGAGCACGACCTGCGGCAAAAGCCCGATGAGTGTTGCACTCGCGAGGATGGTCGCCGAGCCCGTCGTGCTGGTGAGCCACCAGATAATGGCGAACTGGACGGCAAAGCTGCCGGTCAGGGAGGCGGCCTGGCTTCCCCAGAGCAGCCAGAATTTATCGGCAAACTGTTTCGGCGCCTGCTGGTTCATGTACACTGCTCCTTGTTCAAGTAGATGTGATTATTCAAAAAAACATGAATAATCACAAGAGAGTGAACAATAGTTTTCTGGTCCCGTTTGCTAACTGTTTGAAAATATGCCGAAAAAAAAGAAGAGCTCGCAGCTCGATTCCTACCGGATTAGCGATATTGAGCAGGTAAAGGCGCTCGCACACCCGCTGAGAATGCGCATTATCGAAGCCCTGGCGGCGTCCGAACCGATGACCACCAAGCAGGTTGCCGCATCGCTCGGCGAGAAGCCCACGCGTCTTTATCACCACGTGGGCCTGCTCGAAAAAGCCGGGCTAATCCGGCTCATGCATACGCGCAAGAATCGCGGCACGACCGAGAAATACTATGAGGCGATTGCGCGGCAGTTCCGGGCGGCTACGGACCTGTTCTCGGACGAGAGCACGGTTGACCAGAAAAGCGCGTTGCGGCCGATGATCCGCACGGTGTTCGACAATACGCTGTCGGAGATGCTGCGCCTCCTGGATACGCATCGGGCTGACAAGCTGTTCGAGGACGAGGGCCTTTTGAGCTATGTCGAGATGCACCTGAGCCAGGAGCAAATCGATGAGGTGCGAGAAAAACTCAAAGACATATTGCAACAACTGCAGAGTTACGAGGATCCCGAATCAGGCCCGGACGAGAAGGGGCTGCGCCGGTATCGCCTGATGATGGCGCATTACCCGCTGGACCGCTTCGATTAGCGTTCGGGTGCCTGCTTCAAGAGTAACCGGCGTAATTGATTACGTTTAATCATTCGCTGCACGCTGCCCTTGCGCTGGATTTCTCCACATGGAAAGGCCTGCAAAGATCGCCGCGAATACCAGTATGCCAACATAAAGCTGCTGCGTAAGGGGCGATTGCTCAATGCTCGGATAGAATGTGACAGCAAGATAGACAGCGTAGTTGCAGGCGGTGTGGAAGATTATTGCCAGCAATGCACTGCCACCTGAGCGCAAGAAAAACCATGCATGCAGAAACGACAGCGCCACGTTGTTCAGTAGATAGCTGGAAAAGAATGCCAGGTTAAGGTCAACCTTGTCCGTGGCAGCATACAGCGGGATATGCCACAAGAACCAGACAATCCCCAACAAGATCGAGGCGTGAATCGCGCCATATTTTTCCAGCAAGCGAGGCAAGAGAAAACCGCGCCAGCCAATTTCTTCGCCGACAGGGCCATCAACAATTGCGAAGAATACGAAGATGATTATCAGCTTGGGCAGCGGCACGCCTTGCGATGCCAGGGTCAGGTTTACTCCCGCAATATGGATGAAAAGAAGCAAGACGAGGCTGGCCAGCATCGGGCCAAGTATTGCCAACGCGAGTAACCAGGGCGGGATACGCCACATTTTCAGCCGTCGCCACAGCTCTGTCAGGCCTTTGCGGCCATAGACTACGGCTGCAGTCAAAAGCGCAGCCAGGGTGGGCCCATAGCCCCTTAACGCTCCGAAAAGATCCGATGCCGGGTCGAAGGGCAACATGCCGTGGCCATGCAGGCAAAACAGGCCCCAATACAGTAAGGAGAAGCCGATAGCGAGTGCGATAAACAGTCGAATGGCGTTCTTGTTGCAACCGTTGTCCATTTGGGTGCTGCCTTCTTTTTATTGCCAATTGCCAAGTATGATGCGAGTGGGACGGCAACGGTTTAATTGGTCAGTGAATAATAATTGTCGCCAGGACCTGGCGAATCGCAACGGGCGGGTCAGGCCCGCTCAAGTTTCTTCACCATCAGAATCGCATCTCCGATGTAGTGGATCAACGGATGCGGAACCACAGGGTGACGCCGCCTTTCCTCGTAGCCGTGCCGTTCGTACAGGCGCCGGGCTCCGATGTTCTGTTCGAAGACGATCAGGCTGAGCTTCTGAAAGCCAAGCTGACGCGCCGTACGCTCAGCCTCATCCAGCAGCCCCGCCCCAATGCCCCTGCCACGGTACTTTTCATCCACCGCCATCCCGCAGACGTAGTAACTCTGGTCCTCTTCGAGCACGCTATAGGGAACAAGAATCGGATCGCTCTCCTCATATTCCTCGTCGACTGCCATCGGGAATGCGACCAACATTCCTACGACCGATCCCTGCAGCTCCACCAGCTTGCAGTTCTCGTAGCTAAACGGCGTGCCTTCGCGTGCGTATCGTCGCTGCCCCACGTCAAGGATGGCCTCTCCGGGCCGCGCAAGTTTCGTCCAGATGTAATCCGCAACACCGTCGGAGGAAATTCTGTAAAGCTCGGCGATCCGGCGGGCGTCGCTCTTGTGCGCCGGACGTATTGAGAATTGCGCTAACAAGACACGCCGGGTCCGCTTGAAGCGCTTGCTAGGCCGTACTCAGGGCGCCACGAATCGGGGAAACCGGTTCGTGTACCCGGCGCACAAGAAAGTCGGAAAATGACACGCCGGCGTGTACACGGTTTAGCCAGTCCTCGGGATCAAACTCCACTCCCACCGGGTTGATGCCAAACATCGGGCCGCGAATGTAGGCGTTGCTCTCCTCCGTGGACTTGAAGCAGTCAATCTGGAACTCAAGCTGATTGCCGTCAGGGTCTGCGTAATACATTGAGATCGTCAGACCATGGTGGATGCACCAGTAAGGCAAGATACCCGCCGACTTGAGGCGCGTGTAGTTCTCGAACAGGTCCTCGAGTGACGCATAGGTGTAGGCGATATGCTCGACGCCAACAAGCCCATGTTTCTGCGAATCCTTTCCGTCTGGTTGTACGACGGCCAGGTCGATAAATGCCAGCCGGTGATGCTCGTCGTCGTAGGTGAGGAAGGCAATAACCGGATTTTCATGCTGTACCGTGGCATGGAATACTTCCTTGTACCAGGCCAGCATTTGCTCGAATTTGCGCGTCCGATAGACGACATGTGCGAGTCTGGGCGCTTGATTTTGTGACATCTTAATTGCTCCTCTGGTGGCGAATGAAATTACCAGGTCGACTCTCGGGGAAGCGGCCGCATCCAGCGAATGAGCAAAACAGCCACCAATGCGACCGAACCGATGACGTCGGTGATCATGGCCTTGTTCAGTGCTGTGCCGAAGTAACCGGCTGTATATGCCAGGGCGATGAACGAAATCATGCTGACCAGCCCGGCAATACATGCCAGTACCTGGATCGAGTTCCGAAACGCAGCATAGATAAGAAACGTGCCCAGCAGGCCGAACAGGATTGCCCGGTGTCTCATCAGAATAATGAGGTCGCCATTATCCAGGGACACACCATAAAGCTTCTCAAGCTGATCGACCGAGATGACGCCGACCAGCGGGTAAAGATTTATGGCGCCGGCAATGAGGAGAGCACCAGTTACAAGTTTCTTCATTGATCTGGAATGCTGCCTGGCGCCGATGCGCTGATGCCGACTAGCTTAAGGCGCGATTGTTGCCGCTGCAAGAACCGTGACGGAACCCCGGTGGGCACCAGACCTGTTCGTGCACACAAACCTGTTACTCGTTTTCGCCGCGCACACTTAGCGCCATGTTGCCGTCGAGATCCTCTGTCGTCACAATGACGATCGGCCGGCAACACACCTGGCAATCTTCGACATAGCTCTGCTCTGGTACTGACTCGTCGATGAGTACGACAATGCTCTCGCCGCAGTAGGGGCAATCGATCAATTGTTCGAGCAGGCCGCTCATCTACCAGCGATGCAGTCTTGCGCCGGTACCGGCCGGGAAGCTGGATTCCTCCAGCGCGAGTTCGACATAGCCCGCGGTACCGGTGAGTGCCGCGAAGTCGCCCGAGGTGTTCGTGTGCACGGGCATTGCGAGCGTCTGGCCGCCGACAGCGGAGACGAGCTTCACGGGCAGGAAAAAAGTCAACGCCGGGCTGAACGTCACTGCCTGCGCCAGGCTCGCAAACTCCGGTGGCGCGTCGCGCAGGCCGGACGCACGATACAGCGCCGGCAGCACGTACTGACGGCAACAGACCAGCGAAGAGACCGGGTTGCCGGGCAACGCGAACACGGCCTGGCCACCCGGTCCCATGCCGAACCACATCGGCTTGCCCGGGCGCTGGCTGACCTTGTGGAAGATAACCTCCACGCCGAGCTCCTTCAGCACCCCAGGCACGTAGTCCGCTTTACCCATTGACACGCCGCCCGACAGAATCAGCACATTCGCTTCGTCAAGATGTCCGGCGATGCGCTCGCGCAGCAGCGCTGGTTCGTCGACGATGTGGTGGTGACTGCAGTTGGTGAAACCGTGCTGCTCGAGCAACGCGACCATTGCCGGGCCGTTCGACATGCGGATCTGGTGCGGCTCGATCGGTGCACCGGCCGGCACCAGTTCGTTGCCGGTTGAGATAACACGAATGGTTGGTTGCTGGCTGACGACAACGTCGCGCAAGCCGCACGAGGCAATGATGGCAATGTCCACCGGCGAGATGCGCGTGCCGGGGCGCAGCAATTCGGTGCCTTGCACATGGTCAGAACCGCGCGCGTGCACAAACTGCCGTGCCGTTGCAGCGTAGTCATTTTCAATCGTCGCCACACCATCCTGCACGCCGACGCGCTCGACCGGCACGATACAGTCGGCACCTGCGGGCAGTGAGGCGCCGGTCATGATCTCGATGCAGTTTCCCGCCTCCAGTGTCAGCGCCGGATCGCCCGCCGCCTGCAACGCCTGGACGGGAAACCGCCGTGTGCCGCCGGCGAATTCGGCGAACGACAACGCGATGCCGTCCATGGTCACACGATCGAATGGCGGCTGGTCGCGTTCCGCGACAACGGATTGTCGCAGCACGCGGCCATGGGCTTTTTCCAGCGCGACAGTTTCCGTTTTCGCGCCCGTTATCACGGCGAGAATCGCAGCACTGGCCTCGGCGGTCGTCAGCATGGCCTTAGCCTGCCGCACGCTCGCGCGCAATCGCGCGGTGGCCGATGTCGCGACGGCAGTACACATCGTCCCAGTGGATCTGATCGACGGCGCGATAGGCCTCGCTCGCCGCGGCCGCAACCGTGTCGCCAAGGCCGACCGCGCACAAGACACGCCCGCCATTGGTCACAACGCCCGCACCTTCGTTACGGGTGCCGGCATGAAAGACCTTTCGCGCATCGCCATCGGCCTTTTCAAGCCCTGAGATGGTCCTGCCCTTTGCATATTTTTCGGGGTAGCCCCCGGCGGCCAGCACCACACCGAGTGCAGCACGCGCGTCCCACCCGGCGGTTTGCTCTGCGAGCGTGCCGTTGAGCGTCGCCTGGCAGATCGTCACCAGGTCGGATTGCAGTCGCGCCATGATCGGTTGCGTCTCCGGGTCGCCCATGCGGCAGTTGAATTCGATGACCTTGGGTGTGCCGTCCGCCATCACCATGAGACCGGCGTACAGGAAGCCCAGGTAATTCGTGCCATCGGCCTTCATGCCGGCTAGCGTCGGGCGAATCACTTCGTCCAGGATGCGTCTTTCAATCTCGGGTGTCACGACGGGCGCTGGCGAATACGCGCCCATACCACCCGTGTTCGGGCCGGCATCGCCCTCATCGCGCGCCTTGTGGTCCTGCGAAGTCGCCATCGGCAGCACCGTGGTGCCGTCGGAGATCACGATGAAACTTGCCTCCTCGCCAACGAGAAACTCCTCCACGACGATGCGCGCACCGGCAGCGCCGAATTTGTTGCCGGCCAGCATCTCGGTGGCGGCGGCTTCAGCTTCGGCAAGCGTCTCTGCCACGACTACGCCTTTGCCCGCAGCGAGGCCATCGGCCTTGATCACGATCGGCGCGCCTTGCGCGCGGATATAGGCAAGCGCCGCCGGCAGATCGGTGAAGTTCCGGTACGCCGCGGTCGGGATCGCGTGCCGTGCAAGAAAATCCTTGGTAAAGGCTTTCGAGCCTTCGAGCCGGGCGGCTGCCGCACTGGGGCCGAAGCAGGGCAGGCCGAGCGTATCGAAGTGATCCTTGATGCCAGCGACCAGCGGCGCTTCGGGGCCAACGATGGTCAACTCGATGCCTTCATCGCGGGCAAACATTGCGAGGCCCTCAATGTCGTCCGCATCGATGGCAACGTTTACGCACTTGCTTTCGCGCGCGGTGCCGGCGTTGCCCGGTGCTACGAAAACAATATCAACAGCAACAGACTGTGCGCACTTCCAGGCAAGTGCGTGTTCGCGTCCACCGCCGCCAATAATCAGTACTTGCATAATTCACCCGGTAGGGGGCTGCTGTGGCAGAGTGCCTCCTAGTGGCGGAAGTGTCGCATGCCGGTAAACACCATCGCCAGACCATGCTCGTTGGCGGCCGCAATTACCTCGTCGTCGCGCATCGAGCCGCCGGGTTGAATAATCGCCGCGATGCCGGTCTCGGCGGCCGCATCGATGCCATCGCGAAACGGGAAAAAGGCGTCCGAGGCCATGACCGAGCCAGTGACGTCCAGGCCCTCATCGGCCGCCTTGATCGCCGCGATTTTCGTGCTGTAAATGCGGCTCATCTGCCCGGCGCCAACACCAATGGTCATCCCGTCTTTGCAAAATACGATGGCGTTCGACTTGACGTACTTGACCACCGTCCAGGCGAACAACAGGTCATCAATTTGCTTCGGCGTCGGCGAAACCTGGGTCACGACCCTGAGGTCGCTCGCCAGGATCTTGCCTGTGTCGCTGTTTTGCACCAGCAGCCCACCCGACACTTTCTTGAATTCCTGCGCGCCCGCCGCCGCTTCCCACGGACCGGTATCGAGTACGCGCACATTTTTCTTTTCTGCGAGGACATCAGCTGCATCGGCCGCAATGTCAGGTGCCACGATCACTTCGACGAATTGCTGCTCGATGATCGCTTTCGCGGTTTTCGCATCGAGCGGTCGATTGAAGGCAATGATGCCGCCGAAGGCCGAGGTCGGATCGGTGCGATAGGCTTTCTCATAGGCCACGTGAATATCTGCCGCGAGCGCCACACCGCAGGGATTGGCGTGCTTCACGATCACGCAGGCCGGCGCATCGAACTGGCGCACGCACTCGAGAGCCGCGTCACTGTCGGCAATGTTGTTGTACGACAATGCCTTGCCCTGCAACTGTGTGGCCCTGGCGAGCGAGCCTTTTGGCGCGCGCTGGTCAATGTAAAACGCGGCATCCTGGTGCGGATTTTCGCCGTAGCGCATGCGCTCGAGCAGTTTGCCGGAATACAGGAAACGCTCACCGAGTGGATCATCGCCGAGCGTGGCAGACAGGTACTTGCTGATGGCGGTGTCATAGCTCGCGGTGTGCGCATAGGCCTTGGCCGCGAGCCGGCGCCGCATCTCCGGTGATAACACCCGATCCTTCATTGCGTCGAGTACCGCCGCATAGTCATCCGGGTCGACCACGACGGCGACGCCGTCGTGATTTTTCGAGGCGGCGCGAATCATCGCGGGTCCGCCAATATCGATGTTTTCGATGGCGTCGTCGACGCTGGCGTCGCGGCGTGCAATGGTCTGTTCAAACGGGTACAGATTCACGACCAGTAAATCAATTGGCTCGATGCCGTGCTCACGCATCACCGCGTCGTCGATGCCGCGCCGGCCCAGCAGACCACCGTGAACGACCGGGTGCAGCGTCTTCACGCGCCCGTCCATGATCTCGGGAAAGCCGGTCTTCTCGCTGACTTCGATGACGTCGATGCCGGCGTCGCGCAGGGCGCGACAGGTTCCGCCGGTGGAGAGAATTTCGACACCGAGTTGGCCAAGCCCTGTCGCAAACGGAATCAGGCCATGCTTGTCGGACACGCTCAATAGCGCCCGGCGCACCGTCAACATGAACAAGCACCTATTGAATCAATGAGTAGTAACGCAGTTTCTTGCGCAATGTGCCGCGGTTGAGACCCAGGATGCCGGCCGCCTGGCTCTGGTTGCCTTGTGTGTAATCCAGAACCGCCTTGAACAGGGGCCGTTCAACTTCGCCCATCACGAGTTCGTACAAATCGCCCGGGCGGTCGCCATTCAGGCTTTGAAAATAGACTTTGAGTGCGTCTTCGGTGTGCTTGTGGAGCGATTGGTTGCCGATGTTTTCTTTTTTCTGGGCCACGTTGGTCAAATCCTGTAACGATCAAGCCGCCTTGGAAATACCTCCGTCTGCGCGGTCAAAGTATTCCCGGACTAATCGAATCTGTTCTTGTGTACTGTCGACGCGCACTGCCTGGTATCTGAACTCGCCTGCGTTGTCGAGTTGTTTGCTGTACCAGGTCAAATGCTTTCGAGCCACCTTCAAGCCCAAACTATCTCCGTAGAAACGGTGCAAGTCTTCAAGGTGGTCGAGCATAGTATCACGCAATTCATTTTTTTCTAGCGGTGTGATTTTTCCGCTGCGGTGAAACTCCAGCAGTTCGCGAAAAATCCACGGCCGACCTTGCGCGCCGCGCCCGATCATCAAGCCATCTGCATTGGTTAGTCGCAAAACTTCAAGTGACTTCTCCAAAGTGGTGATATCTCCGTTGGCGAAAACCGGAATGCCAACGTCGCTCTTGATGCGCGCAATCGTGTCGTATTCCGCATTGCCTTTGAATCGGCACGCGCGCGTCCGGCCGTGTACGGCAATCGCCTGGATGCCGCTTTGTTCGGCGATACGCGCCACTTGAGGTCCGTTGCGATGCGCCATATCCCAGCCGGTACGTATTTTCAATGTCACCGGGACCGTTACTGCCGCAAC
>JAOUHU010000072.1 GCA_029884455.1 Gammaproteobacteria bacterium | reverse complement strand
TACGAGAGGACCGGAGTGGACGTATCTCTGGTGTTCCGGTTGTCACGCCAGTGGCATTGCCGGGTAGCTATATACGGACGGGATAACCGCTGAAAGCATCTAAGCGGGAAGCCCCCTTCAAGATTAGGTTTCTCTGGAGCCTTGAGCTCCCTGAAGGGCCCTCGAAGACTACGAGGTTGATAGGCTGGGTGTGGAAGTTCAGTAATGGATGAAGCTAACCAGTACTAATTGCCCGTGAGGCTTGGCCATATAACACTAAAAAGCTTTTAGTGTGTCTCGCAACATGTAATGCGACACGTGAGTAGAGCTACAAACATCAAAAACTATCCAGATTGTTATGAATTTGGGACCGGGGTCATCGCCCAACTGGGTTGTGAACCCGAAAACCCGAACCGATTTTCCTGGCGGCAATAGCGAGCGGGAACCACCCGATCCCATTCCGAACTCGGAAGTGAAAACGCTCAGCGCCGATGGTAGTGTGGGGTCTCCCCATGTGAGAGTAGGACACTGCCAGGATTTATTTATGAAAGGCCGTACCCGGCAAGGGTACGGCCTTTTTTATTGTCGCTGTTACACTGCTGGCCAGCAAACAGCACGGATGACACATGCGATTCGCCGAAGTATTCCTGCGCCTGGGCAGTGGTCTGGTAGCCTGGATGTTGCTTTACGCCTGGGTACTCTGGCTCGCGGCCCTGCACGCGCTGGCTTGTGGTCCGGACGGCGATGAAATGCATCGCCTTTTGCTCGGCATGGCGCCGCTTGCGGTCGCTGCAGTATTCCTGCTACGAGTTACCTGCCCTCTGCAGGAAGTGCACGCCATCCTGCGCTGGCTCGCTCTGCCGTTGCTGTTACTCATACCGTTTTGCCTGCGCAGCATCTGGGGCGTCGTCCGGGCAGTGCACCTGAACTCCGTTGCCGCGTGTTCCGAGATGGCACCACCTGTCTGGCAACAACTCTGGTCGCCACTACAACTAGCCATTCTCTTATTCATAGCGTATATGTTGGTTAGAAGCCTGCGAGTAAAACGATTCGACACCAATTAGTTAAACCTCGCGGTCAACTTTGTAAAGCGCATCGCAAGGTGCCAATATATTGTGTCAATAAAAGCAACGAGGGAAATAACTATGTCCATGGTTTCAGAATTCAAAGCCTTCGCAATGCGAGGCAACGTGGTCGACATGGCGGTCGGCATTGTGATGGGTGGCGCATTTGGCAAGATCGTGTCCTCCTTCGTAGCGGACGTGCTCATGCCGCCGATCGGAATAATTCTCGGCGGTGTCGACTTCAGCGACCTGGCTGTGACTCTCAAGGCAGCAGCAGACGGCGCGGCCGCGGTGACGCTCAACTACGGCCAGTTTGTGCAGACGGTGGTCGACTTCCTGATCATCGCGTTCGCCATATTCCTGGTCGTCAAGGCGATGAACGCCGTAAAGAAAAAAGATGAGGAAAAACCAGCCGCGCCACCGGCACCGAGCAAGGAAGAAGTATTGCTGACGGAAATTCGGGATGCCTTGCGCGCATCGAACTAGGTTGTAGTCTTCCGATCTCATAGAATGGACGGCCAGCTTCGTAAGGGGCTGGCCGTTTTTTTTGTGGAACAAGCTCGCCGATAATGCGCCAACCAGGACTTTCAATCAGCTTGCTGTGCATCGGCCTCCTGCCGCTGCGTCTGCTTGCGCAAGCTGATGAGGCTA
Source organism: Gammaproteobacteria bacterium (assembly GCA_029884455.1). Lineage (GTDB taxonomy): Bacteria > Pseudomonadota > Gammaproteobacteria > Steroidobacterales > Woeseiaceae > UBA1847. The sequence continues at coordinate 9,148 of JAOUHU010000072.1, read as the reverse complement.
CCACGCAAGATGCCACGCTGACCGAAATCACTGTCCATGAGCGACGTGTTGCGAACGAACATCCGGCTGGTACTTTTGCAACGCCGGTAACGATGTTGCGGTTTGATCCTGATATAGAACTGCAGTCGCGAGGAATTGCCGAAGGCCAGGCCGATATCACCGTACACGGCGGACTTTTCGAAAATACCGGTTTGAAAGTCGGCGCCGTGACGCTCACGGATCCGCAAACAGGTCACTACGCAGCCGAATTGCCAATTGATCCTGCGTTACTGTCGTCACCTGAAGTTCTTACCGGCATCGACAACTCGTTGCAGGGATTCAATTCGAACGTAGCGACGATTATGTACGCGATGCCGCGAGTGCATTCCAATGGCTCAGCCATGCTGGGGGCCGGCAGCGACAATTTGAGTTTCCAGTCACTCCGATACGCCACTGTCGGCAAGCATGGCGACGGCGCCAGTCTCGGGCTGCAGTTATCAGCCGCGATGTCCGAGGGCGATGGCAGCGTGCCCGACGGTGACCACGATTTCGAACGCTATAACGTGCAAATGCAATATGTCGGTGGCAACAGCCAGGGTGATCTGATTATCGCTTACCAGGACAAGTTTTATGGCTGGCCGGGCGCGTACACGGGATTCGCGACACTGCCGGAAACAGACCATACAAAGACGAGGCTGGTGCTGGGTAACTACCGACGTGAGTCGGGTCACGGTTGGTGGCAGGCGAGCGCTTTCTACCGGGGCCTTGAGGACGATTATGACTTCGATCGCAGGACCCAGGAGTCCGGAATTCCCGGATCATTTGAGCATGAGACGCGCGTCTATGGCGCGGGTTTTCACGGCCAGCTCGAGCGAGACTCGTGGGTCTGGAATTATGCGCTGCAATTGACGTCGGACGAATTGTTGCGATCTACAGACCTCACCAATGGCGCCTTCGAGTCGCGGAGCTACGCGACGCTGCGCATCGTGCCTTCAATTGATCTGGTAAAACGTAACAACAGTTTATTAACGCTTCGAGCCGGTGTCGCCATGGACGCCTCGAGCCGCGACAATAACGAAATTCTTCCGTTGCTCGGGCTGTCGCATCGACGCGAGTTTGACGGCGGCAGTCGTTCCATAAGTCTCGAATATGCAGGCACGTCGCAGCTACCGGGTTACACGGTACTTAATTCGAGGCCAACAGGTCTGTTTGGCGGCAATCCGAATCTTGGCCGCGAGCGCGCCGACGAAGTAGCGTTGTTGTTTACCTGGATCGCTGAGAGCTGGCGAACGGAATTGACGGCATTCTATCGTCGTGATGACGACCTCGTTGACTGGACGTTTGCGAGCGACGCGCCTTTCGCGCGCCAGGCGAACGCCGTTGATGTCGATGTTGCTGGCACGATTATTAGCGTGGCGCGCAGTTGGTCATCGCTGGATCTGGTCGCGGCTTATACCTACCTTGACAAGGACGCCGACTACGGTGCTGCGACCGTCGACGCCAGTTTCTACGCACTGAATTTCGCGCGCCATCGCGTGACCCTGGCGCTCCGTTATGACATTGCGGAAAGCCTGCAGCTGCGGCTGGACAATGAGTATCGGCAACAGGAAGACAATGCAGTGCGAGCAAGTTCCGACAATGCATTGCTCGTATCAGCGGCGCTGGCCTGGCAGTCGAGCAGCAAGAGAGGACTGGGAGTTCTGGTGTCAGTGGACAACCTGGCCGATGATGATTATCAGCAGTTCCCGGGCACCCCGGCGGCCGGGCGCCAGGTCAGTCTGAGTGTGCGATACGACTGGTAAGCCGGGCAAAGCACCTTATACTGCTCGCCATGATCGATCTGTACTACTGGCCGACTCCGAATGGCCGCAAGATTTCGATAATGCTCGAAGAATGCGGCCTGGAGTATCGAACAGTCGCTGTAAACATAAATGCAGGCGAGCAGTTTCACGCCGAATTTCTCAGGCACAGCCCAAATAATCGCATTCCCGCCATTTTCGACCACGACAATGGCATGTCCGTGTTCGAAGGCGGTGCGATTCTTGTTTACCTCGCAGAAAAAAGTGGCCAGTTCCTCGCCAGCGATCCTGTGGCGCGCATTGATGTCCTGCAATGGTTGTTTTGGCAGGCAGGCGGACTTGGGCCGATGGCCGGCCAGTTAAGCCACTTCGTCAGTTACACGCGAGACCCGGTGCCGTATGCGCGTGATCGCTATGCAAAGGAATATGATCGCCTGCTGGCCGTGATGGATGTGCGGCTGCGTGACCGGGAATTTCTTGCCGGCGAATATTCGATCGCCGACATCGCGGCTTTTCCCTGGGTCATGCCGTATCGGCGGCTCGGCAACGATCTCGGTCGATTTCGGAATTTGCGCATCTGGTTCGATAAGATCAAAAGCAGGCCCGCGGTGCAACGCGGCGTAGATGTTGGCAAGGACTGGCTTCGCGATGTCGACGTCAGCGAAACTGCGCGTAGCGTAATGTTCAACCAGGACTCGGCGACCGTATTCCGGGCGGCCGACGGCCAGCAACCACACGTCGGGGAAGACAGATGAGGATGTACGACTGCACTACCGCGCCGAGTCCACGTCGCGTGCGTATCTTTGCCGCGGAAAAAGGCCTGGACCTCGAGCTTGTCCAGGTCGATCTTCGTGCTGGCGAACAATTCTCCGCGACGTTCAGGGCGATTAACCCGGACTGTGTTGTGCCGGTACTGGAGCTCGACGACGGCAGCCACCTCACGGAGATCGTGGCAATTTGTGACTACCTCGAGGCCATCAAACCGGAGCCGCGCCTTTTCGGCCCTGATGCGGCGGGCCATGCCACGGCGCTGATGTGGAATGCCAAGGTCGAGCAGCAGGGGCTGGCGGCCATGCAAGATGCGTTTCGCAACACGACCAGGGGCTTGCGTGGTCGCGCAGTGACCGGGCCGGATGGCTACGAGCAGATCCCTGAACTTGCGGAACGCGGACTGAAGCGCGTTGCCGCATTCTATAGAAAACTTGACGCTCGCCTGGCGCAGGCGGAGTACCTTGCAGGAGACCAATTCACCATTGCTGACATCAGTGCACTGGTGCTGGTTGATTTTGCGGCGTGGATGAAGGTCGGTATTGCCGATGACGAATACAATCTGCGACGCTGGTATCAAAATGTATCTGCGCGCCCGAGTGCCTCGGCATGACTAACAAATTCGAGTCGCAACTGGCATCCGGCGTGTTGATGATTCGGCCGGTGCGCTTCGAAAGCAACCCAATGACGGCCGAATCAAACAAGTTCCAGGGCCGCTCCAGGGCTACACCCGCGCAGCAGAATGCACAGGCACAGGCGGAATTCGACGTGCTCGCGAGCAAACTTCGCGACGCCGGCATCGACGTCGTTGTGATCGACGACACGCCGGATCCACATACACCGGACTCGATTTTCCCAAACAACTGGGTCAGCTTTCACAGCGATGGTCGAGTCGTGTTGTACCCGATGCAGGCCTTGAACCGGCGTACGGAGCGCCGCCTCGACATTCTCGAAAGGTTGGCCGCGGAGCACAACTACGTTGTGCGCGACATTGTGGACTTGACCGCATACGAGCAAGCTGACCATTTCCTTGAAGGCACGGGCAGCATGGTACTGGATCGCGTCAACCATGTGGCCTACGCGTGCCTGTCATCGCGTACCCAGTTGGGTCCGCTTGGCGATTTCGCACAACAATTGGACTATGAGGTTATGACGTTTGATGCGGTCGATCGTAATGGAGTGCCGATCTACCATACCAACGTGCTGATGAATATCGGCGAGCAAGTCGCCGTGATTTGCGATGCAGCAATTCCTGATAACGAGCAGCGAAGCGCAGTTCTGCGGCGGCTACGTGATACCGGGCATGAAGTGCTGTCGCTGAGTTATGACCAACTTGATGCATTTGCAGGCAATATGCTTGAGCTGCGCGGTAGCGATGGCGCGCGCGTTACCACGATGTCGCAACAGGCTTTCGACTCGCTTTATGGCTGGCAGTTGCAACGTCTGCGGAGCAACGGTCGAATTGTGCATGCTGCGATTGACAATATTGAAGCTTCGGCGGGCGGCAGTGTGCGCTGCATGCTCGCAGAAATTCACCTGCCAAAAAAGTGAAATGAGAACATGAGTAGCGACAGGATCCTGATGTGTCCGCCCGATCACTTTACCGTTGAGTACGTGATCAACCCGTGGATGGCAGGCCACGAAGATTCGTTAAATCTCGAAAAAGCGCAGCACCAATGGCAGCGGCTGCGCGACCTCGTGGCGCGGTTCGCCGAAATTGTAATTATTGACCCGCATCCCAGGCTGCCGGACATGGTATTTACGGCCAACGCTGGCGTGGTCTACGGTAGCAAAGCCGTCGCGAGCCATTTCATGCCAATGCAGCGCCGCGCCGAAGAACCGATCTTCAAGCAATGGTTTCGCGATAACGGTTTTGAGCTACTGGATCTCGACGAAAAGATCGGCTTCGAGGGTGCGGGCGACTGCCTGCTGGATCGCGGTGGCCCCTGGTTGTGGACGGGTTTCGGCTTTCGCACCGAGATCGAGGCGCACCCGAAGATCGCCGCGTTCTTCGACATCGAGCTGGTCTCGATTCGCCTTGTCGACGCGCGCTTCTATCACATTGACACCTGTTTTTGCCCGCTCAGCGGCGGCTACCTGATGTATCACCCGCCGGCGTTCGATTACGACTCGCGCATCGCGATCGAATCGAGAATCCCGCCGCACAAACGCATCGTCGTCGACACGCAGGATGCCGGCAACTTTGCCTGCAATGCGATCAACATTGATGACAATGTGATCCTGAACCGGTGCTCGGATCCGCTCAAGGCGCAGCTGATGCTCGCGGGTTTCAATGTGCACGAATGCGAGCTGTCGGAATTTCTCAAGGCTGGCGGCTCGGCCAAATGCCTGAGCCTGAAACTGAATGAACCTGTTCGCGGCGCCTGAACATTGAGCTACGTCGCCAACCCGAGACTGCGGCTGTTCGTCGGCGCGATCCTGATCAGTTTCTCGCCGGTATGGGTAAAGCTGGTCAGCGTGTCAGCGACAACCAGCGGCTTTTACCGTGTCGCCATTGGCGGCGCCGCATTGGCGCTGTTTCTTGCTGCAAGCGGCAGGCGATTCGCCTTCTCGAAGCGCAGCTGGCAAATGCTGGTCGCCGCGGTGGTGTTTTTCGCGCTCGATCTCTGGTTCTTTCATCGCAGTATTAATTACGTTGGGCCGGGTCTCGCGACCTTGCTATCGAATTTCCAGGTGTTTTTCATGATGCTGGCCGGCACATTGCTGCTGCAGCAACCACCGCGCCTGCTACAGGTCATTGCCGTACCGCTGGCGCTGTTTGGCCTCGGCCTGATCGTTGGTTTCGATTGGACGGAGCTGCCCGGCGATTATCGTGTCGGCATCGTCTTCGGCCTGCTGACGGCGCTCATGTATGCCGGCTACATGCTCACAATGCGGGAGGCACGTCGCGACTCGACTGACCCCTTGCCGGCGTGCGAGGTCGCATTCGTATCGCTTGGCTCGGCGCTGTTGCTGGGGCTATCCGCCGTCGTTGAGGGCGAGTCGCTAATGATCCCGCGGCTGGCTGATGCCGCCTGGCTGCTGAGTTATGGCGTGTTTTCGCAATGTCTTGGCGTGTTGTTAATTGCGAGCAGCTTGCGGCGTGTCAGCACGACCGAAGTCGGTATTGCGCTGTTGCTGCAGCCCACGTTGAGTTTTTGCTGGGATGTTTTATTCTTCAACCGGCAAATGACCGTGGTCGAACTTACCGGGGCCGCGATTACCCTGGCAGCGATTTACCTGGGTTCGCGCGGTGGATCAAAGCAAATCTAGCGCCGCCGGCAGGATCTCGATGTCGAATCGAGCTTGCATTGGCTGGACCTCGCCATCGAGATGACTTTCGACGGCAGTTGTGGAATTGATCAGCGCAGACCTGATCATGCGATGCGTGATTTCAGCTTCCTGCAGGTGTCTGCCGCGCAATAATCGTGGCAGCAATGCCAAAACACGTCGCCGCGTTACCGGGGCTGCGATCAGAAGGTCGAGTTGTCCGTCTGCATTGTCTGCCATTGGCGCCATGTGAAACATGCCACCAACCCAGGCGCCGTTGCATATGCTGGCGAGTGTTATCGCGCCGCGCCAGGCAGGTTGCTCGTAGCTACCATCAGCAATAATGTTCATCTCGGATGTGGCTACGCCGTCGATCAGACAACGCAGAATCGCGACCAGGTACACGAGGTCGCCTATCGGCCAACGGTAGGCGCGTGCTACCTGCGTCACTTTCGCTTCGAATCCGATGCCGAGACTGTTCGCAAAGTAACGCTCGTTCATGCGGCCAACATCAACCTTGCGCGTGGCAGCACCGACTGCGATGCGCCGGGCGAGGTCGTCGGCCGCTTGTTCCCAGTCAAGACTGATACTGCAGGCTTTGGCAAAGTCGTTACCCGTGCCGCTCGGGATGACACCGAGTGAGGCTCGCGTGTTGGCCGCAAGTACGCCGTTAACAGCCTCATGAATACTGCCGTCGCCCCCGGCGACGATGACCTTTGTGGCGCCGGCGTTGATGTGATCCTTGACCATGGTCTCAATTTCGCCGCTGCCTCGGCTGCAAACGGCGCAGACGGCTACGCCTTGCTGAGCGAAGATCTGCTCGATGCCAGCGAGCCGTCGCCCGGCCCGGCCGCGACCAGCGGCAGGATTCAGGAACAGCGGAACAGGTGTGTCGGGCATATCGAGGCCGCAGCGACAGGGTGCCCGATGCTACAATGGCTGCGTCTTCGCGGCAAAATGGATCGGCTCATGCTCGAGCTCGGCGTTAAATTCCTGATCAGTTATTTCATCGGTTCCCTGATGGGCGCCATTATCATTGGAAAACTGCGCGGCGGCGTCGATATTCGCACCTTGGGCAGTGGCAATGCCGGCGGCACGAATGCGCTGCGAACGCAGGGCGTAAGCTTTGCTCTGGGAGTTGTGGTTATCGATATCGGCAAGGGAGCGGTCGCGGCCGGCGTGATTCCCGGCCTGGAAATTCCGTTTGTGCCGATGGAAGTTGAGGTTTCGCGCACCTGGCTGGTACTTTGCTGCAGCGCAGCGGCGGTCTTTGGACATGTCTGGCCGATCTACCATCATTTCCGTGGTGGCAAAGGCGCCGCGACATTTGTCGGTACCTTGCTGGTAATCAATGCCACCTTGATCATTCCCTTGCTCGTGGTGTGGGCTGCAGTTCTGATCCTCAGCGGCTACGTCGGTCTGGCGACGATGACGGCCGCTGTGGTGTTGCCGTTCTGGGTCGCCGTGCAGCAATTTCCTGCCGAGCAACCACTGCTGATCTACTGCGCTGTCATAGCGGGGTTCATCGTCTACTGGCATCGCTCAAACATCAGCCGCATGCGCGCCGGCACCGAGCAGCAGAACACCGGCCTCATGATCTTCAAGCGCAAGCGTTGAGACAGCTGGCATGAGCAAACTGAAAGCGACCCTGATTCGCAGCCTGCTTGCGGACGGCTCGCGGGCGAGACTGGAGCAGATTGAGCTGTTCGACAGCATCGCATCGACCAACAGCTACCTGCTCGAACAGCCGCCACCAAAGGCCGGTCATTACAGGGTGGCAATCGCCGACCATCAAACCGCCGGGCGCGGCAGGCATTCCCGGCGCTGGGTCTCGCCGCCGGGCGCCGGATTGTGCTTGTCTTTCGCCTACACGTTCAGCGCAATGCCACGCCAGATGCCCAGCCTGACACTCGCTATTGGCGTCGCCGTGATGACCAGTTTGCGGGATCTTGGTGCGGCCGGCGTAAGTCTGAAATGGCCTAACGACATCGTTGCTCGCGACGGCAAACTGGGCGGCGTCCTTACCGAAGTCCAGCGGCGTGGCGGCGGCGAAGTGACCGTGGTCACCGGCGTCGGTATCAACCTGGACCTGCCAGCCGGTGCCAAAGAAACAATCGGCTCCGACTGGGCGCGCTCGCCGGTCGACCTCAAGCGCGTCATGGACCGAATGCCGGCGATGGAAGTCATCGTCGCGGCAATCATTGATGGCCTGTCCGAGGCCATGCAGAAGTTCGCAACGCATGGGTTTTCCGGCTTTGCCGCAGACTGGGCCGAGTATGACTGGTTGCGTAATCGCGAAGTTTCAGTCGATCTGCCGGACCGGCAGCTCAGTGGCATTGCTACTGGCGTTGACGCAGACGGAGCCTTGCTGATTGACACCGGTAATGAAAAGGTGCGTGTCATTTCCGGTTCCATCGTCATGGCGGGCGCATGGCAGGGCGGGAATGTCGCGGGCCTCACTTGACCGCTGCGAGTGCCTAACGCATTCTTGATGCGCATAGCAAAGGCCAACCATGCGAAACCTCCTACTGCTGCTGTTACTTGCGAACATTCTCTACTTTGTCTGGAGCGCGTACGTGAAGGAGCCGGACGAAACAGGTATTGCAGTAGTCGACGAGTCCGAGCTTGGTCCTCCACTTGAGGTGTCCGCAAATCGTGATGCGGAGGTGGCCGCCAGTGTTGGCGCCGTGTTGGGATCGGGCGAACCATCCGATCTTGAGGCTGTCGTCGGCAGGTCCTGCGTGACGATCGGCCCATTTCGAGCCAACACGGATGCCGATGCGGCACTCACCGAATATTCCGGGGAGGGCATGCGTGCCGCATTGCGCTCGATGCAGGGCCAGATATTCGTCGGTCACTGGGTGCAAATTCGCGGTATACCGGACAATCTGGCAGCCAACGAAATGCTGGAAAAGCTGCATGCAGGTGGTTTGTCTGACGCTTACCTTGTGACCAGTGAAGACGAGGGCCTGTACATTTCACTCGGCTTATTTGGCGATCTGGATCGTGCCGAGAAAGTCGAATTGCAGGCGAAATCGCTGCAACTGCCCGCGACGATTGCGCCGAAAACCCGCGAAGGCGCGATGTTCTTTGTTGACATCGGTTTGCCGCCCGGGAAGGGCGCGGGCGCGATGATCGAAAAATACGGTGAGGCCAATGTGCACCTGCGGGACGAGGCGACCTGCCCGCAATAGGCTTCAGGCGCGAACCCGCCCTTGTCAGGCAGGCCCGATTAACGAATAATTCGCCCGCGCTTGCGACGCAACACTATGCCGGTATAGCTCAGTCGGTAGAGCAACTGATTTGTAAGCATCAGGTCTAGTTGAAAAGTA
>JAOUHU010000022.1 GCA_029884455.1 Gammaproteobacteria bacterium | reverse complement strand
GGCCTTGGCCGCGAGCCGGCGCCGCATCTCCGGTGATAACACCCGATCCTTCATTGCATCGAGTACCGCAGCGTAGTCGTCCGGGTCGACCACGACGGCGACGCCGTCGTGATTTTTCGAGGCGGCGCGAATCATGGCGGGTCCGCCAATATCGATGTTTTCGATGGCGTCGTCGACGCTGGCGTCGCGGCGTGCAATGGTCTGTTCAAACGGGTACAGATTCACGACCAGTAAATCAATTGGCTCGATGCCATGTTTTTGCATCACCGCGTCGTCGATGCCACGCCGGCCGAGCAAGCCGCCGTGAATGACCGGGTGCAAGGTCTTGACGCGACCATCCATAATTTCGGGAAAGCCGGTTTTCTCGCTCACTTCGATAACGTCGATGCCGGCATCACGCAAGGCGCGACAGGTTCCACCGGTCGAGAGAATTTCCACACCCAGATTGACCAGCCCGGTCGCCAACGAAATCAAGCCATGCTTGTCGGACACGCTCAATAGCGCCCGCCGCACCGTCAACATGAACAAGCACCTATTGAATCAATGAGTAGTAACGCAGTTTCTTGCGCAGCGTGCCGCGATTCAGGCCAAGAATGCCGGCCGCCTGGCTCTGGTTGCCTTGTGTGTAATCCAGAACCGCCTTGAAAAGCGGTCGTTCAACTTCGCCCATCACAAGTTCGTACAAATCGCCCGGGCGGTCGCCATTCAGGCTTTGAAAATAGACTTTGAGTGCGTCTTCGGTGTGCTTGTGGAGCGATTGGTTGCCGATGTTTTCTTTTTTCTGGGCCACGTTGGTCAAAATCCTGTAACGATCAGGCCGCTTCTGGAATACCTCCACCTGCACGGTCAAAGTACTCCCGGACTAATCGAATCTGTTCTTGTGTACTACCGACGCGCACTGCCTGGTATCTGAACTCGCCTGCGTTGTCGAGTTGTCTGCTGTACCAGGTCAAATGCTTTCGAGCCACCCTGACACCGACACTGTCGCCGTAGAAACGGTGCAAGTCTTCAAGGTGGTCGAGCATAGTATCACGCAATTCATTTTTTTCTAGCGGCGCGATTTTTTCGCCGCCGTGAAACGCCAGCAATTCGCGAAAAATCCACGGCCGTCCCTGCGCGCCGCGCCCGATCATCAAGCCATCTGCATTAGTTAGTCGCATAACCTCAAGTGACTTCTCTAAAGATGTGATATCGCCATTGGCAAACACGGGAATGCCAACGTCGCTCTTGATGCGCGCAATCGTGTCGTATTCCGCATCGCCTTTGAATCGGCACGCGCGCGTGCGGCCGTGCACTGCAATCGCCTGGATGCCGCTTTGTTCGGCGATACGCGCCACTTGAGGTCCGTTGCGATGCGCCATATCCCAGCCGGTACGTATTTTCAATGTCACCGGGACCGTTACTGCCGCAACCACAGCTTCAAGGATCTCGGCGACCAGCCTTTCATCCTGCAACAAGGCCGAGCCTGCAAGCTTTTTGCAGACGTTTTTCGCGGGGCAACCCATATTGATATCAATGATTTGCGCACCGCGCATCACGCAGGCGCGGGCTGCGGCGGCCATCTGCGCCGGGTCCGAGCCTGCGATCTGCACCGCGACCGGTTCGGCATCGAGGTCGATGTCGAGCCTGCGCCGCGACATCGCCGTTTGCCAGAGGCGTATATCGGCCGTGGTCATTTCGGAGGTGGTAAGACCAGCTCCAAATCGGCGGCAAATGCGCCGAAATGGCGCATCGGTCACACCGACCATGGGCGCGAGTACAAAGGGACTCGATAGTTCGTAAGGACCGATCTTCATCGCCCGCTCTTGTGCCCGACCGCCGCTATTTGAAGTCTTCTATGGCGCAACGCAGCTGCGCATCCGACTGCCGGTAGCAGACGTTGAGTTTGAAGCCGGTCGCCTCGAGAGGCGGTGACGCAATGGTGAATACCGCATTGAATGACTCACCGGCGGGAATTGTCTGCCGTGGATCGGCATTCTCAACCAGGTAGTCGGCGGGATCGAGCACACGGCTGCCGACGATTTCCTCGAATCGATCTGTGAGCGAAACGTGCACCAGCGGATAGGGCAGCGCCTCGGCCGATGTATTGCCAATGCGCGAATAAATGGTCAACACCTGGCTTTCCTCGTCAGTGCTGCCCTTGGTAGCCTCGAAACGCCAGCCCTTGATATCCCAGGACGGTGTCACCGGGCTGCCGACCATGCGATAAATCGGTGCGATGGTCTTCTGGAAAGTTGGCGAGGTCGCGAACGCGGCGCGCGAATGATGGATTACCTGCGCCAGCAGCACGACAAACAGCAGTGTCGCCGCGCTGATCATGCCGATGCGACTCGCACCCTGCTCGTGACGGCCACGCCTATCCTTGTCATTGCGGGCTTGCAGCTGGATCGTCGAAGCCGCGCGACGTTCCGCGGCGAGGCGTGACTTGTCGAGGTCATGATGGATGAATTCGCCTTCCATGATGATGGTTTCCATCAACGGGTTAGCGCTTTCCTTTTCGCTCTCGGGCTCCGTTAGCTCGAGCGCGTCTTCGAACCGGATCGGTTTGTGGGCGGTGTCGTCGTTGGCCGGCCGCTTCGAAACTTTCTCGCGTGGATTTTCCGCCTTGGCTGCAATTTGTTTTTGCACAATGGTCGAGGTAAAGCCATCCTCATCCTCCACGGCGATCGCCAGCAGATCCTGGTCGATCATACGGTTGATGGTCATCTCTTCTTCGGACAATTCCGGTACTTCGATGATCTCGGGCTCATCGAAATCGATTTCTTCCTCGAGCACATCCTCGATGGCAAATTCGAGTCCCGCCTCGGTCTCGAATGCGGCTGCCAAAAGATCGTCTTCGATCGAGGTTTCCGGCTCGTCCTCGAGGATTGCTTCAACCGCCTCGGGTTCCTCGAGCTGCTGATGCATGCCGCTCAGGTCGATGCCCATTGCTTCGGCCTGGATAGCAAATTGCGTATCCATGTCGGGCGGTTGTTCCTCTTCCTCGACCACTGCCTCGGCGACGATGACTGCCGTTTCCTCCACCGGTGCCTCAATTGTTTCCTCAACCACCTCGATGCCGGACAGGTCCGGGGTTTCTTCGACGGCGCCGAGCAGGTCTTCCCATTCAGCCGGCTCACCAAATACCAGGTCGATCTGTGAATCGTCCGGGGAACGTTCGGGCTCGACGGAAACTGCGGGCTGTGGAGCGGCGACCGGCGGCGCCTCCGCATCGAAGTCTTCCGGCAGCGGCGTGTTATCGTCAAAGCGCATCGGCTCGTGCGTTATGGTTGGCGTCGGGTCCGGTTCGAACTCGTCGTCGTAGGGATCGTCTTCCGGATCGAGCACGCGCCATTCGACACCGGTATCCTCGATGTGAATATCTTCACCGGCAAGCTGATCCAGCGTTTTAAGGAGCGCGGCACTTTGTGCAGCCGAGATCGTTTTCGGCGGTGGCCCGGCCTCAAGCTCCCCGGATTCCTGCAAGCCACTGTCGCTATCGACCGGCGAAGATTTTGATGTGCGTGCGGCCGCCGGACTTTCCTCCGACAGATAGGCAAGCGCATTGAATGCGGCGCCGCATCCGCCGCAACGAACCCTGCCCGCCGCCTGCTTCAACACCTGAGCTGTGACGCGAAACGCTACGTCGCATTCGGGGCATTGGGTATACATCGCTCAGCCCTCGATCCTTCGACCAGTCAATCGCGCCCAGATCTGCCCACCCTGCTGCCTGTAAGTCGGTTCATCGAACTCAATCCAGGGCCGATAGGCGCTGAGCACTTCATCTATCTGCTCGGAGAGTATGCCGGATAGGGCGAGCACACAACCGCCCGCAACATGCGCTGCAATCGATTCGGCGAACTGCACCAGGGGACCCGCGAGAATATTGGCAACGACTACATCAAAGGTTCCGTGCACTTGCCGCGGACCGTCGACCAGGCTCAATCGGTCGCCGACCTGGTTGCGCGCCGCGTTCGCGCGGGTCGCAATAATCGCCTGCGGGTCTATATCCATGGCAAGCGCATGTGAACAGCCAAGCAACAATGCTGCGATCGCAAGCACGCCGGATCCGGAGCCATAATCCAGAATCGTCTTGTTGTCGAGATCGAGGCTGTCGAGCCACTCGAGGCAAAGCGCCGTTGTCGCGTGGGTACCGGTGCCAAAAGCGAGACCGGGGTCGAGACGCACGACGATTGCGTTGCTATCAGATGCGACTGCGTCACCCGGGCAAATCCACAGCCGTGAGCCGAATCGCATCGGCCCAAAGTCCCGCATCCATTCGCGTTCCCAGTCGCGATCCTGGAGATCTGTGACCTGGTTTGGCGGCAAGGCTGAAATCCCGAGCGCCTGGCACAAATCTGAGCGCAGCGCGTCGAAGTCCGCAGCACCTGAAAACAGCCCGGTGATACGCATCGCCGGCCACAATGGAGTTTCACCCGGTGCGGGTTCGAGCACAGGAGTTTCGCCAGCGTTGCTCAGCGTGATTGCAGCGGCGCCGTGTCGCAAAAGAACGTCTTCGACGATTTCCCGATGCAGCGTTTCAAGATCCATGACAAATTGTCGCCAATCCATCGCTGTCAGGGTGTGCTCCCGATCACACTAGACCGAGCCGTTTCTCCAGGTAATGGATATCGGTACCGCCTTGTTGAAACGCCAGGTGCTGGAAGATTTCCTGGTGTAGCGGCACATTCGTCTTGATGCCTTCAATAACGATTTCGGTCAGCGCATTGCGCATCCTTGCGAGTGCTGCATCGCGATCGCCACCATGCGTGATGATCTTGCCGATCATGGAGTCATAATAAGGTGGCACTTTATAACCGCTATACACGTGACTGTCGACGCGTACGCCGGGACCCCCGGGCGCGTGCCACAGCGTGATCAGTCCGGGGCAAGGCATGAACGTTTTTGGGTCCTCGGCATTGATGCGGCATTCAACTGCATGCCCGAGGATGCGCACCTGATCCTGGGTTACGCTGAGGGTCTCGCCGGCCGCGATGCGCAGCTGCTCGCGAACGATGTCGACGCCCGTAATCATCTCGGTCACCGGATGCTCAACCTGCACGCGCGTGTTCATTTCAATGAAATAGAATTCCTTGTTCTCGTACAGGAATTCAAAGGTCCCGGCGCTGCGATAGCCGATTTCCTGGCATGCTCGTACGCATCTGTCGCCGATGCGACTGCGCTGCTCCTCGCTGATGCCGGGTGCGGGCGCCTCTTCTACAACTTTCTGGTGGCGGCGTTGCATCGAGCAGTCGCGTTCACCGAGGTGTATCGCGTTGCCATGATTGTCAGCCAGTACCTGGAATTCGATGTGTCGAGGTTTGCCGAGAAACTTCTCCATGTACACGACGTCATTATTGAATGCCGCGCGTGCCTCGGCCTTGGTTACCGCGATCGCGGCCAGCAAGGATGCTTCGACGTGCACGACGCGCATGCCACGGCCGCCGCCTCCGCCAGAGGCCTTGATAATAATCGGGTAGCCGATGGACCGTGCGATGCGCAGGTTTTCGTCCGCGTCGTCACCCAGTGGTCCATCTGAGCCGGGCACGCATGGCACACCGGCCGCTTTCATCGAGCGGATCGCAGACACCTTGTCACCCATCAATCGAATGGCGCTCGCGGGCGGGCCGATAAAAACAAAGCCGCTCGACTCGACGCGTTCGGCAAAATCCGCGTTCTCGGAAAGAAAGCCGTATCCCGGGTGAATGCCGACAGCGTCGGTCACTTCGGCGGCGGCAATGATAGAGGGCATATCGAGGTAACTGTTGATCGATGGCGGCGGGCCGATACAGACGGTCTCGTCCGCGAGCAGAACGTGCTTGAGATTGTTGTCCGCGGTGGAATGTACGGCAACCGTCTTGATGCCCATCTCGCGACAGGCTCGTTGCACGCGCAGCGCAATCTCGCCGCGATTGGCTATTACAACTTTATCTAGCATTCTGGCGACGCCCGCTTAATGCCGCTGATCGATGACAAACAAGGTCTGCCCATACTCGACCGGTTCGCCGTTCTGCACCCGGATCGACTTGATCACCCCCGATACTTCCGACTCGATCTGGTTCATCATCTTCATGGCTTCAATGATGCACAGCGTATCGCCTTCATTGACGCGATCGCCGACCTGCACATACGGCGCAGCCCCCGGCGACGAGGCACCATAGAAAGTGCCGACCATGGGTGCCGTTACCAGGTAGCCGTCGTCCTCGGTTTCTGCCGCCGCCACCGCCGCGGTCGGTGCCGGGCCGGCTGCGGGCGCCGCCGCCGCGGGCGCAGCCATTGGCATCGGTGGCGCACTGTGCGAGTAGCGACTGATACGAACCGATTCTTCGCCCTCGGTAATTTCGATCTCGGCGATACCTGACTCATCGAGCAATTCGATCAGTTTCTTGACTTTACGTATGTCCATTAATGCTCCTCGGCCTTCGAGATGTACCGATCTGCGGCATGAATTGCCAATTCGTAGCCAAATGCACCGAAACCGAACAGGCACGCTTTGGCGATGTCGCTGAAGTAACTCTTGTGCCGATGCTGCTCTCCGGCAAAGATGTTACTCAGGTGAATTTCGATAAAAGGGATGTCCACGACAAGTAGCGCGTCGCGCAGGGCCACACTGGTGTGAGTAAAGGCGCCCGGATTGATTATGATAAACGCTACCTTGTTCTTGCCGGCTTTCTGAATGCGCTCGATCAGCTTGTGTTCGGCATTGCTCTGACAGCAGTCGAGCCTGTGACCGAGCTCCTCCGCTGTGTCAATGCAGTTGGCCTCGATGTCCTCGAGGCAAGTCGCAGCGGAAAGCTCGGACCCCTGCGTGCCGAGCAGGTTCAGGTCAGGGCCGTGTAACAGCAGGAAATCGGGCATTCTTATTCTTATCTTCCTGTTTGCCGAATTTAGACGCAATTCTAACCACGTTCTTAGACTTTCACACAACTTATTCTGTGACAGTTAGCTCACTCTCAGCATTTCAGGGGGGTTCTGCGACTTGCGGGGCCGCGTTGCGGCCGTGCCCGGCTTGCGCACGCGCAAGATCCTTGAGTCTGTATTGCGGCCAGCGGCTGCACCAGATTGGTGCAGATTCAGTAACTGTCAGCGGGTCAAAGGAGGCGGGCCGCAGTACGGGCGCCTTCGAGATCAATTTCGCCGCGATCAAGCCGGTCCAAAACCTCGACGAAGCTATCGAGTTGTTGCTGGTGAATCTCGCCCATGTGTGCGCCTACCAGAATCCCGTCCCTGGTCACTACCATCGTGAACGGCAGGCCAATGAAACTGACCCCCGATGATTCCGCGGCTGCCATCGCATCCTGCTCGCCAACGAGGATGGGATAATTAAACTGCGCCTGTTCCGCGTAGGCGACGACCGGACCGGGAAATTCGACCGCGATTCCAATGACCTGGAAATTTTCCGCACCATGTTGATCCTGGAACGCTTTCAGCAGCGGAATTTCGCGACGGCAGGGCGCACACCAGGTCGCCCAGAAGTTGATGATGCGATGTTTGCCATGCCACTCCGAAATATTGCGTACCTTGCCGTCGAGGTCGGCGAGCTCGAAATTCACCGCGACCGGTTCGCTCCGCGAAATCGGCGCCACGGGCATTACGGGTTCAGGCATTTGCGCACGGTTCAGGTACAGGCTGAAGCCGAGCGCTGTCGCGAGGATTGCGACGCTGATTACCAATGCTATTTTTTTCACAGTGCGCTGTTACAACTCCACGGCTTTTCTGACGTGCTCCGCAAAATCCTCTGCGTCCATGAATCCTACCACTTCGTATCCATGCCGTTGCTCGCCATTGCTGCCAAAGAAAATGATGGTCGGCGGGCCGAATACGCCGAAGCGCTTCAGCAAGGCCTGGTCATCAACGTCATTCTTCGTAACATCGGCTTGCAGCAACACGGTATTCGCCAGCGCCGCCTGTACACTCTCGTCGGTGAAAGTGTATTCCTCCATCTCCAGGCAGGACACGCACCAGTCCGCATAGAAGTCCAGCATCGCGGATTTACCCTGCCCCGACGCAGTCGCGAGTTCGCGATCAAGGTCGTCAACTGTCTTGATGCGCTGAAATTCAACGTGCTGACGTTCGGCAACCACGATGCCGCTGCCAGCGGCGAAATTCACATCCGCCAATGGTCGGAGAGGGTTGCTGGCGCCGGTCATGGCACCGAACAACATAGCCAGGCCGTAAATAATGGCGAGCAAACCGAAGCCCTTGCCCAGTTTCTGCACTGTTGTCGACCCGGGCGTCAAGGTCGTCAGGCCACCCAGGAATACGCCCGCCATGAAGGTCAGCAGGGCCCACAGCGCGAGCGTAACGGTGCCGGGCAAAATCCGCGACAGCATCCAGATTGCGAGTCCCAGCAGCATGAAGCCAAACGCGGTCTTGACCGCCACCATCCAACCGCCAGCCTTTGGCAGCAGGTGCCCCTGGGCTGCCCCAACGATCAACAGTGGCGCACCCATGCCGAGACTCATGGCGAACAGTGCGGCACCGCCGCGCAGCACGTCACCGGTTTGCGCCATCACGGTCAGTGCCGCGATGAGTGCCGGCGCGACGCATGCGGTCACAATCAGTGCCGACAGAGCACCCATGATGAATGCACCAATCGTCGTGCCACTTTTCTGGTTTCCACTCACGGTCGCGAGGCGGCTTTGAATCGCGCTCGGCATCTGCAGGTCATAGCCGCCAAACATGGCCATAGCGAGCAACACGAAGAAGCCGGCAAAAACAATCAATACCCAGGGCTGATTGAACATCGCCTGAAGTTGTGCGCCGGCCGCAGCTGCTGCGACACCCGCGGCTGTGTACACAAGAGCCATGCCCATCACATAACTGAATGCCAACGTGAAGCCACGGACCGGGCTGGTGTTGCCGCCTTCGCCCGCGATGATCGAGGTGAGTATCGGGATCATGGGTAAGACGCAGGGCGTAAATGCGAGCAGCAAGCCGAGGCCAAAAAAGGTGCCAATGACGACCCAGATATTGCCGGCGACGATGAGCTGCGCCAGCCGACCCTGCTCTGAAACCATCGTCGTTTCACGCGCACGAATCATCGACAGATCGGTGATTGCAGTCGCCGCCGGCAGCGCCACGCTGAGAACTACTGTTTGCGGCGAGTAACACAGGCCGGCATCAGCACACCCCTGGTAGCTGACTTCAAGCTCAAGATCCGTTGCCTCCGGTGTCGCACGGGCTATTGTCAGCCTGCCGATGACTTCGTCGTAATAGACTTCGGAGTCGCCGAAGTATTCGTCAGAGTGCATCTTGCCTGGTGGCAGTTCGAGCCGGCCGGCCAGCGCATTATCGGACAGCGACCTGACGCCGATCTTGCTCTTGTAGAGGTAATGGCCCGGGACGATGCGAAAGCCCAATTCGACCGTGTTGCCATCGACGGCGAACAGGGCAGGGAAGAACACTTCTTCGACCGGCAGAAAATCGCCCATCGTAGACCGGCTGCTGCCAGCCGCGCCGCCGAGCACCCCCTGGCCGGCACTGCCAGTGAGCGACGCCAGGTCCAGCCTGGCTTTTTTTAGCGCCACAGTTTCGGTCCATGCCTGCATCGGGTAACAGATCCCGCCGTCCCAGCAGCCACGGCTCTTGATGGTCAGCTCTATCGACTGCGGTCGTTCGCCGGCAATTCGATAAGGCACGCTGACATAAAAGCGCTCGCGAAAGATCTGTTGCTTGCCGAAATACTCGTCTTCATGGCTCTCGCCAGCAGGCAGGCGGGCCTCGCCGAGGCTTACATTAGCGGTACTAGTTTCAAAGGCGAGTTCGCTGCGGTAAAGGTAATAGCCGTCCTCGATGGCCCAGTCGATTTCCAGGGCATCGCCCGTGTCGCTTACCACGTAACGATAGGCTTCCTCAGGTCGCAGCGGCTCATCGCCCTGCGCGCCGGCGGTGGGCAGGCATTGCAGCGCCAGCAGGAGCACGGCACAGGCTCTATAGAATCTGGTCATGGACGGCGCAGGATACTGGCGCCGGCGGCCAAAGTCACCGAACTGGTTCCAGTTTTGCGGACATTTTGCGCACCGCCGTACTTGAAATTTGCCGCCGCGGCCCTATGATTAGCACTCCTCGGGGACGAGTGCTAACAACTCTACTCCGGAAACTGATTAAATTCAGTTATAAATCAATAGTTTACAGGAGAAAAACCATGAAGATTCGTCCGCTTCATGATCGTGTCATCGTCAAGCGCATGCAGGAAGAGCGCACCTCGCCCGGTGGAATTGTGATTCCGGACGCGGCAACGGAGAAACCGATCAAGGGTGAAGTAATCGCTGCCGGCAACGGCAAGATTCTGGAAAACGGCGACGTCCGCAAGCTTGACGTCAAAGTAGGGGACAAGGTCCTGTTCGGCAAGTATGCCGGAACAGAGGTCAAGGTCGACGGTGAAGAACTGCTGGTGATGAAGGAAGACGACATCATGGCGGTCATCGAAGCCTAAGTAGATAAACAGAGGAAATAGAAATGGCTGCTAAAGAATTACGATTTGGCGACGACGCACGGCAGAAAATGTTCGCAGGCGTGAACGTTCTGGCGAATGCGGTGAAAGTGACCCTCGGTCCTAAAGGTCGCAATGTCGTGCTCGACAAAAGCTTTGGCGCACCGACAGTCACCAAAGACGGTGTCTCGGTCGCAAAGGAAATTGAGCTCGAAGACAAGTTTGAAAACATGGGCGCGCAGATGGTGAAGGAAGTCGCTTCGCAGACGTCTGACGTCGCGGGTGACGGCACTACCACGGCAACGGTTCTCGCACAGGCAGTGCTGCGCGAAGGCCTGAAGTCAGTTGCTGCTGGCATGAATCCAATGGACCTGAAGCGCGGTATCGACAAAGCCACGGCTGCCATGGTCGTTGAGTTGCAGAAGTTGTCAAAGCCTTGCAAGGACGAGAAGGCGATTGCACAGGTTGGTTCGATTTCTGCGAACTCGGATACCGAGATCGGCGAGATCATTTCCAATGCCATGCAGAAAGTCGGCAAGGAAGGCGTAATAACCGTTGAAGAGGGCAGTGGTCTTGCGAATGAACTCGACGTTGTCGAGGGCATGCAGTTCGATCGCGGCTACCTGTCGCCGTATTTCATCAACGACCAGGCCAGCCAGCAGGTTTCGCTGGACAATCCGCTGATCCTGCTGCACGACAAGAAGATCTCGAACATTCGTGATCTGCTGCCGGTGCTCGAGAGTGTTGCCAAGGCCGGCCGTCCGCTCGTAATTATCTGCGAGGACGTGGAAGGCGAAGCACTGGCGACGCTGGTGGTCAACAACATTCGCGGCATCGTCAAGGTTTGTGCCGTCAAGGCGCCCGGCTTCGGTGACCGCCGCAAGGCCATGCTGCAGGACATCGCGATCCTGACCGGTGGCCAGGTCATCTCGGAAGAGGTTGGTCTGTCGCTGGAGAAAGCCACGCTGGATGATCTCGGCGAAGCCAAGAAAGTCTTGATCACGAAAGAGAACTCCACCTTGATCGATGGCGCCGGCAAGGCATCCGACATCAAGGGTCGCGTCGAGCAGATCAATCGTGAGATCGAAGATTCGTCGTCTGACTACGATCGTGAAAAGCTGCAGGAACGTGTTGCCAAGTTGTCCGGCGGCGTTGCGGTCATCAAGGTCGGTGCTGCGACCGAAGTCGAGATGAAGGAGAAGAAGGCTCGCGTTGAAGACGCGCTGCATGCCACCCGCGCTGCGGTTGAAGAAGGC
This sequence comes from Gammaproteobacteria bacterium, assembly GCA_029884455.1. GTDB lineage: Bacteria > Pseudomonadota > Gammaproteobacteria > Steroidobacterales > Woeseiaceae > UBA1847. Next base: position 32,991 of record JAOUHU010000022.1, on the reverse strand, counting down.
GTGGTACCGGGTGGTGGTGTTGCGTTGATTCGTGCGGTTGCCGCCATCAAGAAACTCGTGGGCGACAACGATGATCAGAACGTCGGTATCAACATCCTGCGCAAGGCCGTTGAAGAGCCGCTGCGCCAGATCGTGAAGAACGCCGGCGGCGATGCCAGCGTGGTACTGAATGCAGTCGCTGCAGGCAAGGGTAACTACGGTTACAACGCCGCGACCGGCGAGTACGGCGACATGATCGAGCAGGGCATCCTGGATCCGACCAAGGTTACGCGTTATGCACTGCAAAACGCCGCCTCGGTGGCTGGCTTGTTGCTGACCACGGAAGCGATGGTTGCAGACGCGCCGAAGAAGGAAGCGGCCGGTGGCGGCATGCCGGATATGGGCGGCATGGGCGGCATGGGCGGCATGATGTAAGGCTGTTCCACCTGGTAAGACAAAAAGCCCGGCTGATGCCGGGCTTTTTTTTGCAAAAGGGGTCAGAGCCCTTTTGAAAAAAAAGGGCTCTGACCCCTTTTGCTCAAACAGGATTCCCGTCCCGCGATTTCCTGTCAATCCGCAGAAGTGCGGATACCCGATTTGACCGTTTGGCGATATATAAGTCATGTTGGCGGGAAACCGCCAGCAGTAAATGTGAGGAGGTGAGCGACATGTCAATGCTGAGAAAATTCGAACCCGGCAAGCTGGGTTTCGATGCGAAGCGAATGGGCCCTCTCACCCACAGCATGGAGGAGTTCTTCGAGGACTTCCCGCCACGCCGCTGGATGGAAAGGTATGAACCCTTCGCGTTTAAATGGCCGATGGGAATCGATTTCGAACGCAGTTTTCGACTCGACATTCTCGATCGGGACAAGGAGCTGATCGTCCGCGGCGAGTTACCTGGTGTCGACAAAGATGATATCGAGGTCACAGTTGCGGGTGACTACCTGACGATCAAGGCCGAGAGAAAATTTGGCGAGGAAATCAAAGAGGATGAGTTCTATCGTCATGAGCTCGGCTTCGGCGAGTTGACCAGGACGGTTACTCTTCCGGCCGAAGTGGATGCCGAAAAAATTCACGCCAAGCTGGAGGATGGGATCCTGACAGTAACCCTGCCCAAACTCCGTGTAGAAAAACGACGCACAGTGAAGGTCAGCTAGTACCAGACGTGCGCGTTTCGGTCGGGGTCAGACTCTTCTGAAAAAAGGGTCTGACCCTTTTTCTTCGGTAATAGATCCGAAAGCCCATGAGAACGGCGAATATGGCCGCGTAGTAAATGGCGTTGTCCGCGCCCTGTTTCACCTGCCACCAGTAGTGCCAGACGCCGAGCAGAGCCACCGCGTAGGCACTGTAGTGAAGTTTTTGCCAGTGCTGGCCGAGGCGGCGGCGCATGCCGGCAGTCGAGGTGATCGCCATTGCGGTGAGCAACAACAATGCCGTAAAGCCCAAGGTTATGTACGGCCGCTTCGTAATGTCCTCGATAATTGTCGGCGAAACCTCGCGCCATGGCAGAAAATACAGGCTCTGCTCGAGTAGCAGCCAGACCAGGAAGTGCAGCAGCACGTAGAAGAAGGTAAAAAGGCCAAGCATGCGGCGAAAGCGTGCCAGCCAGTTCCAGCCCGTCAGTTTTCGCAGCGGCGTGACGGCGAGTGTCAGCATAATGAAGCGAATACCCCAGGTGCCGAACCGGTCCTGCATCGCCTCAACCGGGTTCGCGCCGAGTTTGCCTGTAATTTCAAACAGGTCACCAATGACCAGCGCCGCCGGCAACAGGCAGAGCACGAAAACCAGCGGCTTCCAGATGAGCCGAATCTGCCGCAACTTTTCCATGCGTGTCAGTAGTTCTTGCGCAGGTTCATGCCATCGTAGAGGTAGGCCACCTGCTCACCGTAGCCATTGAACAGCTGCGTTGGGATACTCGGTGCAAATGCATTGGCGCCGATACGCCGCTCGGTTGCCTGGCTCCAGCGCGGGTGATCAACCTCGGGATTCACATTTGAATAAAAGCCGTACTCGTTCGGCTGTGCCATGTTCCAGCTGGCTTCGGGCATGCGATCGACAAAGCGAATGCGGACGATCCCCTTGATGCTCTTGAATCCGTACTTCCAGGGCACGACGAGGCGAATAGGCGCGCCGTTGGTTGCAGGCATGGACTCGCCGTAAACGCCGACTGCGAGAATACTCAGGGGATTGACCGCCTCGGCGATGGTCAGCCCTTCGCGATACGGCCACTGCAACAACCGTTGTCGTTGCCCGGGCATGCGCGTCGGGTCGTGCAGGGCCTCGAACGCGACGTATTTCGCGCTCGACGTCGGCTCGTAGTGCTTGACGACGTCGGCCAGCGAAATCCCGACCCAGGGTATGACCATGGACCATCGCTCTACGCAACGCAGCCGGTAGATACGTTCTTCCAGCTCAAAGGGCCGGATGAAATCATCGAAATCAAAGGTGCCGGTCTTGTTGCAATGGCCTTCGACGGTCACCTTCCAGGGCAGCGGATCGAAGTCGCCGCTGTACATGGCCGGATCTGATTTCCCTGATCCGAATTCCCAGTAGTTGTTATAGCTGGTGATGTCTTCGTAGCTGTTTGGCCGCTCGTCCGTGCTGAAGGCGCTTTTTCGCACGTCATTGAGCCGGGCCCGACGTTGATCGGGCACCACGGCACTGAGCGTCGGGCCCGCCAGGGCCAGCCCTGTAGCGATACCACCGGCGCGCATGAATTCGCGCCGGTTCAGGTAATTGGCCTTGCTGGTAATCTCGGACGGACGAATGTCGGACGGTTTTTTGATCAACATTTATGGTTTCCCAATTCGGCTCCTCTGCCTATAGACCCAATCTAGCGCAAATTTATTGCAGGCCGGTACATCAAAAGCCGCGCTTGTAATTGTTTGCGTGAGCCGTTACTTTGCACCTGACGACGTTGAAGGGGAGAGTAAGCAGGCTCTTCAGGCGCCAGCGACCGGGGGGCGGTGTGAGCCCCGGGCCCGAAATCTGCCGAAAATCACCCTGGAGTCGCTGTCCGAACGGTGCTTCGAAAGCGCCTGGTAGGCGCAGCCGGCTGGCCCTCGAGACGGGCTTCGGGTCAACAGATCCATGAGGTAGCCGCATCAAAAGTGGGCTACGAAACCGGGTGGTACCGCGAACGAACTGCATCGCCCCGGACGCAGCATCTGCGTTCGGGGCGTTATCTTATTTGGAGCAAGAGCTTGGCATTTAAAGAAGTACAGGCACGCTATGACGGACCGGCGCTCGAAAACGAAACGCTGGAATTCTGGCGTCAACACGATGTGTTTAAAAAGACATTGGCGAAGTCGGAGCACGGGCCGCGTTTCAGTTTCAACGAAGGTCCGCCGACCGCGAATGGCAAGCCAGGTATACATCATGTGCTCGCGCGCACCTTCAAGGATATTTTCCCGCGCTACAAGACCATGCGCGGCTATTTCGCACCGCGCAAGGCCGGCTGGGATACGCACGGCCTGCCGGTCGAACACGAAGTCGAAAAGCACCTCAACAAGATCGGCAGGATAGACAGCTACGACAAAGCGGAGATCGAGGCCAAAGTCGGCATCGCGGAGTTCACGCGCCTCTGCCGCGAGTCGGTCATGACCTATATCGGCGACTGGGAGAAGATGACCACCCGCATGGGTTTTTGGGTCAATCTCGACGAGGCCTATTACACCCTGGATAACAGCTACATCGAGTCGGTCTGGAGTTTGCTCAAGACCATCTGGGACAAGGGCCTGATTTACCAGGGCTACAAGGTCGTGCCCTACGATCCGCGCATCGGCGCGACATTATCGTCGCACGAACTTGCGCAGGGTTACCGCGAGGTCGAGGACCCGTCAGTCACGGTGCGCTTCAGGCTTGTGGGCGAAGAAAACACCTCTTTCCTGGTCTGGACGACCACGCCATGGACCCTGCCGTCGAACGTCGCGCTCGCGGTCGGCAACGACATTGACTACAGCTATTGCGTCGTCGATGGCGAAACCCTGATCGTGGCCGAGGCATTGCGCCCCGCAGTGCTGCGTGACCTCGAGCACACGGTCGTGAAGACCGTCAAGGGCAGCACGCTCGTCGGCACACGCTACCAGCGCCTGTTCGATTACCTGTGCGTCGAATCCGAGAAGGCATTCCGGGTCTATGCGGCGGATTTTGTGAGCACGGCGGACGGCACCGGCATCGTGCACACGGCACCGGCTTATGGCGTCGACGATCTCGCGCTTGGCAAGGCGCACGACCTGCCGGTGGTGCACGGCGTTGGTCTCGACGGTGACTTTATCGCCGATGTCGAGCCAGTGGCAGGCCTGTTCTTCAAGGACGCCGACAAGCCCTTGATCCGAATTTTAAAAGAACGCGGCCTGATGTTTCGCGCCGAGCGCTACAAGCACAACTACCCATTTGGCTGGCGCACGGGCGATCCGATCATTTACTACGCAAAGAACGCCTGGTACATCCGCACCTCGCAATTCAGCGAGCGCATGGCGGAATTGAACCGAAGCATCAAGTGGGTGCCGGAGCATATACGCGACGGACGCTTCGGCAACTGGCTCGAAAACAACGTCGACTGGGCGCTGTCGCGCGAACGCTTCTGGGGTACGCCGTTACCGGTCTGGACTGACGGCGACGACAATTACCGCATGATCGGCTCGGTGGCGGAGCTTGAGCAATTGGCTGGCCGGTCGCTGTCTGAGCTCGACCTGCATCGACCGGCAATCGACGATATCAGCTTCGAGCAGGACGGCAGGACCTGGCGGCGCGTACCCGAGGTCATCGACTGCTGGTTTGACTCGGGCGCGATGTCATATGCGCAGTGGCATTACCCGTTCGAGAACCAGGACGTATTCGAAAAGCATTTCCCGGCCGACTACATCTGCGAAGCCATAGACCAGACGCGCGGCTGGTTCTATACGCTGCACGCGATCGCCGCACTGGTATCCGACAGCGTTGCGTTCCGGAACTGCATCTGCCTGAGCCACATTGTCGACAAAGACGGTAAAAAAATGTCGAAATCGCTGGGCAACATCGTCGATCCTTACGACGTGTTTGACACCATTGGTGCTGATGCTTTGCGCTGGTACTTCCTTGCGCGGCTGTCGCCGGACGCGCAGAAGCGAATCTCGGTGGAAATCGTCGCGGACGTAGCCAGTTCCTTCATCAACACGTTCTGGAACACCTACGGATTTTTCGTTCTCTATGCGCGTATCGACAATATTGATTTGAGCCAGCCGATAGCGGTCGAAGATCGGCCGGAGATTGACCGCTGGGCCCTGGCACTCGCCCACCGGACTATCGAAACGGTGACCACGGCGCTTGACAACTTCGATGCGAAAACCGCAGGTGAGGCGATCGAAGCTTTCGTAGATCAATTGAGTAACTGGTACGTGCGGCGCAATCGCCGCCGTTTCTGGAAATCGACCGACGCCGCCGACAAGCGTGCTGCTTACCTGACCCTGTATGAATGCCTGATCACGGCACACAAGCTGATGGCGCCCTTTCTGCCGTTCCTGGCTGAGAGCGTGTACCAGAACCTGGTGCGTGGTGTGGACCGGAACGCGGCGGAAAGTGTGCACATGACCGACTGGCCATTGGCGAATCCGGCCTGGAAGAACGACGCGTTGTTATACGCGATCGGCGTTGTGCAAAAAGTCGTCGGTCTTGGCCGCGAGGCGCGCAACGAATCGGCCGTGCGGACGCGGCAGCCGCTCGCAAAATTGCTCGTTCGCGCGCCCGACGATGAGGCTGCCGCCGCTTTGCGCGCACACCAGGATCAGTTGCTTGAAGAGTTGAACATCAAGTCGGTTGAATTCATTGCTCGCGATGCCGACATTGTCAGCTATCGGATCAAGCCGAACTTGCCGAAACTGGGCAAAACTCATGGCAAGGAAATTCCGGCGATTCGCAGCGCGCTGGACGCTGCCGACGGTGCTGCGATTGCTGCTGCAGTTGCGCGCGGCGAGTCTTACCTGATAACGATTCCGAGTGGCGAACTGGCGCTCAACGCCAGTAACGTGTTGATCGAGACGAGTTCGGCCGAAGGCTATGCCTGCGCCGAGGACCTTGGTTATCTCGCCGCACTCGACACGACGCTGACTGATGCCTTGCGCGACGAAGGCGTGGCACGCGAGATCGTGCGCTCGGTGCAGGATGCGCGCAAACAGGCAGGCCTGGAAGTATCTGACCGTATTGTACTGGGCGTGTCAGGATCCAAGGCAGTCGAGAAATCACTGGCAACCCACCGCGACTACGTTATGCATGAGACGCTGGCGATCGATTGGCGGGTCGGGCAGGCGAAGCCACTGTTCACGATCGAGCGGCAGGTCGATGACTCGACGTGGACGATCGAAATTGCCATGTCCTGAACCGGAGCAATATGTCGGGCGTCATGCAGAGCCACGGAGTCCGATGGTCAATTTTTGAGCACCTTGACGCAGTTCTCGTTGCAAAAATTGGTAGTTGCGCGGCCTTAATGTTGTCTGCTATAAGAAACGCACGCAGGTATTTGAAAGACCAAGAGTAAAAAAGGACTTGCCGGCTGAGAGGACCGGGACTACAGGAGGTAGTCACTCAAAAGCGTAATGCAGTCGCTCCGCAAGGAAAAAAGCGGCTCAATAATAATTAAACGCTGGAGTGGACATGTCATACCACGTCGATCAATTTCACGCCGCAGTCTCGGTGCTGGCCGGCCATGGTCATATAAAACAAAGACTTATAAAAGCATACGGGCAGTACCTCGAGAGCATCGACGAGGATGAACTGCCGGATGCCGTACGCGAGACCTTCGTCGAGCTGCAGCGCAGCCTGCACCGGGTTGCGCCATTGAATGGCGAAGGCCCGGTCTGTGCCTCGGTGCGCAAGATGTCCGCGGAGGACGCCGGGGACTGCGCGGTGTCGATCGTGGCCATGTACCGGTCCATGATCGGGTATGCCGGCAGCGTCGAGCCGGGCCTGGCTCTCGGCCAGGAGAATCGCACCGCAGTACCGCCATTCCTGATCAAGTCCGTCTGACGCCCCGCCCCATTCAGAGAATCGGGTAGTACACATAGGTCAGCAAATCGGCCTCCGCCACTTTGGTCGGGTCGCTGACGTAGGATTCCCAGGCATTGCCATTACGTTCGATGCCGAGCGCCGCCAGGTATGCTGCGATCTTGCGGTGGGTAACGGCCAGTTCGCGATACGAACCCACATGCTTTACCCGGATGACCGTACCGGCGTGCGTGCTGCCGATACGGACGCCGCTGCCGTCGCTCGGCAGCTCGGTGCTGGAACCGCGCACCGGGATCGCCGCGTCAAAGCGTAGTTCTGTACCGCTGAACGAGCGCATGATCGACAGCGGAGCACCGGCCTCGCTAAGCCCGTGCGCATCGATAAAGCCGAGAATCTGAAAATATGCCTTGCCCATGGCGTCCGAGATCGACGCCGGGTCGGGCGCCGAGCTGGTTGCAAGGTAGGCGATCGGGACCGGCGCAACGACAAGCTGCTCGATTTCCAGGTCGCTGAAATCTGCACCGGGCAGCGTTGCGGCAATGGCGGCGAGACTCAGAAGCCCGCGCTCATAGTCCTTCCGGATGACACCGTTGAGCATCAGTGCCGCGTAGCGCCCAACCAGGTTGTAGCCATAGTCAGCCTCGAAGGACCATTGGACGGTCGTCGCTGTACCGGTGTCAACGAAGTCAAACCACGATCTGGCGGCGCCGGGCTCGCCAGGATTTATGCTCATGGCTATGTGTTCGTAGGGCCGGCTGTCGACGATCGTTTGCGTGCCCGAGCCGAGCACCGGTCCATCCCAGGTGATTGTGGCGCCGATCCCGCGCTCCGGACCGGCAAAAACAATGCGCGCGTTGGGGTCGGCTTCGAACGACGGTAACCACAGCCGGGCGCGATGAAAATCGTTCACCAGTGCGAACACGGTTACGGGCCGGGCAGCAATGTCAAGGCTGACGGTAACGCGGGCATGACGCGGCAACGACAATCCGATGACAACCAGCAGGATTATGAGCGCTGCAACAGCAGCAATGAGTTTTTGCACGGCCGGATTATTCCACACCGAGCCGCGCTTGGGCACAATGCCGGAATGAATAATGCCAACAACACAGAACTACCTATCGGCGTGTTCGATTCGGGGGTCGGCGGACTCACAGTGCTTAAAGCCCTGGCGGCGGAATTGCCCCACGAAGACCTGATCTATCTTGGCGACACGGCGCGCCTGCCCTACGGCACCAAGAGTCCGGCATCAATCTCGCGCTATGCCTGCCAGGCGGCGCGATTGCTGCAGCAACGCGAGATCAAGTTGCTGGTAGTTGCCTGTAATACTGCCACTGCGGTTGCGCTGGATCAGTTGCGCGCCCAGCTGCATCCCTTGCCGGTCATCGGCGTAGTCGGCCCAGGCGCAAACGCTGCCGTCGCCGCACGCCCGGGTGGCCGGCACCTGGTGCTGGCTACCGAGGCAACGGTCCGCCTGGGCGCCTATCGGCGCGCGATCCTGGAGCTCGATCCGTCGGCAAGCGTGCAGGAGCTCGCCTGCGAGTTGCTGGTGTCGCTGGCCGAGGAGGGTTGGAATGACGGACCAATTCCGGCAGCGATCATTGATCGCTACCTCGGCTCGCTTGGCGCGGCGGCCAGCGGCGTGAACAGCGTCATTCTGGGCTGCACGCATTTTCCACTGTTGCGCCAGGCAATCACGGCCGCATTTGCCAGCAATGTATCGGTCGTGGATTCAGCCAGCACGACGGCAGCGGTGGCGCGAAACCTGTTGCAGAACATGGGACTGGCGCGCGAGATCGGTCATGCAGGCTCAATGCTGTTGCTCGCAACTGACGGTACCAGCCGATTCGCTCGTGTCGGCGGCTGGTTCCTGGGCAAAAAACTGTCCGCCGGGGACGTGACACTGGTAGACCTGTGACATAATTTCACGCCTGCAAATTCGGGGGTACACCTAATTGAATACAAGACATTTGACGCACGCCGTACTGGCGTGCCTGGCGGCTGTTACGCTTAACGCTTGTGGCGCCGGCAGGCCGACGGAACCAACCGTGACAGCGGCAGTTACAGGTGAGCCGCGACCGGAAATTTACGCGGAGTTCACGCTAACGGCCGACCTTAGCTACTACACAGATGGGCAGCGCAAGATGATCGCGCTGCTCGTGGAAGCTGCACAGATTATGGACGACCTGTTCTGGCGACAGGCCTATAGCGATGACTACGAGGCCTGGCTGGCTTCGATCGGCGTCGCCGAAGCACGATTGTTTGCGGATCAGAACTACGGCCCCTGGGATCGGCTCGACGAAAACAGGCCGTTCATCGATGGCGTTGGACCCAAGCCGCTGGGTGCGAATTTTTACCCGCAGGACATGAGCAAGGAAGAATTTGAGACCGCCTACCTGCCCGGCAAAACCGGCCAGTATTCACTGATCCGGCGCAATCCGGCCGGTGAGCTCATTGTCGTTCCCTACCATATTGCCTACGCGACTCAACTGCATGCAGCAGCGGAGTTGTTGCGGCGCGCCGCCGGCTACGCGGAAAGTGCCGACTTTGCCAATTACCTCAAGCTGCGCGCGAACGCGTTGATCAGTGATGAGTACCAGCTCAGCGACCTTTACTGGATGGACGTCAAGGACAATGAAATCGACGTCGTCATCGGTGCCATTGAGACGTACGAAGATGCGTTGTATGGCTATCGCGCCAGTTACGAGGCGTATGTGCTTCTCAAGGACCTGGATTGGAGCGCGCGGCTGGCACGTTTCGCGACTTTCCTGCCGGAGTTGCAGGAAAACCTGCCGGTCGACGAACGGTACAAGCAGGAGTCCCCGGGCAGTGATTCGGACTTGAATGCCTACGACGTTATTTATTATGCCGGGCACAGTAATTCAGGCGGTAAGACCATCGCGATAAACCTGCCCAATGACGAACAGGTGCAATTACAAAAAGGTACGCGACGCCTGCAGCTGAAAAATTCGATGCAGGCGAAGTTCGAGAAAATTCTCGAGCCGATTGCCGATGAGTTGGTCGACGACTCACAGCGCCAACATGTCACTTTTGATGCTTTTTTTGCGAATACGATGTTTCACGAAGTCGCACATGGCCTGGGCATCAAGAATACGATTACCGGCAAAGGAACCGTGCGTGAGGCGCTGCTGGAGCTCGCTTCCAGCATGGAAGAGGGCAAGGCCGACGTGCTCGGACTGTATATGATCACCGAGTTGCACGATGACGGTGACATGGGCGAGCAGGAGTTGGAGGATTTCTATGTCACGTTCATGGCTGGCATATTCCGCTCGGTCCGTTTTGGCGCCAGCGAGGCGCATGGCAAGGCGAACATGGTGCGTTTCAATTACTTCCAGGAAGCAGGAGCGTTCGTGCGCGACTCCGAGTCAGGCAAGTACAAGGTCGACTTCGAGCGCATGCGGGCCGCGATCTACAGCCTGTCGCATGACCTGTTGGTGCTGCAGGGCGATGGCGATTACGCTGGTGCGCTGGAACTGACCAATACCAAGGGAATTATTGATCGCCAATTGCAGGCCGACCTCGATCGACTGACGACAGCGAACATACCGGTCGACATCACTTTTAACCAGGGACTGGCGGAACTCGGTCTGGATAGGGAATAAAACATGAAAAAATATCTCGGTATAGCGTTGCTGGTGCTGGCCGGTTGTGGCAGCGATGGACAGAGTGATAGCAAGGCTACGGACGAAAGACCAAGCTGGGAAGAGTTCGCAGCCGCGACCATCGCAGACTATTACAGGCACAATCCGGAAACGGCCGTCGATGCAGGCCTGCACCAGTACGACGGGCAGATGGGCGACATGAGCATGTCGGCGCTGCGAGCTTACGGTGTCTGGGCTGATGGTGTGATTGCAGACGCGTCCGCATACTCTGACCTCGAGGGAACCGAGGCTTTTGAGCGCGATTACCTGATCATGGCAATGAACAGCGGCCTGTTCGATCTGCGCGAGACGAATTACCTGACCAAGAATCCGCTGTATTACGCGCGCTTTGATGTCAGTGTCTATGTGGATCGCGAGTACGCAGCATTGGCAGATCGCCTGCGCGCCTACACGCAATACATCGCGCAAGTACCGGCGCGCCTTGCGACGATGAAAACAAATCTTGAGCCGCCGCTGCCGGCACCGTTTTTACGCATCAGCCAGGGTGTGCTGGCAGGGTTCGCCAGTTACCTTGAAACCACCGTGCCGCAATTATTTGCAGCAGTTGAAGATGAGCAATTGCAGCGCCAGTTTGCCGCGGCTAATGCCGATGCGATTGATGCCGTTCGTGAAGCGGTCGCCTGGCTGAACGGCCTGAACGCGACCGCGACTGAGGAGTATGCCCTGGGTGAGGAACGTTTCCTGAAGATGCTCAGGGCCAAGGAAGGCGTGGATGTGACGCTTGCCGAACTGAAGGCTGCCGGCGAGCTCGATTTGCAGCGCAATCTCAATATGCTGAATGATGCCTGCGCCGAGTTTGCTCCTGGCGAGAGCACCGTGGATTGCGTGGCGAAAGTACAAAATCGCAAACCGCCAGAGGGCCCCGTGGGCGGCGCGGCGCGGCAGTTGCCGGCACTGAAGCAATTCCTGATTGACAATGACATCGTCTCGATCCCCGGTGACGAGGATGCGCTGGTGGCCGAGGCGCCGCCGCATCGACGCTTCAACCTCGCTTACATCAATATTCCGGGCCCCTTTGAGACCGGGCTGCCATCCACGTATTTCATCGCGCCGCCGGACCCCGCCTGGAGTGAGGAAGATCAGCTCGCTTACATGTCAGGCGAGACAGACCTGCTCGCGGTATCAGTGCACGAAGTCTGGCCCGGGCACTTTTTGCAGTTCCTGCACAGTAATCGCACGGCGAATAATGTTGGCCGCCATTTCAGCACCTATACGTTTTCAGAGGGCTGGGGGCACTACACCGAACAGATGATGGTGGATGCGGGGCTTAGCGAGGGTGACCCCGAGGTGCGCATCGGTCAGTTGTTGAACGCATTGCTGCGCAACGTTCGTTACATGTCAGCAATCGGTTTGCATACCGAGGGCATGACAGTCGAACAGAGCGAACAAATGTTTCGCGACAAGGCATTCAAGGATTTTGGCAACGCGCAGCAGCAAGCCATTCGCGGTACTTACGACCCCGGTTATCTCAACTACACGCTCGGCAAGCTTATGATCAACAAGTTGCGTGACGACTGGACGCAAGGTCGCGGTGGCCGCGAAGCCTGGGGTCGATACCACGACCAGTTCCTGAGTTATGGGTCACCGCCGATCCCATTGGTGCGCCGGCAAATGCTGGGCGACGACTACGACGGTGACGCGGCTTTGCTGCCACACTAGCGATCAAAAAGGGGTCAGAGCCCTTTTCTTCCCACATATGTTTGCAGCCACATATGGAAAAAAAGGGCTCTGACCCCTTTTAGAGATCCTGCTTGCGGACATAGGGAAGCTGTTGGCCGAACAGGCTGCTCAGGTACAGGGTGTCAGCGGTTTCGAGCGCACCGGTTATCGCGGGAAAACGCGCGCTGGCGTCATGCAGGTTCATCAATACCTCGCCGTCAGCATTGATTGCGATGAGCTGCGAGTGCGGCACGGCTCGCGGTCGCAACTGTGCCGGAAAGCGTTGCAGCACCTTGCGCATTAACGGCTTGCCGGAATAGCGGTCGAGCAATGCATTGCGCGGTGCAATCAGGCCAATCCAGAAACGACCGTTACGGCCTGCATTGATGTTGTCCGGGAAAGCGGGCAGGTTGTCGAGTAGTACTTCGGTCGCGCCGGCGTCGGGACCGCTGAGCCAATGCTTTAGGATGCGATACGCGCCGGTTTCGGCGATCAGCAGAAATGACTGGTCGTCGCTGATGGCGACGCCGTTGGCGTAGTTCAGGCCGTGCAGCAGTATGCGCATGGTCTGTTGGTCGGGCCCGAAGGCGATCAGCCTGCCGTGACCGCCATGCTCCATGATATCGAGCAGGCTCGCCGCGTAGCTGCCACCGTGGGATGCGGCGCTGAACTTGCTGCTGGCCTCGGAAAAATAAATTGTACCGTCGCTGCCAATAGCCAGATCATTAGCATTCGGCAGCGGCTGGCCACTGTCGGCATCGAGCAGCGTTTCGACAGTGCCGTGCCGATCGATGCGCTGCAGCCCGAGGTAGGCGTTGGCCACCACCAGTGACCCATCGGCCATGGCTTCAATACCCAGTGGCCGGCCGCCGGTGCTCGCAAAAAGCTCAACTTTGCCACGGCCGTCGTAGCGCAGGATCGAGCCATCAGCGGAGGTGCTGTAAAGATGACCATCGATGCCGGCCGCGATGTCTTCGGGCCCGTCGTGCGGCGTGATATCGAAAGCGCGCGCGAAGTCGAGCGCATCGTTCGCATCGTACGGCACCACGAAGCCACGGTCGCTCGGCGCTGCCCAGGCCACCGGGTCGATTGGCACCGGCCACAGCAACAGGTAAAGGAGGGCGAGAGCCAGGGCAACGCCAATGGCCCCAAGTAGTCGCCTGACTTGCTGCACGGCTAGCGGCTACCGTCGATCATGCGCAGGAATTCAGCGCGCGTGCGGGCATCGGTGCGGAACAGGCCAACCATCTGGCTGGTTACCATCGAGACATTCGATTTATGTACACCGCGCGTGGTCATGCACTGGTGCACCGCCTCAACGACGACGGCAACCCCTTTGGGCTTGAGTACGTCGCCGATGCAATTGGCGATCTGCGCGGTCATTTTTTCCTGTACCTGGAAACGCCGGGCGAAGGCCTCGACAACCCGCGCCAGTTTGCTGATGCCGACGACCTTGTTATGCGGCAGGTAACCGATATGCGCCTTGCCGATGATCGGTGCCATGTGGTGTTCGCAGTGGGATTCGAAGCCGATATCACGCAACACGATCATTTCATCGTAACCTTCAACTTCCTCGAAGGTTCGTTTGAGATATTGGACCGGATCGTCCTTGTAGCCACTGAACCAGTCTTCGTAAGCGCGTGCAACACGTTTGGGAGTGTCGATGAGACCCTCACGATCCGGGTCTTCGCCAGCCCATCGCAGCAGCGTGCGGACCGCCTCTTCGGCGTGCTCACGCCCAGGCCTTTGCGGCTTGCTAGCCTTGCTGGTTTTTTTTCGCAATGTAGTTCCCCGGTATTATCGATTTAATTAAACGGATCGACTTAGACTGAACAGCTCACGCCCGTGCCGCCGAGGCCGCAATAGCCGCCAGGGTTTTTCGCCAGGTATTGCTGGTGGTAGTCCTCGGCATAATAAAAGGTATCGAGCGCACGAATTTCCGTGGTGATGGCACCGTAGCCGGCCGCAGCGAGCTGCCTTGCGTAGGCTTGCAGCGATCGTTCTGCCGCCTGCTGCTGCTGGCTGCTGTTGGTGTACACAGTAGACCGGTACTGGGTACCGACATCGTTGCCTTGTCGCATGCCCTGCGTCGGGTCATGGCTTTCCCAGAAGGTGCGCAACAGGTCGGTATAACTGATGACCGCGGGGTCGAATACCACCAGCACAACTTCCGCGTGCCCGGTGCTGCCGCTGCAGACCAGCTTGTAGCCAGGATCGGGGGTCGTTCCGCCCGCATAGCCGACCGCGGTCGAGTAGACACCGTCGAGTTGCCAGAACTTGCGTTCGGCCCCCCAGAAGCAGCCCAGGCCAAATACCGCCTGCTGCAGATGCTTCGGAAACGGTCCCTTGATCGGATTGCCGTTGACGAAATGGTTTGCGGAAACTTGCATGGCCATGGCAGCTCAGGTTTGTTCAGGATCTTGTTTGGCTGTGTCAATGTCCACTTCCACTTCTGCTTCGGTGGAAAGCTGCTGTGCGTCGAGGTCCGCCTGCGTATATGAGAATCGATGCACGAGCAGTTGCTCTTCGGTGGCTACCGGTTCGGCATCAACAAATCGTGGTCGATACAGTCGACTGCGCATTTCGCGGTGCACAGTGCGTTGCATGTTGTCGAAATTGACCGGTTGTGCATTGACGATGCGCAAATTGGTCGTATTGCCATTGGCCGAAATATCGAAGGCCAGCGTAATGCTGCCCTGTAACGACACGGCTGGCTGGTTCCCCGGCAACTCACTGCCGGGTGGAGTGACGGACTTGGGCAACGGCCGTTCCCGCAACAATACCGCCTGCTCCAATTGTTCGTGACGAGTATCCAGGCGCTCGTCGCTCTCCGAGAGGAAGTTCCACGCTTCCCGGTAGACGGTAAACGCGCGCGGCGTATTGCCCTCAAACATGTAGTAATCGCCCAGGGCGAGGCTTGCGCGGGCAACGACCAGCCAATCCGTGGAGGGGTGCTCGGTCGCAATTCGCATCGCCCGCCGGAAATGAATCTCGCCCGCCGTTAACCCGGTCTGCATTCCCGTCTGGGTTCCGGAGGTGTCGAAATAAAAATAGGTCCGGCCGAGGCGAATCAGTGGTTCGACCAATTGCAAGTCATCCTTGCCAAACTGCATCTCGATGATGCGAATGGCGCGGCGCAACGTTACCCGCTCATCGTTAATGAATCCGGCACGATGCTGCCAATCTGCGCGACGCAGAAGCGAAGGCACAAACTCTACTGATTCTTCATCATAGGCATGCGCATACAGGCCATAAATGATCTCCTGTATCTCTCTTGCACCTTCTACCGATCCGAGCCGGAGATTGGCCTCTGCTAAAGATTCGAGGATCTCAACCTGCTGCAGATTGTGCGGGCCTTCGTTGACATGCGTAACGTGCACGGCACGCGCGAATGTTTCGCTGGCCAGATCCGGCCGGCCACCGTCCAGCTGAGAAGCGCCGAGACCCTTGAGCGGGTTCACCAGCTGGCCGTTCAGTCGATCCTCGTTGGTCTCGATGATTTCAATCGACGTCATGAAATTTTGCTGCGCGGCATCGTATTGACCTGTGTAATGCTGCACGATCGCAAGGTTGATCAGGGCTTTTGAAAACTCGGTTGACTTCGGGCCTTTGACTTTCAGGGTCAGTTCCACAACGCGCTTGGCAACCGTGTCGGCCTCGTCATAGACGCGATCCTTGATCAGCTGCAGATAGCGCGAATACTGATACATCAGTTGCTCTTCGTCCGATGCGTCCGGCGGCAGTGTCGGGCCGACTTCATCCCCCGGATCCGCTGCCGGGCTATCGACAGTCTCCGGTTCTTCGGCAACCGGCACGACCTGCTCGTCGATGGGTGCGGCGGGCGACGCTTCCGGTGGTAATTCCTGCTCCGGCAGCGGCGTCATTTCCGGCGCCATTTCCGGCGCTATCTCGGGCGTAATCTCTTGCGTAATCTCAGACGTGATCTCCGCTGGCGGCACCAGGTCGTCGGCAAATACCTCGGCCGCGATCGGGTCCAGCGCCGCATCGCTGGCCTGGTCTGACCCAGCCGCTTGCTCGCCAGCTTCCTGGGCATGCAGATTGGCGGCTATCAGTAGCAGGGTAATGCGTGGCAAATATCTCATTTGTTGTCTTAGGACTTGAGTTGGCGGGAGAAGTTCGCGATTCATTGACGCTGTAGCTCGCCGCTACTATACCGGATTTGCTACAGATTCAGTCCGAGTTGTTGCACTCCAGGCCGGGCAAATCGCGTGCAATCGAGTGTCCGCTGGTAGCGATCGCCGGCAAGGCCGAAACGCTTGCAGGCATTCTGAAAGCGCTTGCTGAGTACATCCGCATAAGGCCCGCGGCCTCGCTGTCGAACACCAAATCGATTGTCATAATCCTTGCCGCCACTTGCCTGCCGAACCAGGCTCATGACATGCGCGGCGCGATCGGGAAAATGCGCCTGCAGCCACTCGATAAACAATTCCCTGACTTCGTGCGGCAAGCGCAGAAAAATATAACTCGCATGTGTCGCCCCGGCTTCAGCGACAGCTTCGAGGATGCGCTCGATCTCGGCGTCGTTAATGGCCGGGATTATCGGCGCTACCAGCACACTGGTTGGAATTCCGTTGCTGCTCAGGACCTTAATTGCTTTCAGCCGGGCTTCCGCCGAGGGCACCCTTGGTTCCATGATGCGTTTCAGCTTGACATCGAGTGTCGGCACGCTGACAGCCACGGAGCAAAGATTGCGCTCGGCGAGCCAGGAAAGCAGGTCGATGTCGCGCGTAATGAGGGCGCTCTTGGTGATCAGGTTGACCGGATGCTGATGGCGCTTGAAGACCTCGAGCAATGAGCGTGTGACCAGGGTCGATTTCTCAGCAGGCTGGTACGGATCGGTATTCGCACCAATGGTAATTGGTTCGCATTCGTAATCGCGCTGCTCCCAGGCAGCCAGCAGACGCTCGGCGGCGTTCGGTTTGTAAAAAATGCGCGTTTCGAAATCGAGCCCGGGCGACAGGTCGAGGTAGCTATGGCTGGGGCGCGCGTAGCAGTATATGCAGCCGTGTTCGCACCCCTGGTAGGGGTTGATCGAGCGATTGAAGGGTACGTCAGGTGATTCGTTACTGCTGATAATTCGCCCGGCCTGCATGGCGGTCAGCACTGTGCGCGGCGCAATCTCGCTGCTCCGCTGGGCCTCTTCCGCAGAAAACTCAAGTTGCTGACGGGCGAAACGTCCTGCCGGTGCCGACACGGCACCTCGGCTCTTATGTACTGGCATGAGCGCGCTCAATAGCTGTATGGACGTACAGTATACGCTAATTCAATACCCGGTAGCCTCGACCACGCATGCAACGCTTGAACACTTCCTGGCGCTCGCGGTCGGCTTCGAGCCCGGAATCCGTACCGCCGTACACCGCGCCATAGGCTGCATCCTCGCCGGCGTCGCCACGACCCCCGATAGAGCCGACCACGGCGCCAATCGCGGCCCCAAGTCCCGCGCCCTTGGCGGTCCCTTTCGCGATCGAAATTTCCTCGGTATAGGCCTCGCACTCCTGCCAGTCTATGGCCATGGCGTCGGCATCGACGCCCTTGGTATCAATGATCGGGTCGGGGTGTGCGGCGCAGCCTGCGAGCTGCCCGGCCAGGGTCATGGCGGCAAGCATAAAGAATGTACGCATAGTTTCACCGAGGCTTGTTAATCTCTGCTAGCAATAACGTGTCAATTAGCCCAACGTTGACAGCATACGGACTATTCGATGGCTTCAAGCTCACATAATTCCACTGCGAGAGCAATTCTTTACGCTTTTATCGCGAATTTCGGTATTGCACTGGCGAAGAGCTGGGCAGCGTGGCTGACAGGTTCGGGCAGCATGCTCGCCGAAGCGATTCATTCTTACGCAGATACCGGCAACCAGGTGCTGTTGTACCTGGGCCTGAAGCAGGCGCAGCGGCCGCCCGACAGCGAACACCCTCTTGGCTACGGCAAGCTCAGCTATTTCTGGAGTTTTCTGGTGGCCCTGATGTTGTTTTCTCTCGGCGGCGTATTTTCAATCTACGAGGGCCTGCACAAGCTCAGTGAGCCCGAAGGCCTGTCGTATCTCTGGATTGCAATTGCAGTACTGGTCGCGGCGATCGCGTTGGAGAGTGGCTCGCTGCTCGGCTGTCTCAGGGAGATCAAACTGATTCGCGGCAACCGGCCGTTCCGCGCCTGGCTTAAGGGCACGCGCAACGCCGAACTCGTGGTCGTACTGGGTGAGGACATTGGCGCACTGGTAGGACTGCTGCTGGCGCTTGGCTTCCTGTTGCTGGCCGCAGTCACCGGCAATCCTGTTTATGACGCGATCGGTTCGATCTGTATCGGTGTCGTACTGCTCGTGATCTCGGTGTTTATCGCGATGCGCGTCCGATCTCTGCTCGTCGGTCGCTCCGCCGACCCGGAGATCGTGGCCGCGATCAACACGATTATTGCCACGCAGCCCGGCATCGAGAAAGCATTCAAGGTGATCACGATCCAGTTCGGCCCGGATACCATGCTGGCGGCTAAGGTGCGCATCAGCGCGGGTGTGGACATCGAAACCGCCATTGCGCATATCAATGCGCTGGAGTGCACGCTCAAGCAGCATGTCCCACATCTTGCCTGGTGCTTTATTGAGCCCGACGTTGAGGACTAGTTTGCCGAGGCCTGGTACACATGCACATCGCGTTGCGGGAACGGAATCGAAATTCCCTCCTCGTCAAATCGCTTCTTGATCGACTCGGTCAGGGCAAACAATACGCTCCAGTAGTCTTCGGTTCTGGCCCAGGGGCGGACCACGAAATTAACGCTGCTGTCGGCGAGCTCCGAGACGGCGACCGTGTACGCCGGGTCCTTGAGTACGCGGGGCTCGGCATCGAGAATTGCGGTGAGCGTTGCGCGCACCTTGTCCAGGTCGTCGCTGTAACTTACTCCGATCAGCATGTCTATGCG
The DNA here is from genome assembly GCA_029884455.1 of Gammaproteobacteria bacterium. GTDB lineage: Bacteria > Pseudomonadota > Gammaproteobacteria > Steroidobacterales > Woeseiaceae > UBA1847. Next base: position 13,761 of record JAOUHU010000022.1, on the reverse strand, counting down.
GCGCGTGTCGTTAGCGGAGTGGTTGGTAATTATACTGTTCATGACCTGCCCATTCGGCACGATGATGCGCTTGTTGTCGCCGCTCCTGAATATTGTGGTCAGAATCTGTACCTCGACGACGGTACCGGAAATACCAGCGGCTTCGACAAAATCGCCGACCCGGTATGGCCGGAACAGCACGATCAATACGCCGGACGCAAAATTTGCCAGTGAGCCCTGCAAGGCCAGGCCCACGGCCAGTCCCGCGGCACCGAGTACGGCGATAAACGACGTCGTCTGGATGCCGAGAGCGCTGATCGACGCGATCAGCACAAACGTCAACAGCACCATGCGAACGAGATTGCAGGCAAAGGTTTCGAGCGTCGCATCGATCTCCTGCGCCTGCATGAGTTTGCGCAGTCCGCGCACCAGCAGGCCGATAGCCAGCCTGCCGAAATAGAAAATCGCGATTGCAGTCACGACGTTGATGCCGAATTCGACACCCGTGGTTTGCAGGGTTGCGAGCAAATCGTTCCAGCTCGTTCCCAGCTCAGGAAGTTGTGTTAAATCCATCAGAATAACTCTCTGTTTTATAAACTATTTGTAGAATTGGCTGGTAAGCAGGCTATTGTCCGGGCGTGCCTTCGATGCCGGCCTGGAGGCGGTAGATCCGGTAAGGCCCGTTCGCCTTGATGTGCTCGCGCGACTGCAATACAACATTGAAAAGTGCGCTGTCCGCAACGTACAACCAGCCGTCCGGGCCGAACGACAAACTGTCGGCCCAGCGAATCCGCTGCGAGCGCACCAGGGTTTTTGGTTCGCGATCCCCGGCAATGCGGAAAACAGCGCCATGCTCTACGTCGGTGACATATACGTTGCCCGCAACATCAATGCTGAACCCGTCGCTGAGCGGTTTGTCCGCGTAGCGCTCAACACGTGCGGCCAGTTGTGAATCCGGGGCGCTGCGGTCCGTGAGATCAGCAAGCTGTATGCGATACAAAGCCGCAGCATTGATCGCTCCGAAATACAGCCACTCCTGGTCCAGTGCAATGCCGTCAACGCCGCCCTTGAGAGTCACCAGTCCGGCGCCGAATGTCATTTTATTACCGTGGTTGTGAATCACATAATTTTCGGCAGACACGGACACATGCCCCTGCAGAACACGGCGCGCAGTCGCGGTGCCAATGTCGTAGACGATCAGCGCCGGGCGCTTACGCCAGAAACTGGCATCCGCGATGATAACGGTGCGTCCGTCACGGCTTACCTGCAGGTCCTGCAGGTAAGACCCGGCTGGTGCGATCGACGCGTCGAAGCGCTGGTCGTGGATCAGCTCACCCGTTGCGACGTCAAATGCGAGCAGCCGCGCTGAACGCATGCCATGGTTACCGTGGTCGATGGTCCAGAGGCGGTTTTGCCGGTCGATCACGATACCCAGCACCGTGTCGAATAATCGGCGCTGCGAGCCGACGTCCGGAAACGGCACCGATGCACCGTTGACGAAATGCATCAGCTTGTTGCCCTGCGGCCGGGACTCCGGGTGGATGGTGAAGAAGACTTCGCCGGCGGCACTCACTGCCACATTGCCAATTGGTTCGTCGTACGCGAGGACTTCCTGCAATTCGCTCTCGGCAATAAGCGGCGTGCCGGCGATACTGGTGAACGGCTCACCGCCTCCATGTCGCAGCCAAACGACGATGGCAAGAACAATGCTTAACAGGAACAACAACAGCAGGATTTTTTTCATGCCAGCCGCGACGCTCGCCCGGGTTGCTACTCGACGCAGAATTCTACACGATTCGGCCGCAAATCAGCTGTGCAGGGCTGCGATCCAGGCAGCGGCGACCAGCACGATGGCCGTCAGACCGCAAGCGATCTGCAAACGAAAACTGAGCAAACGATTGCGTGCGGCAGCGAGCAAGATACCGCCGCCAAGCCCGCAGAGAAAACCCATCAGGTGGGCACCCACATCGGTGGTCTCGGTGCCAGTGCCCGTATACATGAGCAAGGCGAAGCCACCCACGATCGGGCCGACGCGATACGGCCATCGATCCTGTCGCATCAGCTTGCCGCGCCAGACATAGCCAGCGATCAGGCCGAGCGCTGCGAACACAGCGGTCGACGCGCCGACGGCCCGGTGCGTGGACTCGAGCAACAGCGTATTCAGGACATTGCCGCTGGCGGCAGCCACCACGATTGCCAGCCAGGCAACGCCGGAACCCAGCAGGCGGCCGGCAAAAAGACCGAAAAAAAGGCCGAAGCCGAGATTACCAAGCAGGTGCTGCAGGCCGGAGTGCAGTGTCAGCGCGGTCACCGTGCGCCACCATTCGCCAGCACGAATCAGGGCACCATCGACTCTGCCTGCGACATACCAGTCCTGCGCGAGTGGCGCCGAGCTCACGATCGCGGCGATGCCGCAGATCAGCAACGCATAGCCAAGCAAACCGGGTATTGCGTTCTGGTAAACAATTGCAGGTGGTTTCTGCTCGACGAGCGGCGGATTTTCATTGTCATATTGGGTGAGCTCATGCATCGCCCGGGCTGAGAATTCCGCCGGTACCAGCAAGGCGCAGGAGATTGTGTCGGTGACGCTCTGGAACGGTATCTGCGCGGCAGCAAGCACCAGTGCCCGGTCCGCACAGTCGGCTCGATGATTGCTTTGAAATACTACGCGTAGGTCGTCGCTCACACTCGGCCGCACCTGATTATTGGGTTAAGCTTGCTGCTGGCAAACAGGGTAACTCATATGCGAATTTTTCTTGCAGCTGCGACGCTTGTACTTGGGGTGATTGCAGATAAAGCAATGGCCGAGGTGCTGGATGCGAATGAACACGGCTTTACCTTGCAACAGGAGGTGACGGTGGCCGGCACGCGCGCAGCGGCGTGGACCGCTGCGGTGCAGAATGTTGACAAGTGGTGGAATGCCGACCACACGATTTCCGGCAAGGCGAGCTTGCTCAGTATCGATGCCCGGCCGCTCGGATGCTTTTGCGAGGCGTCCGGTGACGGTGTCGTTCACCTGATGGTCACCACCGTGAGTCGCGACGTCAATCTGCGAATGACCGGGGGGCTTGGGCCGCTTGGATTGATGGGCGTGAATGGCAACATGACCTGGGAATTTTTCGATGTTGAGGGTGGTACCCGGATTCGCTTCTCCTACGCCGTCGGCGGTTATTCACCCGACGGACTCGACAGTCTTGCGCCTGCCGTCGATTACGTCCTCGGTGATGCACTACAGCGTCTCAAGCATTTCATCGATGCAGGCTGAAGAAGCAGCGCCGCGACCCTCGTCGACAGTCGTGCTGGTGCGCGCCGGCGACCCCCGACCCGAAGTGTTCATGGTAAAGCGCCACGCCGGTTCGTCGTTCGGATCGAGGTTCGCGTTTCCTGGCGGAGTACTGGAGGCAAGTGATGCGCTAGTGCACGACGCTGGCAGCGGTCTTTCCGTGCAGCAGGCAGGTCGCTTGTTACAGCTGGATCGCGGCGCGCTGGATTATTACAGCGCAGCGATTCGCGAGCTGTTTGAAGAATCGGGTGTGCTGCTCGCTGCACATGGCCTTTCGGCAACAGAACTGCAGGAGTCGCGTGCGGCGCTGAATGAGGGATCGCTGCGCTGGGACCGGTTCGTGCGCGCGCGGCGTCTGCAGTTGCATTACGATCGCCTGCATTACTTCAGTTTCTGGATTACGCCGCCCGGCATTGCGAAACGGTATTCGACCCGCTTCTTTCTCGCCGAATTGCCGGCGGCCCAGGACGCGAGCCACGATGGCTGCGAGCTGGTCGAGTCTTGCTGGATGCCTGCCGCCGACATTCTCGCGGCGCGCAAGTTGCGGCAAATGCAGCTACCGTATCCAACCCGCAAAACCCTCAAACGGGTGGCGGTGTTCGATGGCACGACGGATCTGCTGAATTGGGCCAGGGCCTGCGGTGACAAAGGCGTAGTCTGCAACCGGCCCGCTTTCAAGCCAGAGATGCTGCGGTGAGCCCGTTCGCGCCGACAGTCGCCGCGTTTAGCGAGTTGGCCGACGGCGTGCGCCGACTGCTGGCGCCGAATCCATCCATGATGACGGGGCCGGGCACGAATACTTATTTAATAGGCAACGAAGCGATTGCGGTCATCGATCCGGGCCCTGCGATCTCCCGGCATATTGATAAAATAAGAGAAAAATCAACAGGTTCCATACGCTGGATCCTGGTCACGCATACGCATCCGGATCATTCACCCGCGGTGCGCGCGCTCGCGGCCGCGACCGGTGCCGAGGTGCTCGGCATGCCTGCGCCCGCAGCCGGGCACCAGGACCGGACATTTATGCCGGATCGCGTGCTGGCCGATGGCGATGTACTGGAGAGCGATGAGTTCTGCTTGCGCGCCGTGCATACGCCGGGCCATGCGTCGAATCACCTCTGTTACCTGCACACGCGGCTGAACTGGCTATTTACGGGTGACCACATCATTGACGGATCGACGGTGGTGATCGATCCGCCCGACGGCAACATGCGCGACTACCTGCAGTCGCTCAGCCGCTGCAAGGCCCTGCGCGTCAAGGCGCTGGCACCGGGGCATGGCGGGCTCCTGCATGAGCCGGAACGCGTGATTGACTGGATCATCGAGCACCGCTTGCAGCGTGAGGCCAAAGTGCTGGCTGCAATGCAGGCCAATCCGGAGTTGACAACGCATGAGCTGGTGCCGCATGTCTACCCGGAGATCGAGCCGAAACTGCGTGCACTGGCGGAGCGCTCGCTGCTGGCGCATGTCCTGAAGCTCAAGGAACACGGGCAAGGTTCTTGATATACCCTGCAACTTCGCATAGCGTACGCGTCCGGATTTAAAGGTAATCAGCCATGACTTTTGTCGTCACCGAAGCCTGCATCAAATGCAAACTGACGGATTGTGTAGAGGTGTGCCCCGTGGATTGCTTTCACGAGGGGCCGAATTTCCTCGTCATCGATCCGGACGAGTGCATTGACTGCACCCTGTGCGAGCCGGAGTGCCCGGTCGAGGCAATCTTTTCGGAGGATGAATTGCCGGCCGGCCAGGAACAGTTTCTCAAGCTCAACGCGGAACTGTCCCGGGTCTGGCCCGTGATCACCGAAATGCAGGATCCGCCGGCCGACGCCGACAAATGGCGCGAGGTCAAGGACAAACTCAAGTACCTGGAACGTTAAAGCGCTGACGATTTCTGTGCGTCGTCATACATTCGCGTCAGGAATGAGCGAATCGCCGGTTCGGCTTCTGCACGCGACATTAATTTTCGCTGTTCCAGCACCTCGGCCATATCCGGAATTGTGCGTCTGCCGTCGATCAGCGACATGATGAACGCGTAGATCTGCGTCGACATTGCCTGGCTGCGAAACGAGGCGGACAAGGGCACCGGTTCCTTGCCGGTGACAATCCAGTCGGGCAGGGCGCGATGGCGCTCCCGAGCCGCCACTTTGCGTTGCTTCTGTGCCGAGAACGTGAATACAGTCTCCTGGCGACCGTGGCGGCTCGCCGGCGAACACATGTAGGGAATGGTGGCTTCAGCGACCAGGGCTGTGGAAAAGCCACAGTCGCTGACGATTTCGAGTGTCTCTTCTGCGCTGTAGTGTCGCGCCCGCAGCGGCCCGCCGAAGGCCAGTGAACCGAAATTGAGCCAGCGGCCACGGTCCCGCAGCAGGTTGTTGATGCGTGCGCCAAGTGATCCCAGGTCCTGGTTGATGATATCGATTAGCCAGGGTGTCACGACGGTATCGAACGTGGCACTCGCGAACGGTGGCCGTAGCGCATCGCCGAGTACGAGGTGGAAATTTTCACCGACCGGTTCGGGAGCTGACAGCGTGCGTAGCACAACATCATCTTCAAGTGTTCTTGGCGCAATCGGGAATTCGTGCAACTGCAGCTCGCCACCGCGCGTCACAGTGCTGGCTACCTTCAGCAGCAAGGGATTGAAGTCAAGTGCCACGGTCAGGCTGCAATCCAGTTGCCGGTGCAGGTCATAGGCCAGTCGGCCGGCGCCGGCACCCAGCACCAGTACCTTGCCAAGCGTTGTGTTGTCGCCGAGCACGCTGCGCAGCTGCCTGATTGACGCCTGGTTCTCGTCGTCGCCCCAACACCAGTCGCGGTGTACATTGGCGTAGTAGGTGTTCAGGCCCTGGTCGACCGGCAGGCGGGTTCGCAGCGCGAGATAGGTATGATATTCGCCGCCTGGGTTTTGTATGTCGAGCGCCTGCATGAGGTCCTGCAATGCCCTGCTGTGTTGTTCAAGTGCGCTCTTGTAACGCTCGAGCCGGCCTCGCGTGAGAGGCCGTAACGCCGGGTCTCTAAGTTCAGCATCGAGCCGCGAGACCTCGTGTCCCAGCGACAGCAGCGCAAAACGCATGCGGCCGCGCCACTCACCGAGGCTGGCTTCGGGTTCAGCGAAAAGCCACGGCATGCCATCGAGCAATGGAAAGTCTGCCTGGCACGCCGTACAACGCAGCGCATTGTCGTGTGGCAGCAATGGTGTTTTGTCGCAACGCGGACAGGCAAGCAATGCGTTCAGGGTTTCATGCATGGGCTGATTATAGGGCCGCAAAGAAAAACGGCCAGTCGTATTGCGCGACTGGCCGCTAATGGTGCAACAGGGTCTGTTTACGTTGGATTCGCGATCGTGCCATTGCAGATCGGCGTAAATGCTGTCAGTGCATCCTGCAGGGTCGAATTACCCAGGCCATGGTTCTGGAACACGTTGCCGAACTGTGCCTGCTCGCCATGCAGGGCCATGTAATTCAGCAGCACGGTGTTGACCAGCAGGTTGACGTTGTTCGCAGCCGGAGACGATGCACGTTGCACCGAGCCGTCGGAACTCATGTAGCCGATTTGCTGATGCATCGCCTGCTCTTCCGGTGTCGCGCCTATCAGCGTCGCACGCCGGCTAGGGTTGTAGACGAGGAAGAATGCGCCGGCGGTCGATGAGTTGTCGCTGACCCACTCACCCTTGCCACGGCCTTCAATCGTGTTATCGATTGCGCCATTCGACGACAGCGAACCGTCACTGAAAACGTACAGCATCAGTGGCACGCCGCGACGCGCCGCATATTCGAGGCAGGCGCCCATGCAGCGACCGGCACGCTCGTCCTTGACCTCGCCCTCGGCACGGCGCCCACCGTGGTAGTCGTAGCCGCCCATTTCGATGGTGCCGGCACCGGCGTAGCCGTTGATCACCAGTTTCATGATGGCTGCGGTCTTGCGGAACTCCTGTGCATCGCGGTCACCCGCATTCCACTCGGCCTGCGTAAAGATGCCCGTGCCCGGAGCACCCGGCTGGTCCACGATCTCCGGGTCCAGCGACGGGTCAATCGGCACGCCGCCGAATCGATCGGCAATATCGGCCGACTTCAGGTAGCCGCAATTGACCATTTCCTTGATGACCGCATCGCGCGTGATTTGCGTGTCAACCTGCGCGGTCTTGCGCTCACTGATACGGTAAATAGACTCCATGACCGCGGTCGCGTCATCTTTCGACAGGATGCCGACCAGGTCACCGGTATCGACGAGATTGGTGACGTCTGAGGGGCGGTCCACCTTGGTGGGACGAAGTTCAGGATCGTACAGTGCCTGCGGCAACATCGAGTTGCCGCCCGAGTCGGTATTCTCCGAGCCGATCAGGGTCAGGATATTGCCGTCGGCGCCAAGCCCGCCGGCACCCGCGCGCGCAATACCGTACATCGGGTTGTGCGGGTTATTACCCGTGTCATTGTCCGAGCGCGCCGGGATGACAGCGCCATTGATGTTCAATTCGCGGCCCGCTGCCAGGCTGGTCATGATGCCACGACGGAAAGCGCTGTCGAGGTGAAAGCCGAGTCCGAGATCAAAGTTTGCGTACGGCGCATTGCCCAGGTTTGGATCCGTCAGGCCAGGGATCATATTGCCCGGCAATCCCTGCCGCTCATAACCCGCAGTCGAAAGGAAGTCGGACTGGCCGCCTTCCTGGCCGATCAGCACGTTCGAGCCGGCGATGTTGGCGCCTCCGGCGAGATCAAAACAGATGAATGGAATCTTGCCGGCGCCGTTGGTCGCGATCTGACACGGGTTCACCAGCAGGTTTTGCAGGTCCTGCGACAGGTTCGACTGCGCCAGCGCCTCACGCGGGTTCGCGAACAGGCTCAGGATGCCGCCGCTGGTCGCGTAGGCTGCGCCGCTGATGAAACCGCGTGCGACAAAATCGCGCCGCGTGACAGGACGTGGATGGTCTCCATGAAGCTGCGGCGCATCCAGTTGCCGTGCATTTCGTCTCTTAGCCATAGTGGTATTCCTTATCCTTGTCCTGTCGCTTACTGAATCAGCGTGGTTGCGCTGCCGAGCATGGCGGCGCAAACACCCTTGGAAATCGCACGTGTATCACTGCCACCGGCAACCAGTCGTGTGATCAGGTTGTTTGGTCGATCGCCTGCGGCCGTGAACGACGCAAGCTCGGCATAAACGTCGGCGTATGCCGGCTGACTGGCGAGCCCCGTGCCCATGATGTCGTTGATCAGCGGCACGACAAATTTGTCGCGCTCGGCGCCCGCAGCAAATGCGACGCCGGGTGCTGCGCCGAACTGGAAGCCGGGGAATTTCGCCGCGGCAGCCGGGTTCGGGCTGGCGTTCGAACCAATCATCGCGTCGCAGTAGGCAATCGCGAGCTGCGCGATGGCGACCTGGTGCGACGACAGGAACGTGTTGATGTCCTCCACTGCCGGCAAGGATTGCCGCAACTCCTGGAAGGTCATGTCCACGTTCGCGAAGCTGGTGCGATTAACACCGGTGACCGTCGAGTAGGTGGCATCGATCTCATCAAAGGTCTTCAAGCCGATGCGTGCAGCCGGAGCCAGGTCGCTGGGAATGATATTCAGCGTCGGATCCGCCTGCCGCAAATAACTCGACAGGTGCAGACGGTCGAAAGTCAGGAAGAACTCGTCATCAGCCGGGCCCTTCTCGAGCGGCAATACCGCACCGAGTGAAGACAGCGGCTGGCCGAGCTCGACGAACTCGGATGCGCTCAGCACATCGACCAGGGTCGCGTAGCTCTGTCCGACCGGCGTCTCGACGCCGTTCATCGCGATGCGCACGCCTTCAATCGGGATGCCTTCCGGCGTCGAACCATCCAGCGTGATGAAGTGCGGCTTGTCGAACAGGTAGGCGTAAGAATCGTACTGCGCCACCTCGTAGAGGATGTAGGAGGACTGCGGCGCTGCCTGGATGATTTCCGAAATATCGAACAGCAGGAAGAATTTCTCGCCCACGCCGACATCAAAATTCTGCGTGACCTGCTCTGGCGTCAGCGCGCGGCGGTGAATGGCCGCAAGCCGAATCGTGCCGTCGAAGGAGCGCTGGCCGCCGACCTCGCTGCCAAGAATCAACGCAAAGGTGTCCTGCCAGTCGATAAACGTACCGCCCGGTACCGGGTCGGCGTTCGAGACCAGCGCGCCGTTTACGTAGATGCGGCGGCCGTCGGTCGGATGGTAGGTTGCGACAACATGCTGCAGGGTAGCCTGCAGTACCTCGTCGGCGTCCGGCGTTGACAGGGCCGGGTCACCATTCAGTGTCGTCAGCGGGTTGCCCTGGGCATCGGCTGCATTGGTGCGCAACAGGAAATCGTAGTTGTACATGTTCTGCTGCAAGGTGAAGTTGCGGTTGGTCGTGTTCGCCGAGTAGCTGACGATACGGGCCTCCTGTTGCGTAACGTTCGCTGGCACGACCCAGGCCTCGATCGAGAACTCACCGGATTCCAGCAATACGTCATAGAGTTTGCGGCTTGCTGTGGTAGTAGCCTGTGCACGACCGCCGTTGGTGGTAATGCCCCAGCCGCCGAACCAGGTCACTTCCTGTGACAGGTTAAGATCCAGCGCCGGGTCGACACCGCTGGTGTCGTAAGCCACCGTGCCGCTGCCGGTCTGGAATTCCCACAGCGCAATCTGTGCGGACTCATAGCGATTGCCGCCCGAAGCGAGCGTGCCGTCGGTCAGCTTCAGCGCCTTGCTGGTGACAAGATTCGGGTCAACCTGCGTAAGGTTAATACCATTTGAAAATGCCGTGATCGCATCTTCCATGGTCTGGCCGTCGTTGCCGCAGGAACTGGTCCAGCAGTTGTGGAACTCGTTGCGCAGCCGCAGTACAAAGCGCGAATTGGCCGGTACATCGAGGTTCATCTTCGGTTTCGCGGCATCGTAGGCGCTGACGATATTCGGGTCGGCAAAATAGGGCTGCTGCGGCGTACCGGCTTCTGAGCTATGGCAGTTCGCGCAGTAGGTTGTGAGCAGGGGATAAACCGTGTTGGCAAATGATGTGCCATTGGTACCGACCGTATTCGGGTCGGCCGGGAAGTTCTTGCTCGCGCCCGGGTCCGTGGATGGCGGCGGCGTGAGGATGATGGATCGCCCACCACCCACGGCCTCACCCAGCCAATTCTCAATCCATGTGGTCATGATCGAGCGGCAAACGCCGGGATCGGCGACCCAACAGTTATGCCCGGCGCCGTCACTATAGACTTTTGCAACAATCGTCGAGGCGGAGGGCTGCTGCGTATCAACAACAGTTATCGCGGCATCGTAGGCCAGGTTGACATCGTCATTGCGCACGAACATCGGTACGCGTCCGACGGTCTCGTTGTGGCAGTTGCCGCAGCGGTCCGTGGTCTTCGCGTTCGACCAGAATTCCTGCTGGAATTTCAGCACATCGGCGTCGCGGGCTACCGGGCCGGTGTAGGTCGAATTATTGTTGTTGCCGGTGCCCGGGGCGGGCGGCAAAGCGGTTGTCGCCGCGCCACCGCCACAAGCACTCAATACGATGCTGGCAAAAACAGCCAGTAACACGCCTTGCAGCGATCGACCATCGTTGCGATCGATCGGGGCAGCAGGTTTGGCAAATCCAATTGCGTTTTTCATGTTCAGTCTCCCTACTGGCCCATGCAATGAACGGCCGAATCCGCAAATACCTGCTTCAGGTCGTAGCCGGTGCTGCGGAACGTGGCGGTTATCGCAGCGACTGCGTTGCGATCCGTCTGGTCTTCTGCCTCGCGCAGGCAGACCGTGCGAAATACCTTCTTCACCTGGCAGGACGCAAAGGCCTCGCTGTTGCCGAGTTCCTGGCCCAGCGACTGCGCGCCGTTGCCGCTGCCGGGCAAGGCGTTGTCAAAACCGAGGTAGGCGTTCTGCCCCTCGCGCCAGCGGTTCTCCCAGGAATCGTCTACCGTGACGTAGCCCTGCGGAAAATTCAGGTTGTTGTTGAAGTGCTTCGGGTGCGGTGCGGAGGCGTCATACACGAGCCGGCCGCTGGTTTCGTCGTAGTTGTAGTAGGCAAACGCTCCGGCCAGCGGATCCATGCCGGAGTGGCAGCCGATACAGTTATTCAGGAACAGTCGACTGTCACCGCCCGGACTGCGGCTGACGTCCTGGCGAATGCGGTCGGGCGGCAGGCGCGTGTCATGCATCTGTTCCATGTCGTTACACATGTGATTCAACAGGGTGAAGCGGAACATGGCGCGGTTCGTGCCGGCAATGAAAAATGCCTCTGACGCGGCACGCGAGGTCATGACGCCGGCTGTGGCGCTCGACGGAATGCCCATGATGGATGACTGGCTGCGAAACTCGAGCTCATCGCGGAGATTGACATTGTTTGCTTCCAGCTCGATGTAATGCTGGTTGTTTGCCGCAGACGGACCGGTCGGTACCACGCCGTTCCTGCCGACATAGGTGCGATCTGCGGACAGCAAGGTGCTGAAATCGGCGCGGTCACGCACCATACCGATGACCGTCGCGATGTAGTCATTCAAAGGCACGAATACTGACTGGTCGCGGTTGGTCCAGGGGGCCGCGAAGTTTTTCAGCGTGACGTTGTAAAAATTTACATTGTCCATTGCGAGGTTCGCGGCGCCGGTCGCATTGTTGGCGTTGATCATCGCTTCCATCGAAGTCAGATCGGCGGACGACGGCGGAACACCGGCGAGACGCTCATGAATTCGTTGGGCCTGTTCACGCGGTCCGGCGTGAGCCGACGCGATCGTCGCAATGGCAATCAAGGCAACAAAGAACTGCATCCATGTCTTGTTATTCATAGTCAACCTACTCGCGTAATGATTCACGACGTGTGCTGCATTAACGGGTTTGAACTATCGATCGATCCGTCGATGCAAAAAAGTCTGCCAGACTGTGACTTATTTCTCCGTGAATACACTCACAGTCCCCGCATATGCGTCTCTTTGAGCCCGCATTTCGAAGCGTTCCACCAGGAATAAAGCAAGTGCTGTGCCAGCTTTTGATTTCGCCCCGAAGTCGAGCAATAAATACAATAAAAACAAACGGTTATAGAGATGCCTCGAAGACCCCCGCAGGTCGCCATATGTCAAGCCACTGTCTGTCATTACGCACATTTGATGGGCCCGGGTGAGCTAAGTTACTGATTGATAGGGCATGCGCAACTGTCGCAGAAGGCAGACAGCTGCCGTACCGACGTCACATCCAGACCACAGGTCAAGACAGTCAATGGCTATTGCGGTGTCGGCGTGTTGCAGAAACGCAAACCGAAAAACATTGCTGAAAAATTTTTCGGAACCAAAGGACGCTTGCATTCGTGTTGTAAGTGCAAGATTTGACTTTGCGTACTGTCGCGCTTTTTCGACATTACATCGAGATAAACGCGTCTCTTATACTGCGACGCAAATATGCCTTGCAACCGCGATTACGATGAGGATTGTGATCGCGTTAACGGTACGGATGCAGGTCCGCGTCCACTATTACACATTGCCCGGATGGTGGGGTGGTGTGCACTTTGCAGGCCACGCGCGTAAGCGCCGACCTGCCATTTTGATAAGAGGTATGGGTCATGAACAGCTTATCGCAGCAACCGACGGAAGGATCCGGAAAGCGCACAGCGTTGCTGGCGGCGTTTTTGTCTGTGCTGCTCGCTGCCTGCGGTGGCGGGGACGGCGTGAGTATTGGCGACGGCCAGGATGCAGACCCGGTGGTGGTCGACTTTCCGATTGCCTACATCAAGGCACCTGTGCCATTCGATGACAATGGCGCCTTCGTACAGAACGATCTGCGCGAACAGATTACCTTCGACTTTGGTGCCGACGTGTATTTTCGCGATCGTGCCTCACCAAGCGCCGAGGCTGTGAATATTACCGGCGATCTCACCCAGGGACTGGCGGCGATTCGCGATCTCGAAATCGCTTACGACGGCAGTTCAATTATCTTCTCGATGCGCTGGCCGTTCGATCCAAACCTGGACGAAGAAGACCTGCCGACCTGGAATATCTGGAAATACACCTTCGACACCAACGTGCTGGAGCGCGTGATAGCGTCGGACAATACGGCGGAGATCGGACATGACATCATGCCCAAGTACCTGCCGGACGGTCGCATTATCTTTTCGTCAACCCGGCAGACACAATCGCAAGCCGTGCTGATCGATGAGAACAAGGAAGCCTTCGTCGCCATTGACGAAGACCTTAACGAGTTTGCATTCAATCTGCACGTGATGAACGACGACGGCACCGGCATCGTGCAGGTGTCCTTCAACCAGAGCCACGACCTCGATCCCTCGGTACTTGGCAACGGGCAAATCGTGTTCAGCCGCTGGGACAACGCGGCCAGTAACAACACGGTCAACTTGTACCGCATGAATCCGGACGGCTCGAACCTGGAATTGCTTTATGGTCGCCAAAGCCACGATACGGGCAGCAACGGCGACACCATTCAGTTCATGCAGCCGCGTGAACTGGAAGACGGTCGCCTGATGGCGCTGATCCGGCCCTTCACCGATACCGAAGGCGGCGGTGAACTGGT
>JAOUHU010000021.1 GCA_029884455.1 Gammaproteobacteria bacterium | reverse complement strand
TCGAAGTTCAATGGCTGGTCCAGAAAGAAAGGCAATACGTCCGTGTTCATCCACTGGCGCGCCGGTTCAGGAATGAACGCTGCCTCCCACTCTGCGCCATCGTCACCGTCATTCTGGTAATCGAATATGCCGCTCGTATGATTGAGCAGACTGCGTACCGTGATTGCATCGGCGAATGGAATTCGGTCCGTGATTGAATCCGGCAGCCAATCTGTGATCGGATCGTCCAGGCGAAGCAAACCGTCCGCTGCCAGTCGCACGAAAGCAACGGACGTATAGGTCTTGCCGATGCTCGCAAGGTAGAAACGGTGGTTATCAGTGAGCGGAGCCGCCGAGGCTACGTCCGCCAGACCGGCGACGCCGGTGAAACTGATATCGTCGCCCATGATTGCCAGCGCGACACCAGGCAAACCGTCGGCAACGGCCTGGTCAAGCACGGCCTGCAGGCGCTCGGCGACGGTGAGCTCAGGCTCCGGTACCGCGTCGACCCGCTGGCCCGATGGGCTGCAGCCGGCATTAAGACTTGTCAGGATGGCGAGCAACAAGAGCCAGCCCAGCACGGTGAGTGGTTTTAAATTGAACATTTTGTCTTCCTCTCCTCGAGAATGAATCGGATGCCAATGCGGCATGCGTAAGGAGAAATCTGACAGTTGCGCAGGCGAACGTCGTCCGCTCCTATAAGAACGGACGTTTTATTTCCGACGGGAAATCAGAGCCTTAGAGGCAAAGGCCACTAATCGGCCGCGGGAACCACGGAAAGCCGGTATTGGCGGGGCGTCTGCCCGACGTGTTTCTTGAACGCCTCGTAAAAGGCCGTTTTCGAGTTAAAGCCGGCGTCCATGGCGATCGTCAGGACCTTGGCATCCGATCGGTCCCGATCGGCGAGCACGCGCTTCGCCGCTTCTATGCGATGCTCGTTCACGAAATCGAAGAAGTTCTTGCCGGTCTGCTCGTTAATGACCTGTGACAGGTAGTTTTGCGATATTTTCAGCTGCCGAGCGAGTTCGGCCAGCGTAAGGTCGCCGTCCAGGTAGGGCTTGGCAGAGGCCATATGCTGGCGCAGCTCAACAAGCAATGCATTACTCATGTCTGCATCGATAGCCGATTTTTCATACTTCTTATTGGCCGCTTCTCCGGCCGGGTCACGAGCAAAAATAATGGGCTGGCGCAGACCCAGGTAGCCGATCGCATAAATGACGATCACAACGGATACATAGAAAACATCATCGATTGTCTGTGGGTTAACCCCTGATATCGCGGACACATCTGAAAAGGCCGAAGGGACGTCGCCCAGGGCATCAACGACTTTCGATTTTGTTTCGTCGACTCACGTCGATTCGTCTGTCGATCCAAACTTCTATCTCACTCTCGACCCAACCGACTGTTCGACGACCCAGCCGTATTTGCGACGGGAATTCGTCGTTCAGCATCAGTTCGTAAATCGTCGATCGAGGAAGCCCTGTACGGGCAATGACTTCAGGGAGTCGGCAGATTCTTTGGTTCGGCATTGTTTGGATCCGAAAGGCGCTGGTCAGATCCAAAGAAATTAGACAAGTCCTTTGAGAAATGAATCCGTTAAGTCATGCAGGAGCTGACGGCGTTTCTCGTCGTGTCTCGGCGGGCTACGCTGGCAATCTATACAATCGTCGCAGCATGACGGGGCGCCGTTATTCGTCAGTTTGATTGGACAATGCGGTCAAGTTCGTCTGCCCATATCTGCATTGCGGCAATTCGCTCTTCTTCGTAATCCGCCTGGTTGTACACGGCCATGACACCGGCCATTCGATGATTGAGAATCTTCTCGACGATATGCGGACCAATTCGCATTTCGTTGAGCCTCGTTGCGAACGTCCGTCGAAGATCGTGAGGCGTGAAGAAACCCTTATGGACTTGTTGCGGGTTGTTCTCGCCGATCCTGTGGCGCTCGCACCAGCGTCGAAGAAAGGACTGTACGGCGGTGGACGATCCGGATGAGAAGATCCTGCCGCGTCTGGCTCCGAGGGAGCTGAGCAGCCCTTGCGACTGGCGCGAGAGCGCGACCCAATGGTCGCGGGCCGACTTGTTGTTGCTGGCCGGGATAAACCACCGGTCGCCGTTGATGTCGCCCCAACGGGCGATTTGTGTCTCCCGGATGCGCTGACCGGTAAGTAGCAGAAAGCGAAACAGTTCCGTGTGACGGTCGATATTCCAAAGTAATCGGATCTCGCGGTCGGTTAGTATGCGGTGCCGGGATTTCTCAACGCCACCGACGACTTTGCGGGTGAGCTCGGCGATCGGGGAGTACTGGAGATAGCCGACCTGAACGGCGTGCTTGAAGACCTGTTTGAGGATTTCCATGAGTCGGTTGGCGGCCACGTTGCCATGCTTGCACGCGTAGTTTTTGAGCGAATTACGAACGGTGACCAGGTCAACGACATGAATGTTCATCGCCACCAACCGTGGATCGTCGGCAGTCAGCCTGCGGATGTAACCTTCCATCTGCTCAGGGCGCCGCCATGTGGTTTGGTTCTGATCGAACCAGTCCTGAAGCAAGTCAGCGACGGTTTTGTCCTCGACGGAATCCGAACCAAACTTTCTGAGAATTTTCCTGGCTTCCGCCAGGCTCACTTCGGGATAGCGGCCAATGGTCGTGTACGATACAGCCTTGTCTCGTGACCGGCGGACGACCCACGACGCGGATTTTCTCCGCTTGCGGAAATACAGGCCACCGCCATCGGTTGCCGACAATGATTCGGGGCGGCGATACAGCGCTTCGACCTTGCTGGCGGACAGTTTTTGGCGCATGAAAAACCCTTTTGGGTACAATTTGGGTACAATTTGCTCCGGATACCCCCGGATTTTGCCGGAACCCCTCGGAACATGAATCCTTTAAAAACAAGTACTTATGTCCTCAGGCCCTAAGATTAGCATACTATTTGTCTGCATGGGCAATATCTGCCGTTCGCCAACTGCAGAAGGCGTATTTCGCCATCTGATTCAACAGGCAGGCCTGGCCGAGCAATTTGATATCGACTCCGCCGGAACGCATGCCTTTCACGTCAACTCGGCTGCCGACCGTCGCGCGGCCGCGGCCGCGGCACGCCGGGGCTATTCGCTGGCCGATATTCGTGCGCGTCGGGTGCAGGCTGAGGACTTCGAGCGCTTCGATTTCATCATCGCCATGGATCGCGATAATAGCGCCGCGCTTGCGCAACTATCGGATCCCTCATATCACCACAAGATCCGCCTGTTCATGGAATTTGCACCGGGTGGCGAATCCGAGGTGCCGGATCCTTACTATGGCGGAGCTGCCGGATTCGAGCGCGTGCTCGATCTCGTGGAAAAAGCGTCCCGAGGCCTGCTAGAGACGCTGACGCGATCCTGTTAGCTAATTGAGCTTATTTATTGCCCCTGTTCATTGTCCCAGGGCAACAATCGACCCTCGGGTTTCGGCGCCGGTGCTGCGGCTGGCATTTCAGGTTTCGGTGCTGCCACGACTATCGGTTCAGGTTTCGGAGCTGGCGGAGGCGCAGGTCGCGGCTCGGGTGGCGCCACGGGGGCCGCATTTTCGTTTGATCCATTACCTGATGTTTCGGCTTTAACATCCTGTTTTAAAACAGGTGTACTCGCAATTATCGCCCGCACATCCAGGTTCGGCTGGGTCTCGGCGAGATCCACTTGCGACTTGCCCGATGGCGTTACCGGCTCGTCCGGTTTGGCCTCGCTGGACCTCGGATGCCGCCGCGGTGCCTGCTTTGCAGTGTCCGCTTCCTGCGCCATCTGCTCCCTGGCGAACTGCTCCTGCGCGGCCTGCTCTGACAACTCTTGTCCGGACTTATTCGTCCCGCTTGCACTTTCCGCGGCCGAGCGTTCCGCGGCACTGCCACGACGCCGTCGTCGTCCGCCGCGACTTCTGCGGCTACGCGCCGGTTTGCCGTCGCTTGCCGG
This sequence comes from Gammaproteobacteria bacterium, assembly GCA_029884455.1. Taxonomy (GTDB): domain Bacteria; phylum Pseudomonadota; class Gammaproteobacteria; order Steroidobacterales; family Woeseiaceae; genus UBA1847. Next base: position 40,803 of record JAOUHU010000021.1, on the reverse strand, counting down.
TTGCGGCTCGTTGTTTGCGGCAGCCGTCTCCTGCGCTGCCGGTGCCGGCTGCTTCTGTTGTTTCGGCTGCTGTGGCTGCGGCTTGATACCGTCGTCTTTCGGGCCGCGATTCTGATCGCGTGCGCTGGCCTTCTTGCCGGACCGGTCGGATTTCTTGCGATTCGGCTTGCGGCTTTCGTCCGCACGCCGCTGATCAGTTCGGCCTCGACCCTGCGGCGAACTGCGTCCACGGCTGTCGCGGTCACTGCGGCTGTCACGACGGCCGGCAGACGATGCTTTCTTCGGCTTGGCCGGCTTGTCGCTGGCGGCGAAAAACGATCCGAGCCATGACCAGAAGCCCGGGCTTTCCGGCTTCGGCGCTTGCGTCGTGGGTTTCAGGACGGCAATCGCAGCCGGTTCGATGGCCTTGCGAGCGAGGATCGCCTGCGGTGACTCCGGTTCCATGTCGGCACTTTTCAGCGCGTAGCTGACGCCGCTGTTTTCAGGCATGTCCATCTGATCGTCGCGGATGCGGCGCACGTCGTAATGCGGCGTCTCCAGCAAGGGATTCGCAACCAGTACTACCTGCACCTCGTTGCGCGCTTCGAGGCTCTGCACCCAGTCACGTTTTTCGTTCAACAGGTAGGTAGCCACTTCGGCCGGTAGCTGTGCGATAACTTTGGCAGTACGCTCCTTGCGCGCTTCCTCGCCAATAATGCGCAGGATTGCCAGCGCCAGCGATTCGACGCTGCGAATGGTGCCGATGCCGGAACAGCGCGGGCAGGCGAGGTAACTCGACTCGTCCAGCGAGGGTCGCAGCCGCTGGCGTGACATCTCCAGCAGGCCGAAGCGAGAAATCTTGCCGATCTGCACGCGCGCGCGGTCTTCACGCACGGCGTCGCGCAATCGGTCCTCGACGGCGCGCTGGTGCTTTTGCGGCCCCATATCGATGAAATCAATCACGATCAGGCCGCCAAGATCGCGAATACGCAATTGCCGGGCGATTTCATCGGCCGCCTCGAGATTGGTATTCAGCGCCGTAGCCTCAATATCGCCACCCTTTGTCGATCGCGCCGAGTTGATGTCGATGGAGACCAGTGCTTCGGTGTGATCAATGACGATGCTGCCGCCGGAGGGCAGGCTGACTGAATGCGTGAACGCCGACTCAATCTGTGTTTCGACCTGGAATCGCGTAAAGAGCGGTACCGGGTCGTCGTAATACTTGATCTTCTTCAGGCTCTGCGGCATGACCTGCGAAACGAATTCAACCGCTTCCTTATAAGTGGCCTCGTCGTCGATCAGGATTTCACCGACATCATCCGTCATGTAGTCTCGCAACGCGCGGATGACCGAATTGCTTTCGCGATAGATGAGAAACGGCGATTTGCGTTCCAGCACGACGTTCAGGATTGCAGTCCAGACCGTGAGCAGGTTCTGCAGGTCCCAGGCGATCTCTTCCGGGCTTCGGTCAATACCGGCCGTGCGCAGAATGACACTCATGTCCTTGGGAATCTCGACGCCTTCGAGCGAGGCTCGCGCGAGGTCGCGCTCTTCGCCAACGATACGTCGCGAAACGCCGCCGGACCGTGATTTATTGGGTTTCAGAACGACGAAGCGTCCGGCAAGGCTGACAAAAGTGGTGAGCGCTGCGCCCTTGTTGCCGCGCTCTTCCTTGTCGACCTGGACGACAATGTCCTGGCCTTCCCTGAGGACGTCGCGGATATTGAACTTGCCGGACTCGACCGGCTTGACGAAATACTCCGGGGAGATCTCCTTGAGCGGGAGGAATCCATGGCGCTCAGCGCCGTAATCAACAAATGCTGCCTCGAGGCTGGGCTCGAGCCGGGTAATCTTGCCTTTGTAGATATTTGCCTTTCTGCGTTCGCCTGTCGGTAATTCGATATTCAGATCATAGAGGCGCTGGCCGTCGACCATCGCCATACGCAACTCTTCTTCCTGAGTTGCATTGATTAACATTCTTTTCATGTTGCCCTACTTGATAAGTGGAAAAGGGCAGTAATTCGGCAAGAAGTGCCAGCGGGCGCGCGCAGGAAGTCTCACACAGCAGGAACAGGCGCATGCCTGCGCCGCCTGTGCGGTCGAGATACTTGTAGTGGTACTGATTGCTTTGCATCAGGAACCGTGAAAAATTCAGCATGTATTCCCTGCGGTTTGGCCGCTTTGGCGCTCGCTTGATTGCCGAGCTCGCTGCCATCCGGGTTGGCTCCGCAACGCGTAGCCAAGGATAAATCTTTAATAAAGTGTCTAATAACGACGCGACAGGTCCAGAAATAACTGCCGCGAAGGCTTTGTGAGCTCCAGATCCGTGGACCGGGGCTCACAGCGCGGTAATATAGCACACACCTTGAATCCATCAAGCTATTGATCATGCAAGAAAATCCGAAAGACCTTGCGGCGCAGCGAACGCAGGTACGCAAAATCTGCGTCGACAGCGAGCAGGCCGGGCAGCGCATCGATAATTACCTGCGGCGCGAACTGCCGGGGATCCCGAAAGGGCGCATCTACAACATTCTGAGGCGTGGTGAGGTCCGCGTGAATGGCGGTCGGGTGCGCGCCGAGTACAGGTTGCAGGACGGCGATGAGGTCCGGATTCCGCCGGTCCGGATACGCGAGGACGCAGAGGCGCCAAGTCCGGGGCTGGCCGCGAGCGTGGTGGATCGCGTGCTGTTCGAGGACAAGCGCCTGCTGGTTATCGACAAGCCGTCCGGTGTCGCTGTGCACGGTGGCAGCGGCGTCAGTCATGGCGTTATAGAGATGCTGCGATATGCACGTCCCGAGCTGCGTGACTTGTCGCTGGTGCACAGGCTGGACCGGGAGACCTCGGGATGCCTGGTGCTGGCCAAGCGCCGCAGCGCGCTGCGCGAACTGCATGAGCAATTTCGCGACGGTCTGGTGGAGAAAAACTACCTCGGGCTGGCGGTCGGCGACTGGCAGCTGGGTGAGCAACTCATTGACGAACCACTGTTCGTACATCACCGGCAGGGCGGCGAGCGCCACGTCGTTGCCAGTCGCGAGGGCAAGCCGGCGCAAACCAGGGTGCGCCTGTCGAGATCGTTCGGCCAATACAGTTTGCTGCAGTGCTCGCCGCTGACCGGCCGCACGCACCAGATTCGCGTGCACCTGGAATTCTACGAGCACCCATTGGTCGGGGACGAGCGATACGGGGACGGCGCAGCGAATCGTGCGGCGAAAAAGCTCGGCCTGCAACGATTATTCCTGCATGCGCAATCGATCGCGTTTCCCGACAGCAGTGGCAATGAGCTGCATTTCACCTCGCCGCTCGCCGATGACCTCGAGAAATTTCTGCAGCGCCTTGCGAAATAAGACGTTTGCATTGCGGCCCGGCTACGACGGGAGCAGGTAGCCCAGTTCCAGCAGCCGGCCCGCGACCCAGATCATCGGCAAGCCGATCAGCGCGGTCGGGTCTTCTGCTTTCACCGATTCGAACAGCACGAATCCTGCGCCCTCGAGCTTGAAACTGCCGGCACAGTCGTAGGGCTCGTCGTGACGCAGGTAGACCTCGGCCAGGCGTCGGTCGAAATTGCGAAATCGTACCGTGGTGATATCGACATGCTCGTGCCGGGTCCTGCCGATCGGGTCAAGCATGCACACCGCGGTGAGAAAGGTCATCGACTTGCCGGAGGCAGCCAGCAGCTGTTCGATGGCACCGGCGTGGTCACCGGGCTTGCCCAGCACCTGATCGTCGAGCACGGCCAGCTGGTCGGCGCCGATGACCAGGGCATCGCGCGCATTCACTGACACTGCCTCGGCCTTCCTGCGGGCCAGCTGGCTGGCCAGTTCGCGCGGCGCAAGCCGGTCTTCGTTGCTTTCGTCGACGTTTGGCGAGACTGCCTCATACTCCGACAGGAAACGGTCGAGCAGTCCGCGACGGTACTGCGACGAGGAGGCGAGGATAATCGACGGCGCGGAGGGATTCTGCATAAAATCAAAAACTTGGCCCGGACAGTCGGCAGTTTAACCGTTGCCGTCACGGAAACCGACCGTTTCCTGAGGGTGAGCTTTGACAGCGGCCGCCATGGTCCTTATCATGCGCGCGCCATGGGCAATCCGTTGCAGCAACGCCGCACTCCGCAGGAACTCGCGGCTGTCGGACAAGTTATTGAAATTAAAAACAAAGTCTCTGATTTCGAGAGACTTGGCGAGGCAATTGCACGGGACCTCAGGGCGCTGCACGGAGATAATCCGCTGCCGGCCTGGCGCGATTCGCTGGTCTGCGGCAGGCTGAACTTTGGTTTCGCTGACGCGCAGGGCAAGTTACCCGCGGTTCGCGGGCATGCGGCAGTCGATGTCTGGGCTGTTTGCCAGCGCTGCTTGCGGCCGTTTTCGCTGCCGCTGCGAGTGGAGTTGAGACTGATGTTCGGCGACGTTGCTGCTGATGGGTACGAGCACTGGGAGCTGGATGATGGCACGCTTTGTCCGGCAGACCTGGTTGATGAAGCATTGGTCATGGCGCTGCCGTTTGCGGCAATGCATGATGCCGATAACGATTGTGTGGCACTGACGGTGGCGGGCGAAAAACCAGCGCCGATGAAAACGCCGTTTGCGAATTTGAAAACGCAGATGGGCAAGGAAAACTGAACTTAATGATGGCGCGCTAGCGCCATTATTCCAGGAGAAGAGAATGGCTGTTCAAAAAAGTCGCAGGACCCCGGCAACGCGTGGCGCGCGTCGCTCACATGACAAGTTGAAAAAACCAGCGGTGTCTGTTGACCCGACCTCCGGCGAGACGCATCTGCGACATCGTGTGACTGCAGACGGCTTCTATCGCGGCAATCAGGTGATTGTGCAGCCAGAAGTCGCAGAAAACGACGACGCGTAAACGGCCAGGCTGAACTGGTCATGCGCTGCATGACATTCTGTTTGTGGCGGCAACGTCAATAATTGCCCTTGACGCGATGAGCGGCGACCGTGGCGCCGAGGTAGTCGTGCGCGCTGCAAATGCGGCCATCAGTGTGCATACCGGGCTCGAACTTATTCTGGTTGGCGATTCAGCGGTATTGCGTGACCTGGTAACGCGCATCGTCGGTGACGAACCGCGGCTGTCGATCGTGCATGCCAGCGAAGTCGTTGCCATGAACGAGTCCCCGGTCGATGCTCTGCGCAAGAAAAAAGATTCGTCCATGCGTGTCGCCTTGAACCTGGTCAAGAGTGGTGCGGCAGCTGCCTGCGTCAGCGCCGGTAACACCGGGGCGCTCATGGCCACCGCGAAATACGTATTGAAAATGTTGCCTGGTATCGATCGGCCCGCAATTATTACCGAGTTGCCGGCCATTGGCGGCACCCTGCACATGCTCGATCTTGGTGCCAACACCCTGTGCACTGCCGAGCACCTGTTTCAGTTCGCCGTCATGGGGTCGATCGTGACGGCTGATATCACGGGCATCGAATCGCCAAAAATCGCCTTGTTGAATATCGGCGCCGAAGACACCAAGGGTCACGATACAGTCAGGGAGGCTGCCGCCATGCTCACCGCCAGCAGTCTGAACTACGTCGGCTTTATCGAGGGCAGCGAATTATTTGCGGGCAAGGCGGACGTCGTGGTCACGGACGGCTTTACCGGAAACGTTGCGCTGAAGACGATGGAAGGGACCGTTGGCCTGGCGTCACATTATCTGCGGCGCGCCTTTACCAACAGCTGGTTCGCCAGGCTGCAGGCGTTGTTGTCGCGCCCAGTGCTGCAAAGTCTTGCCGGGCAGATGGACTCGCGCAAATACAATGGCGCGACGCTGGTCGGTCTCGATGGTATTGTGATCAAAAGCCACGGTGGCGCCGACAGCTACGCGTTTCAACATGCGATCGATACGGCGGTGGTCGAGGTTCAGAACCAGGTGCCACAGCAGATCGGGCGCCTGTTGCAGCGGGAAGCGGCATGACCTACACAAAAATAGTCGGTACCGGACGATATTTGCCAGAGAGAATTCTGACAAATTTTGATCTGGAAAAGATGGTTGATACCACGGACGAGTGGATTCGTACGCGCACTGGTGTCGAGCGCCGCCACGTGGTTGCTGCCGAACAGACCACCTCCGACATGTGCGTGGAAGCCGCGAAAATTGCTATAGACGATGCCGGTATCAAAGTTACTGATATCGACATGGTGCTGGTGGGTACCACCTCCCCGGATCTGATTTTCCCGAATTGTGCCACCCTGGTGCAGCATCGCCTCGGTATCCCGGCGTGCCCTGCGATCGGTATGGAGGCGGCGTGCACCAGTTTCATTTACGCATTGACCACTGCAGACAAGTTCATCAAGGCGGGAGAGGCGAAGTGCGCACTGGTAATCGGTGCCGAATGCATCAGCAAACTGGTCGACTGGACCGATCGCAATACCTGTGTGTTGTTTGGTGACGGTGCCGGCGCAGTGATTGTCAGGCCGTCAGAAGAACCAGGTATCGTTGCCACCCACCTGGGTGCGGATGGTCAATACAAAGACCTGCTCTATTACCCGGTCGGAGCATCGAAGGATTTGCATAAAGCCGGCACCGACCAGGCCTCGATCATGATGACTGGGAACGAAGTATTCAAAGTTGCGGTAAAGACCTTGGGCAACGTTGCAACCGAAGTGCTGGCGAAGGCTGGAATTCACCAGGACGAGCTCGACTGGCTGGTTCCGCATCAGGCCAATATCCGCATAATCCAGGCGACCGCAAAGCGCCTTGATCTGCCATTGGAGAAAGTTATTCTCACGGTGCAGGACCATGGCAATACCTCTGCTGCGTCCGTACCCATGGCACTCGATGTCGGGCGCCGTGATGGCCGCATCAAACCGGGTCAGCTGGTGCTGATGGAAGCTTTCGGTGGCGGCTTTACCTGGGGTTCGGTGTTGCTGCGCATGTAGCGAGGCTGCGTGTCGCTACCAGAGCCTGACTGACTTACGTGCTGCAGACCGGCGTTGCATTCGCTGATGCAGCTGTTGTCGGCGACGATCAATACGGTCGCGACGCACGGCGCTGTCAAATGATTTGCCGTGTTCCTGGTCGAAGGACGCACGGAACGAGCAAAAGTCCTGGTACGCTTCTCGCACGTGATACAGATCCTGCATGATCAGTTCAACCACGATGACATCATCGAGATATCCGATTACGGGAATGTCATCGGGCAGAATGTCCTCCGGGTCCCCGAAATAGATAAACATGGACAACAGCCTCTCGCGATCGCCGTCGGGCAATTGCCATTCGTCGTCGGTCAGCATTTGCATGAACAATTCGATTTCCGGAAGTCGGTCCGCCACAAAGTCAGGTAGCGGCTCGTTGCTGCGAATTTCCTCGAGCACATCGCGAATCGCCTCGACAACTTCCGCTTCGTCGGCGTGCCGGACCGTGTTCCTGGAGTGTTTCAACGCATCGCGGAAATACTTCAAATCGCGATCGCTGAGTTCAAACGAGATCTTCAAGCTCATGATAGCAAGCCAATCGGATAAGGCCGCAAAGGCTACCCGCCGTTCGCAATACGGTCAAACAGATTATTCGGTATGATCGCTGCATGACGCCCAAGCTCATCATCGGCAACAGGAACTACTCGTCCTGGTCTTTGCGCGCCTGGCTGTTGTTGCGCGAAGCGGGCATCGAGTTTACCGAGCACAGAATTGCATTGGACATTGATTCAACGTCCGCGGAGATCGCGAAATTCAGTCCCGCCGGTACCGTGCCGGTGCTGCAATTGGATGATCTGACAATCTGGGATTCGCTGGCTATTGCGGAGACTGTTGCGGAACGTTACCCGCAGGCAGCCTTATGGCCCGCCGACTTTGCTGCACGGGCACACGCGCGCAGTATTTGCGCTGAGATGCATGCCGGCTTCGCTGTATTGCGCAACAGCATGCCCATGAATTGTCGCGCCATGGGCCGCAAAGTGCCCCTGCCGGACAAGCTGACACGTGAAATAGATCGGATTTTTGCGATCTGGTCGGATTGCTATCACCGCTACGGTGGGGATAATGCCTGGTTGTTCGGCTCATTCAGTGTGGCTGATGCGATGTTCGCGCCAGTCGCACTGCGGTTTCGAACTTACGGCATCAACCTGCCTGAATCGGCGCTACACTTTCCGCGCCGCCTGCTGCAGAGTGACGCTGTGCAGGAATGGTTGGCCGCGGCTGAATCTGAAACAGAAGTTATTGAAAGCGATGAAAAAGGCAGATGAGTAACAAGAAGGTAATTGCATTACTACTGAGTTTGTCGTTTACGACGGGATACGCAGAAATATTTGAACTGCCGCCGGCGGGCTTCGATGTTATTGGTGCTATCGCGACGGTCACCGCGCGTGACGAAGATACACTGGTCGAGATTGCGCGCCGTCATGGTCTTGGCTACGAAGATATTGTGCGTGCCAATCCCGGCGTCAATATCTGGGTACCGGGCGAGGGCACACAAATCGTGTTGCCGACCCGCTATGTGCTGCCGCCCGGCCCGCGTTCCGGCCTCGTGCTCAATGTTGCCGAGTATCGGCTTTACTACTATCCGATGCCGAAGGAAGGCGAGCCGGCCTATGTCATGACCTATCCAGTGAGCATCGGACGCCAGGATTGGGAAACGCCTTTGGGCATGACGGAGATTATTGCCAAAGCCGTGAACCCGTCCTGGTATCCACCACAATCGGTACGTGACGAACACCTGGCGGACGGTGATCCGTTGCCACCCGTGGTGCCTCCGGGGCCCGATAACCCGCTCGGTAAACACGCAATGCGTCTCGGCATGCCCGGCTACCTGATACACGGCACGAATAAACCGGCTGGCGTCGGCATGCGCGTGTCGCACGGTTGCGTACGCATGTTTCCGGAGGATATTGAATTCCTGTTCGATCGCGTTGCTACCAGGACCAAGGTCCGCATCATCAATGCACCGATCAAGTTTGGCTGGGATGGCGATGAGCTTGTGATAGAAGCGCACCCGGTGCTGGCTGCTACAGAACCGGAAATGGAGCATGTCATGGCGGCGCACGAGGTACCTGCTGTGCGTGATCAGCTAACGACGGTTACTGAACTTTTCATCGCTGCGACCTATGAGCGCAGCGGCGAACTGGACTGGTCGCGGGCAGAGGAGGTGATTGACCGCGCTGATGGAATTCCGGTCGCAGTCGGACTGGGAATAAAAAACGCCGCGACCAGCGCGGCGTTGGAATAACTTCTTTGTAGCCTTAGGCTACTTTGACATCGACTTCTGGAACATGCGTTCCATGCTGGCGCGGTTCGCCTCGCAGCAAGCCTGAGCTTCTGTTGCGGCCGACAACGCGCGATCTGCAGTACTCTGAGCACCGGCGGCAGCCTGAGCAGCGCGATCTGCGGCTGCACGAGCGGCTTCAGCAGCCGAAGCAGCAGCAGCAGCATCGGCAGCAGCTCTGTCAGCGGTAGCTTTCACTTCGTCCAGACCGGTTGTCGCACAACCCGATGCGAGACCGAGGAAGAGCACGAGTGCGCTTACTTTTACAATCTTGTTCATTTTCAAAATTTCCTTTGTTGGGGTGCAATTGCCCGCGCATTATTTACTAAACAACACGAAGCTTCAATGAAAACCGCAGTTTTATTCTTGTTTGTCGGTGTCAGCCGACACTGCGACCGCTGTTTATTAGCGCCGTAAGATTCGGTCTGCTTCGGGGTACTCGTCCGCGTAATCGCGGCAAGCAAGTTGGTTTGGGTGTGCTCGGACGCGAAGCATAAAGTTCGCGCAGCGAGCGGACGAGTATCCCAAAACGGCTTGCGTTACTTAAAGTACTGTATATAATCACATGCACTGTGCATACATACAGGACTGCTGAAATGCGCCCACTGACCCCAAGACAAAGGCAAATTCTTGAGATGATTCAAGAATTTATGGCTGAAACCGGAATACCGCCGACGCGCGTCGAGATCGCCAGGGAACTCGGTTTCAAGTCGGCCAATGCGGCCGAAGAACACCTGCGTGCGCTGCAGAAAAAGGGTGTACTCGAATTGTTGCCGGGTGCATCGCGAGGCATCCAGCTCAAGGATTCTCTGCGTGAGCAAATGGGGCTGCCGCTCGTGGGTCGGGTCGCGGCCGGCAGCCCCATTCTCGCCGAAGAACATATTGAGACGCATTACAAACTGGATCCGGCTTTGTTTCATCCAAAGCCACATTACCTGCTCAGGGTCTATGGCATGAGCATGAAGAATGCGGGCATTCTCGATGGTGACCTGGTGGTCGTGCATCGCACGCCGGAAGTGCGCAGCCGGCAGATTGTCGTGGCGCGTATTGATGATGAAGTGACCGTCAAGCGCTATCGCCAGAAAGGTTCGATCGTCGAATTATTGCCGGAAAATGAGGACTTCGAGCCCATCAGGGTCGATCTCAATACGCAGAGTATGGTGATCGAGGGCGTCGTGGTTGGCGTTATTCGCGACGGTATGCCGTTGCACTGACCCGCATGACCCGCCATGCCGCGCGACGCATCCTCTCTCGACAAGCTACTTGAAAATCCACGTCTCTGGCGCGGCCGCAGCCCGGCTCGAGGATCGGCCGGGCTGGCGAGTGGACTTGCAAGTGGATATGAGCAGCTCGATCAGCATCTGCCTGGCGGCGGCTGGCCGCAATACGCGCTCACGGAAATCCTGACGGAGCATTATGGCATCGGTGAACTGCGCCTGTTGATGCCGGCCCTGGCGGCACTCAGCAGGACGGATGCGGATGCAGGGTTTTCCGAGCCAGGCTGGATTGCCTGGGTGGCGCCGCCGTTTCAACCATATCCACCGGCGTTACAGCAATGGGGTATCGATTTGTCGCGCATGCTGATTGTGCGACCGAAGACCGATAAGGAAGTGCTTTGGTCTGCCGAGCAGGCATTGTCATCAGGTACTTGTGCGGCGGTGTTGCTCTGGCCTGATCGGCTTGATGATCAGTCGGGACGACGTTTGCAACTGGCCGCGGAGAAGGGCAACAGCTGGGCGATAGCGTTTCGACCGCTGGCGGCGCGCTCCGAGCCGTCGGCGGCGGCGTTGCGTATCGAGTTGCAGGCACATGCGTCGGGCACGCGCCTCAGCATTATTAAAAATCGCGGCGGCCAGCCGGCCGTACTCCATGACATTTTCTAGTGGTTCAGCACGCCTTAGCATTCGATACGCCGCCTGCCGCGCCGCGGGCCCTGACTGCGCTGCCAACGGCGGCGCAACGCCTGTGGTTTTGCGCGTATCTGCCAAATCTGTCGCTCGAGGCGAGCGGGTCCTCTAAAGACGCCCGGGTTGTTGTGGAAGAGCAGCGCGGCATACATCGCGTGCTGCTGGCCTGTCCTGCAGCCAGTCACGCAGGGATACAGATCGGGCAATCGGCGCATGCGGCACTCGCCCTGCTGCCGACGCTGCGGATCGAAGAACGCAGTACTTTACGCGAACAACAGGCAGTGGAACGGCTTGCAACCTGGCTGGAACAATTCACGTCAGTCGTCTGTATTGCAGGACCTGATCTGTTGTTGCTCGAAATTGCGGGCAGTCTGCGTTTGTATGGCGGGCTGTCATGCCTGCGCCAGCAGCTTGCAGCAGGGCTGCGGCAACAGGGTTTCACGGCCGCCATGGCAATCGCGCCGACACCACTGGCCGCGACCTGGCTGGCAAGGGCAGGGCGTCGGGCCTGTGTCCGCGAAGCTGCAAACATCGCGCGTGTTTTGCGTGACTTGCCGCTGAGCTGCCTCGACTGGCCGGTGGCGATCTGCGATGCAATGCGCGCCATGGGCGTAATCCGCATAGGCGATTGCCTGCGCTTGCCGCGGGAGGGGTTTGCGCGGCGTTTTGGTGTGCAGCGATTGCTGGAACTCGACCGCGCGCTGGGTCGATTGCCGGATCCGCGTACTTCCTGGCGCGCGCCGGAGCGATTTTGTGCCGATTATGAAATGACCGGGGAGCAGAGTGATCGCGAGATCCTGCTCGCTGTCTGCCATGAGTTATTGCTGTCGCTGGAACGGTTTCTGTTAACGCGACAACTCGGTACCCAGCAATTGTGGTTCAGCTTTTTTCATCTGCGTGCTCCAGCGACCCAGATGCCTCTGGGCGGAGCGGAGTTCGAGCGTCACGCTGAACATTGGTCGGAGCTGTTGCGCATCCGGTTTGAACGCGTGCTGTTGCCCGAACCGGTTATCGCGGTGCGTTTACAGGCAGGTCGCAGCCAGGTGCTGCCGGCGGTTTCCGGGCGACTGGCGCTGCAGACGAAGCCAGGTGAACCCGGACGGCGTTATTCGATGTCACAACTGGTCGAACGGTTGGCTGCCCGCATGGGCTGTCAGGCGGTACAAAGCGTGGCTACGATCGCGGAGCACCGGCCACAGCGAGCATGGCGATTACTTGGGCTGCCGGGCAACAGTGTGGTCACAAAGCTGGCAGCCATCCGCTGCCAGCTTTGCCGGCCCCTGTGGATGTTGCCGGAGCCGACGGTGTTGTCGGCCGAGCACGGCTATCCATGGCTGCAGGGTCGCCTGACCCTGCTCGAGGGTCCGGAACGGCTTGAAACGGGCTGGTGGGATGATGATGGCATAGCGCGCGACTACTACACGGCGGTAAATCCGCAAGGATTACGCTTGTGGGTGTTTCGTAATCGAAAGCATGCGCCAGCCTGGTACCTGCATGGCTTTTTTGGATGAGCCAGATACGCTACGCCGAACTGCATGCGCTTAGCAATTTCACTTTCCTGCGCGGTGCGTCGCACCCTGAAGAGCTCGTTGCGACGGCGGCGGCACTGGGCTATGAGGCACTGGCCATCACCGACGAGTGCACTCTGTCGGGCATTGTGCGTGCGCACACCGCGGCCCGGGAACATGGCCTGAAGCAACTGATCATTGGCTCTGAACTGCACTTGCAGAGCGGTCGCAAACTGATAGTGCTGGCACAAAACCAGGCTGGTTATGCCGCACTCTGTGAGTTGATTAGCAGGGCCCGGCGTGCCGCAGAAAAAGGCCGTTATGCGCTGACCCGGCTGGCTTTCGAAGATGGCTTGCCCGGTTGCCTGGCGTTATGGGTTCCCGACCAGGATTATGATCTTGATGTTGAAGACCACTGGTTGCGCGAGACGTTTCGCGATCGTCTGTGGATTGCTGTTGAGCTGCTGGCCGATGGCCGACAGGCAGAGCAGCTTGAACGACTGCGGGTGGTCGGTCAACGACTCAAACTGCCGTTGGTAGCCTGCGGTGATGTACACATGCACCGGCGGTCGCGGCGGGTTTTGCAGGACACGCTGACGGCGATACGCGAGGGTGTCAGCATCGATAACGCCGGTTTCGCACTGTATCCAAACGGCGAACGCCACCTGCGGTCACTCGCGGTATTGCAACACATATACCCGGCGGAACTGCTGGCCGAGACCGTGCGCATCGCGGCCATGATCAATTTTTCTCTGGACGAGTTACGTTACGAGTATCCCGACGAGATCGTACCACCCGGTGAAACGGCGGCCAGCTACCTGCGATACCTGACCGAGCAGGGCATGCAGCGCCGCTGGCCAGCAGGTGTGCCGCGCAAGGTGATCGGCCTGATCGAACACGAGCTCGAATTGATTGCCGAGCTTGGCTACGAACCCTATTTTCTGACTGTCTACGACATCGTCGCGTTTGCCCGCTCACAGAATATTCTTTGCCAGGGGCGAGGTTCAGCAGCGAATTCAGCCGTCTGTTTTTGCCTTGGCATCACCGAGGTAGATCCGGGTCGCATGGCAATGCTGGTCGAACGATTCATATCCAAGGAACGCAACGAGCCGCCCGATATAGATGTCGACTTCGAGCATGAGCGTCGTGAAGAAGTGATTCAGTACATCTACGCCAAATACGGGCGGGAGCGCGCGGCGCTGGCGGCGACGGTCATCACGTATCGGCCGCGCAGCGCCTTGCGCGATGTTGGCAAGGTGCTGGGACTCAGCGAGCTTCAGGTAGGGCGGCTCGCACGGTCGATGCAGTGGTGGGATGGCCAGCAGGTGGATGACAGTCGCGTGCTTGAAGCCGGGCTTGATCCGGCAAGCCCGATCATTAAACGCCTGCTGTACCTGGTGCGCGAATTGCTGGGTTTTCCACGGCACCTGTCGCAGCATGTTGGCGGTTTTGTTATTTCGAATGGCCCGCTATCCGAGCTCGTGCCTGTGGAGAATGCGGCGATGCCGGAGCGCACGGTAATCCAGTGGGAAAAAACCGATCTCGAGGATCTCGGGCTGCTCAAAGTGGACGTGCTCGGCCTCGGCATGCTGACCGCGATTCGTCGCAGTTTCGATCTGCTGCATGAGTTTGATGGCCGTGAGCTGAGCCTCGCGGCGGTGCCGGCCGAGGACCCGCTTGTTTACGACATGATCTGTCGTGGTGACACGATGGGTGTTTTCCAGATCGAGTCGCGTGCACAAATGGCCATGTTGCCGCGCCTGAAGCCGCGCTGTTACTACGACCTCGTCATCGAAGTCGCCATCATCCGGCCCGGGCCGATTCAGGGTGACATGGTGCATCCCTACCTGCGACGACGCAACGGTGAGGAAGCAGTCGACTATCCGAGCGAGGATGTCAAAGGTGTGCTGCAGCGAACGCTCGGTGTACCTATCTTTCAGGAGCAGGTCATGCAGCTGGCGGTAGTGGCCGCCGGCTTCACGCCAGGAGAGGCCGATCGCCTGCGGCGGGCGATGGCAGCCTGGAAACGGCGCGGCGGCCTGGGCCCGTTTGAAGAAAAGCTCATAACTGGTATGCGCGAGCGTGGTTACACCGAGGAATTCGCGCGGCAAATATTCCGTCAGATCGAGGGTTTCGGTGAGTACGGTTTTCCGGAATCGCATTCCGCCAGCTTCGCCTTGCTGGTGTATGTATCGGCGTGGTTGAAGTGTCATGCGCCAGCAGCGTTTACGGCCGCGTTGCTGAATAGCCAGCCGATGGGTTTCTATTCGGCCTCGCAATTGACGCAGGATGCGCGTCGGCATGGTGTGGAAATTCGCAAGGTGGATATCAACCGGAGTGACTGGGACTGCAGCCTGGAGCGGAATGCGGACGGACTCGCCGCTCTGCGTCTCGGTTTACGCCAGGTCAAGGGCCTGGCAGAGCAGGCCGGCCGGCGCGCGGTCAAGGCACGGCCGGCCGATGGTTACCGGAGTATCCAGCAATTGCTGGAGGCCGCCGGGCTGGATCGACGCGAACTCGGTGCGCTGGCGTCGGCCGGCGCCCTGGAGTCACTGGCCGGACATCGTCATCGGGCCCGCTGGGCGGTTGCCGGCGCAGAGCAGTCGACGCCGCTGTTCAGATCCATGGACCGGTACGAGGCCATGCCGTTATTGAGCAAGCCGACAGAGGGCCAGAATATTGTCGCTGACTATCAAAGCCTCGGCTTGACACTCGAACGTCACCCATTGCATTTATTGCGGCATCGGCTGGATCGTTATGGTTATCGCCAGGCAGCATGCCTGCCACAACTCGCATCCGGCAGCAGCGTCAATGTTGCGGGCCTGGTGATTACCAAGCAGCGGCCCGCCACGGCCAGCGGGGTCACCTTCGTCACCCTGGAAGATGAGACCGGGCATAGTAACCTGGTGGTCTGGAAGCAGGTCGCAGAAAGCTATCGCCCGGCGCTTTTAAACGCACGTTTGCTCGGTATACGTGGAGAATTACAAATAGAGGGCGAGGTTATTCACGTCATTGCCAGGCAGCTTATCGATCACACCGAGATGCTCGGAAATCTGCTGGTCACCACAAGGGAATTCAGGTAGACGGGTCGTCGTCGAAATCGAAGTTATAAGTACTGCCAAACACATCGTCCTCAAACAACTCGTCTTTCATCGCATCGATACGCTTTCTGGCCTCGAGTCGTCTCTTCATAACAGCGTCCGCTTTCAGCCGCTCTATGTCAGCGACCAGCTTGTCGACATTGATCTCGGCGGACGAACCATCATCATCACTATCATCGTCATCAGTCATGACCACCGTCGATTCGGTGTCTTCTGCGACTTCTTCTTCGACGTCCTGACTAGTTTCCTTTTCACCCTCACCGCTCATCGCAAATGCCTCCAGCAAAGCATTTGGTCTGTATAGCGCGAAAAAAAAGCTCGTGCAAGTAACCGATCAGCGGATCAGGTTGTTGATTTCGAAGATCGGCAGCAGGATAGCCAGAACTATCATCATCACGACTCCGCCCATGATTACGATCAGCAGCGGCTGCAGAATGCCAAGCAGCGTGGCGATCAGGCCATCTACCTCGCGTTCCTGGTAGTCCGCTGTGCGGCTGAGCATTTCCTCGAGTTTTCCGCCAGTCTCGCCGCTTGCAATGAGGTGAATCATCATAGGTGGAAACAACCGACTGGTCGCGAGTGACTGGCTGATCGATGCTCCTTCCCGAACCCGCAGGGATGCCTCGATAACCGCATCCCGCATCGGCAGATTCTCGATGACCGCGGCGGAAATCTTCAAGGCTTCCAGGATCGGTACGCCGCTGCCGGCAAGAATGCTCAGTGTGCGAGTAAATCGCGCGGTGTTAACTCCGCGCGCCAGGCGTCCGGCAATCGGCATACGCAACAACCAGGAATGGAAGCTGCGGCGCGGACCTTCCTGGCGCAGCAGCCGCCAGATACCGTAGATAATGGCGCCCAAAACCAGCAGGATCAGCAGCCAGTAGTCACGCAGGAAATCACTGGTCGCGATCAGGCCTCGTGTCAGCAATGGTAATTCGCCGGCCGTATTCTTGAAGATACCGACTATGCGTGGCACCACCGAGGCCAACATGAAACTGATGATGGCGATCGACATCAACACCAGTGCGATCGGATAAACCATCGCATTATTGATTCTTTGCCGAAGTTCCTGGCGTGCTTCGGTATAATCGGCGAGACGATCGAGCACGGCGTCGAGGTGGCCCGATTGCTCGCCCGCCGCCACCGTCGAGCGATAGAGCTCCGGGAACGCTTGCGGGAACTCGGCAAGGCCGTCCGCGAGCGTATGGCCCTCCATCACTTTAGAGCGCACACCCAGCACAATACTCTTCGTGCGCGGATGGTCGTTCTGCTGACCGACGGCGATCAGTGCCTCTTCCAGTGGCAATCCAGATTGCGACAGGGACGCGAGCTGCCGCGTGATGATCGCGAGTTCGCCCGCGGACATGCCCCGCCGCAAGGAAAATGAACGCTGCCGGTGCGCCTCCTTTTGTGCCACTTCGGTGACAGCCACCGGCAACAGGCTGCGGTCGCGAAGAATCTGCCGCACATGCTTTGGCGTATCGCCCTCAATGAGGCCTTTCGTTTCTTTGCCGGACGGGTCCAGCGCGACGTATTCAAACGCGCCCATATCAGTCCTCGCGTGTTACGCGCAGCACTTCTTCGAGCGTTGTATCGCCTGCCAAAACACGCCGTTGCCCGTCGGAACGAATGCTTAGGCTGCTCTGGCGCGCATGCTTTTCGATATCCAGTTCGTTCGCGCCATCGTGGATCATGCGGCGCATATGTTCGTCAATCGCTATGAGCTCGTAGATTCCGGTGCGACCTTTGAAGCCGCCATTTGGCCCATCGCCGGGCCGGTACAGGGTCGGCGGTCTGGCCGGATCCACATTCAGCATGCGGCACTCGTACTCGGTGGCCGTGTACGGCCGCTTGGTCTCCGAATCGAGTACGCGCACCAGGCGCTGCGCGAGGACCCCGATCAGGCTCGAGGCGAGCAGGAACGGTTCGACGCCCATGTCGCGCAACCGGGTGACGGCGCCGGCGGCAGTATTGGTATGCAAGGTCGAAAGTACCAGGTGCCCGGTGAGGCTGGCCTGTACGGCGATCTCCGCGGTTTCAATATCGCGAATTTCGCCGACCATGACGACATCGGGGTCTTGCCGCAGGATAGCGCGCAGGCCGCGTGCGAAGGTCATGTCGACCTTGGTATTTACCTGGCTCTGGCCAATGCCATCAATGAAATACTCGATCGGGTCCTCGACCGTCATGATATTGCGGCTGTTGTCATTGATTCGTTCCAGCGCTGCGTACAGCGTGGTGGTCTTGCCGGAGCCGGTCGGGCCAGTGACCAGGATGATGCCATGTGGCTTGTGAATAAGACTGTCCATGGTTGCAGTGGACACTTCATCCATGCCGAGCGATTCAAGATCAAGCCTGCCTGCCTGCTTGTCCAGCAAACGCAGCACCACGCGCTCGCCGTGGCCCGACGGCATCGTCGATACTCGTACGTCGACCGCACGGCCGGCAACGCGCAGGGAGATACGGCCGTCCTGGGGCAGGCGCTTTTCGGCGATATCAAGTTTGGACATGACTTTGATGCGCGACACGACCAGCGGCGCCAGACGTCGGCGAGTTTCCAATACTTCGCGTAACACGCCGTCAACCCGAAAGCGCACGCCGAGCCGGTTTTCATATGGTTCGATATGCACATCCGAGGCGTTGTCTTTGACAGCTTCAGTCAGTACCGCATTGATGAAACGTATGATGGGCGCATCATCATCACTTTCCAGCAAGTCGGAGGGTTCCTGCAATTCCTGCGCCACCTGCGACAGATTCAGGTCGGAGTCGAGGCCATCGACCATCTGCATTGCCTTATGGCTGCCCTGCTCGTAGGAGGCCTGCAAGATAGCGTCAAACACTTCAACGGATACACGTGACAGTTGCAGCGGCACACCAGCAAATCGACGTACTTCCGCCAGACTCTGTGGCGAGACACCGGGGCGGTACACGGCATCCGCGGAATCGCGGCCGATCGACCGGATCAGGACACCGTGACGCTTGGCAAATGAAAACGGCAGTACGCGCAGCGATGGATCAGAGTGTCCAGTCGCCTCGGTCGTTTCCAAAACAATATCGGTTTCGCTGTTCATGGCGTCAGGTCGGGCGAATCTATTCAGTCGTGGATTCGGTGCCGCCGCCGTCGACACTTTCCTGACCGGGCCGATCCGCTTCTTCGAAGGGCGGCAAGGCAAAAGGTTCGGCGTCGCGCATCAGATTGATTCCATCAGCACTCTTGTCCCGCAGTACGTCTCGAATGAAATCGTATTTTGAATTGGTCTCGATGGTTGTCTGTGCTGCGTCACGAAGAATCTTTGGCCGGATAAATACCAGCAGGTTGGTCTTGACCATGTCGGTCTTTCGACTGCGGAACATCGCGCCAAGACCGGGGATTCTGCCGAGGAACGGTACTCGTTGTTCGCTCTCGCGTAATACATCCTCAAGCAACCCGCCGAGCACCAGAATCTGGCCGTCATCGACGATAACCGTCGTTTCCAGCGTACGCTCGTTAGTAATCAGGTCGACCGCACCAGCGGCGGATTGCGCGATGCTGGATATTTCCTGGGAGATCTTCAGCAACAGCGAGTCGCCTTCATTAATTTGCGGTGTGATGGTCAGTTTCACGCCGACTTGCTCGCGATTGATGGTCTGGAACGGGTTGACGACGCCACCACCACCGGTGCCCGTGTTCGAGTACGATCCGGTGACGAACGGTACCTCCTGGCCCACGTTGATGCTGGCCTCTTCGTTGTCCGTGGTCACTATGGATGGAGTGGAGATGATATTGGTATCGGCATTGCCTTCCAGCGCGCGCAGTATCGCCGCAAAGCTGACCCCGGAATCGCTTATTCGGCCAAGCCCGAAAGTGACACCTTCACCGATCAGCCCGGTCGGATCGACATTGCCGCCGCTGGCTGCGGCCGAGCCAAGTTGTACGACGCCGGCACCAAAGTCCGGGAAATTGGTCACACCAATAGGCGTATTCGAGCTTGTGCCCTCGACCGCCCAGGTTATTCCGAGTTCTGCTGTTTTGTCGGCAATGACTTCGACGACGATGGCCTCGACCAGTACCTGCGCGCGACGGATGTCGAGCTTGTCAATAATTTGCATCAGTGAACGCATCATCTTCGGTGGCGCATTGATCACCAGTGCGTTGTTCTGGCCGTCCGCCCAGACGCTGACCGAGTCCACGCCGGCGGCCGGCGCACCGGCAGCCTGAAGTTGCGCGGTAAAATGTGATTGCAACTTGGTGGCGAGTTCCTCGGCATCCGCGTAGTGCAGGTAGCGAACCTGTGTATCGCCACCATCCTCCAACGGCGTATCAAGGTGCGCAATCAGAGCCCGCAGGCGCAGCCGTTCGCTCTTGTCGCCGCCAATCAGTACGCTGTTGGTGCGTGCGTCGGCTACCAGGCTGGTTGTCACAGGCACACCGTCGGCTCGCGGTTGCTGAGTCAACGCTGTCATGATGCGCACAATTTCCGTAGCCGACGCATGTTCCAGGCGAATGACTTCGATATCCTCATCGTTCGACTGGTCGATGCGACGAATGATGTTGATCATGCGTGTCACGTTGGAGGCGCGGTCGGAAATGATCAGCATGTTCGACCCTGGGTGTGCCGCGAGGTGTCCGTACTGCGGTATCAACGGCCGCAGAATCGGCACCAGTTGTGCCGCACCGACGTTCTGCACCAGCAGCACCTGGGTGACGATATCGTCGTCACCGGCCGCATTATCTGTGCCGAGTGGGCCGGCAAACTGTCGCGCCGTGGCGTCCGGAACGATCTTGATAATGTCACCGGTAGGAATTGCGACAAATCCGTGTACAGCGAGAATTGACAGGAACGCCTCGTAGAAAGCATCGGCGGACATCGGCGTCGACGACAGCATGGTGACTTTGGCATTTACGCGCGCGTCGATGATGAAGTTCTTTCGTGTAACCTCACCGACTGCCTCGATGATTTGGCGAATGTCAGCATCTTTGTAATTCGGCGTAATGGTGGCTTGCTGACTCCAGGCAACGGGAGCGATGCCGCTACTCATCAGCACGGCAAATAGTATGAGCGACCAACGTCGCCAGAATGTGTTTTTAGAGGTCATTGACTGGTTTCGTCCGCAATGGCGAGTTGATCGGTGCGCAAAACAATGACTTCAGGTTGCCCATCACGTTCGACGGTTACCGAAACCTGGTCTGCGCTTCCGAGGCTTTGAAAAATTTGCATGGCTTGCGATTGGTCGCTGAGTGACTGGCCATCGATTTCCTTGATGAGATCGCCGGGCCGCAGTCCGAGCGCCGTGAATTGGGCGCGATTGCGGCCAGGATAGACCCGGTAGCCCTGTTGCTGACCGTCAACGAAATAAGGAGTTGGCCGGATGACATCACTCAGCGAGGCAACGTTTTGCGCCAGTACGGACTGGATAGACTGGGAATCATCACTCATCGGCTGCACATCAGTCAGCGCAGGTGCCGACCGTATCGAAGCCGACCCGGCCGGGAAGTCCTTGGGCAACTTCAGGTTGGTCAACACACCGTTTTCGTTCAGTACGACGCGATCGGCATACACGGCATGCAACTTGGCAGTCGCGGTCACAGGGTCACCGATCGAATAAACATTCTCATCCCTGCCGGCATCAGAAATGATTGCTATGGCACTTGCTTCCGCAGTACTGGCAATCGTGCCTTTGAGAGCGAGGTTGAGGCGGGTATCGCGATCCGCTTCGACCACTGTTACCACCGGTTCCGGCGTTGCCTCATCGACCGAGGCGACGCCGAATATGTGTGCATTCGCGATCGCGTTGACGTCGGTTGCGAGGTCGTCGGTATCCAGTACATTGGCGACATGCGCGGGCGTGGCCACAAGATCACCACTGGCTGGCGCGGGTACCAGCAGCCAGAATATCCGTGCAAGCTGCCAGGCAATGACGATCACAAGCAACAGGCTGATCCAGGCAGGCAAAAGCCGGCTTGCGGCAGCAAAGGTTCTCGCGCCATCCATGCTGGCCAGATCAGACCACTTTGCTTCCGTCGTCATAATGTATGAATACGCTTGATAGTAACCGGCCTCTGTTTAACGCGGCGCCACGATGATACGGGTTGCGGTTGCCGCCAAACAAGCCCAAAAGAATGAAAAAAACCATAACAAGCAATGATATAGCGCCGCCACCCGTCAAATTCGTGAAGTGCCCTTGGAGAATACGTGCGAATGCCCATATATAATAGCTCGCAAACGCGTCCGGAAGCCCGAAATTGCCGGATTACGACAAATGAGCACAGATCAGCAATGACAGAACGGAAAGACGAGAATGACAGGATTGGCACCTACGAGCTGGCCGTTGAGGAGGCACGGGCGAAGGTCAAGCAACCGCCCTTGTATCGGGTGGTGCTGATTAATGACGACTACACGCCGATGGAATTCGTGGTGGATATTCTCGAATCGGTGTTTGGTATGGAACGCATGCGCGCAACACAGGTGATGCTGGAAGTGCATACCAAGGGCAAGGGTGTCTGCGGTGTGTTCAACTTCGAAATTGCGGAAACAAGGGTTGCGCAGGTAATGGCCATTGCGCAGCAGCACCAGCACCCGTTGTTGTGTACGATGGAAGAGTCTTGAGCAATCGAGATCGGGTCACTTAGGTAACCAGGCGATGTTAAGTAGCGAACTCGAATACTGTCTGAATGACGCCTTCCAAAAGGCACGCGACCTGCGTCATGAATTCATGACCGTTGAACACCTGTTGCTGGCCTTGATTGACATTCCACGCGTACACGAGATTCTCAAAGCCTGCAATTCAAATATTTCTGAATTGCGTCGGCAACTGACTGAGTTCATTACCGAGCAGACGCCCCTGATGGCTGACGAAGAGGATGCCGAAGTTCAACCGACGCTGGGTTTCCAGCGCGTACTGCAGCGCGCTGTTTTCCACGTGCAGTCGAGCGGTAAAAAGGAGGTGACCAGCACCAATGTGCTGGTGGCCATTTTCAGCGAAAAGCAATCGCAGGCGGTTTACTTCATGAGCCTGCAAGACATTACGCGCCTCGATGTCGTGAATTATATTTCGCACGGCGTACCGCGTTTACCCGGCGACAGTGGTGAAACTGAGCAGACGGCGCCACTCGAGCAGGAAGCGGAAGCGGACAAGTCACCGCTGCAGCTCTATACAAGCAACCTGAACCAATTGGCCATTGATGGAAAAATAGACCCGTTGATCGGACGCGAAACCGAAATCGAGCGTACCGTGCAGATATTGTGCAGGCGGCGCAAGAATAATCCTCTGTATGTCGGTGACGCGGGCGTTGGTAAGACCGCACTGGCGGAAGGGCTTGCGCGTATGATTGTCGAAGAGCGAGTACCGGAAGTTTTGCGCAACGCTACCGTTTATTCACTTGACATGGGCACCCTGATTGCCGGCACCAAGTATCGCGGTGACTTCGAGAAGCGACTTAAAGGCGTCATAGCTGAAATCAAGGAGGATGCCGGCGCGATTCTGTTCATTGACGAAATTCACACTATAATCGGTGCCGGCGCAGCGTCCGGCGGTGTCATGGATGCCAGTAACCTCATTAAACCGGTGCTGGCGAATGGCGATATTCGCTGCATAGGCTCGACGACTTATGCGGAGTATCGCGGGGTGTTCGAAAAGGACCATGCGCTGGCGCGCCGTTTCCAGAAAATCGACGTGCCGGAGCCAAGCTTGCAGGAGACCGTGGCAATTCTGCACGGCCTGAAGAGCCGGTTTGAGGAGCACCATGGCGTCAAGTACGACAATGCGGCACTCGAGGCCGCCGCCGAGTTGTCGTACAAGCATATTAACGATCGCAAATTGCCCGACAAGGCGATTGATGTCATCGATGAAGCGGGCGCGAATCTGCGGCTGCAGCCGCAGGAGCAGCGTGGCAACAGGGTCACGGTCTCAATGGTGGAAAATATCGTGGCGAAGATGGCAAGGATACCGGCAAAAAGCGTCTCGGTTTCGGACCGTGACGTGTTGCGCACGCTGGAACGAGATCTCAAGCTGACGATATTTGGCCAGGACAACGCGGTGGAGTCGCTGACAGCGGCGATCAAGATGGCCCGCTCGGGTCTGCGTGAGGACGAGAAGCCGATTGGTTCATTTCTGCTGGCGGGTCCGACCGGCGTCGGCAAGACAGAGGTGACACGTCAGCTCGCAATGTGCATGGGCGTTGAACTGATTCGATTCGACATGTCCGAGTACATGGAGCGGCACACGGTATCGCGCCTGATCGGTGCGCCGCCAGGATACGTTGGCTTTGACCAGGGTGGATTGCTGACCGAGGCAGTCACCAAGAATCCGCACGCTGTGGTTTTGCTCGACGAAGTCGAGAAGGCGCATCCAGAAGTATTCAACCTGCTGCTGCAGGTCATGGATCATGGCACCCTGACGGACAATAACGGCCGCAAGGCAAATTTCCGCAATATCGTCCTCGTTATGACAACCAATGCCGGCGCACAGGAAATGAGCCGGGCGTCGATAGGCTTCACGCATCAGGATCACAGCACGGACGGCATGGAAATAATTCGCAAGTCGTTTACGCCGGAGTTTCGCAATCGGCTCGACGCCATCATCCAGTTCGCACCGCTGGACCCCGAGTCGATCAAACGCGTGGTCGACAAGCTGGTGGTCGAACTCGAGGCCAAACTCGGCAACAACAACGTAACTCTGGAGCTGGACGATGCTGCCCGTAGCTGGATAGCGGTGCGCGGCTACGATGTGAAAATGGGAGCACGCCCCATGGCACGCGTCATCCAGGAGCACATCAAGCGTCCGCTGGCCGAGGAATTGCTTTTTGGCCGACTGGCAAATGGCGGCCACGTGCGGGTGACTGTTGACGCCAATGACTCGTTGTTACTCAGTTCCGAGCCCTTATTGAAGGAACTCGAGCACCTGCCGGAATAGACGGCTCGATAAGCGACCTATTTGCCGCGATAAACGATCCTGCCTTTTGTCAGGTCGTATGGCGTTAGTTCCACCGTCACGTTGTCACCGGTCAGGATGCGAATGTAATTCTTGCGCATTTTTCCGGAAATGTGTGCCGTTACGATATGGCCGTTTTCGAGTTCGACTCGAAACGTGGTGTTGGGCAGTGTCTCTGTAACGACACCCTCCATCTGAATGGCTTCTTCTTTCGCCAAGGTTTGCAGTTCTCTGTGCTAGAAGGCTGGCGAATTGTGCAGAAACGGACCGGCCATTGCAATGCGAAGCGCAGCTATTTCGCCAGCAATCCGGCGATCGGCAGTGAAATCGTCGGCCAGCCGCGAAATTGGCTCCGGTTTGCACAGGATGCACGCAAAATATCGGTAAAAGTGCGCCGCGGAATCTGGTGCGCCCCCAGGCTCAGCAGGTGTGGCGAAATGACCTGGCAATCAAGCAAGGCAAACTGATTGCGCAGAAGTACCTGGCAAAGAGCCAGCATCGCAAACTTCGATGCGTGGTCGCAGTGACTGAACATTGATTCACCGAAAAAAACCTTGCCGATGCAGACACCATAAATGCCGCCGACCAGCCTGGAGTCGGCCCGGATTTCCACCGAATGTGCCCAGCCGCCTGCATGCAGTTCTTCATAGGCGGCAATCATGGCGGATGTAATCCAGGTGCCTTGCTGCGATTTTCGCTGGCCGGCGCAAGCACGAATTACAGCGCCGAAGTCCTGGTTGTAGCTGCAGGTGAGTGTTGAGCGGCGCGCATATTGCCGTAGGCGTCGCGAAATACGGAGTTCCGCCGGCCGCAACACGCAGCGTGGGTCTGGTGACCACCAGAGTATCGGTTGGCCGTCCTCGTACCAGGGAAAAATTCCGGACGCGTAGGCATTCAACAATCGTTCGCTGCTGAGGTCACCACCGGCCGCGAGCAAGCCATCCGGTTCCCGCAAAGCCGATTCCACGTCCGGAAAGTACTCGGGCGGGTCCAGCGGACTCAACCATTCGACTCGCGGCCTGTTCACGGCTCGTTGCTGCTGCCGCGACGGTACGGACTGCGTTTTTCGACGGATTGCATATAGCGCTCGACATGCCTGGCTTCCTCGTCAACGTATGCACCGAGCGCCGTAAAAAAGGCCGGGTGCCGCAGCCAGTGCGCAGACCAGGTGGCGTTCGGCGTAAAGCCACGCGCAAGCTTATGCTCGCCCTGCGTGCCAGGCTCGAAAAATTCCTTGCCGGTTGCAATGCAGTATTCGATGCCCTGGTAGTAACAGGTTTCAAAGTGCAGGGCGTCGTAGCTCCCGTCGCTGCCCCAGTAGCGGCCGTACAGCGTGTTTGCCCCTGCGAAAAATATTGCCGCCGCGATTTTCGCTGCCGCGATTTCGGCGAATACAACCAGCACCTGGTCCGGCATGCACTCGCCGAGCATGCGAAAGAACTGCAGATTAAAATACGGCGCCATGCCGCGCCGCAGGAACGTAACGCTGATAAGTTCGTAAGCCCGCTGCCAGTCGGCCGCAGACATGTCACCGCCGTGCATGTGGCGAAAGCAGATGCCGGCATCGCGCACGCGGCGTCGATCCTGGCGGACCTTTTTGCGCTTTGCGGCACTGAAGGTTTGCACAAAGGCGTCAAAGTCGGCGTAATTCTGATTTTGCCAGTGGAACTGGCAATCCTTGCGTATGTGCAATTGCAGGTCGCGACATACCTCCAGGTCTGCCGCGCTTGGGAACAGCAGGTGCAGGGACGAATAGTGATTGTCGCTCGCAAGTTGCACGGCGGCGCGCAGGAGGGTGCTTGCGCCTTGCCGGTCGGCAGCATCGCCAAGCAACAGCCTGGAACTTGAGGCGGGAGTAAACGGTACGGTGGACACGAGCTTCGGGTAGTACTCAAGGCCGGCGCGCGCATACGCATCGGCCCAGGCCCAGTCAAACACGAACTCGCCCCAAGAGTGGTTTTTTTCATAGAGCGGCATGGCGGCGCGGAGCACACCGCGTTCGCGCAAAGTCAGGTGTCGCGGGGTCCAACCGGTTGGCGGGGCGGCCGAGCCACTTTCTTCGGCCGCACGCAGAAATGCATGTCGCAGAAACGGGTAGTCGGCACCCAGCAATGCATCCCACTCCTGCTCGGGAATGACTGCGATAGAGTCGTTGACCGTTACCGTTGTCGTAATCAGGGCACCAGCGCGTCCAGGTATTTTTCGGCATCCAGTGCCGCCATGCAGCCCGCACCGGCCGAGGTAATCGCTTGTCGATAGACCTGGTCGGCAACGTCGCCGGCCGCAAATACGCCGGCGACGCTGGTTGCAGTAGCATCGCCGGAGAGACCGGACTTTACCGTGATGTAGCCGTTCTTCATGTCCAGCTGGCCAACAAATAGTTCGGTATTCGGCCGATGGCCTATGGCGATGAATACGCCGGCGAGATCCAGCTCCGTACGCTGCGATTCATCCAGGGCACTACGAATGCGCAGCCCGGTAACTCCGGACTCATCACCAAGGACTTCGTCAACGACGTGGTTCCAGCGAATTTCGACGTTGCCGTTGGCGGCCTTTTCGAACAGGTGGTCCTGCAGGATCTTCTCAGATCGCAGTGCATCGCGACGGTGCACCAGCGTTACCTTGGATGCGATATTGCTCAGATACAGCGCTTCCTCGACGGCTGTGTTGCCGCCGCCTATGACTGCCACGTCCTTGCCGCGATAAAAGAATCCGTCACAGGTCGCGCACGCTGAGACGCCGCGCCCCTTGAACGCTTCTTCGGATGGCAGCCCAAGGTACATGGCCGTCGCACCCGTCGCGATAATCAGTGCGTCGCAGCTGTAACTGCTGTAGTCACCGTCAAGGCGGAAAGGGCGCGCCGAAAGGTCGGCGGTATGTATGTGGTCGTTGACGATCTCGGTATCGAAACGCTCGGCATGCTTCAGCATGCGTTCCATCAGTGCCGGGCCCTGCAGGCCTTCCACATCGCCCGGCCAGTTGTCGACGTCGGTGGTTGTCATGAGCTGGCCGCCTTGCTCAATGCCTGTGATCAGGACCGGATGGAGGTTGGCGCGCGCCGCATAAACCGCTGCGGAATATCCGGCGGGCCCGGATCCCAGGATTACAAGTCGGCAATGTCTCGAATCAGTCATGTATAATTTGTTCCTTTCAGTTCATCGCGATTTCAGCGCGACGTTGCAGTCTACTTTAGATATGGCAAGAGCCCAAAAGAACACTCAGCCGGCATCCCGCCTGTCGGTCCAGCTATCGACCGCACTTCGCGAAAGTGCACTGTACGTCTTTGGCGTTCTGGCATTCATCCTCTGGTATGCCCTGTCGACCTACGATCAGGCTGACCCGGGTTTCAGCCAGGCGACCGGGTCGAGCAGCGTAAATAACGGTATTGGTCGTGCCGGGGCACTGGTTTCCGACCTGCTGTTCAACTTGTTTGGCCGCCCGGCCTACCTTTTCACGGTAATGGTGCTCTACCTGGGATGGATGTTGTACCGGGAACAGAAAACTCAACAGCCATGGACGCGCATGGATTATGGCCTGCGGGTCGGCGGCTTTGCGCTGACCCTGGTGACCAGTTGTGCTTTGGCGACCCTGCATTTCTCGCCGCAGGGATTTAACGAAACTGCGGGCGGGATCATTGGCCAGATTGTCGGCGGCTGGCTGGTTTCGGTCATGAAACTGCTCGGTGCCAGCACGCTGCTGTTTGTTATCTGGGTTGCATCCCTGTCGTTATTTCTCGGTATCTCGTGGTTTTCGGTCATGGACCGTATCGGGCGCTGGTGCCTGTCCGGCTATGAATCGGCGCGCCGAAAAATCGGCGAATTGCGCGACCGCGCAGAAGGGCGCAAACAGCAGGCGGCCCGGCAGGACGTGCTCGCCACCGAGAAAAAGCGCACAGCCAATCGCGGCCGGCCGCGCATCGAGCCAGTGCTGCCTGCGCTGGCGCCGAGTGAACGTGCGGAGCGCGAACGCCAGGTGCCGTTGTTCGAGCCCGCTGCAGCGGGCGAGTTGCCGCCGTTATCGTTGCTGGACGATCCTCCCTCGCATCGCTCCGGTTACTCGGCAGAGTCGCTTGAGGCCATGTCGCGGCTGGTTGAGTTGAAACTCAAGGACTTCGGCGTCGACGTCGAGGTCAAGTCTGTCTCGCCCGGTCCGGTTATTACTCGTTTCGAGCTGGACCCGGCGCCCGGAGTCAAAGTCAGCCAGATCTCGAACCTGTCAAAGGACATTGCGCGTTCCTTGTCCGTGGTCAGCGTACGGGTAGTTGAAGTTATTCCGGGCAAGTCCTTTGTCGGGCTCGAAATTCCGAACGAGAACCGCGAACTCGTGACGCTGGGAGAGATTCTCAAGTCGCAGGCCTATGAAAATATGGCGTCGCCGCTGACTTTGGCATTGGGCAAGGATATCGGCGGTCACTCGGTGGTTGCGGACCTGGCGCGCATGCCACACCTGTTAATCGCCGGTACGACGGGCTCGGGCAAGTCAGTGGCTATCAATGCAATGATCTTGAGCCTGCTGTATAAATCGCAGCCCGAGCAGGTGCGCCTCATAATGATCGATCCCAAGATGCTCGAGCTGTCGGTTTATGAGGGCATTCCGCATCTGCTGACGCCGGTGGTGACCGACATGAAAGATGCGGCGAACGCACTGCGTTGGTGTGTTGCCGAAATGGATCGGCGTTATCGCCTGATGTCGGCGCTGGGCGTGCGCAACATCGGTGGCTACAACCGCAAGGTCAAGGACGCTATTGAGGCCGGCGAACCGATTCCGGATCCAACGTTCGTTGCGCCGCTGCTATTCGACGAGGACAAACCGGTTGAGCGCCCGACGCTGACACCACTGCCCTATATCGTCGTGGTCATCGATGAGCTGGCGGACATGATGATGATCGTCGGCAAGAAAGTCGAAGAGATCATCGCCCGGCTGGCACAGAAAGCGCGGGCATCGGGCATCCACATGTTGCTGGCGACACAACGTCCATCGGTAGACGTCATCACGGGCCTGATCAAGGCCAATGTGCCGACGCGAATCGCTTTTCAGGTTTCGGCGAAAGTCGACTCGCGCACGATTCTCGATCAGATGGGTGCTGAAAATCTGCTTGGCCATGGTGACATGTTGTACCTGCCGCCGGGGACATCCCTGCCGGTGCGCGTGCACGGTGCGTTCGTCGCGGACCATGAAGTGCATGCCGTGGTGCGAAACCTGAAGAAAAGCGGAGCGCCACGTTATATCGAGGAGGTTCTCGACGGTCCGTCCGGCCCGACCCCAGGATTGACGGGGCTCGATCAGGCGCCGGCTGAGGGCGCCGATGCCGAGCAGGACCCGTTGTATGACCAGGCGGTTCAGATCGTGATGGAGACACGCAAAGCCTCGATCTCCGGGGTACAACGGCGCCTGAAGATCGGTTACAACCGGGCTGCACGCATGGTCGAAACGATGGAAATTGCAGGGCTCGTCGGCCCGCTGCAGTCCAACGGATCGCGGGAAATATTGGTACCGTCGTCGCAAGGCGACGATTAGGAGCAAGAACTTGATAGTACGGATCATACTGGCCGGGTTGATGGTATGGCCTGTCGTTACGCTCGCGCAGTCGGCTGATAGCGATGGCGCGCGGCTGGTGGCGGAATTTGTGAATGAAATGGCCACCTTGCAGGGCCGATTCGAACAGTCGATGCTGGATGCGGACGGAGAGGTCGTCGAACGAACCAGTGGCACGCTGCAGATTCAAAGGCCGGGCCAGTTCCGCTGGAGTTACGCGACGCCCTATGAGCAGGTGCTGGTCGCGGACGGCCTCAATATCTGGAGTTATGACGTTGACCTCGCACAGGTTACGGTGAAACCGCAGCAGGAAGCGTTGGCGGATACACCGGCCATGCTGCTCAGCGGCGCACAAGATGCATTACAGCAATTCAATAATGATGGCAGCTTTGTTGAAGCTGGCACGACCTGGGTGCAATTGAGTCCCAGGAACACGGAGAGCGGATTCTTGCGCGTCGACCTTGGATTCAAAAACGATATTCTCAGCCGCATGGTTTTCCACGATAACCTCAAGCAGACCACGCTGGTGGCACTCTATGACGTGGTAGTGAATGCACCAATTGCGGCTGATTTGTTCCGCTTCACGGTTCCTGATGACGTTGACGTTGTAGGCATACCAGCAGCTGCGGTAGCGACGACGCCCTGATGTTGCCATTGCGTTATGCCTTGCATTGGCGTGCGGCCGGTATATTCCTGCTGCTCGCGGTGCTGGCGGGGGCGTTGATGCCGGCCGTGTGGTTCTGGGAAGACCGCGCCGGTTTCCTGAACTGGTTCGTCAACGTGGACAAGTGGCTGCACGGGGTCACGTTCGTCGTCCTCGCGGTCTGGTTCGGCGGGCAGTATCGGTCGGATTTTTACTGGCGCATTGGCGTCGGCCTGCTGCTTTTTGGAGTGCTGATAGAAGTCTGTCAGCGCATGGTCACGTACCGCTCGGCCGAGTGGTTTGACCTGGTGGCCGACGCGGCCGGTATTGCGCTCGGACTGATCATCGGCCGAGCCTGGCTGGGCGGGTGGAGCCTGCGGGTCGAGGCCTGGTTGGGCGGGCGAAACTCGGGTGACGCCGTTGACTGACCTGTTCGCGAGCGCGGGCGCTGCGGGCAAGATGAGCCCGCTCGCTGACCGTATGCGGCCGACAAATCTCGATGAATTTTTTGGCCAGGCGCACCTGCTCGATGCGGACAAGCCTTTGCGCCGTGCGATCGAGCAAGGGCGCGCGCATTCGATGGTTTTCTGGGGGCCGCCAGGTACCGGCAAGACCACTCTTGCAAGACTGATCGCCACGAGCACCGACGCGCACTTTATCGGCCTGTCCGCGGTCATGGCAGGGGTCAAGGACATACGCGCAGCAGTCGATGAGGCGCAACAGTATCGGCAAATGTCGCAGCGCGCTACCGTGCTGTTCCTCGACGAAGTGCATCGTTTTAACAAGGCGCAACAGGACGCCTTCCTGCCCTTCGTGGAGAACGGCACGCTGACCTTCATCGGAGCAACCACAGAGAATCCATCCTTTGAATTGAACAACGCCTTGTTGTCGCGCGCACGTGTCTACGTGCTGAAGTTGCTGGACGATGTCGCGCTCGAGCAAATCCTGCGCCGCGCGATCGCGGAGCCGAACCGTGGTCTCGGCAATCGCTGCACGATCAGTGATGAATTACTCAGGCGGCTGGTTATGGCTGCCGACGGCGATGCGCGCCGCGCTCTCAACCTGCTCGAGCTGGCTGCGGATCTCGCCGATGACGGCAACATCAGCGCGACTATTGTCGCGGATGTCGTCGCCGGTGGCCGGCGCCGCTTCGACAAGCAGGGCGAGTATTTTTACGACCAGATTTCGGCTTTGCACAAGTCGGTGCGAGGCTCAGATCCCGATGCCTCGCTGTATTGGCTGATGCGCATGCTGGACGGCGGCTGCGACCCGCTGTATGTCGCCCGGCGTATGATTCGGGTGGCATCCGAGGACATCGGCAACGCGGATCCGCGCGCGCTGCAGCTGTGCATGAATGCCTGGGATGTACTCGAACGCCTGGGTAGCCCCGAGGGCGAGCTGGCGCTGGCACAGGCCGTGGTTTATCTCGCCTGCGCCGCCAAGAGCAATGCCGTGTATCTCGCCGCCAAGGCCGCGCAGGCCGACGCCAGGGAATTCGGCTCGCTGGAAGTACCGCTGCATTTGCGCAACGCGCCGACGCGACTGATGAAGGAGCTTGGCTACGGCGAAAATTATCGTTACGCACACGATGAAGAAGATGCGATTGCCAGGGGAGAGAAATATTTTCCCGACGACATGAGCGCACGCACGTATTATCATCCGGTGCCGCGCGGACTGGAGATCAGGATCCGCGAAAAACTCGATGAAATCAGAAAGCGATGATTGATCCTAAATTACTGCGCCAGTCAACGGCCGACGTTGCCCGCAACCTTGCGCGTCGCGGCCACGTTTTTGATGCTCCGGCCTATCTCGCACTTGAGGAGCGACGCAAGTCGCTGCAGGTGCAGACGGAAAAGCTGCAGAGTGAACGTAATTCCCGCTCGAAAGCCATCGGCCAGGCCAAGGCGAAAGGCGAGGACGCGGCACCACTTATGGCAACGGTCGCTGATTTGGGTACACGCCTGGCCACCTGCCAAACAGAGCTGCAGTTGCTACTGGGCGAGCTGCGTGACATTGAACTCAATTTGCCGAACCTGCTTTGCGATGACGTGCCGGATGGCCGTAATGATGTGGACAACGTCGAGGTGCGACGCTGGGGTGTACCACCCGAATTTGCGTTCAAGGCTCGCGACCATATTGAACTCGGCGAAGTGCTGGGGTTACTGGATTTCGACGCCGCCAGCAAGATTTCAGGTGCCCGTTTCGCGGTGCTCCACGGCGCACTCGCAAGGCTGCAGCGCGCGCTGATTACCTTCATGCTGGATACGCATACCGGCGAACACGGTTACCGGGAATCGTATGTGCCCTACCTGGTGCATGCGCACGCACTGGAAGGCACCGGCCAGTTGCCGAAATTCGCGGCGGATTTATTCACTACTGGCACCGACACCCCCTTTTACCTTATTCCGACCGCAGAGGTGCCGCTGACGAATTTTGCACGCGACATTATCTTTGACGCCGACCAGTTACCGCTGCGCTACACAGCGCATACGCCGTGCTTTCGCTCCGAGGCAGGCTCCTACGGCCAGGACACACGCGGCATGATCCGCCAGCATCAGTTCGAGAAAGTTGAGCTGGTGCAGCTGGTTGCTGCCGATGCTTCGGCAGCGGCGCTTGAAGAACTGACCGCACATGCGGAAAAAATTCTGCAGAAACTGGAGCTGCCGTACCGGGTGGTCGCCTTGTGTGCCGGTGACATCGGCTTTGGTGCTGCCAAGACCTACGACATCGAAGTCTGGTTGCCGGGCCAGCAGAGATACCGCGAGATTTCATCGTGCAGTAACTGCACCGACTTCCAGGCGCGCCGCATGCAGGCGCGACGCCGCAACCCGGAAAGCGGCAAGCCGGAACTTATCCACACGCTGAACGGCTCCGGCGTTGCCGCCGGGCGGGCGTTGATCGCTGTCCTCGAAAACTACCAGCAGGCTGACGGCAGCGTGGCCATTCCCGCCGTATTACAGCCATACATGGGCGGCGCAAAGACGCTGCAGGCCTAGCCCTGCCTCAGGGGTATACCCGGTACTGAAACTGCGGCGCGATCACGTTGTAATGCGGCTGCAGAAACATGACCAGATCGGTGAGCTCCTGCACGGTCATGTAACCGTTGTACACGTACATGTTGGATACTCCGTTTTCCGATACCAGTTCCTTGGCATAGCCGTCCGCCAGCTTGTGCGACGGGTTGATGATCGCCGTGACCAGTTCACCGTATGTTTTCACTTTGGTGACCGGACCACCCAGTTCTACATAAGGCTCATAGCCTGCGATCGGCGGCAATTCCTCGTTCCGGATCGTGTGGCACTGATTGCACTGCATATACAGAAATGTTTCCCGACCAGCCTGTGCATTGCCATCCGGCAGGCGGAAACCACGCTCGGACATGACCTTTTCCTCGTCGCAAGCGCCGCACAAGGCCGCTGCCGCAGCGAGAATCGCGAGAAATTTTGGCGATCTCATCACACACCTCCCGTACAACCCGTGTGGCCGTACAGCTGGGAGTTAAGCATACGATCGCGGCTGACGGGATAAGGGAAAGCCGCAAAAAAAGGCCCGCAGAGCGGGCCTTTTTATTACGGCAGGATTCGCTTAGTCGCGATTCATGAACAGGCGCAGCACATACCAGAACATCAGCGCGATCGACGCGAACAGGGCCATCGCGGCAGCGACGTACCGATCGCTGGGGTAGTGGTGCATGATGTTGGAAGTGTCATACAGCACGGCGGCCCCGGCAAAACCGATCATGGCTACTGAAAACCAGGTGCCAAGCTCGAACTTGAACAATACCGCGGCAACAATTGCGACCAGTGCCAGCATGCCGATCCATACCAGCATCCCGCGCAGGAACGAGAAATCCTTGCGGGTGATCATGGCGGTCGCGATCAGTGCAACGGAACCCAGAAGTGTTACGCCGGCAGCGCTTTCGATAGCGCCAGGCGCGTAGTAATCGGCCACAAACAACAGTGGCGCGAAAATCAGTGCCTCTGCGACGACAAACAAAGCGAAAGCGGCATACTGGGCCAGTGTGGATTCAAGCTTGTGTGCCACATGCGTCGCGCCCCAGCCCACCAGCATGAATCCGCCGATGACCAGGAGCCAGTTATTCAACATCGGCTCGGCGATCGCTGCGGCGATGCCGGACTGGAAGAAATAAACTTCGACAGCGGCGAACGCCAGGATCGCGCCGACAACGTGCGCATAGCACTTCCAGATGAATTCGGAACGCTCGGCAACGGTTGCCTCGGCGACCGGGGCCAGGTAATTGATGTTGTCCTGCATCTCGCTAACTCCTTGGTTGTTCAGCTGCGTGGATTCTACCACGCCAGGGTGGCTCGCCCGGCACGCATTCCGCAGCCGGTGGCTTCAGTATCTGGGGGAGCGCGTGCGGTTTTCAAGCCCACCGACCTCGAAACAGCGGCGACAAGACGCAATGCCGCCAGGGCGAGGCTGGCGCTGAAGGGGGCTATTTTATCCACTCCGAGCGCATCCGCCGATATCCAAGTCAATGAGGCCTACATCGGTTTGCGAAACCGCAACGTCATCCGGTCCGACTCGCCAATGTTCATGGTTTCCGGATTGTCGGTGGTCGACGGTGGCAAACGCCAGACCGGGCCATCCGCCGGATCGTTCGGGTTGGCATTCACCTCGCTGGTTTCTTCCAGCACGAAGCCGGCCCGTTCGAACGCCGCGATAACGTCGCTCTGCTTTAAGTAGCCGTTATTGCCGTTGGCAAACTCGGCGTCCGCTTCTTCCGGTGCACGGTGCTGGACGACGCCGACTACGCCGCCGGGAGCCAGCACGTCAAACACCTCTGACAAGGCTGTATCGATCAGCGGCTCCTCGAAGCGGAACAGATGGTGCATCGCACGAATGAACAGGACTGCATCAGCCTGCCCGTTCTCTTCATCAGGAATGGCGTCAATGGTATAGCCTACGATCGGCCTCGCGCGCTCGACACCTTCGACAGAAAGGTAGCGGCCAAACTGGGTGACATCGGCGCCGAACTGCTCATACCTGTGTTCACCCCAGTCGGAAAACATCTGGGACCAGAGGGATTGCGGGTATGTCAAGCCAATCAAGCGGCCTTGCTCGGCCGTAAACGGACCCAGAATCTGCGTATACCAGCCGCCGTTGCCTGGAAGAACTTCGACGATCGTCATGTCCGGCTCGACGCCGATGAAAGACAGTGTTTCCAGAGGGTGGCGCCACTTGTCGCGCGCGCGACTCTCGTTCCGACGTTGGTCAGCGATGACGTCTGCCAGGCTCGTACCTGCGGGCGGTATCTCTTGCGCAGTTCCTGCAGTGGCAGTGTTAGCTTGCGTTTCGTCGGCTGGAACCCCGGTTTCGCTGGAACACGCCGCAAGTAGCAGCACCAACACACTTAAGAATAACGATTTTTTCATGAAAGCCTCCAAACGTTGTTTGTCTTCCAGGTCCTTTCAGGCAGACTGCTTTCGGACACCAGAAGACAGTCACACACAGCTACCCAAAGCCTGCAAATGTAATCGGCCACGTTGAATGGCTGCCAACGGATCGTCCGGTCTGTCGACTTCCACAAACGCATTCTGAACGCCGCCCTCGACAAGTAACTCTATGATCGGCGCAAAATCTATAGTACCGCCGCCGG
Organism: Gammaproteobacteria bacterium; assembly: GCA_029884455.1. Classification (GTDB taxonomy): domain Bacteria; phylum Pseudomonadota; class Gammaproteobacteria; order Steroidobacterales; family Woeseiaceae; genus UBA1847. The sequence continues at coordinate 4,400 of JAOUHU010000021.1, read as the reverse complement.
GCTCGCGAACGATGTCGAGGTAATCGTCTGTCGAAGGGGGAGTCGGAAGTTGTTTCCGCTGATCGAAGTCTTTCAGGTGACAGGAAATAATCCGGCCCAGATTCCTTTCAAGATAGGAGAGCGGATCTACACCAGCCGCAGTCGTCCAGCCAATATCGAGTTCGAAATGAACATTGTCCGGGTCCGTATGTGCGATCAATATGTCCAAAGGAACCTGGTTTTCGACTTTCGCAAACTCCGTCCAATGGTTGTGATACGCAAATGTAATTCCGTGGCGTCGATATCGTTCACCGGCTGTGTTCAGCTTGTCGGCGAGGTTCCGAACCTGGGCGACACTGTTCGCGGGAATAAATTGAACGGCTTGCCTGTCAAAAAATTCATCCGCGGCAGCCAGGATTATCACTTCAATTCCCAGTTGCTCAGCGACTCTGGCAATGGCATCGGTGTCTTGCCAATTTTCCACAACGTGTGAATGACGCGCACTGAGCCCCGAGGCATTCAGAACCCGTAACAGTTCGTCAAATGCAAGTCCGAAATACCGGCCCTCGCTGTCCTGGGTTCCTCCCAATCTGAACAGTTCAACGGAGTTGAAGCCGAGTGCACCTATTGCCTCGATCGTGCCACGAGCATCTTTGGCAAGGAGATCACGAACACTCCACAACTGCACGCCGTTGAGTAATTGCGGTGGACATTCGCTAGCGTAAACAACCCTGTGGCCAAGACCACTTGTAGCAGCGGTGGCAGACACCAATGCCCCTAAAAAACTACGTCGCTTCATGGCTCTTGTCGCTCCTTAATAAACAGATCGAATTGCGTCGATCATTCGTCAATACTGGAAGACCACTTCGAATAAACCCTCGTCATTGTAACGCGAAACCAGCCAACGGCTGATTCCGACTGTGGATTCAATCGGTCGATGCAACACCTAGACTCTAACATTGTAGAGGGGAGGATGTTGCAGATGCAGAAGCGCAAGAGACGTCATTACACCCAGGCTGAGAAGTCCTTGATGTGGGATCGCTGGCAGAACGGCGAGTCTATGAACGAGATTGGCCGTTCGTTTGGGATCCAGGGCCATTCATCGATCCAGAATATCTTTTCAGAGACAGGTGGCATTCGTCCGGCCACGCGACGAAGGTCGAGCCGCTCACTGTCATTATCGGAACGCGAAGAGATATCCCGAGGCGTGGTAGCGGGCCGATCGTTGCGTGCTATCGCCAGGGATCTTGATCGAGCGCCGTCCACGGTCAGCCGGGAGATACGGCGCAACCGTGGCCGGCGTTCATACCGGGCACACAAGGCGGATACCGCGGCCTGGGAACGAGCGAAGCGCCCGAAGCCCTGTAAACTGGCGCAAAACGGAGCATTGGCACGCATCGTCGCTAACAAGCTGCTGCTCGAGTGGGCGCCAGAACAGATTGCGGGCTGGGTTAAGCGTGCGTATCCCGACGACGAGGCATTCCAGGTGTCACACGAGACGATCTACAAGAGCCTGTATATCCAGACTCGCGGTGCTTTGAAGAAGGGGTTGCTGGCGTATCTGCGGCGTCCGCGCTCGGTTCGTCGGTCGCGGCATCACACGCAGAAAGGTCCTGAACATGGCCAGATCGTTGATGCGGTACCGATCCGCGAGCGGCCGGCGGAGGTGGAGGACCGAGCAGTACCGGGGCATTGGGAGGGTGATCTGCTATGTGGCACGAAGGACAGTCAGATCATTACGCTGGTCGAGCGTCAAACACGTTACGTGATGCTGGTTCGCGCATCGCGCAAAGATACAGCGACCGTGGTCAAGGCATTGACTCGGCACGCGCAGAAATTGCCGCGCGAGCTCTACAAGTCGTTGACCTGGGATCGTGGCAGCGAGATGGCCGGCCACAAGACATTCTCTATGGCCACGGACATCAAGGTTTACTTCTGTGATCCGCAACAACCGTGGCAGCGTGGTTCAAATGAAAATACCAATGCGTTACTCCGGCAGTACTTTCCAAAAGGCATGGATCTGTCAAACGTGCATCAGAACCGACTCAATGCCGTAGCGAAACGATTGAATGAGCGCCCGAGGAAAACTTTGGGCTATTATTCGCCAGCAGAGAAATTTTATGAATGTGTTGCGTCGACCGATTGAATCCGCAGCCGATCGCAGCCCGTCGGCAAGTCGCTAAAGCAGACGATTGAGTGGCTGGAATGAGGAATAGCAGACAACCACCTGGTCGCTCGCGCGTCACAGCGCAAAATATTCGTCAGATTTGATTGATCAATGACATTCCGACACGCACTACATACGTGGGTCGGCTTGTGGGAAGATAATTCAAGGCAAGTGATAATTTGCCCATTATCAAGCGGTTAGAACCGTAACTGGCGGAGAGGGAGGGATTCGAACCCTCGAAGGGCTATAAACCCTTGCCGGTTTTCAAGACCGGTGCATTCAACCGCTCTGCCACCTCTCCGGTGTCCGGTTTTGCGCGCGCATTGTGCGTGCTGGGGCGTAGGGTTTCAATAGTGAGCCGAACCGCCGGCCGGGTGCGTGGTCTTAGACATCATGAGCTCTCAGATGCTTAGTGATAATCTTTCTAGAAATGTTTCATAATATATTGTTTTAATAAACTATAATTACTGCAGTTTTAAGCACCAAAAGGGCTCCTCTTGGGCAAATTTACCAGCAATAGAATCGCGCAGGGCAGCAATCCGCTGGTCACCCTGTTGCTGTTTATTGTCGCGGTGGTCGTAGTCGGCATCTCTTTCGTCCTGGGACTTTTCGCGTTCCTGGCGCTGAGTGCTTTCACCGTGGTGGCGGCGGTCGCGGTCGCAATCAGGCTTTGGTGGGCGAAGCGGCGGCTGCCGCAGAGCAACGTTATTGAAGGCGAGTTTCACATAGTCAAAAAGCCCAAAAACTCGTAAAGTCGCTGGCCATGCGGAGCAAGAAAGAACAGGATCGTCGCCGGGTGCGCACAGCGCGCCGCATCCAGGTCTTCATCGTCTATACGGCTATTGCGATTGGCCTCGCGTGGTTCTTTGAATCACAGGCAACCACTACCATGATATTCGTGCGGCACGCCGAGCAGACCGACCACGAGGCTGACGATCCCTCTTTGAGCGAGGCCGGGCAGCGTCGGGTCGCAGAGTTGACCCGGCAACTGGTTGATGCGGATGTCGTTGCCGGCATCGACGCGATCTACTCGACGCCGTTGAAGCGCTCCATGGAAACTGCGCAGCCGCTGGCGGACCGGCTTGGGTTGCCAATCCATAGTTATGACGCAGGCGACACGGAGGCGGTGCTCGAGACGATTCTCAAAGCGCACAAAGGCAAGATAGTGCTGGTCGTTGCGCACAGCAACACGCTGCCTGAACTGATCGCCAATCTTGGCGCCAGCAAGAAAGTCCCGCCAATTGCGCCGAACGAGTTCGACAACATCTACATCATTTCAATTCCCTGGTTTGGCAAGACGAAGACTATTCGATTGCGCTATGGGGAGCCGTATATCGCCGATGTGGCAGGTTGAGTTCAGCGTCGAGACGCACGGCCGTGGCAGCTACGACCTGACCGGCAGGATTCGGGATGCGGTGCGCGAATCCGGCATCGGCAGCGGCCTTTGCCATGTTTTCCTGAGGCACACCAGCGCGTCACTGATGCTTTGCGAAAATGCCGACCCTGCCGTGTTGCAGGACCTGGAAACGTTCATGTCGAGGCTCGCGCCGGATGGCGACCCAATGTTCACCCACACGGCGGAAGGGTCCGATGACATGTCAGCACACGTACGCAGTGTCTTGACGCACAACGACCTGACCCTGCCCATTCGCAATGGCAAGATCGATCTCGGCACCTGGCAGGGGGTTTACCTGTGGGAACATCGCCAGGCGGCACATCGACGAAACGTCACGCTGACTCTGAGCGGAGCGTGATCTAGCTTGCCGCCGGCGGCGCTCGCATACCCGCCGTTTCGCGCAGCATGATTGCCTTTTTCATGAACTCGGTATGCCGTCCGATACGAACGTCCGCGAGCAGCGTATCGCTGATAATCCGGTCCTGGTTAATCAGGAACGTCGCACGCCGTACGCCGATCCCAAATGGCCCGTCGACGCCGTACATGCGAATGACGATCTTGCCCGGGTCACAAAGCAAGGTGAATGGGAGATTGTGGGTTTTGCGAAAACGCACGTGGCTGTCAGGATCCTGCGGGCTGACACCCGCAACTGTCAGTCCCACGGCGGCGAGTTCAGAGTAAATATCGCGAACCGCGCAGGCTTCACGCGTGCAGCCGGGCGTGAAGTCTGCCGGGTAGAAGTACAGGATCAGCGGGCCGTCGTGCAGCAGGTCACTCAGGGAGGTGTCGCGTCCCTGGTCGTCAGGCAGTACAAACTCCGGTGCGCGTGATTTTACTTGCAGCATTGGGCAGACCTCG
>JAOUHU010000136.1 GCA_029884455.1 Gammaproteobacteria bacterium | reverse complement strand
TGAAACGAATGTCGGGCCAGCGCTCCTCGGTGAGGCTGAGATTGACGCGTGTCGGCGCGATATAGACCAGGCTGTCACCGTGGTCGAGTGCCAGGTTGTCGTGCGCCTTGCGTTCAAACTCCGCCAGCATCTTGCGGTCGTCGCAGACCACCCAGCGCGCAGTTGCCACGTTGATCGCTTCAAACTGGCACTCGACCTTGTATTCATCGAGCAGCCGGTGCGCGACCACCTCAAACTGCAGCTGCCCGACCGCACCGAGAATCAGGTCGTTGTTGCGCAGCGGTTTAAATAATTGCGTCGCGCCTTCCTCGCACAATTGCGCCAGACCCTTTTGCAGCGCTTTCAGTCGTAACGGGTCCTTGAGCACAGCACGACGAAAAATTTCCGGTGCAAAATTCGGAATGCCGGTAAATTTTAAAACCTCGCCTTCGCTGAAACTGTCGCCGATGTTGATCGTACCGTGGTTATGCAGACCAATAATATCGCCTGCAAATGCCGATTCGGCGTGCAAACGATCCGCCGCCATGAAAGTAATTGCATCCGCGATTTTCATTTCCTTGCCCGTGCGCACGTGCAGCACGCGCTGGCCTTGCTGGTACTCGCCGGAACAGACTCGCATGAACGCGATACGATCCCGGTGGCCGGGGTCCATGTTTGCCTGGATCTTGAAAACGAAACCGGTCAGTTGATTTTCATCCGGCCGCACTATGCGTTGCTCGGTCTCGCGCGACAAGGGCGGCGGCGCGTGTTGCACGAATTCATCCAGTAATTCCTTGACGCCGAAATTGGCCAGCGCCGAACCAAAAAACACCGGCGACTGGCGGCCACCCAGGTAGTCCTCAATATTCAGCTCCGGGCAGGCACCCTTGACGAGCTCGATCTCGTCCCGGAATGCAATCACGTCACTTCCCAAAACCTCCGCTGCCGCCGCCGAATGCAGCCCATCGACTATGGTCTGCGCAGATTTTTTCTGCCGGCCGACATTTTCATACAGATAGATCCTGTCCTGCAGCAGGTGGTAAACGCCCTTGAGTTCGCGACCCATGCCGATCGGCCAGGTTATCGGCGCACACTCGATCTCAAGTACCGATTCGATTTCATCGAGCAGCTCAATTGGCTCACGGCCGTCACGATCGAGCTTGTTGATGAAGGTCATTATCGGTGTATTGCGCAGGCGACACACTTCCATCAACTTGATGGTGCGTTGTTCGACACCTTTGGCGCAATCGATCACCATGAGTGCGGAGTCAACCGCCGTCAATGTTCGGTAAGTATCTTCGGAAAAATCCTCGTGGCCAGGTGTGTCCAGCAGGTTCACGACGCAGTCTTTATAGGGAAATTGCATCACTGACGAGGTGATTGAAATGCCGCGCTGCTGTTCCAGCGCCATCCAGTCAGAGGTTGCATGCCGGCTGGCCTTGCGCCCCTTGACGGTGCCAGCCAGTGAAATGGCGCCGCCGAACAGCAACAGTTTTTCCGTCAGCGTGGTCTTGCCGGCATCCGGATGGGAAATGATCGCGAACGTACGCCGCTTGTTGACCTGATCGGAAATCCTCGACATGAGATGGTTGTGTGCGACGCGCTAGCGGTCGAATGTGAGCTTTTTGACCAGCACTTCGGCATCTTCGCGCCCGTGCGATGCCTGGTAGTATGCCGGTCGATTCGCAACTTTGTGAAAGTCCTTCTTCCTGTAAAGCGCAATGGCGTGCTTGTTCGATGGCCGTACCTCGAGAAAGATCTCGCGCACCGCTGCCGCCCGTGCACGCAACAGCACTTCGTCCAGCAGTCGCTCACCAAAACCAACTGAACGCCAGGCAGCGTCGATACAGATGTTCAAGATGTGCGCCTCACCGGCGGCAATCGACAGGATGCTGTAGCCAACAACCTTATGGTTATGCTCGAGAACGACGCACTGGTAGCCAGCCAGCAGGCAGTCGCGGAACACTCCGTGGCTCCACGGAAATTCGTAACTGCGGCGCTCGATATCAGCGACCACCGGCAGATCGTCGTGCGCCATGCTGCGCATCGATACCATGGTCTCGAATATATTGGTACTCACGAGTTGCGTCCCGCGAACACATCCATTGCCATACACAAGTCCTGCCACGACTTGGCTTTTTGCTTCGGGCTGCGCAACAGGTACGCAGGGTGGTAGGTAACCACCAGCGGAATTTCGCCGAGATGATGCAGCCTGCCACGTAATTTGCCGACCGGAGTATCGGTTGCGAGCAATGTTTGTGCCGCGATCCGCCCGACCGCAAGAATTATTTTCGGCTGCAGCAGCGCAATCTGCCGGTCCAGGTAAGAGCGGCAGGCGCTGGCTTCGCCGGCTTCGGGATCGCGGTTGTTCGGTGGCCGACATTTCAGCACATTGGCGATGAAAACTTGCTCACGTGTCTTGCCCGCGGCGCGCAGCATTTCATCCAGCAGCTGCCCGGCGCGACCAACGAAGGGCTCACCGCGTCGATCCTCTTCGGCGCCCGGTGCCTCGCCGATAATCAGCCAATCAGCCTGTTGGTTGCCAACGCCAAATACCGTCTGCGTGCGACTCCTGTGCAGGGCACATCGGGTACATGCAGCTACCGCGGCGCGCAATTGTGCCCAGTCAAGACCAGCCGCATCGGCGACCGGCGCGTCGACAATAGCTGTCGGCGACGGTGCGGCACTGGGCAGCCAGACATCAATTCCAAGCGCCTGCAGATAGGCGCGGCGTTGATGTTCCGATTGAATCACGATCTGGTCCGGTTACAGTTTAAAGGCATTAGTCTGCCACGGCGGGTAGCGCATTACACTCGGGGGCGTGGCAGTTGCGCAATCAAATCAGCACCTGCGACGACGATCTGCCCGGGATGCACCAATACCTGACCCGTGACCGGCAAAAGCACCTCGGCAAAACGAGTCAAGCGCAGATAGGCACATCGCTCACCCTGTCCGAGACGCTCGCCGTAATCGCGCAACGCACGCGGCGCCAGGCCGAGTCGATAACCGTTGAACTGCAGCAGCACGTCGTCGCCCTCGTCGGTCTGTACCCAGAGCGAATTGCCAGCGCCTG
>JAOUHU010000135.1 GCA_029884455.1 Gammaproteobacteria bacterium | reverse complement strand
TGGTGCGTGCCGATGGCAGGCAACAGCGCTTCAGTTCGCCAAGTACGGTATCAAGCGAATCACGTCCGGCAGAGCGTCGCCGCAGTTCGACATCCGCCATCAATGCAAGCGCCGTACCGCTCCAATACACCTTCATACGCGTATCGCGCGAGTCGCGATCGGCGGCCTCGTTGGGCGACAGGTCCGGCGCCGAATTGCGGCCGCGTTCCAGTCCGGCATTGATTCTTTGCCAGGCCGACTGTGCGGAGTACTGCCCGGCACGGGCCAGCAGGACATTCTGGTAGTACTGCGCAAAACCCTCCGAGATCCAGCGTTGCCCATCATCGAGATAGGGCAAAAGCAGGTGCGAGAACTCGTGCGTGGGCGTCCACTCTTTGAAGTAGTCGGCGATCGGCAGGTCAGGATTAATCATGAGCTCAATGGTGGCGCCACCATCACGCACGACCCTGCCGAATGAAACCGGTCGATCGGCTTGTCTCGGGCGGCCGCTGCGCGGGATCAACAATACGCTGGCATGCGCAACCGGGAATTCGCCGTAAGGCAGCTGCACATTGCCTGCGGTAGCGCGGATCCAGGCAAGAAAACGATCCAGTTCGATATCCTCTCGTTGCCCCAGCAACACGATTCGTAATTGCGCGCCGCCGGTCTGCACGAATCGTTGCTGGAACTGACCAAACACCGCGGTTGCCATGCCGCTCTCCGGTGAAGCCACCAGCCGATAACGGCTTGTCGAATCGTCGCTCATTTGCCATGGAACAAACACGCGGTTGCTCCCGGGGAGCGAGAATGACGCGAGAATTTCGTCGTCGCGCGCCAGTCTTGGCCGCCACATCCAGAGCGCCGGAGAAATGACGATCTTGCCGGGATCGCGTGCGGCCGCATCCATGCTGACGGTGTAGCTGAGGCAACGGATACCGGCGGCGGGAAGTTCGAGCCTGCGTCCGCTGGACTCCAGCGGTACATCGCGATCGCAATCCTCGGCATCCCGCAGGTATCGGCCGGCATCACTGGATCGCGCCGATACATAATCGATAGCGCGGTCAAATCGCGCTACCACCGCCATGGTGCTCAGTTTTTCGTCCAGCGCAAAACTGTATTCGTGTGCAGCGCGCGCTGCACAAGCAGTCAACAGCAGCCAGATGGCGAGCAGCGTCCGTACGTTAATGATAATCGTTCTCAAAGTTGAGTGTTTTGCGTGAACGCATTTCCCGTTATGCTCTCGTTCAGGTAAGCGCACTATAATTTTGCACAGTAAATACCCAGGAGAATCCCTTGAGCATGATTGCACGCCGCAAGTTTATCCAGTTATCGGCCGTCGCCGCCGCTGGCTGTTTCGTTCAGGCAGGCCGGGAAGTACAGGCGCAGGACCTGCCGCATCTCGGCACCGATGATCCGATGGCGAGTGCCATGAAGTATACGCACGATGCGAGCAGCGTCGACGCTGCATCGCGTCCCAATCCGGCGCCGGTTCAGACCTGCTCCAACTGCGCCCTGGTGCAGGGTAACGATGGCGATGAATGGCGCCCGTGCCAGATTTTCCCGGGCAAAGCGGTTAACGCCAATGGCTGGTGTTCAGTCTGGGCACCGAAGGCCTGATTCAACCTGGGATTCAAAACTTTTACGACGCGACAACGGGTACGTTGTCGTACGTGGTCTATGACCAGCCGGGTGGCCATGCGGCAGTCATAGACTGCGTGCTTGGCTACTCGACGGTCTCGGGACGTACCGATACCGCGCCGTCAGACCCGGTTCTCGCGTATCTCGCTGCACAGCAACTAACGCTCAGCTGGATTCTCGAAACGCACGCACATGCAGACCACTTGAGTGGCGCCCAGTACCTCAGGAAAGCACTTGGTGGCAAGGCACGCATTGCCATTGGTCGCGGCATCTGCGATGTGCAGGCGCATTTCGCCCCGCTGTTCAATTTCGGGGCCGACTTCGCGACTGACGGCCGCCAGTTTGACCACTTGTTTTCGAGTGGCGAGGTATTTGATATCGGTGCGCTCGAATGCGTAGTCATGGCGACACCGGGTCATACCAGCGACAGCGTCAGTTACAAAATCGGATCGCACGTATTTGTCGGTGACAGCCTGTTCATGCCCGACTACGGCACGGCACGCTGCGACTTTCCGGGCGGCGACGCGGACCTGCTCTACAATTCCATACAGCAGCTTTTGCGCCTGCCGGGCGACACCCGTCTGTACATGTGCCACGACTACAAGCCGGGTGGTCGCGAGTTGCGTTTTGTCAGTACCGTGGATGAACAGCGACGCAACAACGTCCATGTGCGGACCGGAGTAAGCCGCGAAGAGTTCCGCGCCATGCGCACCACGCGTGATGCAGGATTAAGCCTGCCGGCGTTGATTGTGCCATCGATTCAAGTCAACATTCGTGCCGGACAGCTGCCCGCTGCCGAGGACAATGGCATCGTCTACCTGAAGACACCTGTAAATACCTTTTAGAGCCGGAGAAAATCTTGTTTGAATCGCTGCAAGCGGCGCCAGCTGACGCCATTCTTGGCCTGATCGCCGAATACCGGGACGACCCGCGGAAGCAAAAAATCGATCTTGGTGTGGGCGTATATCGCACCGCGGCCGGCGAGACACCGGTTCTTGATGTCGTAAAAAAAGCGGAGCGTCGCCTGGTCGAGACGCAAACGAGCAAAGCCTATATAAGTACGGCGGGTGACCCCGCATTCAACGCCGCAATGCAGGCGCTTTCCTTCGCTGATGCGGTTGCCGGGCAACGCCTCCTGACCATTCAGACGCCGGGCGGCTCTGCCTCATTGCGCGTTGCGGCAGGACTGTTATTGCGCGCACGCAAGGACGCGGCCGTCTGGGTCAGTGATCCGACCTGGAATAACCACGTGCCGTTGCTGGGAGGCGCCGGCCTGACGCTCAAACCCTACCCCTACTACGATGCGGCTACACGTACCGTGCACATCGACGCAATGCTCGATACGCTGCGCGCCGCAAGCAAAGGCGATGTCGTGCTGTTGCACGCCTGTTGCCATAACCCGTCGGGCATTGATCCGAGCATCGAACAATGGCGCGC
>JAOUHU010000071.1 GCA_029884455.1 Gammaproteobacteria bacterium | reverse complement strand
GGCTCAAATATTTTTAATGGCTTGTTTGTGTTACCGGCGAGCGGCCTTATCAGCAATGTCGATGTACCCGAAGGCGGTGTTGCCGATGTGCTCGTGTCGATGGCTTTCGCAATCCTGCTTGTTAGTGTCTTTTATCTCTGCAAAGCGCGCATTGGCCGCGTGATGGGCGTGATGCTCTTGCTCTGCTACGCGTCGTACACGCTAATCCGGATTTCGAATTAGGCGTCCATCGCTCATGGCGACGCGAGGCGCATCAGCTCTGCCGAAATGATTGCGCCATAGGTGCCGATCGCATAGCCCAACACGGCGAGCAGCACGCCGACCGGCGCCAACGCCGGGTGGAAGGCGGCCGCTACCACCGGCGCCGATGCTGCCGCGCCGACATTTGACTGGCTGCCGACAGCGACGAAAAAGAACGGCGCACGAATCAGTTTCGCTACCGAAATAAGGAGCGTCACATGAACCAGCATCCAGATAATGCCCACCAGGAACAGCAGTGGTGCATCCGCAATCTGGAACACGTCCATACGTGTGCCGATGATGGCGACCAGCAGGAAAATAAAGACGCTGCCAATCTTTGAAGCACCAGCGCCCTCGAGACTTCTGAATCGGGTGAAGCTCAGCGACATGCCAATGGTGGTCGCCGTGACCACGATCCAGAAAAACCCGCTGATGAGGATCGTATCCTTGAGGGCATCAAACCGGCCGAAAAATCCGGTTAGCAATTCGGCGACCAGGTGCGACAACCCGACCGAGCCAAATGCGATTGCCGCAATCATCATGAAGTCGACTACGCCGCTGGTGCGCGCATTCTCGGAGGTGTAGGTTTCCATCGCACTTTGCAGCCGGTCGATCGCCGAGGTATCTGCCTGCAGCCATTTGTCGATCGGTTTCGGGTTACCTGCACCGTAGAGCAGAAAGGCCATCCAGATATTGGCAACCACGACGTCGATCGCGACCATCGCCGCAAAGCGCTCCGGATTGTAGCCATAGACTTCGAGCATCGCGGTCTGGTTGGCACCACCGCCGATCCAGCTGCCTGCCAGGGTAGCGAACCCGCGCCACACCGCGTTGATGCCCTCGCCGCCAACGGTTTCAGGACTGAAAAGCGACATGATCAGTATCGCGATCGGCCCGCCGATGATGATGCCGGCGGTTGCGGTAAAGAACATGATAAGTGCTTTCGGTCCGAGCCCGATGATGGCCTTGAGGTCGATGCTCAGCGTCATCAACACGAGGCACGCCGGCAGGAAATAGTCTCTCGCCACCGGCCACAAGTTCGATTGTTCACTCGAAATGAGGCCAAAACTGTTCATCAATGATGGCAGCAGGTAACAAAGCAGGATGGCCGGAACAAAGGTATAAAATGTCGCCCATCGGCCACCGAGACTGCGCGTATAGAACACCAGTCCGAGTACGCTAACCAGCAATCCAAATACAATTGCGTCATTAGTAATTATTGGTGAGTGCATTTAGTTCTGAAAACCCCGGTCGCGCATCAGCGCGTCAATTTCAGCGTCGCGGCCACGGAAGGCGCGGTAGGCCTCCGCAGGATCGACAGAGTTGCGCACAGCGAAAAGATTTTCGATCAGCCGCCGCGCGACGACCTTATCATAGAAGCCCCCCGGTGCTTGCCGAAAGGCCTCGGCCGCATCCGCGGTCAGCACATCGGCCCACAGGTAACCGTAATAACCGGCTGCATAGCTTTCGCCGGAAAAGATATGTCCGAAATGCGGGCTGCGGTGGCGCATCACAATTTCTGCCGGCATGCCGAGATCAGCCAGCGTCGCCGCTTCAAATGCATCCGCGTCCAGGCCTTCCGGATCGCTCATGTGAAATCGCATGTCCACAAGCGCTGAGGCAAGATACTCGGCTGTATCGAAACCCTGTTTGAAGGTCGCTGTCGCCTCGATTTTTGCTACCAGCGTCGCCGGCATCGGCGCGCCGGTTTCGTAATGCCGCAAAAACCGGTTGATGACCTCGTCGGTCTTGAGCCAATGCTCAAGCAATTGCGACTGAAACTCTGTGTAATCCCGCACACCGCTATTGAGCGTCGGATAGGCGACGTTGGACGACAGGCTGTGCAGTGCGTGCCCGAACTCGTGGAAAAAGGTTTCCGCGTCGTCCCATGAAATCAGCGCTGGCTGGTTCTCCTCGCCGCGCACGAAATTCGAATTGTTCCCGACCAGCGGTGTCTGCCGGCCGTCAAACGTTGTATGGCTTCGATAGCTGGTGGCCCATGCTCCCGAGCGCTTGCCCGGGCGCGCGAACGCATCGAGGTACCAGAGGCCGACGTGCTCGCCGCTGGACTTGTCGGTGACTTCCCAGACCTTGACGTCGGCATGCCAGACTGGCACTACACCGGCGGCGACTGGTGCGAAGCGAAAGTTAAAAAGCTCGCCGGCGACAAAGAACATGGCCTCCCGTAGTTGGTCCAGCTGCAGGTACTGTTTCACTTCGTCAGAATCGAGTGCGTAACGCTGCTGGCGCAGCTTCTCCATGTAGTAGCGATAATCCCAGGGCTCGATCGTGATTCCGGCGCCAGTCTCGTCGGCGATTTTCTGCATGTCGGCGACTTCCTCGCGCACGCGACCGACCGCGGCGGGCCAGACGGCTTCCATCAGTGCCAGCGCGCGATCCGGTGTCTTTGCCATGCGGTTCTGCGTCTGCCACGCAGCAAAACTTTCGTAACCCAGCAGCCTGGCTCGTTCGTGTCGTAACTGCACAATCTCGGCGATGATCGCGTTATTGTCGTGTGCATCGCCGTTATCGCCGCGATTATAAAAAGTGCGCCAGACCTTTTCGCGCAACTCGCGCTGATCAGAGAAGGAGAGAAACGGATCGACCGACGAGCGTGTATTGGTGACCGCGAATTTCCCCGCCTGTCCGCGATCAGCAGCAGCTGTAGCGGCGACCGCAATAAAGGATTCGGGTAATCCGCCGAGCTGCGCGGCATCGACATACGTTACATAGCCTTCCTCATCGGCCAGTACATTGCTGGCGAATTTTGTTTGTAACAAGGCGAGTTGTTGATCAATTTCCGCATAGCGCTCTTTCGCGGCGCCTTGCAGGGTCGCACCGCCGCTGGCGAAACGGTCATAAATTAGCCAGATGAGGCGCTGTTTGTCGGGCGACAGTAATTTGCTCGCGTCACTTTCATAAACGGTTTTGATGCGCTGGAAAAGCGCGTCGTTCTGGATGACTTTCGCTTCAAACTCGGCGAGCTGCGGCGCTATTTCCTGCTGCAGCGCGCGAAACTCCGGCGTCGACATATTCGAGCTCCAGATGCCGCGGTAGACCGATATACGATCCAGCTCCCGGCCACTGCGCTCAAGCTCGACAATGGTGTTGTCGAAGTCCGGCGGCGCGGGGTTACGCACGATTGCATCGATCTCGGCGAGTTTGCGTGCCATAGCGGCCTCAAGCGCTGGCTTCAGGTCGGCAACCTGCATCGCGTCGAACCTTGGCACACCACCGAAAGGACCGGTAAATTCGGATAACAACACGTTACTGGATTTTCCGCAGCCGGACCCGCCGGCAACAAGAAGGAGCGTCAGGATGACGGTCGGTCGCCGCATCTTCAACAACGATTTTCCTCGCCCGTATCAGGGCAATAGATGTCCTGCAGCAGATGCACGACCCGGTCCGCAGGCCCCGGCGCCAGCGAGTAGAAAATGGCTTGCGACTGGCGGCGGGTTGCTACCAGGCCCTGCTCGCGCAATCTGGCGAGCTGTTGCGACAGTGCCGACTGGCTGAGCGGAATCAGCGCATTCAGTTCGCTGACAGAGTGCTCGCGTTCCGCCAGCGTGCAGAGAATCATCAACCTGCTCTCATTGCCCAGCGCTTTCATCAGATTTGCCGCCTCTGCGGCGTGAGTCTGCATCTGCTGCAAATGCGAATCCTTAGCTTGTTGTTTTTGCATGTGTTTCCTTCGTGACCCTGCAAGATCCCCGGCCCAGGTTGCGGCGCCTCGGTTTTCCGCTATGGCGACTGCTGGCCAATATAGTTCATATTAGATTAGAAGTCTATAAATTAGTCTTTACTAATGTAGTAAATAGGAATATATTGTCGCCGGATCGTGGTGGGCGCAGCAAAGGAGACACGGACATGGCAAAGATTGTAGTGATTGGCGGCGGCATCGGCGGCATCTCGCAGGCTTACGAACTGCAAAAGATGCTTGGCAAAAAGCACCAGCTCGTGCTCGTCAGCGATTCCGACCGGTTTGAGTTCACACCGTCAAATCCCTGGGTTGCTGTCGGCTGGAGAACGGCCCGGCAGACGACCATTGACCTGCCCGAGCTGATGCAGAAGCACGGCATCGAGTTCTTCGGCCAGGGCCTACGCCGGCTGCATCCAGCCGAAAACCGACTAGAGCTTAATGACGGTGTTGCGCTGGATTACGACTATGTCGTGCTGGCGACCGGCCCGCGCCTGGCCTTCGAGGAGGTGCCCGGTCTCGGTCCGGACGGTGGCTTCACGCAGTCGATTTGCAGGACCGGGCACGCGACAGCGGCGTTTAACGATGTACAGAAACTACTCCTGAACCCAGGTCCGGTGGTCATTGGTGCTGCGCCAGGCGCGTCGTGCTTCGGACCAGCGTATGAGTATGCGTTCATCCTCGATACCGAACTGAAAAAACGCAAGATTCGCGACCGTGTACCGATGCATTTCGTAACGCCGGAGCCCTATATCGGCCATCTCGGACTGGATGGCGTCGGTGACACCAAGAGCCTGATGGAATCGGAATTCCGTGACCGGCACATCCACTGGACCTGTAATGCGAAGGTCACCAGGGTCGGCGCAGGGAAAATGCAGGTTACGCAACTGGACGAGGACGGCAACGAGAAAAAGCATCTCGAGTTGCCGTTTGTGCATGCGATGGTATTGCCGGCATTCAAGGGCGTCGATGCGGTGGCTGGAATTGAGGGTTTGACGAATCCGCGTGGTTTCATTCTGATTGACGAATTCCAGCGCAACCCGAAGTTTACGAACGTGTATGCGGTCGGCGTCTGCGTTGCGATCCCGCCGGTCGGTGCAACGCCGGTACCAACGGGCGCGCCAAAGACCGGTTTCATGATCGAGTCGATGGTGACCGCCACAACCCACAACATATGCAGTGCGATCGCCGGCGACGCTCCGCAGAGGCATGCAACCTGGAATGCGGTTTGTCTTGCAGACTTCGGTGACAGCGGGGTTGCCTTCATAGCCCTGCCGCAAATTCCGCCGCGTAACACCAACTGGGCGTCTCGCGGCAAGTGGGTACATTACGCCAAGGTTGCTTACGAGAAGTACTTCCTGCACAAGGTTCGCGCCGCAATGACCGAGCCATACTTCGAGAAAGCCGTTCTCAAAATGGTTGGCGCGACGCGCCTGAAGGAAAAAGTCCAATGAAAACGTGGGCCATCCGCTTCGCTACCGAGCGACCAAAACTCATCTATACACTGGTACTGCTGGCCGTTGTGGTGCTCGGCGCTTTCATCGCCCGCATACAAATCGATACGGATCCGGAGAACATGTTGCCGGCCACGCAAGCGGATCGACTTTTCCACAATGCCATTGAGGATCGCTTCACCTTACATGACGCGATCGTCATTGGCATGGTGAATGAAAAAGACCCGAACGGCATTTACAACGTGGCGTCGCTGGCGGCGCTACACAGTCTGACACAGGCGATCTTGGCACTGGACGGTGTTATCGCACCGGACCTGATGTCGCTCGCAGTTACCGACAACATCGATCAACAGGGGCCGGGCACAATTCGATTTGAGTGGATGATGCGCGATGCGCCCGCCACCTCGAGTGCAGCGCTCGAAATCCGGGACAAGGTTAGCCGCCTGCCGTTGTTGCTCGACACGCTGGTCTCGGGAGACGGCAAGGCGGCGGCAATCTACGTGCCGATTGCCAGCAAGGACCTCAGCTACCCACTGTCGATTGAGATCCGGGCGCTGATGGACAAGATCGATACTGATGATGCTTTTCATATAACCGGCCTGCCGGTCGCTGAAGATACTTTTGGTCACGACATGTTCGTGCAAATGGGAATCTCTGCACCGCTCGCGGGACTGATGATCTATCTGCTCATGCTCTATTTCTTTCGCAGCGTGCCGCTGGTGATCGTGCCGATGCTGGTTGCATTGGCGACCATCGTCATGACGATGGGCCTGATGATCGGCAGCGGCTTCACTGTGCACATCATGAGTTCGATGATTCCAATATTCCTGATGCCGATCGCAGTCGTTGATTCTGTGCACGTCATGTCGGAATTCGCCGACCGCTACCGGCCCGGCGACGACGCCAGGCAAATAATCAGCGAGATCATCGATCACCTGTTCACGCCGATGCTGTTCACTTCACTGACATCGGCTGTCGGTTTTCTGTCGCTGCTGTTGACCCCGATTCCGCCGGTGCAGATCTTCGGCGCCTTCGTTGCTTTCGGCATCCTGCTTGCATTTGTCCTGACCATCGTCTTGATTCCGGCCTACGTCGTGCGCATGAACCCGGCGGCGCTGGCAAAACTCGCAGCACGATCCAAAACGCCGCATACCGATACTCTGCTGGCCCGGTTGCTGCGCCTTGGTGGGCGATTTGCCATACGGCGCGCCAAGTTGATCACCGGCATTACCGTGCTGCTGATCGCAATCAGTATCGCTGGTGTTTCCCGCATAGACATAAACGACAACCCGGTGCGCTGGTTCAAGGCGAATAATGCGATTCGGGTTGCCGATCGCGTTCTCAATGAGCACTTTGCCGGGACTTATGATGCATTTTTCGTGCTGACACATCGTGACCCGGATGCGCGATCCGAATTCATCGCATCTGTAGAGGCACTGCTGGCAAACCTGCCGCAACCAGCGGCTGGGTTGCTGCGCGAATTGCTATATGACCGCGATGACGCAAGCGATTATTACGGTACCCTGATCGCCGCCATAGAGGACGCCCTGTTTGCCGCTGACGCCGCGTCCGTCGATACGCTTGAGAACGTGCTGGCGCTGGCCGAGGCCGCGCAACGTGACTCGAAGTACTTCCAGCGACCGGATATCCTGCAACGAATTGCGGATATTCAGCGTGTTCTGGCCGACTCCGGTTATGTTGGCAAAACCAATGCGCTGACCGATGTCGTCAAGGTCGTCAACCGGGAGCTTCGCGGCGGCAGCGATGATGAGTATCGAATACCGGCGACAGCTGCGGCCGTAGCGCAGACGCTGTTGCAGTACCAGTCCTCACACCGGCCGCAAGACCTTTGGCATATGGTGACGCCCGACTTTTCGTCCACCGCCATCTGGCTGCAAATAAAAAGCGGCGACAACCAGGACATGAGCCAGGTGGTCGAGTTTCTCGATAATTACCTCGCAGCGAATCCATTGCCTGCAAACATCGAGGCCCGCTGGGCCGGCAAGACGTTTATCAACGTCGTCTGGCAGAACACGATGGTCAGCGGCATGCTGATGAGTCTGCTGGGCGCATTTGCGTTTGTGTTTGTGATGATGGCATTCCTGTTCCGTAATCCGAAGCTTGGGCTGCTGGCCATGGTGCCGCTTTCTGTCACGATACTTGGCGCATACGGCCTGATTGGCTGGATTGGCAAGGATTACGACATGCCGATAGCAGTGCTGTCGTCACTGACACTGGGCCTGTCGGTCGATTTCGCCATCCATTTCATCGAACGAACGCGCGACTTTTTGCGCAGCAGTGGCTCGTTTGAAGTTGCCCGACAGAAAATGATGGAGGAACCGGCGCGCGCCATTGCGAGAAATGCGATCGTCATCGCGATCGGGTTTACACCGTTATTCTTCGCGCCGCTCGTCCCCTACATCACGGTAGGGGCATTCATGGCCGGCATCATGACCTTGTCCGGCGTTACTACCCTGTTCCTGTTACCCGCCCTGATATCGCTCGCCGGGCCCTGGCTGTTCCAGGGCATAGGCAAGCGCAACTCGTTCGCGGCGATCAATGCTGAGGAGAAAGACTGATGCGCTACACACTGGTATCGATGCTAACCGCCATAGCACTCACACAGGGAGCCGGGGCCGAGACCCTGGATAATGCCGACGAGATTGTAGCGCGCGCCAATCTCGCCGCTTACTACGCCGGCGCGGACGGCCGCTCGGAAGTGCGCATGATAATCAGCGATGCACAGGGGCGCGAGCAGCGACGCCAATTCACCGTGCTGCGACGCGATCTCGACGATGCCGGTGACCAGAGTTTCCTGGTTGTCTTCAGCCAGCCATCAGACGTGCGCGACACGGTGTTTCTCGTTGACAAGCACGTTACTCGCGAAGATGACCGCTGGTTGTACCTGCCCGGACTCGACCTGGTGAAACGGATCTCCGCCGGTGACAAGCGCACCAGCTTCGTTGGCGCACACTATTTCTATGAGGACGTCTCCGGAAGGCGGCCAGCGGAAGACACGCATGAACTTGTCGAAACGAGTACCGACTTCTATGTACTGAAGCATGTGCCTCTCGATCCACGAAGCGTGGAGTTCACGAGCTATGTCACCTGGATTGACCGTAGTTCATTCCTGCCGATGAAAATTGACTACACGAATGCGGCCGGCGATGTTTATCGACGTGTCGAGGTAATCGAGGTGATCGACGTCGAGGGACACCCTACCGTGACTGCCAGCCGGGTCTCCGATTTGCAGACCGGCGGCAGAACCGACATGCAGTTTCGCAATATCGCCTACGACCTTGGTATTCCGGCGGACGTCTTTACTGAGCGTTCGTTACGCAATCCACCCCGCGAATGGCTGCAGCGGCCTGCCAGCCGTTAAGGAGCAAGCTCGTGCGTGCATTGTTGCTGTTACTGCTGCTGCCCGCGCTCAGTTTCGCCCAAAACGACATGTGGGCCGACGACGATTGGGATGACGAAGAGGCAACCCGCAGCTGGAACGGATTTTTCGAAGGCGCTTTCGGCACGCGCCTGAACGATGACCCGCTGGTGCAGAATCGCAATACGCTCGAGGACCTGCGCTGGCGCCTCGAGTCGAAATGGCAACCCGGCAAGACCACGATCAGCCTCAAGGCCGACGCCGGCTATGACGGCATCGAGGATGACTGGATCCTGGATGCCCGCGACCTCAGCATCGCCTTTACCGTTGGCGGTGAAGTGGACTTCAGGATCGGGCGGCAAGTACAGACCTGGGGAACGGGTGACCTGGTATTCCTCAATGACCTTTTTCCCAAGGACTTCGTGTCGTTTTTTGCCGGTCGCGACGACGAATATCTCAAAGCGCCGAGCGACTCGATCCGCATCACGCGCTATTCCCCGGTGGTCGGGATCGACCTGTCATGGACACCGGTTTTCGAGCCGGACGTCTACCTGACCGGCGAGCGGTTTTCGTTTTTTTCACCACTGGCTGGTGGCAACGTAGCACCGAATCCACCACTCTCTGCAGCGGAACCCGAACATTCCTTCTCCAACGGGGAAGTGGCGCTGCGCCTGTTTCGAACAATCAATGGCCGCGAATTCGCATTCTACGCATTTCGCGGCTTTTTCAAGCAGCCCACATTTGCGCCGTTAAGCTCCATCGGCGCGAGCCTGCGACAGCCGCTCGGCCAGGGGCTGTTTAACGCGGAGTTTGTTTACTACGATTCCCGCGATGATGACAACGGCACCGACCCAATGCTGCCGAACGACCAGCTGCGTTTCCTGCTGGGCTACGAGTGGGAGGTCCTGCCGCGATTCACCATTGGGCTGCAATATTACCTCGAGACAACGCTTGATTATGCGGCGCTGCTCGACAACACGCCGCAGCCGCAATATGCGCCCGACGAGCACCGGCACCTGCTGACCAATCGCCTGACCTACCGCGCGGGCCGTGACCGCTTTACATGGTCGCTGTTTACCTTTTACTCGCCGAGCGATCACGACGGCTATGTTCGGCCTGTGTTCACTTATCGGCACAGCGATACCTGGTCGGTAACGGCAGGCGCCAATCTTTTTGCTGGCCGTGACGAACATACGTTTTTCAATCAACTGCAGGATGCGAGCAATGCCTACGTGCGCGTCCGATACAATTACTAAGGAGATCGAGATGGAAAGAAAGATGTCACTTGAACGCGCTGTCGAGGCGTTCGCCGGGTTCATGGTGCTGTTGTCCGTGGTGCTGACGTACTTCGTACACCCGGGCTTTGTCTGGTTGACCGTGTTTGTTGGCGTCAACCTGTTTCAGCAGGCCTTTACCGGCTTTTGCCCGGCGGCGATTGTCCTGCGCAAGGCATGCGGATTCAAACCCTGCGCTCAGTTGTCTACGCGATAGACGATCGTTCCATCCAGCATTGTCATGAGCACGCCTGTCTTGTGAATCGTGAACGGATCGATCTCGAAAATGTCCTGGTCGAGCACCACGAGGTCGGCTTTCTTGCCAACCTCGACCGAGCCGATCTGGTCTTCCATGTGTAGCTGATATGCAGCGCCCAGCGTAAAGCCGCGCACCAGGCTGGCAATACTGAGCCGCTCCGAGGCGCGCGGTTGCAGCGGTGAATCCGGATCCCCCGGGTAGTGGCGGGTGTGCCCAAGCTCGATCTGTACCAGCGGCGACAAGCCCAATACACCGGCACCGCTGGCCGGAAAGTCACTGCCAAATGCCAGCCTGCCACCGGCGTCCTCGATACTCTTGAAGCGGAAATAGCGCTGGAACTGGTCCTCGCTGATGAACTCCTTGCCGTAGGTATCGTAGGTCGCCCAGAGCGGCGTGCTTTGCGCAATGACATCGAGTTCGGCGAAGCGCGGTACGTCCTGGTCGGTCACAACCTGGATATGGGTGAGCGTGTAGCGGCTCTCGCTGTGTGGCGCGATCTTGCGCACCGCCTCGATCGCATTCAGTGATTCATGCACGGCGCGCTCGCCGAGCGCATGAATGTGTACGTCGATACCGCGCTCCGCAGCGCCCGAGATCATCTCGACCAGCTCCGTCTCGCTGAACACGGTCGAACCCGCGTTGCCCGGTTCGATGCCTTCGCCACGATAGTCCTCGAACATCGCCGCCGTGCGCCCTTCGATGGTGCCGTCATTCAGAATCTTCAGCGTGTTGTAGTGATAGTGATCACCGCGCACCGATTGCCGCATCGCTTCCACCGATTGCACCGCTGTCGCGATCTGCCCCGGGCTGAGCACGAACATCGAGCCGACAATACGTACCGTCAGCGCACCTTGTGTC
>JAOUHU010000134.1 GCA_029884455.1 Gammaproteobacteria bacterium | reverse complement strand
GCCGCATCGTTCGCCGCTTGGCCTCGCCGCGGATCCCGGCGGCATTCCCTTGTACAAGGCCGGCACACCGGTGGGTGGTGTCGGCGTTATCAGCGATGCTGGCTATTCGTTTGATGCCGATATTGCTGATACCGATAGCGACGATGACGAACTGATCGCGATCGCTGCCAGCTTTGGTTTCGCCGCACCCGCCGATCGGCGCGCTGATCGCATCGCGGTCGACGGCCGCCTGTTGCGCTTTGCGGATGGCCGCGACAGTGACTTGCAGAGCTCGCCGGCTGCGGCGCCGGCTTTTTCCAGCATCAACAACATTGCCGGTACCCTGCTCGCGGTGCCTGGTTACGTGGCCGCCGCCATCGACGCCGGCCTGCCTTTCGGCCACCCTGCGTCAGGCATTCGCCCCGACACGCTGGATTTCCCTGGCCTCGATGCGTTCGTACTGGTTGACGCCGGCAACGTCGAGCGATTCCGGCCGATGGCCGGCACCGACGGCGCCGGTGCACTGACCGCGCTCGAAGTGCAGACGATCCTCGGCGAAGCGCTGCAGCTCGCAAACCGGTCACGTGCGCAAATCCGCCAGCCGGCGGGAATGCCGGCGCGCGTCAGCATTGCCGTGGTGGACTCGAACGGCGTCATCCTCGGTATCGTCCGCAGCCGCGATGCGCCCGTATTCGGCCTGGATGTGGCTCTGCAGAAAGCCCGCACCGCCACATTCTTTTCATCCGCAGCCGCTGCAGCCGCACTCAGTGCTGTGCCAGCGGCAACCTATCTCAACGGCGGCCTCGTGGTATTGCGCGACGAGCCACTGGCGCAATACGTGAACGCCGCGCAGACCTTCCTCGGCCTGCCGACGGCGCTCACCGACGGTGCGATTGCGTTTTCCGATCGCGCCGGCGGCAACCTGTCACGTCCGTTTTTCCCGGACGGGGTCACCGGCAACCCGGCCGGCCCTTTCAGCAAGCCAGCTGGCGAGTGGAGTCCGTTCTCGACCGGGCTGCAACTCGACCTGGTGTACAACGCACTGGTGCAGCACATTGGATTTACGCTCTCGCTGGCAGCCGATGTCCCGGCCAACTGCACCGGTATCGATGGCTTTAACGACGGCTTCGCAATCTCCGGCGCAATCGCGCAACTGGCGAACGGTACGCAGATTTTTCCGGGCAGCGTGCCTGTGTATCGTGGCACGCAACTCGTCGGCGGCATTGGCGTGTCCGGCGACGGCGTCGACCAGGATGACATGATCGCTTTCCTCGGCCTGCATCGTGCCGGCATTGCGCTTGGCGGTATCGGTAACGCTGACCAGCCGATGCGCGCCGACACCCTGACGCCGCAAGGCACTCGCTTGCGCTACGTGAACTGCCCGATCACGCCATTCATCGACAATGACGAGCAGAACGTCTGTGAAGACAAGTGAGTTCATGCTGTACAGCATGCTCGCCAGCCTGCTGCTGGCTGTGCAGCCTGTCGTTGCGGACGATCAACCCGGGACACGTCCGGACTGCGCCTTCGCCGACGATGCTGCCCTGCGGCGACGACCCGGACGGGCGGCCGTGAGCGGCTTGCAGTGCGACGGCAGCGGTTTGCAACCCGCCGTCTGGCGACCTGTGCCGGAGTTCACCGCGTTGCCGGATCGCTGGCGCATTGTTACGGCGCTTGGATATGCAGAGCGCAAACTCGATCCCTATCACGGCAACAATGTCCTGAAAGGCGACCGGCCGCTGTTCGGCGAGGACTGGTTTTTCGCGCTTGGCGTGATCTCCGATTCGAGCTTTGAGGCACGCAGTGTGCCAACCCCGGTAGCATCGGCGGCGCCGTCGTCGGCAGGCTCGATCGATTTGCCGGGCGAATCTCAGCAAAACGCGTTTACGCAAAATCTGGTGGTCGAGACCGTGCTCTACAAGGGCGACACGGTGTTTCGGCCACCCGACTGGGAATTCCGCTTTATCCCGGTTTTCAATCTCAGCAGCGTGGCGGTCGAAGAGGCTGGCGTGCTCAAGGTTGATACGACCGCAAAGCTGCGCCGCACCGAGGGCTTCGTTGGCATCCAGGGCCTGTTTGTCGACCGGCACTTGCGCAACGTCTCGGAGCGCTACGACTTCGACAGCATCCGCGTCGGCATCCAGCCGATAACGGCTGACTTTCGCGGCTTCCTGTTCCAGGACAGCCCGATCGGCGTGCGCCTGTTCGGTACCCGCAACAACAATATCTGGCAATACAATCTCGGCTGGTTCCGGCGCATTGAAAAGGATACCAACAGCGGCCTCAACGACATTACCGAGAACAGTTTTTCCGAGGCCTTGCGAGACGATGACGTGTGGCTCTTCAACCTGTATCGGCAGGACTTCCCAAGGCCGGGATTCACCTCGCAAATAGCGCTTGTGCACAATCGCAATCGCGAAAACCAGCAGGACTTCATTGACGACAACGGCTTTCTCACGCGCCCGGCGGCGATTGGCATCCAGAAGAATCGTGAGTACGACGTCAGCTACATCGGCTACAACGGTGATGGCCACATCGGCCGCTGGAACCTGAGTGCGTCCGCCTACTACGCATTCGGTGAGGAGTCGCCGGCAACCTTCGCAGACAACACCAGCGATATCAGCGCCGCGTTCGCTGCCATAGAGCTGTCTCGCGATTTCGACTGGCTGCGTATCAAGGCCACTGGCATATATGGCAGCGCCGATGAGGACCCGTTTGATGACAAATCAACCGGCTTCGACGCTATCTTCGAGAATCCGCTGATCGCAGGCGCCGACATGAGCTTCTGGATTCGCCAGGCGATACCACTGATCGGTGGCGGCCGGGTTGCGATCTCCGGCCAGAACGCGGTGTTGAACTCCCTGCGATCAAGCAAGGGCCAGGGGCAGTCGAATTTCACAAACCCGGGCATCTTCTTATTTGGGCTCGGTGCGGACGCCGATATCACGCCCAAACTGCGCGCATCCTTGCACGCGAACCAGCTGTTCTTTGCCGATACCACGGTACTCGAGGTTGCGCGTAACCAGGATGAGATACGCCGGCATATCGGAGTAGACGTATCGCTGTCATTTTTCTACCGGCCATTGACATCACAGAATATCGTGCTGCGCGTCGCCGGATCGCTGCTCGTG
>JAOUHU010000133.1 GCA_029884455.1 Gammaproteobacteria bacterium | reverse complement strand
CATCGGCTTGTCAGAGGTTCGCGAAGCGGCCGTATTTGCCGGGCTGCCGCTGACGGCGCGCGAACAGGACCGCAAGTGCGGCGTCTGGATCGTCGATACCGATACCGGTACAACGATGGGATATCTCGCTTTTACGACAGGCGTGCAGGAAATCTTCGCCGTGCAGTGCCTGCCGATGCAGTACCCGGCGTTGCTCGATTTCGACGACAAGCTGCTCGACACCACCTATTCCGTTCCGGCGGGCGTCATTGATGAATTCGTGCCACCGGATCCAAGGCAGATACTGGTGGACACAGCCACAGAGCACCATCGGCGCAAGGAGTTTTCCGCGGCGATCGAGCTCTACGAGCGCATTCTTGCCGACACACCGAACGACAGCCAGGTGCTGTATCGCCTCGCCGATGCGCAGTCCCAACGCGGCGACTGGGACGCGGCGATCACCCATCTGGACCGGGTCATTGCGCTGCAAAACGAACACGCACCGGCGCAGCTGTTGCGTGGTCGTTATTTCCAGCGCCGGAACGAGCCCGGCAAGGCCATCGAGTGCTATGACCACGCTATTGCGATCGACCGACAGTTCGCCGCAGCCTATTTCCACCGGGGCACAGCCCGACTATCGCAGGGAGATCTTCCCGGCGGCTGGGACGATTACGAATGGCGCATGAAAATTCCAGGTGCCAAAACCTTCAGCCTGCCACGGCCGCAATGGCGGGGCGAAGATATCGGCGACAAGACATTGTTGGTGTTAACCGAGGCGAGCATTGCCGACGCGATCCTGTTCGCGCGCTTTTTGCCGGCGGCGAAAGAACGCTGCCGGAAGCTGATCCTGGTTTGCGATGCATCGCTCAGGTCATTGTTTGGCGAGATCGATGGCGTCGACGAGGTGCGCGAGCATGGCCGGCTGCAGAGCGACCTGTTCGATATTTACGCCTCGATCGCGTCATTGGGGGCTTTATTGCAAATCGGGGCCGATCAACGGGTGCCGCAATATCCCTACCTGGCCGTAAATACCAGGAGTGCGGTGACGCTGCAGGGCACGAAGCCGAAACTCGGGTTCCTCTGGTCGGATCGTGCTGCGTCGGGCCATGGCGCGAGCGCGGCCTGCCAGCTCGATGACATCATCGGGCTTGCGACCGACGAAACGATCGATTGCTACAGTTTTCAAACGCCGGTCGTTGCCGAAGACCGTGAAGCCTTGCGCGAGCGCGGCGTAACCGACCTCGAACCCGAGCTCGCCGATTTCGCCAAAGTTGCAGCACTGCTGCTGCAGATGGACGCTTTCGTCGGTGTGCCGTCCGCGACCGCGCACCTGGCCGGCGCGCTCGGAGTATCAACAAAGTTGTTGCTGTCCGATCATGACGATTGGCGCTGGGCAAGCGACGGGAAGAACAGCACCTGGTATCCGTCGGTCGAAATTCTGCGGCGCAGGGCCGGCGAGTCGTGGGGCGCGGTGCTGGAATACTGCGCGCGATGCCTGCACCGAATGGCCTAGGTTTCAAGCGGCTGGAACTCCGGTGCCACTCCTTTTTGCCGTGCCAGATGCGAGACGAACTGCTCGGTTGAACTCCGCCAGCTGCGTGACTCGGCGTAACGCCGGCAGTCCTCCGGATCGAGCTTGATGGCAAGCTCGCAGGCGCGGCCAAGGTCGCTACTGAGAATGCCGGTCACACCGTGCTGCACGACGTCCACGGGCCCGGTTACGGGAAAAGCTGCAATCGGCAGGCCGCAGGCCATGGCCTCGAGCATGACGATGCCAAAGGTATCTGTCTTGCTTGGAAAAACGAACACATCGGCGCCGGCGATATGCCGGGCGAGCTCACGGCCAAACTTGTAGCCAGGGAATTTACAGTCCGGGTACTTCGCCGCCAGGCGCTCGCGATCCGGCCCGTCACCGATGATGACCTTGCTGCCAGGGAGTTCTAAATCCAGGAATGCCTCGATATTTTTCTCGACGGCGACCCGGCCGGTGTATACCCAGACCGGTCGCTGCAAGTCGTATACAACCGGGTCTGCCGCATTGAACACATCGGTCTGCACGCCGCGCGTCCAAAGCACCACGTTCTTGAAACCGCGTTCCCCGAGCAGTTGTTGCATGCTTTCGGTCGGCACCATCGTGCGCACGGCCGGGCGGTGAAACCAGCGTATCAATCGCGTCGTCAGCGCAACCGGAATGGGTACACGTGCACGTACGTACTCGGGAAACTGGGTGTGATAGGCGGTCGTAAACCGCAGCCGCCGCTTAAGACAATAGCCGCGCACCATGAAACCGATTGGCCCTTCGGTCGCAATGTGAATGCAGTCGGGCCGAAATTCGTCAAGCTCGCGGCGAATGCCGCGCCCGGCAAACAATGTGATGCGGATTTCCGGGTAGGTCGGGCATGGCACCGTGCGCCGGCCTTGCGGTGTGAGCATGAGCACCTCGTGCCCCTGCAGCCGCAGCTCGTCACGCGTGTGTCCCAGGGTGGTCACCACGCCATTCACCTGCGGCGTCCAGGCATCGGTAGCAATCGCGATTCGCATGCGCCGGCATGATCCTCGCGACATGTGAAACTTAAGTTACGTATAGATGAAAGATTGCTTACAAAACCCTTGAAAATTCACAGAAATGTCACGGCTCTGTCACCGGCGTGTCGCGATTTCCTCCGAAAATGGCCGTCATGGGAGAACCCTGGAGGGCCTGAATGTACCCGGTGATCGAATACTTCAATGACGTCGAGGGCGGGATCTGCATGAGGTTCAACCGACTCAGCCGCCACCCGTGGGTGCGCCGGCTGTTCGCCGTGGTCAGTCGCCTCGGTGATGGCGGAATCTGGGCTTTTTTCGCCGCCCTGTTGCTGCTCCAGGAGGGTCCCGTTGCGCTGCCGATGGTGGCACAGATGGCCGTGACCGGTGCCATCGGCGTCTTCATTTACAAGCTCATGAAGAACCGCCTGGTGCGCGAGCGACCCTATATCCATCACGGCGGCATCCTGTGCGGCACAGCGCCGCTGGACCGGTACAGTTTTCCGTCCGGGCACACCCTGCACGCGACCAGTTTTGCGATCCTGTTATCGCAGTTTGAACCACTGTGGATTCCGATCGTGGTGCCATTCGCGGCACTGGTCGCCGCATCACGCGT
>JAOUHU010000070.1 GCA_029884455.1 Gammaproteobacteria bacterium | reverse complement strand
ACCCGCGGTGTTGGCGCAGGCACGAATGCGCGTCAGGGCATCGTCAAATACGTTGTCGGTCAAGGGGGTCTCCTTACACGTCTCTCATCACGTGCCCAAACGGCAACAGCGCCAGCGGCACGAGCTTCAGGTGCTGTGCGGCGATGGGAATGCCGATAATGGTGAGCGCAAAGAACAAGGCAAGCAACAGGTGCATGATGGCGAGTTCCAGCCCGGGGAGGATGATCCAGAGGATATTCATGATCAGTGCAACCGCACCGCCCGGCGGTTCGGTTTCCTGCACCTCGCGGCCAAACGGCGCGAGCACGCCTCCGGCGAGCCTGAAGCACATGAAGCCAAACGGTATGCCGATGATCGTCAGGCAGAGCAAAATGCCGCCGAGCAGGTAACCGAGGAAGATCAGGAATCCGCCGAAAACGAAGAACACGAGGTTGCCAAGCAGGGACATGCGGGTGACTGTGGCACGGCGCTGGCGCGCACGCAAACCGCCACCATCACCGGGTGCACGGCTCCGCAGCAGCAGGCATCCGCTCCTCTATCCAGTCGATCAGTCGCAGATGCAGTTCCGGATTGTGCAGAAAAAGATCCGCCGACTTGCTGCCTTCCCGGATGGCGGCGAACCGCGTTTCCGCCGCCGCCTCGGCCATTGTCGCGTAGGGTGTTCGATTCCCGGCAGCCTTGTGTATCGGCAGAGCAAATGCGCCTGGCGGCTCGGTGGCGGGCAGGGCAAAATCGCCGATCAAGGTATTGCCCCGACAACATGCAATAAGGCGCGGCGTATCTGGCAAGACGCTCATTGGATACGCAGGTTACGCAACACCGAAGCGCACGTATGTGGCGCGATTTCCTGCCCGTTGTCGCATGTACAGGTAAGGACCCTGTTTCTGTGAGGAAATCGCCATGTTGCTAACCCATTCTGCTGCCGCAAGACGCTTCAGCTTCGCCCTCGTACTGCTGGCCAGCCAGGTCGCGAGCGCCGAGGTCTATGACTATGACGGCATGGGACGCCTGACAAACGTCAGCTACGAAAGCGGTGCCAGCATCAGCTACACCTATGACCGCAACAGTAATATCACGAGCATCGTGCACCGCACGGCGCCCGTATTTCTGCCGCCCGACGGCGTCATCGACACACCCGCAGACGACGTTAGCATCCAGGCCGGGCAGAGCGTTGATTTCATGGCGACCGCGGGCGACCCCGACGGCGCGCTGCCTCTCACATATCGCTGGGACTTCGACGGCGGCGCCGCAGAGTCCACGGATGAAGACCCGGGTCCGACGCGTTTCAATACGGCCGGCACCTACACGGTCACTTTCCACGTCACCGATGCCACGGGCCTCAGCGACCCGACACCGGACACTGTCGTGGTCACGGTAACAGCGGTATCACCGCCCCCGCCTCCGCCACCCAACGGTGGTGGCTCCGGCAATAAAAAGAGTGGTGGCGGCAGCGTGCTCTGGATGCCACTGGTACTGCTGTTGTTTGTGCTGCGCCGCTTCGCCGTGCGCGGCGCACTGCTGGCATTGCTCGCGGGCACGAGTCTGGCCGCAGACTGGACGCCCATGATTTCGCCGACAACGCAGGACCTCAACGATATTTGGGGTAGCTCGCCCGATGCGGTGTGGGCGGTCGGCAATGCAGGCACGATCCTGTTCTACGACGGCAGCACCTGGTCGGAGGTTGCCTCAGGCGTCACCGCCAATCTCAATGCTGTCTACGGCTATGGCCCGGACGAGGTCTACGCGGTGGGTGCGGGCCCGACCATGCTGCGCTTCGACGGCACGTCGTGGGCGCCGTTCGCAGGTCCGGCCGAGGCGACCACGGCTTTCGTCGACGTATGGACCGCGGGCACCGGCAGTCCGCTTTATTTGCTCAGCGCCCGCCGGGCCTGGTACTGGGACGGCAGCACCTGGATAGTCCGCAGTTTCAGCGGTTTCCTGAACGCATCGCTTACACCGAATGCCTCGATGAACGGGCTGGGTGGCACCGCCACGGCGACCATCGTCGCGTCGCGTCCGACCATCGGCACCGACCAGGTCAGCGGCGGGCTGTTTGCAAAT
Source organism: Gammaproteobacteria bacterium (assembly GCA_029884455.1). Lineage (GTDB taxonomy): Bacteria > Pseudomonadota > Gammaproteobacteria > Steroidobacterales > Woeseiaceae > UBA1847. The sequence goes on along the minus strand of JAOUHU010000070.1, from coordinate 9,289 downwards.
TTCGATCACATCGGGGAATACGACACCCGCGGCGTGTACGCCGCGAGCAACAGCGACATATTCGCTGTGGGTCGGAACTCCTACCGCTTCCAGGGGGACAACGTGCGCAACCGCGGCCAGTGGCGGCCGATAACCGTCATGCGGGAGGCCTGGGATGCCTGGGGCACATCGCCTTCGAACGTCTACGCTGTCGGCATCGGCGTGCTTGCCACGGGCGGCCAGATTTCGCACTACGACGGCAACGACCAGAACCTGTGGACCAAGGTGTTTGAGCTACCGGCAAGCAGATTGAACGCCATCTGGGGTGCCAGCGAGGCCAATATTTTCGCTGTCGGCACGCGCGGCGCGATTGTGCGCGCCTTCGACCCGCCCGCGCAACCGACCACTGCAGCCAACTTCCGCTACTCGGGCATGGCAACAGGCTACGTGAATGCCTTCACGGGCGAGCTGGTGCATTCCGAAGTCGATCTTGCTGTCGGCCACCTGATGCCGATCACATTCGAGCGCTACTACGCATCCGAACTGCAGGCCAATACACGGAGCAGCAGCCCGCTCGGCCGCAACTGGACGCACAACTTCGAATGGCGCCTCATCACGCGTGAGCAGAACGGTGTGCGCAGCGCCACGGTCGTGAGTCCGCGCGGGCGCCTTGTCGACTTCACCGAAAATGGCGGCATCTGGCAGCAGGCAAGCCTGCTGGAGCGCCCGTACACGTTGCTCGAAATCAATGGTGCGTTCACCTTCGCTGATCCTGACAGCGAGCTCATCTACCGGTTCAGCAACGGCCAGCTTGCGACCATCGAGGATCGCAACGGCAATCGCATTTTCCTTAACTACGTGCAGGGCGTGCTGATATCGGTGGACGATCGCAAGGGCAATGAGATCGTGCTCGAGTACAGCAACAGCAACGTGCTCGGGCGTACCTACACGATCGGCGGTAGCACCTCCGAGATCAGCGTCGAATACAACTATACCGACGGCAACCTGAGCAGCGTGCGCGACCCGATGGGACGCTTGACGAACTACAGCTACGCGGCCGGCCGCGAAACGGACGCGCTGCTGGAGTCCATATCACTGCCCTCGCTAAGCAATCGCTCCTGGAGCTGGGACGCGGAGCGTCGCGTGGTCATCGAGTCCATCATCGGTGGCGGTGACATCGGCATAGGCTACAACGGCCTCGAGACGGACGTGAGCACACCCGATGGCGTCACGCGCCGCTACACGCACAACGCAGACGGCACCCTGCAAAGCTTCGGCAACGGCGACGGCGGCACAACGGCCTTCCAGTACGACAGCGACGGCCGCCGCACGCAGATGACCGACAACATCGGGCGCATCACGAAATGGGCCTACGCACCGGGCAGCTTGAAATTGAGCAAGCTGACGCGCGCGGACAATGCGGAGTTCGATTACAGCTACGAACAGCACAGCTCGTCTTTCGGTATTGGTTTCTACGACCTCGTGCGCATCGACAAGCCCGACTCAAGCTATGTCACAGCGAGCTACGACAATTTCGGCAACCGGCTTACTTTTGTCGACGAAGCCCTGAACACCTGGACCTGGACCTACGATCCGCAAGGCCAGGTGGCAACCGAGACCAATCCCAAGGGCGGCGAAACAACTTTCCTGTACTGGTCCTACGGTGCATTGCAGGATGTCATCGACCACTTCAGCAATACCACGCGCTTCTACTACGACAGCTACCGGCGCTTGACGACGATCGAGCTACCCGACCAGAGCCGCCGGCTGTTCGAGCTCAATGACCGCGGTGACATTACGAAATTGACCACAGAGCTCGGCGAATCCTACGAGTACAGCTACGACGGGAACGGCCTGGTGTCGCAGGTGATGGCATCCTCGGGCGAGTACGTACGCATGCAGCGCGATGCACAGGGCAGAGTGACACAGGTTGTGCGACCCGGCGAAAACGGCGAAGCATTCACGGACGCAAGCTATGACGAACTCGGCCGTCTCGCGAGCATAACGCGCCCCGGCGAGAGCGCCATGGAGCTCGGCTACAACCGCATCGGCCAGCTAGAAACCCTGGTGGATGCCGCGGCCGAGACATGGACGATGACTCGCGATGCCGAAGACACGCTGAAGAGCATCGATCCGCCGGGCGAGGACGTCGTCAGCTTCGATAACAGTTCCAACGCACAGAAAATTAATACCAGGGCAAGCGCGGGCAATGAAAGCGTGGAGCTCGGCCTCGACACCATGAACCGCATCATCTCTGCAATGAATGCACTGGAACAGGTAACAGGCTTCGAGCGCGACGAGCGTGGGCTCGTTACTGCCGTGACCAGCCCCGAGCCCGAGCCCGGTGTCGTTGTCAAAATCGGCTACGAATACGACGAACTCGGCAACCTGACCAAAATGACCGACGCCGAAGGCGGTGCTTGGGAAAACCGGCGCGATGAAATGGGCCGCGTTACCTCGATCGTGGATCCGCTGAACAAGGTAACGCAGGTGGAATACGGCGTTGGCAATCGCCCCGACAAGCTCGTGTTCCCGGATGCAGCAGGCAGCGTCGATCTCGTGACCAACGCCGCGGGCCAGCTCACGCGCCGTAACTACTCCGACGGCACGAGTATCGAGCTCGATTACGACACCCAGGGCCGCCCCGTGAGTGGCACGAACCTGTACATCAATCACGACACCCGCGGCAACCTCGACGACAGCAATGGTGTGCGCATTACTTACGACGACCAGGACCGTATCAAGCGCATCACTATGGCCAACGGTCGTTACATCGACTACTTCTACGAGCGCGGTTACCTGAAGCGCATCGTGGACTGGCTCGGCGGCGAGACCATTATCGAGCGCAATGCGCGCGGCCAGGCTACCTCGTTTGCCCTGCCGAACGGCCTCAGCAACGGCTACGCCTATGATCGGGCCGGCCGGGTGATCATTGTCGACTTCGGTACGATCGGTTACATCTCGCTGCAGCGTCGTTGGGACGGCAACATCGAGCGCGCCACGCGTGAACTGCCGGGCCCGAAGGCTGTCGACAATGTTGAGCGTCGCTTTGATTTTGACAGGGCCCGCGTACGGACCTTCCAGTACGACGCACTCGGCAACCTGCTGCAGGATGATGCAACCCGGTACGAGTACAACATGGCGTCGCAGTTAATGGCAATCGATGACAGCCCCCGGCGGGTCACGATGGAATGGGACGCACTCTACCGGCCGACCGCCGTGACCAGAGAGAATACCGAGAGCACCGAGAACACGCGCACGGAACTGGTCTGGAATTATGCACTCAGCGATGAGCGCATCGCGGTCGAACGTGAGAATGGCATCGATAGCTGGTACTACGTGTACACGACCTCAGGCCGCTTGCTGTACCGCATTAATGGCGACGGCATTCGTCATTACTATCATTTCGATGAAGACGGCAACACAGTATTCATCACCGACAACGCTGGCCAGGTCATCCAGACCTATTTCTACAGCCCGCTGGGCGAGGTGCTGGATTCGAGTGGCAATGTCGACAATGCGTACAAGAAGCATGCACAGCAGGGCGCCAAAGATCTTTCCGGTGATGGCGTCATTTACCAGAAAGGAACCACGGGACTTGCGAAAAGCGGCGTTTCGGTCAACGGCGCGCCCGTCGCGGTAACAGGCGGGCAGCCACCGACCAAAAACGTCAACAATGAGGCGCCGCAGGACGAGTCACCGGCGAATGACCGCAAACGTGCCATGACGACACCCGGGCAAGATCTTGTCATTGGCTTTGCAGGAAGCTTTTACTCTCTTGGCGAAAAATTCATCGAGCACATGAGCACGCAGGTGCGGCTCAATGCGGATTCCGCCTACCGGCACCTGGCTGCGAGTTCCTGGGGCGGGCCTGGCGCCTACCTGTTCAAGCTCATGGGCGGCCTCACTGCCGGCCTGTCCGGTATTGCCGCCTGGCAAAATGAGAGCGTGAATGCCGATGGCCTGTATCTTACGAACGCCGGTCGTACGCTCGGCTCCGGGGCTGTCGGTCTGGTGAATGGCGCCTACGGCGCCCATTATGGCGTCGGCACAGTCCTGTTCCTTGCCAACCTCGCCGACTACGCTGCCGAAAACGGCCTCGGCTTTAAACTCGGTGCGGCCAACGTGTTTGCAAATCGCGTCGGCAAGACGGTCGGGTCGCTGGCGGATGTCGCATACATGTACATCTACAGCTCACCCGAGCGCCGACGCATCGAAGTCAACAAGGCTCTCAGGCATCACGGCCGGCACGTGCTGGAGAAGGAGGGCGTGCTGCCGGAACTGGTAGGCTACATTGGTGGCGAGTTGGTAGGCGACCAACTGGCCACGCTGTATAACATCGCATCGGGCGAGAATCTGCGTGAGCTCTCACTCAGGGCGCAGGCCGGCTACATCAAAGTCGAACGGGCCCTCGAAAGCTGGCTCGCGCCATTGCTGGGTTCGGGCGGTAACTGAGTCATGCGAGCTTCGTTCATTTCATGCAAGCTCGGCGGTGCGGTAGTTATAATTTTCGCACAGCAGGGAGCTCGGAATGGCAGACAGCCGAAAACACCAGATCACGCAGATCCTCAACGAATCCGGCTCGAACACGGCCGCGGAATTGCTGCCACTCGTTTACTCGGAACTGCGCGCAATGGCCAGGCGCAAGATGCATGCCGAGAAGCCGGGGCAGACCTTGCAGGCAACGGCCCTCGTTCACGAGGCGTTCCTGAGGTTGCTCGGCGACTCCGCAAACTTCGACAACCGCGGGCACTTTTTTGCGGCCGCCGCCGAGGCTATGCGCCGTATCCTCATCGAGCAGGCGCGCCGCAAATCGCGGCTGCGCCATGGCGGCGAGCAGCAGCGTACGGCCGCTTCACCGGAGGAGATCGGCATCGATGGCGATGACACTGCGAACGTGCTTGATCTTGACGCCGCGCTTTCGAAGCTCGAGCAGATCGACGCAGCGATGGCCAACGTTGTGAAGCTGCGCTATTTCGCTGGGCTCAATGTCGAGGAGACGGCGACCGCGCTGGATCTCTCGGCGCGATCAGTCAATCGGTACTGGACCGCGGCGCGCGCCTGGCTCACCAGTGAGCTCGGCTCATACCAGGACGACCATGGCTGACCAGCGCTGGCAAAGGCAGTGGGAGATTTTCCATGCAGCTATCGAGCAGCCGGCTGAAAGGCGTCACGCGTTTGTCGCTTCGCAATGTGCGGGCGACGCGGAGCTCGAGGCGGAAATTCTCAAGCTGCTCGCCGCACATGAAGAGACCAGCCCCGTCCTGAAAGAACCAATGCTGTCGGCAGCCGGTCTGGCTGATGATCTTGACCCGGAGAGCCTGGTTGGCCAATCGATTGACGGTTACCTGATCCGGTCCGTGATTGGCGAAGGCGGCATGGGAATCGTCTATGAAGCATGGCAGGCCAAACCGGTCGAACGCCGCGTTGCTCTGAAAGTGATAAAGCTCGGCATGAACACGCGCGAGGTCGTCAATCGCTTCCGCCAGGAACAACAGGCACTCGCCGTCATGAGCCACCCGAATATTGCGCGTGTCTATGATGCGGGTGCGACGGCGGACGGCCGGCCTTATTTTGTGATGGAGTTAGTCGATGGCGAGCCGATCACAGACTACTGCGACAGGCACCGGCTCGATACGCGCTCGAGACTGAAACTTTGTATCTCGGTGCTTGACGGTATCCAGCACGCTCACCAGAATAGTCTTATCCATCGCGACATCAAGCCGTCGAATGTTCTCATTGAGCATCCGCAGTCCGGGCAGCCGTCGGTAAAGATCATCGACTTTGGCATCGCAAAAGCAACCGACCAGCGATCGGCGGAAAAGACGATGTATACCGTGGTCGGCCGCCTGGTCGGTACGCCAACCTATATGAGCCCGGAACAGGCAGCGCCGACCGATGCGGGAATCGATACGCGAACAGATATCTATTCGACCGCTGTCCTGTTATATGAACTGCTTACCGGCGCGCTTCCTTTCGAGAACGAGGCCTTATTGAGCGCCGGCTATGCCGGGATACAGCGCATCATTCGCGAACAGGATCCACCGCCGCCGAGCCGCAAGCTCTCCACCATCGATGACGCAACACTGACGGTGTCGGCGAGGGCACGCCGCAGCACGAACCGCGCTCTGCAGCGGGAAATAGCGGGTGATCTCGACTGGATCGTCATGAAAGGACTCGAGAAGGATCCGGCGCGACGTTACGGCTCGGCGACTGAGTTTGCTGCCGACATCGATCGCTACCTGCACGACTTGCCGGTGGTGGCCCGGCCGCCGGGCAGAGCTTACCGCCTCAGCAAGTTCGTGCACCGGCATACCTGGGGTGTCGCCGTGACAGTTACCGCGATAGTCGCCGTACTTTCATTCTCGGTGTTCTCGATCTGGCAGGCGCAGCAACTCGCGGTCGCGCTGGGCGAGGCACGAATCGAGCAGGCGAAAGCAGAGCGCGTCACGCAGTTCCTGCTGGAAATGCTGGCGGAGTCGGAGCCGAACAAAGCCCAGGGGGAGAACGTCACGGTTTTGCAGGCGCTGCAGCGCGGCGCGGAGCGTCTGAAGACGGAGCTGGACGAAGAACCTGCCACCAGGGCCGCGATTCTCATCCAGATGGCGGAAATCTATCGCGAACTGGGCGATTACAAGAATGCCGAGGAACTGCTGCAGCGCGCTGGCGACACTTTGGCGGCGATGCCGGTTCAGGACCCGGCGACGGTCGTCGAATACGAACAAGTAGTCGCGAATATGTTTCATGACAACGGCGACTATGAGTCGGCGCAAGCACATTACGAGCGCGCGATTGCCACGCAACGGGCACTGGATCCCGGCCACGAAAACCTTGTTCGAGCGATGAAGGACTACGGAACACTGTTTATCGACTCGGGTAACTATGCGCAGGCAACGGTCGAATTGCTTACAGCCGTCGACGTTGCCCGTGAGTATCTCCCGGCGAACCACCCATTGCTAGGCACCAGCCTTGCAGCACTGGCTCACGCTCACAACCAGCAAGGCGAGAGTGAGCTTGCGCGGCCGAAGTTTGAAGAGTCGGTGGCCATTCTCAGGACACTATTGCCGGACGCCACGATGGAACTCGCCCTGGCGCTGTCGGGTTATGGAAGTTTTCTGCGCGAAGAGGGCGAACTCGATGCGGCGATAACGACGCAGGAAGAAGTCGTAGATCTGTATCGCAAAGTACTCGGCAATGAGCATCCCTATGTTGCAACAGCGTTGACGAATCTTGCCAGCGTCTACACCCGTGCCGGACGGCTGGATGCAGCAATAAAGACCGCGAGCGAATCAGTTACCTTGCATGAATTGCTATTCGAAGGATCGCATCCGAACAAGGCCACGGCCTATTACGAACTGTCCGCCGCACTATCGGAGTCGGGGCAATTTGCAGAAGCAGAGGCAGGATTCCGCAGCGTGCTGGAGAATGATATTGCAGACCTTGGTGCGGATCATCCATTCGTATTCGCAGATCTTGAGCAAATCGCCGTCGCCCTGAAGAACCAGGACAAGTACGCTGAGGCTGAAGATTTCCAGCGCCGTGCCCTGGACGGGCGCGTCCGCGTACTCGGCCCGGAGCATCCGGATACGGCGGCCGCGTGGCTGAATCTGAGCGGCATTCTCACCAGGCTGGATCGCAACAGCGAAGCCGTCGCCGCGGCCGAGCGCGCGGTAGCGATAATGGACGGTGGGGCGGAGACCAACCTGCGGCTGGTTGCTGCAAGAACGCAGTTGGCTTCAGCGTTGTACACCGTGGATCGATTTCAGGAATCCGAGGATCTCTATAGCGAGGTCCTGGATGTGCAGCGTCGTACGCTGCCCGAAGACCATCCGAATATCGCCACGACCCTGCACGGTATCGGTGTCGCCCGCCTCGAGATGCAACAACCGGCCGTCGAAGTGTTCACGGAAGCATTGGCGATCAGGGAAAAAGCGCTTGGTGTCGATCATGCATATACGATCCTGACGCGCGATGCGCTGGAAAAAGCACGTGCGGCTGAGCAGATTCAACCAGGAAACACCCTCCCGCAGTAATGCTGCCGGCTCTGTCGGAGGCCGCCATGCGGGCGACCCTGCTGCAAAAAAGATAGATGGGAGAGTCGCGGGCATGGCCCCCTCCCACAGCAATTGCGGAAGTGCCGTAATTTGCTGTTACCATGCCTCATCAGGCCCACGGAGCAATCGCTCGGGCCTGCCGGCCATTACAACAAAAACTTGATCCGATTCAATATATCGGCCAGCCACTGATCCACTGCAAGATCCTTTGCATCGGCAACCGGACAGGGCACCGTCCTGATCCGCTCGATGTGCTAACCAGCCAGGGAGCTACACATGGACACTATCAATACGGGATACAAGCTCATTGCCATTGCGTCACTTACCTACGCATTATATTCATGTTCATCCACGGTGGAGTCGCAATCGAACTCCGATTTGCTCGTCAAGCTGAATGCCATCGAGGCGAAGATTGATGCGCTGAGCGGCACGGTTGACGAGGTGCAGACGACCGTTCTGAACACCACTGCCCCTGCCGGCACATGCTCCGTGCAGGAAGTCATCGACCAGAATTACGCCAACTGTGATCCCGCCCTGATTCCGGACGATGTGGCAGCAACAACCACCTACTGCATCGCGCAGGAGCGCAGCGGTGAAATCGGTGCCGAGTGGGGCCTCGCCCTGAATACCGACTACGATCTTGGCGCGGGCTGGCCAAATGTCTTCTGGGGCAAGATCAGTGCCAAGCTGGAGCACCCGATTCCAAGTGCGCTTGCGGTGCCGTTTCCAACCGAAGTTGCCGCGGGCGGCAGCATGAGCCTTGGCCGCGGGCTCGAAATTTGTGTCGACGTTCCGATTGTCGCGCTCGATGCTGCCCAGGTCGCGCAGATTCACGACCTGGTTCGCGGTGTGAACGAGGGCCAGGGGACTTATTCGCGGCGTACCGGGCGACTGTTGAATTACGCTGCCAGGCGGACACCGATTGCGGTTGCGAGCGCAGTGTCAGGCAAGGCATCGCCGGGCATCAGCGGGAAAATTGCATACGAGGATGCCGACGATGCCTTCGATATCGCCGATGCCGCCATCGAAAGATTGCTCGGCGGTGATTTTCAACCGATTGCGAATGGCTCAGTGATGTTTTCGGATCCGATTTTCCAGGATCTCTCGTCGTCACTGGAACTGCCGTCGCCGGTGGCCGATACCATTCTTGACCCGGAGCGGGTCTTCGAGGCTTTGAAAATCATCCGGCAAAGCGAAATGAGCACTGTCTGTAACACCATGGGAATCTCGGCAAGCAGTGTGGCGCGATCGCCGGC
>JAOUHU010000020.1 GCA_029884455.1 Gammaproteobacteria bacterium | reverse complement strand
CTGGAGCGGTTCTACAATCCGCGACGACGGCACTCGAGTCTGGGTGGAATCAGCCCGGTGGAGTACGAACAACGAGCTACATTAGCTTAGGTCGGTGAACGCGGAAGCTGGGGCACGTCACGCCGTTGTCAAATTGCGTGAAACAGCCGGATATCATGATTGAATTCCGCTTAAGTTCCTGAAATGAATAGACCACAAAGGCAGATATGGGTCAAACGGAACGACGGAGATATGCGGCATGGAGGCCAATCCAAAATTGCTTGTCCAGGTCCGAAACAAGCTGCGTACAAATCATTACAGCTACCGGACCGAGCAGCAGTACCTTGCGTGGATTCGTCGCTTCATTCTGTTCCAGGGAAAGCGCCATCCGCGCGAGATGTCCGGTACTGAAGTCGAGCAGTTTCTTACCTGGCTGGCAGTCGATCGAAAAGTATCTGCATCGACACAAAACCAGGCCCTTTCGGCCATCCTGTTTCTTTACCGGCAGGTACTCGAGATCGAGTTGCCATGGCTTTCAAACATAACCCGGGCACGCAAACCGGCGCGACTGCCGGTCGTGCTGTCAAGACAGGAGGTGCAGGTCCTGCTGAACCACGTCGACGGCCGGTTCCGGCTGGTGGTGCAACTCCTGTACGGATGCGGGCTGAGACTGATGGAAGGGCTGCGCCTCAGGGTCAAGGACGTCGACTTCGAGTACATGCAGATTGTGGTCCGCGATGGCAAGGGTGCGAAAGACCGGGTGACCGTGTTGCCCGACCTGCTGGTCGAGTCCCTGAAGGCTCATTTGCGCACCGTTCACGATGAGCACGAAAATGCCCTCCGGTGCGGTACCGCCGGTGTTGAATTGCCATTCGCATTGGCACGCAAGTATCCGAACGCAAGGCTGCAATGGGCATGGCAGTACGTGTTTCCTGCGGCGCGTGCTTCTACAGATCCCCGGTCCGGCGCTGTTCGCCGCCACCATCTGCACGAAACGGGTGTGCAGCGCGCGGTTCGTCGAGCCGCCCGTGACGCGGGCATTCTCAAACCGGTGGGTCCGCATACGCTGCGGCATTGTTTCGCCACTCATTTGCTCGAGCGGGGTTACGACATTCGCACCGTCCAGGAGCTGATGGGCCACGCCGACGTTCGCACGACGCAGATTTACACACATGTAATGAAGAAGGGTGCGAGCGGTGTCAAGAGCCCGCTGGACTGACAACATCGCCGTATGAGTAATGGCCTCAATACGCTACTATCTCGAACCCGATTTTTCCCCAGGCACCCATGCGCGAATCCTATAAAAGTGTTGCCGCAATGCTCACCGACCTGCGGCCGGTCGACCCGGTGTATTGCGTCTACCCGCACGTCTATCGCGCGGTGGCCGAGGAGTTCATGGCCGGTTTCCCTGGGCGCGTGCTGTACGCGATCAAGGCGAACAACGAGCCCAAGGTCCTGCAGGCATTGCTCGACGCCGGCATCACGCACATCGACTGCGCCTCCTTGCAGGAGATCCGTGACGTTCGTGCCCTGAGCCAGGAGGCGACCTGCTATTTCATGAATCCCGTGCGCCTGCGCGGTGCGGCGCGCGCGGCGCAACAGGAATTCGGCGTCAGACATTTCGTCGTTGATCACGCGGCCGGGCTCAAATTATTGCTCGGTGAAATCGACGCAAAGCATTGCGTCATCTTCGTGCGCCTCGCCGTGCACCACAAGTCGGCACGCGTGGACTTGTCCAGCAAGTTCGGCGCCAATGCCGATGACACGCTCGCACTGTTGCAGGCGGTTGCCGACGCGGGCGCCGAACCCGCGCTGGCCTTCAACGTCGGCTCGCACGTCATGAGCCCGGACGCCTATGTGCACGCCATCGAGACCGCCATCGGCGTGCTCGAGCGTCTGCCCTTCAAGTTGCGCCTCATTGATATCGGCGGCGGCTATGCCAAGCCTTACCCGGGATTCGCGGCGCCGCCCATGTCCGACTACTTTGCCGCCATCGTCAAGGCCGCGCGCTTTTCGCTGCTACCTGGCGGCGAACTCATGGCGGAACCTGGCCGTGCGCTCGCGGCGCCTGGCCTCTCCGCCGTGGTCGAAGTGCTGCTGCGCAAAGACAACAAGCTCTATCTCAACGATGGCATGTACGGCGTCTTCTGGGAGCTGCGTTACGACGCGCACGACCGCTACCCGGCGCAGGCCTGGCGCGATGCGAAACCGCTCAACGGCCCGACCCAGGCCTTTCAGCTGCTGGGCCCGACCTGTGACTCGGACGACAAGCTGCGCGGACTGGTGGAACTGCCGGCCGATATCCGCATCGGCGACTACATCGAATTCGGTTCGATCGGTGCCTACAGCCTGAGCGGCCGCTCCGATTTCAATGGCTTCTACAGCGATCTGGTCGTCAACATTACCGACCCGGCCTCCCTGCCGCCCGGCTGAATCCGCAGCTATTCATTGGCGGGCAATCAGCGCATCATCAGGTGCTCGCCGCCAGGCAATTTAGGCTTGGTTGCGGTCAATTAACGGAGTAGCTACTGATGTTCAAACGAATGCTTCTGCTGGTGCTGATTTTCCCGGTGCTGTCGGCATGCAGTTCGCTGTGGCTGGCAGCAAATTCCGGCAACACACGCCAGGGCGCCTCGAGCAGCCTGGTGGATTACCTGTATCCGAACGGCGAGATACCACCCGCCGTCAGTGATCAGTTGCCATCCTTAAGCCTGCCGCTGCGCGTCGGCATCGCTTTCGTGCCCTCGCCCTACCAGGGCGACATTGCGGCGGCCGAGAAACAGGAATTGCTCGAACAAGTAGCTAATGCATTTCGCGACCGGCCCTACGTGCAATCGATTGATGCGATTCCCGACACCTATATGCAATCGGCCCGCGGCCTGACCGGTATGCAACAGGTTGCGAGCCTGTATGGCGTCGATGTCATGGCGCTGGTGTCCTATGACCAGATCTCCTTCACGGACGAGAAAAAAAGCTCGCTGCTGTATTGGACCATCATCGGTGCGGTCGCGGTCAAGGGCAGTACCAATGAGGTGCAGACCCTGATCGACACTGCTGTTTTCGACGTCGCGACGACCAGGCTGCTGTTTCGTGCGCCCGGCTCCCACCGCAGCGAAGAAGATTCGACCTTGATCGACCTGAGCAAGGACCTGCGCAAACTGCGCAGTGCCGGATTCAGCGCTGCAACCGCTGACATGATCGTCAACCTGGATACGGAACTGGACGGCTTTCGCGAGGCGGTGGCGCGCGGCGAACGCGCCGAGGTGCAATGGCGCGAAGGCGCCGGCGTCGGCGGCGTTGGCAGCCTGGCGCTGTCGCTACTGGCGTTGTTAGTGCTGGTCGCGTTCTGCCGGGAGTGGCGACACCGGCGCCTGCAGCCATCGCGCATCCGCATCGATCGGCGCCGCCAGCGTTAACAGGAACGCCTCGAGCTGACGCAAGTCACTGCGGCGCAGCTTCAGCGGTTTCGCCTCGTTGTGGCCGATCATTGCCAGCGGCGCCCTGTTGTAGTGTTCGAGCACCTCGGACAAAGTTTCGATCTGGCCCTGGTGCATGAACGGCGCTGTGTTTTCCAGGTTTCGTAGCGACGGCGTGCGAAACGCGCCGGTCAGTTCCTGCCCGCTGCGCACGAAGTCGAGCTCGGCGCAGCTTTGCGTCGCGTCGTCGCTGTAGGCGCCGCGGCAGTTGAATTCGTTCGCCAGCACTTCGCGCACGCCCACCACGCGCCCCTTGTCCGGCAGTTCGCCCGGGAACGAGATCACGCCGGTGTTATGAAACTCGTTGTTGGTCAATAACGGGCCGTTGTGGCATTGCGTGCAATTGGCTGCGCCGATGAAGAGCTGCAGTCCGACGATTTCATCGGCGCTGAAAATCTCGGCCTGCGGTGCGAAATCTCCCGCTGCAAGCGCGGCAACATAATCGTCGAAGCGCGATCGACCGGGCACCAGCAAACGCTCGTAAGCAGCAAGTGCCTTGCCAATGTTGGCAAAGGCGCGGTTCACAGACTGCCGGTCATCGAGATCGGGCAGTTCATCGAACAGTTGCCGGTAGCGCGTGCGATAGCCCGGGTCGTTCACGACCAGTGTCACGAGCTGCTGCCGGTTGCTGCCGTGTTCCTTCGCATCCTCGAGCGGCGACAGCGCTTGTGCCCACTGGCTGTCACGCCGCCCGTCCCAGTACAGCCATGGGCTGTAGGCCGTGCCCACAATGCTCGGCGTATTGCGTTTCGAGGTGCCGATCGCCTGGCCCTTTGGCAAGCCGTCGCTGAAGCGCCGTATCGGCTGGTGGCAGGTCGCACAGGAGATGCCGCCGTTGGCGCTGAGCCGCGCATCGAAAAACAGGGCGTGGCCAAACTCGGCGGCACGCGGATCGTCGGCCACGGCGTTGCTCGGGTCGGCCGGCACCGGGCCAAGGCTTGCCAGCGACAGCGATTGCAGCACGGCGACCTCGCTCTGGGTCCAGGGTCGCGGCGTTGCCGGCCAGTAGTACCAGCCAGCGGCGCACACGCTGGCAACGAGCGCCATCAAAAGTGCGTGCTTCACAGGATCAACGCGATCACGACCGTGTCGGTACTGCTCCCGGCCGTAATGCTTAAGGTGATTTCCCAGGGCCCGGCCATGTGAAAGCGCAGGCCATCGAGCCGGTAGTCACCGCCACCGAGTTCGGTCGTGATGCGCGGCTCGGTAGGCAGGCCGTGATTGTGCAGCGGCATGCCGCCCGATACCTGGATGCTTGCGCCAGGCACGGCCTCGCCGGCCGCGTTTTCGAGATGCAGCCGCCAGGCATGCAGCGTATTGATCGTCAGCGGTTCGATCTCGGCCTTGTAGCGCACCACGAACAGTCCGTTTCTCGAAACCCAGTCGGCATCGTCGCCCAGCGCAGCAGCGCAGAGCAGCAACAACACCAGCGCAAACCGTTTCATCGCCACCACCGCGCCAGCCGGCCACTCATGTAGAGGTACAGCAGTTCGGCCAGCAACAGCAGACCGACGACCACCGGCCAGTAGCCGAAGCCAGTGTAGCCCACCTCGAACGGAAATACGGCAATATGCAAGCGCTCGCCGGTATCCGGCGTCGCCGTGACCACGCCGATGTAGTCGCCCTCTTCGGCAAAATCGTAAATCGCAGTAAAAACGTCCGGCTCGATCGCGGGCGCCTGGTACATCACCGTGACGCTCTCGAGGTCATCAATCGCCGCGACATCGTCCCAGCGCGCGAACCGGCCCTTGCCCGTTACATCGCGAACAATGCGAAAGTCCACCGGCACGCGGCGCATTTCATCGTGCAAATACTCCATGACGAAGATGCTTTCGGTCGCGTCCGGCAGGTCCTCACAAAATTCCTTGTGACCACTGGTCAACGGCTGGTAGATCTTGAAGTGCGCCTTGAGGTAGCTGATCCTGATGACACAGACATCCTCTTCCTCGACGACGCCGCCGTGGGCATGAGCCTGTTGCACAAAAACCGGCAGCAGCAAAACGACCAGGCCTGCACATCGCTGCAGCAACTTCATCAATGTTTGCTGGCCACCGCGGCGGTGAACACCACGTCCGTCGAACTGTTGAGCGCCGTCTCCGCCGAGTCCTGCAGGATGCTGATAACAAAGCCGACCGCCACCACCTGCATCGCGACCTCATTGTCGATACCGAACAGGCCGCAGCTCAGAGGAATCAGCAGCAACGAGCCACCGGCGACACCCGAGGCGCCGCAGGCCGACAGTGCCGCAACCACGCTGAGTAACAACGCGGTGGCGAAATCGACGTTGATGCCCAGTGTGTGCGTTGCGGCCAGCGTCAGTACCGTGATCGTAATCGCGGCGCCACCCATATTGATGGTTGCGCCGAGCGGAATGGAAATGGCGTAGGTATCCTTTTCCAGTTGCAGTTTTTCGCACAGTGCGAGGTTGACCGGGATATTGGCCGCCGAACTGCGCGTGAAGAATGCCGTCACGCCGCTTTCGCGCAAGGCCATGAACACCAGTGGATAGGGGTTGCGGCGCGTTCGCAGCCAGACAATGAGCGGGTTGATCAGCAACGCAACAATCAGCATGCAGCCGAGCAGCACCGTCAACAGGCGTGCATAACTGCCGAGCACGGACAGCCCGGACGCGGCGAGATTACCCGCCACGAGGCCAAAAATACCGATCGGCGCGAGGCGAATAACGATGCGCACGATGTGCGTGACCGCATCAGCAATGTCGGCGAGCATGCGGCGCGAGGTTTCCGCGGCCTGGTGCAGGAAAATCCCGAGCAATACACCCCAGGCGAGAATGCCAATGTAATTTCCGCTGAGGATGGCATTAACCGGGTTATCGACCAGCTTTTGCAGCAGGCCCCGGAGTACCTCGATGATGCCCTGCGGCGCGCCATTACCCGCTTCGGGGAGTTGCAGCACGAGGGTGGTCGGAAACAGCATGCTTACCGTCACCGCGAGCAGTGCGGCGGCGAAAGTACCGATGAGATACAGGATGACGATCGGGCGTAATTGCGCCGTATGGCTGGCGCGCCGGTTCGCGATCGCCGCAGCGACCAGCACGAGTACCAGCACGGGTGCGACGGCCTTCAGCGCCTGCACGAACAGGTCGCCGAGCAGCAGGCTGGATTTTGCCGCCGCCGGTGCGAGCTGTGACAGTAAGACACCAGCAACGATGCCAACCGCGATTTGCACCACGAGACTGCCCGACGTGATTTTTTGAAACAGTGTTTTTGTTGTCATGGGCAGAGTCTAGCAACATACATGCCGCGCCCGCACACCGACTGTCGCGGACCGGCGACAGGCCTCAGTATTGTGATCGCAGTCACGATTTTGTCAGGCCCAGACGCTACCATGGACTTCGGTTAATCCATCACGATGGCAGCGCTCAGCGCGATCTCTATGAAGCGGCGAATATTCCCTGGTGTGCAAACCCCCTGGCTCCTGCTGGCGCTGCCAATAATGGCGGCGTCCTTGAGCGCCTGTTACGAGACGTCCTATGACGAAGCGGTCAAGAAGTTAAATAACGGACCCCCGCCGCCGCCACCACCGCCACCCCCGGGCGGATTCGGGCCGACTTTTTCCGAGATCCAGGCCAACGTTTTCACGCCTTCCTGCGCAACCTCGAATTGCCATGCCGGCACCCTTCTGGGCGGCGGCCTGGACCTGACGGCAGCCAGCAGTTACGCCATGCTTGTCGGAGTCGCGAGCACACAGAGCGCGGGCGTGCAGCGCGTGAATCCGGGCAATCCGAACAACAGTTACCTGGTGCAAAAGCTCGAGGGACCCGGTACTACAGGCAATCGTATGCCACCGAGTGGCGCCCTGCCTGCAGCCACGATCACAACGATTCGCCAGTGGATCACCGACGGCGCGATTGACGACCGGGTCGCGCCAAGCACACCGATTCGAGTAACGTCCTTGTCGATCGTGCCGGGAAGCACGCTGACGACATCGCCAAACCAGATCACCGCCGGCTTCGATCGCGATCCGGATGCCAGCACGGTGAACGCGAACACTTTCATCCTGCAGCGCAGCAACAACGACGGCGTATTCGGCGACGGTGACGACATCGCGATCACGGCCGCCTCGATCAGCGTGCCCGGTGCGAACCCGCGTAACGCTGTGTTCACGCTGAACGGCACGCTCGCCGACGATACCTATCGCATACGGCTGCTCGGCTCCGGCGCGTCAATCATCATGGACCAGGCTGCGAACGCACTCGACGGTGAATTCTCGGGTAACTTCCCGTCCGGCAACGGCGTTGCCGGCGGTGATTTCGCCGTGCAGTTCACCATGTCGGCGCCGGTCGTTCTCGGACCGACGCTGGACCAGATCCAGGCCGTTATTTTCACACCCTCCTGTGCCACCGCAGGTTGCCACAACGCCGGTTCGCAGGCCGCTGGCCTGTCGCTGGCTGATGCCGATACCAGTTTCCTGGAACTGGTCGGGCAGTTCAGCAACCAGGTCGGGCAGACCAATGTGATGCTGGTGGCGCCAAACGACCCGAACAACAGCTATTTGATCCACAAGATGGAGAATGCAGCCAGCATCACCGGCAACCGGATGCCGCCCGGAGTTGCCATCCCGCAGGCCGACATCAACCAGGTGCGGCTCTGGATTTCGAATGGAGCCTTGCGCTAGCCGCTGCTATTGAAATCCGAAATCTTCTTTGCTAAAAAATTGCCCCCGCGCCATCATGGCGCGCTTTTTCAAACCGCAAAGAATTCGATGCTTGAGATTGACCGACTCTCTAAGTACTACGGCCAGCACAAGGTCGTCGATGACTTGAGCTTTCACTGCCAGGCTGGCGAGGTGCTCGGGTTCCTCGGCCCGAACGGCGCCGGCAAGTCGACCACGATGAAAATGATCACGGGCTTCGTCGCACCGAGTTCCGGCAGCGCGCGCATTTGCGGCCACGACATCCAGGCCGAAACGCTGGCCGCGCAGCGCCGCATCGGCTACCTGCCCGAAGGTGCGCCCTGCTACGCCGAGATGACGCCGGCACAATTTCTCGCGTTTATCGCCGACATCCGTGGCATGGCCGGTGCAACGCGTGCGAGCCGCATTGAGGAAGTGGTGCAGTTGCTGCACCTCGGGCCGGTGCTCTCGCAAACGATCGAGACACTGTCGAAAGGCTTCAAGCGGCGCGTCGGCCTGGCGCAAGCCATCCTGCACGACCCGGACGTATTGATTCTCGATGAGCCTACTGACGGGCTCGACCCGAACCAGAAACACGAAGTGCGCGAACTGATTCGCTCGATGTCGAAACAAAAACTGATCGTCATTTCGACACATATTCTTGAGGAAGTCAGTGCCGTCTGCACACGCGCCATCATCATTGCCGACGGCCGGCTGCTGGTGGACGACACGCCCGGGAATCTCGCCGCGCAGGGCAACGGTGATCTGGACGAAGTGTTTCGCCGCATCACGGAGGCGCGCGCCGCATGAACATGATCAAGGCACTGTTTCGCCGCGAGCTGCACAGTTATTTCGCGACACCGGTCGCCTACGTGTTCATGGTCATTTTCCTCATGCTCATGGGCGCATTTACGTTTTATCTCGGCAATTTCTACGAGCGCGGCCAAGCCGACCTGCAAGCCTTTTTCAGCTTTCATCCCTGGCTGTACCTGTTCCTGGTGCCGGCCATTGCGATGCGCCTCTGGGCGGAGGAGCGCAAGTCGGGCACCATCGAATTGCTGATGACGCTGCCCGTCACACCGCTGCAGGCGGTGCTTGGCAAGTTCCTTGCCGCCTGGGCGTTTGCCGGCATCGCGCTGGCGTTGACGTTCCCGGTCTGGATCACCGTGAATTACCTCGGTGACCCGGACAATGGCGCCATACTCGCCGCCTACATCGGCAGCCTGCTGATGGCCGGCGGTTTTCTCGCCATCGGCTCGTGCCTGTCCGCGGTAACGCGCAACCAGGTGATCGCGTTCATCCTCACAGTGGTGGTCTGCTTCGGATTCCTGCTGGCCGGCTTTCCACTGGTACTCGATGCGTTTTCCGGCTGGGCCCCGCAGTTGCTCATCGATGGTATCGCGTCTTTAAGCTTCCTCACACATTTCAGCGCGATCTCGAAAGGCGTTATCGACCTTCGTGACCTGCTGTACTTCGCGCTGCTGATTTCTGCGTTCCTGTACGCCAATACGATCGTGCTGGGCTGGAAACAGGCGGACTGACAGGAATACCGTTGATGAGTACGCGCACCCAGACCCGTTTTAGCGCCACGACCCTGGTACTGATCGCCGTCGCTTTCCTTGCCGCGACGATGGTGTCGAACCTGCTGTTCCGCGGCGTGCGTATCGACCTGACCGAGAACCAGCTCTACACCCTGTCGGAGGGCACCAAGCGCATCCTCGGCAACATCGACGAACCGATCAACCTCTACTTCTTCTTTTCCGACCAGGCGACCGCCGCGGCACCCAGCCTGCGCGACTACGCCAATCGCGTGCGCGAGATGCTGCATGAATTCGCGAACGCGAGTCGCGGCAAGGTCCGGCTCAGCGTGATCGATCCCGTGCCGTTTTCCGAAGAGGAAGACCAGGCGGCACAATTCGGCCTGCAGGGGATCGGGCTGGCCGCGAGTCCGGACCCTGTATATCTCGGGCTGGCGGGTACCAACAGTGTCGGCGATGAGGAGATCATCGGCTTTTTCCAGCCTGACCGGGAAGCGTCGCTCGAATACGATCTCGCAAAACTCGTCAGCACGCTGGCCGAACCCGAACGCAAGGTGGTTGGTCTTTTGTCCGGGGTGTCGATGAGCAGCCAGTTTGACCCGCAGACGCAGCGCGTGCAGCCGGGCTGGGTTGCCTACCAGCAGGCGGGCCAGTTGTTCGAAATCCGTGACCTTGGTATCTCGCTCGAGACCGTGCCCGAGGATATCGGCCTGTTGTGGATCGTGCAGCCCAAGGACCTGGACGAGGCGACCCAGTACGCGATCGACCAGTACGTGCTGCGCGGCGGCAAGGCACTGATCTTTGTCGATCCGCTGGCGGTCATCGATGCGACGGCCGATGCCGGCATGCCGCAGGGTATGCCGCCGATGGGACAGGCCTCGGATCTGCCGGCGCTTTTCAAAGGCTGGGGAATCGAGTTCGATGCCACCCAGGTCGTTGCCGATGCGCAACTCGCCCTGCAGATCAATACCGGTTTCGGCACCCGGCCGTCGCGGCACTACGGTTACCTTGGCATTTCCAGTGCAGAAATGAGTTCCAGTGACATCGTCACCGCGGAGCTCACTACGATCAATGCAGCAATGCCGGGCCGCATCTCACTCGCCGACGGCAGTTCTGCAAGCCTCGAACCCTTGCTGACGTCGTCGTCAGCCTCGGCAATGATGCCGGCGTCGCGGTTCATTTACCTGCCCGACCCGTCGTCCCTGCAGAACGGCTTTGTTGCCAGCGGCGAGCCACAAGTGATCGCGGCGCGTATCGGCGGCACCCTGCCGAGCGCTTTTCCCGACCGTAACGACGATGCGCACCTCGCGACGTCGGTCGAGCCGGTCAACCTGATCGTGGTCGCCGACGTCGACATGCTCAGCGATCACCTCTGGGTTCAGGTGCAGAATTTCTTTGGCCAGCAGATCGCGAATGCCTTTGCGAGCAACGGCGCTTTCGTTGTCAACGCGCTTGAGAACCTTGCCGGAAGCTCCGACCTGATTGCAGTACGCAGTCGCGGCACGTTTGCACGCCCGTTCACGCGGGTGGATGAATTGCGCGTCGATGCCGAGGCGCGCTTCAAGGAAACCGAGCAGCGCCTGCAACAGGAACTGGCCGAAACCGAGAGCCGCCTGGGCGAACTGCAGTCTGCGCGCGAGGACACCGGCAGCCTGCTGCTAACCAGTGAGCAGCAAAGCGAGATCGACCGTTTCATCGACCAGCGCGCGTCGATCCGCAAGGAATTGCGTGCGGTACAGCGCGGACTGGACCAGGACATCGAGAACCTGGGCACAGTGTTGAAGATCATCAACATCGGCCTGGTGCCGCTACTCCTGACGGTTGTGACCTTGCTGGCGTTATGGCAGCGACGCCGGGCGCGGCCATGAACCGCAAGACCGTTCCGGTACTCCTCGCGATCATCGCCGGTTTGCTGCTGATGCTGCTGGTGCTGCGCGGCAACGAGGGCGAACGGGTTTCGGGCGAGCTGCTGTTGCCGAACTTCGGGCCGGTTGCCAACGACACCACCAGTATTACGATCCAGGGGCCGGAAGGCAGCGATGCGGTGGCCTTGCGGCGCGTCGAAGAGCAATGGCAGGTCAGTAATCGTGACAATTACGCGGCCGACATCGGCAAGCTCAGGCAACTGGTCATTGCGCTCGCCGAAGCGAGGATCCTCGAAGAGAAAACCTCCGACCCGGCGCTGTACGAGAGGCTCGGCGTGGATGATCCCGAGAGTGGCGGCAAGGGCAGCCGCGTGACGGTAGCCGGCGCGGACTTCGAGTACACCGTGATTCTCGGCAACCAGACACAAGGCAAGTATCGTTACGCGCGTGACGCCGCGGCGGCACCGAGTTACCTGCTCGACAAGGACCCGTCCCTGCCGACAACGGCGGACGACTGGTTGCTTGCGGACCTTCTCGACATCGCTGCGAAACGCGTAAGGCAGGTGCGCATCGCGCACGCGGACGGCGAAACAATCGTCATTTCCAAAGATACCGAGGAGCAGACCGACTTCAGTGTGCTTGACATGCCGGCCGGCCGCGAACTGAGCTACGCGACGGTCGCTAATGGCATCGGCGGCGCTCTGTCGGCCCTGAAGCTCGAATCGGTGCGGCCCGGGGTCGAGTCGCCCGCCACGACAACCACAGAATTCCTGACCTGGGACGGCCTGGCAGTTACCGCCGAGATCATTGCGGACGGTGATGCGTCCTGGATCCGTTTTTCTGCCGCAACGAGTGACGCGGAAGCAACCGCGACCGACGAGGCAGCCGACATCAACCGGCGCCTGGCGGGCTGGCAGTACCAGTTACCGGATTACAAGAAGGATCTTCTGGTGCGGCGCTGGGACGATCTGCTCAAGGCGATCGACTAGAACCTGCGAAGCTGCGATACACTGCATCATGAAAAAATTCCTGCGTTACCTTGCCTGGAGCGTGGCGGCCATCGTGGTGCTCGCCGTCGGTGCCAGTTTTGTGTTGGCGCGCATGGCGGCCAGCCGCTACGAGACAGAATGGACCGTACACAACGCGGATTTTCCGATTCCGTTTCCGCTTGCGGGGAATGAACTCGCGGCCAGTACCCAGCCCGAGGCCGATGCGCTCGAGGCAGCAATTCGCCGCGGCCAGCACCTTGTTGACAGCCGCGTTGGCTGCAAAGGCTGTCATGGCGGCGACCTGGGTGGCGCGGCCATCGTTGATGTGGCGTTGGTCGGGCACTGGATCGCACCGAACCTGACGGCCGGTGCCGGCAGCGTGGTCGAGGGCTATACGGCCAACGATTGGGACCGTGCCGTGCGGCACGGCGTGCGTCGCAACGGTCAAACGTCATCCATGCCGTCACAGGACTTTCTCAATCTCAGCGACCACGAGTTGTCAGATATCGTCACGTACATTCGTTCCATGCCGGCGGTCGATCGCGATCTGGGTCCGGTTCGTTTCGGGCCGGTATTCAATTACCTGGTTGCGACCGATCCCAATTTGATGATTGCCTTCAAGCTCGATCACAACAAGCCGCACGCCGTGGAGCCGCCGATCGCGGCGCCGGGCGCGGAACTCGGGGCGCACATCGCGCAAGTCTGCAGCGGTTGTCATGGCGCGAATTTTTCGGGTGGCAAGCTCGCCGGCGATCCCAATATGCCCATTGTCGCGAACCTGACACCGCACGAATCGGGTTTGCGTGACTGGACCGAGGAAGACTTCATTCGCGCATTGCGTGAGGGCAAGCGCAAGGATGGCACGGACATCAGTCCCATGATGCCCTGGCGTGCCTATGCGCAGATGACCGACACCGAGATCCGAGCCTTGTGGGCCTACCTCGAGACAATTCCGGCCGTGGAAAAAGGCGCGCGCTAGCAGCCAGTCGAGCACCAGGCCAGGGCAAGCAGCATGTTGGCCGGCTGGCAGTACCGGTTACCGGATCACGACAAGGGTCTTCCTGTCAGGCGGTCGACGCGCCTTAGTCCTGCCGGCGAAGCCGGGCGACAAAAGCAGCCAGTTCTTCATCCTCGATGGCCGCAACATGTTCGTCGGCCGGATAATGACCGCCCAGCACCTCGGCACGAAACGCGGCCAGCGCTTCGATGCGCTCCGCCTGCGCCCGGGCACGCAACGCTGCGAGGTCGCCGTAGGCTTTTGCGTGCCGCGGCTGGCGCGCGCTCTCCCCACAGATGTCGGACGTGAACAGGAAGATCACGTCGGCGTCGCGGCCTGAACCGAGCGAGATCGTGACCAGCCGCGTGCGCTGCCGAATCTCGCGCATCACCCGTGCCGGAATGAGTTCGCATTCAACCGCAAACGCACCGGCATCTTCGAGTCGCCGAAACTGGTCCCAGAGCGCGGTCGCTTCCGCGGCTGTTTTGCCGACGGCTCGCACACCGCCATACAGCGTGGATTTCTTCGGCACGAAGCCGAGATGACCCATGACGGGTATGTCCTCGTCGGCGATACGGCGGATGCTGGCGAAGCGGCGTGCGGTAATCACCGCATCGGCGCCGCTTTGCAGCGCAGTATAGGCGGTGCCCAGCAGGTCGTCGTCACTGACCGCTCCCGAAAAGTCGATTGCCGCCGTGACGAACAGACGTGACGAGCCTTCGCGCACCGCGGCAACGTTATCCGACAGGCAGACCACCATCTCGATGCCGGCGGCTTCGGCCGCCGCGGCTTCTTCCGCGGTGCCCGCAGTCACCTGGCTAAGTGGCTGCGGCGCGTTGCGCTGCGCGACGATCGACGCGACCGTAACGCTGCGATCGACATCGCGCCCGTTGTAATCAAGTATGCGCGGCATGCTTGCGACCACCGATCGCCGCGCGGCGCGAAATTGATTGCTGCATCTTTTGTTCCCCCAGGGTCAGTTTCTCAGTATCCGGCCGCCTGGCCGTCCTTGCGTGATTCGGAGGCGCCATAGTAAACGCCCTGCGCTGCATTCCACAGTATCGCCTGGTAACCGCCGTAGCTGATGCGACCGGTGCCGATGCGATGCCCCATTGCTGCCAGAGCCGCGCCAGCGTCCGCACCCAGGCTGCTCTCGAGATACACGGTACCACCGTCACTCATGACCTCGTCGGTCGGCTGCGAGGAGCCCGTGTGGCGCATGCGCGCCGCATCGCCGGCCTCCTGCAGGTTCATGTCAAAGTCGATCATGTTAACGAGTATCTGCACATGGCCTTGCGGCTGCATCGCACCGCCCATGACGCCAAAGCTCATCCACGGTTTGCCGTCTTTCATGACGAAGGCCGGGATGATGGTGTGAAACGGCCGCTTGCCGGGCGCGTAAACGTTCGCGTGTCCTTCCTTGAGGCTGAACAACTGGCCGCGATTTTGCAGCTGGAAGCCAAGCTCGGCCGGCGTCATGCCGGATCCGAGGTCACCATAGTTGGATTGGATCAACGACACCATGTTGCCGTCGCTGTCGGCAACGGTCAGGTATATCGTGTCACCACTTTCCAGCACGGCGTCACCGGCGGGGTAGGATGCCGCCGCTTTGCTCGCAGACATCAGCGCACGACGATTTGCGGCGTAGTCTTTCGACAGCAGCCGCGCAATCGGCGCATCGTAAAAATCCGGATCCGCATAAAATCGTGCGCGATCTTCATAGGCAAGCTTCTTCGCCTCGATGAGCGTGTGCAGGTACTGCACGCTGCCGAAACCCATGCTGCGAAGATCAAAACCTTCGAGAATATTCAGCATCTGCAGCGCGACCACACCTTGCCCGTTTGGCGGTAATTCATACACATCGTAGCCACGGTAGTTGGTCGACACCGGCCTTACCCATTCCGAAGTATGTGCGGCGAGGTCGCCGGCGGAGAGGAACCCGCCCTGCCGGGCCATGTAGGCATCGATTTTCCGGGCGATCTCACCCTTGTAGAACACGTCGCGACCACCCTTCGCGATCTGGCGATAGGTGTTGGCGAGATTCGGGTTCCTGAAGAGGTCGCCCTTTTTCGGCGCCGCGCCACCGGGCATGTAAAGCTCCCTGTTACCCGGATAGTCGAGACGCAGCGCGATATTCTCCTGCCAGAGACTGGCGATGAATTCAGAAATCGGCACTCCCTGCTCCGCGTAGGCAATCGCCGCTGCCAGCAGGTCCGCCATCGGCAGGCGGCCGTAGCGCCGGTGCAGTTCGAACCAGCCGTTCACCGCGCCGGGCACGCTCACAGGCAGTGGACCAAGATAGGGAATGCTCTCGATGCCGAGCTCGCGAAAATGTTGCAGCGTCAGGGACCGGGGTGAGCGGCCGGAGGCATTCAGTCCCGCAAGTTCGCCGGCGCTGGCGTCCCAGACGATGGCAAACAGGTCGCCACCAATGCCGCAGCCGGTTGGCTCCACCAGGCCGAGGATGGCATTTGCGGCAATGGCCGCGTCCACGGCACTGCCGCCCGATTTCAGGATATCGAGCGCGACCTGCGTTGCGAGTGGCTGGCTGGTCGCCGCCATGCCGTGCGTCGCGATGACTTCCGAGCGCGACGCATGCGGCCGACCTACCGGCCGGTCAAATCCCGGTACGTTGTTTTTCACAACTGCAACATGGATTGGCATCCGGGCATAGTCAAGGGCAGTAGGTGTTTCCCGCGATTGCACCCGATCCTCAGGAAACGATCATTCTGTAATCAGGCAGGCTGGTCCGGGCAGTTCGATCATCGAACCCGGTCCCCGGCTCACGAGTACACGACTATGCGTATCCTGATATTGGCAATCGTACTGACCTTGTCCGCTTGTAGTGACAGTGACTACTCCGGCAGCACGTATTGTTACAGCGACGGTCCGATCGTCTCGAATCTTGCGCTGGCACCAAACTCGGCGCTGGTCGGCGAAGGTGGCGGCACCATCCTTGGCAACGTGACGCTGCATTACAGAACGCGCGACGATGCAAAGATAATCGCATTTGAGTACCGCATCGAGGATGTCACCGGTTTGAAGACAGTCTACGGCGATTTTCGAAAGACACTGAAAAACTCCGGCGACTTCGGTTTTGCGATGCCAATAAGTACGGCGACGCCGGGAATGTATACCGTGCGGGTCCGGGCTGTTGACGAATGCATCGTCAATTCCAAATGGGCGGATGCACTGTTCGAGGTCATCGCAGCTGCACCGGTGGCCGGCAAGTCGGGCTATGCGACGGTCGCGCTGAATGGCTTTTTATATTTCGCGGGCGGCCTGGACGAAGACGGCCTGGTCCGCGATTCGTTATTGCAATACGACCCGGCCACGCAGCGGACGGAAACGCGGGCGCCGATGCCCGAAGGCCGCGAACTCGCCGCAGCCGCCGCGCATAATGGCATCATCTACGTGTTTGGCGGAATGGCCTACGGTTTCGCACAAAACTCTGTGTTCGCGTATGACACAGGCACCGATACCTGGACTGCTGTCGCGCCGATGTCGACGCCGATAGCCGGCGCCTATGCCGTCACCGTCGATGACATGATTTACGTCGATGGCGCCTATGGTTTGAGCCAATACGACCCGACGATTGACCAGTGGACCGACAACCAGGATGGCACCCATCATTAATCGCTAATGTGAAACCGGGTTGCCACCTTCGGGACGGTGCTATCTTTTCATCGCAACTCACAGCAAAATTCGGGCATGGCCTTGAGGAAGTCGCTGCTGGCGGGCATCTCGGTAACGGCACTGCTTGGCGCCGCCAAGTGCCCAGCCGAGCAGGAACTGTCGGCCGACACTCGCGACTGGCAGGGTATGCGACGTGATCTCTACTACCTGGTTGGCTGGCAGGTTGTCGCGACCGCAATCATCTATCACGCGCCATTCGAGTTCTCCAACTGGAGCGAAGAAGAAAAAGACAACCTCGGCTTCGATCAGTGGCGCGATAACGTGACGGATGTCGTTTGGGACGAGGATCACTGGGCGGTTAATTATTTGTTGCACCCGTACTGGGGTGCTGGCTATTACATTCGCGGGCGCGAACGCGGCTTCAGCCGCAAAGATTCCTTCTGGGTAGCAGTTCTGTATTCAACCATATACGAATTCGGCATCGAGTCCTTTCTTGAACAACCTTCGATCCAGGACGTTATTGTGACACCGGTTGCCGGGACCGCCGTCGGTATCTATTTCGAGAAAGCCAGGGATCGTATTCGCAGCCAAACGGAACCCTTGTCGTTTTCTGACAAGATGAAAATGGGGCTGACGGACCCGCTGGGCGCGTTGAACCGGAGCGTGGACCGTTTGCTCGGCCTCGACGAGGCACAGAGTTCGCAATTGACCGTCGGCTTACGACCGATTTTTTCCGTGCGGCTGCAAAGCGGTCTGCATCAGGGGAGGTCGCCGGGGAAAGTGGATCGCGACCTCGATGGGTTCCAGATTACCTTCAGCTATACCTGGTGATGCGGCTGGCCTGTCTCAATCACGCAAGATTGCCGGCAAGGGTCTCTGTGGCGGTAACGGCAGCGGCAGCGCATCGCGCGGCATCATCTCATCGCGCATCGCCGCATGGTAGACCAGTGTTGCGAGAAACGCCGCAGACACCTGCAAGTCCTCCGGCACCACGTGGTCGACGGTATCGACGTTGGAATGATGCGTGTGCGACCAGTAATCAAGTTGATCCTGCAGCAAGTCAAATGACGGCAGGCCGACGGCGTCGAACGATTCGTGATCCGTCTGAAAATCCTTGCGCGGCACCACCGTCGTGACGCCATGCTCGGCGAACGGTTTCACCAGGCTTTCGAATATTGCCAGTGCGCCCGGGATTCGCTGCGTCAGGATGCCGCGCGTCTTGCCCGAGCCCGTATCGATATTGAAGTAGGCAGAGAAGGAATCGTGTGCGGGTCTTAGCTGCATGCTGACCGGATCGCCGAGGTAACGGCTTACGTAGGCGCGCGAGCCATAGTGCCCATGTTCCTCCGCATCCCAGAGCCCCAGCCGCACAGTTCGGTCCAGCTTCACGTCGAGCGCTCGCAGGATACGCATCGCCTCCAGCACCACGGCACAACCCGTTGCGTTGTCGGTTGCACCCGTTCCGGTATGCCAGGAATCGAGGTGCGCCCCCATCATCACGATCTCGTTACTCTTGCGGTTACCGGGCAACTCGGCGATCACGTTCATGAGCTCCGCTTCATGTTCCGGAAATTCCGCATCCACATCCACACTGACAACAACCGGCACGCCGTGCTCGGTAAGGCGCACGAGGCGGTTGTAGTGCTCAGGCATGAGTTGCACGGCCGGTGGCGGCACCGGCGCTGACGTTTTATGCGATCCAAAATTTTCAGCGAATATCACGCCGCCGTTGCCTTCCGTATTGGTCATCAATACGGCGGCGACCTGCTCCTCTTTCAGGAATCGGATCAGCCGGTCCAGTAGCCTGGTCTCTCGTTCCGAAAAATCGTGCTCGATTTCTACCGGTATGAACTCATACGAAATCCATCGCTCTGCCTGGTCGGCCGGCTCGCGCAATAACGGCCACGCACGCGGGTCGTAATCCGGCGGCGCGCGCGGCGATTCCATATCCTTGAGGTCTGCATCACTCCAGCGCTGGATCTCGGGTTCTGACGGCAATACAAACGGGCGCTTGCCAGTCAACAGCACAATTTTGCCGGCGAGCTTGCCGCTGTGGCGCGCTTTGTAGGCTTCGATCTGTTGCGCGAGCCTGACGAGGTCGTAAATCCCCGGGTCATTTGGATCTTCCCAGAGCGGCGCGTAGACAACAGCTGCGGTAACCACACCATCGGTTCCCGCGCTCCAGGCCAGCGGCACGCCATTCAATGTCGTCACTTCCGGCTCCAGCATCTGTACCGCCACTCGCGACCAGGCCCAGCTGCGGCCGAATACGCCGGCCTGTTCGAGTTGCGCGTTGGCAATGCCGGATTTTTGCAGTTCCTCAACAGCCCAGCGCGCAGCGCGCTGGTAATCCGGGGATGCCGCGAGGCGCGCGCCGTTTTCGTCGGCGAGGTAGTGCATGTAGTGCATTACCTGCGAATGATTAAAAGCCTGGTCCTTGATGCGCGCGACCATATCGAGATCGACTTCCTCTGCTGCAGCCGGCAGCGCACCCGTGAACGCGATCAGAAATAAAGTCTTCGCAAGGAATTTCATGTTTTCGCTCCGGGAATCAGGTCCGCCATTGCGCATGAAGCAGCGCGTGCAGGACAGGCACGCGGGTTTCGGCAAAGTGCGGCTGGATGTACATGGGGTTCAGTTGCTCACCGTAACTCGGCCAGTTCTGCAAGCTTCGCGCGGATATGCTCGTGAAAACGCCACAACTCGTATTCCTGCGGCACCAGCACGCCGTCCGCGTGTGCCCGGCTGCGCAGGCCGCGCTGGTTTCGTTCGCAGACGTCACCATCCTGCTCGATAACCAGTCTTGCCAGTTCACAAATCCGTTCGAGATCGGACGCGCCAATCTCGGTGCCTGCGGGTAACAACCAGTCGACCACCAGCTCGATGCTTTCCGGGCCGGTCGGCACGATGCGCACGCTGCGCACGTAGTCCGGATGGGCGACGACGTACATGCTGCCGGTGATGGATGTAAACACGACGCCGGCGGCAATTTCCGCATCACTGAGCCCTTTGATAACCGGCAGCGATGTCTGGCCATCACGGGTCCAGGTCCTGACACCGTCGCCCACCCGACCAACACCGGTATCGCCCTCGAATTGCGGCTGCCAGCCTGGCAGGTCAACCGGATCGAATACCCCCTGCCTGTACACCGGCATGACCCTGCATAATTCCGGGTGAATCTTCGGGCAGTGGTAACACTCGCTGTAGTTCTCCCAGAAAATTTTCCAGTTGCACGCGACCGTCATTTTTTCCTGGCGCACACTGCGCATGTTCACCAATGGCCAGCTTTTCAGGTTCTCGGCCTCTTCCGCAAGATACGATTTCAGCCCGGTTGCCGGTGTTGCGGACAGGTTCAGAAATATGAATCCGCCCCAGCTGTCCGCATGCACCGGGTACAGCGCATAGTCCTGCAGCTCGAAATCATCCGTCTCGAGTCGTCGCGGCGTTGCGATCAGCTCGCCTTGCAGCGAATAGGTCCAGGCGTGATACGGGCAGATAATGCGGCCGTTACGAAATTGCCCGGCATCGTCGCGGCAGAGTTCCGAACCGCGGTGGCGGCAGGTATTGTGAAAAGCGACGATGCGATCGTCGCTCACGCGCGTCACGATGATCTTCTGCTTGCCAATCGTGGTAACAAACCAGGCGCCATCGCGAGCCAGCGACTCCAGCCGGCCGACGCAAATCCAGTCGCGGTACCAGATCGCATCCAGTTCGCGCTCATATTGTTGCGGCTCGTAATACCAACTTGCCGGCAACGTCTTTTTGACCTCTGTCAGGGTACGCATGAATGATCTCGCCGGTGGATCTTGCATGCTAGCAAAATCATTGCCGCCGATCAGCGGCGCCATTGCCGGCCCAGGCAACTGGGTTACACTAGCCGCGCGGCAATTGACGGAGCCTGTTGTGGGCAAACCAGGTAACACCGGCTTTAAACGGCTGTTTAACGCGACCTTGTTTTCATGGCAGGGTTACTCCGCCGCCTGGAAAAACGAGGCGGCCTTTCGACAGGAGCTGGCGCTGGTCGTGGTGCTTGCGCCGCTGGCCATCTGGCTCGGGCAAACCGCACTCGAACGCGCGGTACTGATCGGCTGCCTTATGATCGTGCTGATTGTGGAGTTACTGAATTCCGCGATTGAAGCCGCCATCGACCGGCATGGCAACGAACAAAATGAATTGTCTGGCCGTGCCAAGGACCTCGGGTCCGCGGCGGTGCTCACGAGCCTGGTGCTGGTGGCAGTCGTCTGGGCGCTGATCGCTGCAGACCGGTTCCTTGGCGCCGGCCCGTAAGGCCTTGCGATGCCTGCCAAGATTTTTTGCATCGGTTTTCACAAGACGGGCACCACCAGTCTTCAGGTGGCATTGCAAAAGCTCGGCTATCGCGTGAAAGGCTCCTTCGGCACCAGGGACCCTGATATCGCCAGCAAGGTTCACGAACTGGCCTACGCGATGGTCGATGAGTTTGACGCCTTCGAAGACAGTCCCTGGCCAATACTCTATCGCGAGCTCGACCAACGCTTTCCGGGCAGTAAATTCATCCTCACGCGACGGCCCACGGCAAGCTGGATCCAGAGCATGGTTAAGGATTTTGCGACCACGGAGTCACCGATGCGACGCTGGATCTACGGCGAGAACGCGGGCTGCCCGGCCGGCAACGAAGACATTTATATTGAGCGCTACGAACGCCACAACCGCGAAGTTCTGCAGTACTTCGCTGCGCGATCCGGTGACCTGTTGATCATTGACCTGCCGAATGACGACGGCTGGTCACGCCTCTGCCCATTCCTGGGCCATCCGGTTCCGAACGAACCTTTCCCGCACGCCAACAAGGCAAGCTGGTCCCGCAAACTCAAGAACTGGTTCAAGACCTGGCGGCGCTCAGCACCTTAGCCGGCGAGTGCGGCGGTAGCTCGCGACCTTGCGCAATGCATTGATACGCTGCGACAGCCGGGACCAGAAGAATACTTTCTCCGGGTAGCGGCTCCTGGAATAGTCCGGCTCGACCCCGTCCAGCATCTTTTCCCAGTCGGCCGAAGTCTCGTAGCCGCAGGCGATCAGGTCAGGAGTGAGCGATCCGTGCGTCAGTTGCTGCGCCTTGATTCTTGGCAGGTTTGTTTTCCACTTGCCAACACTGCTCGGCGCAATCGGCCGCACCTCGTTCATCGCAAGTTTCGATTTTTCCGATACCACCGCATGCTTGTGGTACTCGGAAAAATCATGCAGTTTTTGCAGCCACGGAAACCTTGTGGCGATTTTTTCCTGCGCCGCATCCGGACGACTGACAAAATCTTCGTAGCGGATCTGCAGGAAGCGCGGGTGGTCCGCAATCTCGCGCGCATAGCTTTGCAGCTCGCGCCAGAGCCGAATGTTCGAGTAATACATACCCTTGTCCTTGCCGTGCCGGCTGACGATGACATCGCGCGGGTCACGCAACAGGTAAATAACGTAGAGTTCCGGGTCATCGATCACCGCCGGCATGTACATCGTGTCCTTCGGGCGCTTCGTGATGACAATCTGGCCTGCTTTGGCCTTCACCAGGTTGAAGCGCAGCTCGTGATCGTAGTGCTTGTCGACCTTGAAGCAGGTGACCATGACCTCGTGCAACAGCGTCGTGCCACTGCGTGGCGAACAGGCGACGATGTGCAGGTGCTTGAACATGGCGCGACTCTATGCAACCGGCCCGGCCACGGCCTGCAGCACGTCATCCAGCGTCGACAACATCAGCTCTGCCTCGGCACTTTTGATCACCATCGGCGGGCGCAGCTTGAGAATATTGTTGTCCG
Organism: Gammaproteobacteria bacterium; assembly: GCA_029884455.1. Lineage (GTDB taxonomy): Bacteria > Pseudomonadota > Gammaproteobacteria > Steroidobacterales > Woeseiaceae > UBA1847. Next base: position 23,591 of record JAOUHU010000020.1, on the reverse strand, counting down.
GGCCGATCACACCGGTCAGCACACCGCGCAGGCGCAGCTCGTTGACGACCTTGCCGGCAAGCGCAGCGTCCGGAGTACGCGCCGCACGGTCAGCAACGAATTCCACCGCGATGAACAGGCCGTTGCCACGCACGTCGCCGATCACCTCATGCCGGTCTGCCAGGGATTGCAGCCCCGCCACAAGCTGCTCGCCGACATCGAGCGCGTTCTGTTGCAGGTTCTCACTCTCGATCACATCGAGCACCGCCAGTGCCGCGGCACAGGACACCGGGTTGCCGCCAAAGGTATTGAAATAGTGGTCGTGACGGCTGAAGGTGCGCGTCAGTTCGGCGCGCGTGACCAGCGCCGCGATCGGATGGCCGTTGCCCATGGGCTTGCCCATGGTGACGATATCCGGTTCCACCGCGTCGGCCTCGTAACCCCAGAAATTCCGGCCGGTGCGGCCGAAACCCGGCTGCACTTCGTCGGCGACAAACAAGCCGCCCGCTGCTTGAACGATATCCGCGACCCGCCTGAGATACCCCGGGGGTGGCCGGACCACGCCGCCGCTGGAAATAATAGTGTCCATGACCAGCGCGGCCGGCTTGAAGCCACGCTCTTTCAATGTGTCCACGGCCTCCTGCACATGCGCGGCATAACGCGCAGCCGCATCGGCGTCACGGTAAAGCCCGCGATAGCAGTCGGGCGTCGGCACGGTCACGACCCAGGCTGGCCGCTCGCTGGCCGGGCAACTTTCCGTGCTGATTTCGTGAATTGCCCTGGTATTGCCGTGATACGCGAAGTCAGTGACGATCAGGCCCTCGCCTCCAGTGACCTTGCGCGCGATGCGCAGTGCCAGTTCGTTCGCCTCGCTGCCCGTGCAACAGAACATCGCGGTATCAAGCGCGGGGGAAAACTTCGCGGTCAGGCGCTCGGCATAGTCGAGGACGTTTTCATGCAGGTAGCGCGTATGGGTATTCAGCACCGCCGCCTGCTTGCAAATGGCTTTGACGACGTGCGGGTGGCAGTGGCCAACGTGCGGCACGTTGTTGTACATATCGAGATACTTTCGGCCATCCGCGTCGTATAGCCAGACGCCTTCGCCGCGCACGATGTGCACGGGCTCGGCATAAAACAGACTGTAGGCTGCGCCGAGTAATTTTTTGCGGCGTGCCAGAAGCTCGACATTTGTCATGACGTTGACCCTGAGGACCTGAGTCTATAAAAGGTGTGCTCTATGCTAACGGTCTACAGCAACGACCACCAACTCCATCGCGGCGGCCTGGAATTATCCGGCGGCGAGCTGGTGCCCTGCTTCGAATGCCCGGAACGTGCCGACCTCGTGCTCGCTGCGGTGCACGATGCCGGGCTCGGCGACATCGTCGAGCCGCGCGACTTCGGCCTCGACCCCCTGCTTCGTGTGCACGACGCCCGTTTCTTACAATTCCTGCAGGAAGCCTGGGATCTCTGGAGCGCGGCGGGCCGCAGCGGCAGCGCCCTGGCCTACAGCTGGGCGATACGCGACATGCAGGCGCAGGAACCCGAGCACGTCGATGGCAAGCTCGGCTACTTCTCCTTCGACGCCACCTCGCCGATTGGCAGCGGTACCTGGCGGGCGGCGAAAACGTCCGCAAACACAGCGCTGAGCGGCGCAGCCGCGCTGCTGGACGGCGACGCTTGCGTTTTTTCACTGTGCCGCCCGCCCGGGCACCATGCAGCGCGCGACTATTTTGGTGGCTACTGCTACCTGAACAACGTTGCCATCGCCGCACAGTACCTGCGCGACCAGCGTGCCGCCAAAGTGGCGATACTCGATGTCGATTATCATCACGGCAACGGCACGCAATCGATTTTCTATGACCGCGACGACGTGCTGTTTGTGTCCATCCACGGCGACCCGGACCAGGAGTTCCCGTTTTTCCTTGGCCGGCGTTCCGAGACCGGTAGCGGCGCAGGCCGCGGTTACAACGTCAACTTGCCGTTGCGCTGGCACAGCAGTTCGCAGGAGTGGTTCGCGGCACTGGACCAGGCGACGGCCATCGTTGCCGATTTCGCGCCGGACTATTTATTGGTCTCGCTCGGCGTGGACACTTATATAGAAGATCCCATTTCAAAGTTTCGATTGCTGCATGAGGACTATCTGATCATGGGCGCGAAGATCGCGGCACTCGGGCTGCCGATGCAGTTCGTGCTCGAGGGTGGCTATGCGGTCGGCGATATCGGCGTCAACGTCGCCAACGTGCTGCGCGCCGCCAGTCGGGACAGCGCTCAGCGATGATGGCGGATCTCAGGATTGCAGGCTGGTGGGCTGGAATCGCACTGGCTGTCAGTATCGCATTCTTCGCGGGCTACGCAGCCGACTGGCTCGGCGCCTCACTGCTGGGCTTCGAAACCAGCCCGATCAGCGCCATCATGATGGCAATTGTCATCGGCATGATTCTGGCCAACACGCTGCGGCTGCCGCCGACATTGCGGCCGGGGCTGGACTTCTGTGCATCCGCGATATTGCGTATCGGCATCATGCTGCTCGGCATTCGCCTCAGCCTGTTCAGTGCCGGGCAGTTCACGCTGGTCGCATTGCCGTTCGTCATCACCGCGATTGCCGTCGGGCTTTTCACCGTTGGCCTGCTGGGCCGCCGCATGGGCCTGTCGAAGCAGCTCAGCGGACTGATCGCCGTCGGCACCAGTATTTGCGGTTGCACGGCGATCGTTGCGGTGGCGCCATTGATCGAAGCTGACGAGTCTGAAGTCAGTTACGCCATCGCCTGCATTACCGTGTTTGGACTCGCGGCCATGTTTGGCTACCCGCTGCTGGCGCACTATGCTTTCGCAAGCAATCCGGCGCTCGCCGGACTGTTCCTCGGCACGTCCATTCACGAAACCGCGCAGGTCGCCGGCGCCGGCATGATGTACGAGGCGCAGTACAACGCACCGGTTGCGCTCGAGCTTGCAACAGTGACCAAGCTGGTGCGCAACCTCAGCATGATCGCGGTGATTCCGCTGATCGGCTTCCTGTACGGTTCCAAACGCGGCAGCAGCGCTTCCGGCAGGATCGATTACCTCGCCATGATCCCGTGGTTCATCGTCGGTTTCGCGCTGATGTCGGCGCTGCGCACCATCGGCGACAGCAGTGACCGACCCCTCGGCTTCCTGCAACCGGATCAGTGGCACCAGCTCGTGGCGGTATTGCGTAACCTTGCCGAGTACTGCCTGCTGATCGCCATGGCGGCGGTCGGGCTCACCTCGATGTTTGCCGGGCTGCGCCGCATCGGCCTGCGGCCATTTGTGCTCGGCCTGTTCGCGGCACTGCTGGTCGGCGGCGTGAGCTTCACAATGATCACACTGTTTGCCCCGCGCCTCATGGCAATGGCAGGCTAAGCGACATGCCACTGGTTGCCCACAACGATCTGCCGACCTTCGGGGTACTGCGCGAGCGCGGCGAAGTCGTGCTGTCGCTCGATCGCGCGCGTGCCCAGGATATCCGCGAGCTGCATATCGGCTTCCTGAATATGATGCCGGATGCCGCGCTGACTGCCACCGAGAGACAGTTCATCCGGCTCGTGGGCAGCAGCAATCCGATCGCGCAGTTTTATGTCTATCCGTTTTCCATTCCGGAACTGAAGCGCGGCGCGGAGGCCGAAGACCACATTCGCAAGTATTATTTCGAGTTCGAGCAACTGGCGGCGAGCGGGCTCGATGCACTGATCATTACCGGCGCGAATGTGATCAACCCGTCGCTCGACCAGGAAGCGTTCTGGGATCCGCTCATCGACATCGTGCACTGGGCCAGTAGCAATGTTGCATCCATCTTCTGCTCCTGCCTTGCCACGCATGCGCTGGTGAAACACTTCCATGGCCTCAACCGGCAACACCGTGAGCAAAAACTATGGGGGGTTTACGAACACACGCTGACCCAGCGCAGGCACCCGCTGCTGCGCGACGTCAATACGCGCTTCTTTGCACCGCATTCGCGGTATAACGATGTGTCGCGCGCACAATTCGAGTCAGCCGGCCTGCACGTACTGGCGGAGAGCGCTGCGGTCGGCGTGCACCTTGCCGTGAGCCCGGACCAGTTTCGTGTAGTGTATTTCCAGGGGCATCCGGAGTACTCGGCGATCAGCCTCATGAAAGAATGCAAGCGCGAGGTCAATCGCTATATCACGGGTGAGCGCGCCAGGCCGCCACGCGTACCGGAAAATTACTTCACACCCGAGGGCGAGAAGATCGCGAGCGCATACATTAATGAAGTGATCCGCGCCGTGGCCAATCGTGTGCCGGCGCCGGAATTTCCCGAAACTGAACTCGCAAAGTATGCCGACAACACCTGGGGCGACACCGGCAAGGCCATCGTCAATAACTGGCTGGGCCTGGTCTATCAACTGACCAACCTCAATCGACATGAACAGTTCATGCCCGGCGTGAACCCGGACGACCCGCTCGGACTCAAAGCCGACACCTAGCCGCTGCGCGCTCCCGCCACAGGGCCGTTGCATGTATGATTCGCGGTCTCCGAGACCGCACAAGGGACCACCAACATGGGCTTCAGAACCCGGCAAATTCACGCAGGCGTTACCCCGGATCCACAAACCGGTTCGATCCTGACACCGATCTACCAGACCACGACCTATGTACAACCGTCGGTCGACGAATACCTGAGCAAGGGTTTCACCTACTCGCGTTCCGGCAACCCGACCGTCAGGGCGCTCGAACTCAAGCTGGCCGACCTCGAGGGCGGCGTCGACTGCGCCTGTTTCGGCACCGGCATGAGCGCCATCCAGGCCGTGATGCTGGCATTCCTGAGTGCCGGCTCGCACGCCGTCATTTCCGACGTGGCCTACGGCGGTACCTATCGCCTCTGCACCAAGATCCTGAGCAAATTCGGCGTCGAATTTACCTTCGCCGATGGCTCGAAGCCGGACTCGGTCGCCGCGGCCGTGCGCAAGAACACGAAGCTGATTCTGACCGAAACGCCGGCCAACCCGACCATGAAGTGCACCGACATTGCGGCCGTTTCCAAGATCGCGAAAAAAGCCGGCGTCGTGCACGCGGTCGACAACACCTTCCTTACGCCGTACTACCAGTTGCCGTTCAAACTCGGTGCCGACATTTCGATTCACAGCACCACCAAGTACATGGACGGTCACAATGCGACGGTCGGCGGCGCGGTGATCAGCAACAACAAAGACCATGCCGCGGCGGTGCGCTTCATCCAGAACAGTACCGGCACGATCATGTCACCGCAGGTCGCCTGGCTGACGCTGCAGGGTTGCAAGACGCTGTCGATTCGCATGGACGCGCAGTCGGCGAGTGCGATGGCAATCGCGACCTATCTCGAAGCACACCCGAAGGTTGCGCAGGTCAGGTACCCGGGCCTCAAATCCTTCCCGCAGCATGAACTCTCGACGCGCCAGGCGTCGGGTTATGGCGCAATGTTCTGGTTCGAGGTCAAGGGCGGGCTCAAGGCCGGCAAGAAACTCATGGACAACATCAAGGTCTGGAGCCTTGCCGAGAACCTCGGCTCGGTCGAGTCTTTGATTACGCACCCGGTGACAATGACCCACGCCGACGTCGAAGCGGCAGAACGCGCGCGCGTCGGCATCATCGATGGCCTGGTGCGCGCCTCGGTCGGTCTCGAAGACACTGACGACCTCATCAATGCACTCGGGGCAGCGCTCGACCTGGTATAGACCGATGTCGGAGTTTCTCAAGTTTGACACGCTGAGCCTGCACGCCGGGCAAACGGTCGACCCGGTATACGGCGCACGTGCGGCGCCGATCTACCAGACGACGTCCTACGTTTTCCCAGACACCGACACGGCCTCGTCAATTTTTAATCTCGAGCGCGGCGGTCACGCTTACTCGCGCATCACCAATCCGACGGTCGGCGTGCTCGAGCAGCGTATTGCGGCACTCGAGGGCGGCTCGGCCGCGGTCTGCACGGCCTCCGGGATGGCGGCGACATTCTGCGCGATCACCGCGATCCTGGGCCAGGGCGATCACATCGTCGCCTCGACACAGATGTACGGCGGCAACATCAGCCTGATGAAAAACACGCTGCCACGTTTTGGCATCACCACGACGTTTTTCGACCCGACGGATATCGACGCCTGCCGCAATGCGATCCGGGACAACACCAGGCTGATTTACGGCGAGCTGATCGGCAACCCGGGTCTCGACATTCTCGACCTCGAGGCGATTGCGAACATCGGCGCCGAGCACCACATTCCGTTCATGGTCGATGCCACGTTCAATACGCCCTACCTCTGCCGTTGTCTCGACTATGGCGCCAACATGACGATTCATTCGGTGACCAAGTGGATGGGCGGCCATGGCAACGCCATCGGTGGTGTCGTGGTTGACGGCGGCAATTTCGACTGGGGCGCAAGCGACAAGTACCCGACGATTACCGCACCCTACGCGCCTTTCTCCGGCATCAATCTCTGGGAGGAGTTCGGGCCGAGCGCGTTTGCGACGCGCATCCGTGCCGAGGCCATGCGCGACATCGGGCCGTCAATGTCACCGATGAATGCTTTCCTGCTGCTGCAGGGAATTGAAACGCTGTCGCTGCGCATGGACCGGCATATGTCGAACACCGCCGCCATGCTCGAGTTCCTGCAAAACCACGAGCAGGTGTCGTGGGTCAACCACCCAAACCTGCCCGGGCACCGCAGTCACAGGCTCGCGCAGAAATACCTGCCCAAAGGCGCAGGCTCCATCATCAGTTTCGGCGTCAAGGGCGGGCGCGATGCCGGCAAGGCGTTTATCGAGAATGTCGAGCTGGCATCGCACCTCGCGAATGTCGGCGACGCGAAAACGCTGGTCATTCATCCCGCTACGACGACGCATTCGCGCATCGATGCCGGGGCGCTGCAGGCTGCCGGCATTACCGAAGACATGGTGCGGCTCTCGGTCGGGCTCGAGGATATCGCCGACATCAAGGCAGACTTTGAAACGGGCTTTCGCGCTGCGGCACGCCTCGCGAAGGGCTAGACGTGTATTTCGACGTCAAGGGCAAACGGGTATTTGCGACCACGGGTGGCAAGCCGTTTGATAATTCCAAGCCGGTCGTCATTTTCCTGGCCGGCAGCGGCGGCGACCATACGTTCTGGGGTTTGCACGCGCGCTTCTTCGCGTTTCGAAAATACTCGGTGCTCTGCCCGGACGCGCCGGGACACACCCACTCGGCTGGTCCCGCCCTCGGCTCGATCGAAGCGCTGGCAGACTGGCTCAACGAGGTAGTCACCGCACTCGATATCAAAGACCTCTCCATTGTCGCGCATTCGCAAGGCTGCCTCGTGGCGCTCGAATACGCATCGCGTTTTCCTCACAAGCTGCGCTCGATGTCACTGATCACCAGCGGGCTCGCCACACCAGTCAATGACTATTTGCTTAAGGCGGCAAACGACAACCCGGCGGCCGCGGTCGACATGATGATCTCCTGGGGCTTCGGCCCGGCGGGACACCTGCACCAGGGGCCGATTCCGGGCAACTCGATGGCCCGAGTGGGTTACACCACGATGTGGCGCAATTCGCCGCGGGCGCTCGCGGCCGACCTGCATGCCTGCAATGATTACCGTAACGGCAAGGCAGCCGCGGCCGCGGTGCAATGCCCCGTGCAGGTCATCATCGCCGGCAAGGACCGGATGGCGCCTGCGAAGGCTACCGCGACCCTGGTCGAGCATTTGCCCGATCCTGTCGTGGCGCGTATCTCTGAGAGCGGCCACATGCTGCCGCTCGAGGTGCCGGACCAGTGCCGGACGCTGCTGAAGGATTTCATTTTCTTGCATAACCCTGCCAGCCAGGCGTAGACCATGTACGAAATCAACAAGGCCGCGGTTATTGGTGCGGGCACGATGGGGCTCGGCATCGCCGGCCAGCTTGCCAATGCCGGCGTCGACGTGGTGCTGCTCGACATTCCAGCGGCTGGCGACAATCGCAATGCGATTGCAGAACGCGCGCTGCAGCGCCTGCTCGATCCGCAGCAACCGGGCCTGTTGCACGCCGACTGCATCGAGCGAATTCGTATCGGCAACATCGACGACGATATGCACTTGCTGCGTGACGCGGACTGGATCGCCGAAGCCGTGGTCGAACGCCTCGACGTCAAACAAGCGCTGTACCAACGCATCGATGCGGTGCGCAAACCCGGCTCGATTGTGTCCTCGAATACATCGACGATCCCGATTTCGCTGTTGGTCGCAAACATGCCAGAAGCGTTTCGCAGCGAGTTCGCAATCACGCATTTCTTCAACCCGGTGCGTTTCATGCGCCTGCTCGAGATCGTGCGCGGCGAAGCGACGCGTGCCGAGGTTATGCATTGTCTTGAAAAATTCGGCGATGAGCGGCTCGGCAAGGGCATTGTCATCTGCAAGGACACGCCGGGTTTTCTCGGCAATCGCGTCGGCGTGTTCGCCATCCAGACCGCACTGCATGCAGCCTTTCGCATGGGCCTCCGCCCCGAGGAGGCGGACGCCATTTTCGGCCGGCCCATGGGCATTCCGAAGACCGGCGTCTTCGGTCTCTATGACCTGATCGGCATCGACCTGATGCGCGATGTCGTAAAGAGCCTGGTCTCGATACTGCCAGCGAACGACGCGTTTCATGCGGTCGCCGCGGAGATCCCGGTGATGACGCGCATGATCGAGGCGGGCCTGGTTGGCAACAAGGGTGGCAAAGGCGGCTTTTACCAGCCGGCCGACCCTGCGAATGGCGTCCGCCGCAAGACGCTCGATTTCAACACGCTCTCTTATGTGGGAGCGGCCCATGTCGTGGGAAACCCCCATGCAGGCGACAACTATGCCTGGGAGATCCTCGCCAACACCCTCAGCTACGCCGCATCCCTCGTTCCCGAGGTGAACGAATCGCTGGTCGCCATCGACGATGCCATGAAACTTGGCTACAACTGGCTGCAGGGCCCGCACGAAATGATCGACGCCATCGGCGTCGACAATTTCATTGCGCGGCTCGAAAAGGACGGTCGCGATGTGCCCGCCTTTGTACGCACTGCGGCGGGAAAGTCGTTTTACCGCGTGCACAACGGCAGACTGCAATACCTGCTTGCGGACGGGCGCTATCGCAACCTCGAACGCGCCGCAGGTGTGATCCGCTTTTCGGAGCAGCGCCGGACGCTGACGGCGCTCGAGGAGAATGAAGCGGCGAGTTATTTCGACCTCGGCGATGGCCTTGGCCTGATCGAGTTTCACAGCAAGGCAAATGCGCTCGGGCCCGGCTCAATCGAGCTGATTGCGGCCGCCGTCGCGCATGCCAGCGACAATATGACTGCGCTCCTCATTCACAACGACGCGCAGCACTTTTCCTGCGGCGCTGACCTGCAGAGCATTCTCGACTTTATCGCAAGCCAGGACCTCGACGGCCTGGACCGTTTTCTCGATCACTATCAGCAAACCATGCTGGCGCTGAAGTACGCGCCGATCCCGGTCGTGGCGGCGCCCTCGGGGCTGTCCGTGGGCGGCGGTTTCGAGGTGCTGCTGCACACCGACAAGGTGGTCTATCACGCCAATTCGGTGACCGGCCTGGTCGAGTCGCTGGTCGGCGTGGTGCCGGGCGGCGGCGGCGTCAAGGAAATGCTGTATCGCTGGTCGGGGCAGCATGGCGATGTGACCAGGGGCGCGTGGAGCGCATTCATGAACATCGGCTACGGCAAGACAGCGCGCTCGCCGCTCGAGGCCGAACCGCTGGCAATGTTCCGCAGCGGCGTCGATCTTTACATCATGAACCGTGATCGACTGCTTGCGACTGCCCGTCGCGAGGCATTGGCGATGGCCGGCGCGTACCGCGCGCAACGGCGTGGCCCGCTTGCCATGCCCGGGCGCGAGGTCTATGCGGAAATGATCGCGTGGCTGAAAAAGGCCCGCGCCAGGGGGCAGCTGACGCCGCATGACGTCACCACGGGAACCCAGATTGCCATGATCGTGACCGGCGGCGACATTGCCGCGGGAACCGAGCTATCGGAAAATGACATCCTCGCACTCGAGCGCAGGGCTTTCGGCATTCTCGGAGCGACGCGGCTGACGCGCGCCCGAATCGAGTTCATGCTTGAGCACGGTACACCGCTGAGAAACTAAGGCCGCCATGATTTACAACGCACCCATAAAGGACATGCTGTTCCTGCTGAAGGAATGTTTTGGCCTCGACACGCTTCGCGCATTGCCTGGCAACGAGGAACTCGATGCCGACTTGCTGGAGGCGGTGCTTGAGGAGGCCGGCAAGTTCTGCAGCACGGAATTGCTCGCGATCAACCAGGGCGGCGACCAGCACGGCGCCGTGCATGCCGACGGCAAGGTCACGACACCGCCAGGCTTCAAGGAAGCGTACGCGAAGTTCATCGGCAACGGCTGGACCGGCATCGACGCCAATCCCGAGCATGGCGGCCAGGGCCTGCCAAAGATGCTGCATGTGTTGATTGATGAAATGCTCGGCGCCACCAACCTTGCCTTCAAGCTGTACGCGGAACTCAGCCGCGGCGCCTATCACCTGCTCGAGAACACGGCATGCGCAGAAATTCGCGCACGCTACCTGCCGAATATGGTTGCCGGCACCTGGTCCGGCACCATGTGCCTCACCGAACCGCACTGCGGCACCGATCTTGGTTTATTGACGACCAAGGCCGTACCCGCGGGCGACGGCAGCTACAAGATCAGCGGCTCGAAAATTTTCATTACCTCCGGCGACCATGATCTCACCGAGAATATCCTGCACCTCGTGATCGCACGCATCGCAGGCGCGCCACCGGGAACGCGGGGCATCAGCCTGTTCCTGGTGCCGAAGATCCTGGTCAACGACGACGGATCGCTCGGCGAACGCAATGCCGTGGTGACCGCATCCATCGAGCACAAGATGGGGATACGGGGCTCCGCCACCTGTGCCCTGAATTTCGAGGATGCGACCGGCTACCTGATCGGTGAGGAAAATCGCGGCATGGCGGCGATGTTCAGGATGATGAACATCGAGCGCCTGACTGTGGGCATGCAGGGGCTTGGCTTTGCGGAAATTGCCTACCAGAACGCCCTCGCCTATGCGCTGGACCGGCAGCAGAGCAAAGCGCCGGCGCCGCGCCCGGATGCGGGCAAGGCGGCCGACCCGATCATTTACCAGCCAGAGGTGAAGCGCCAGCTACTGACGATGCGTGCGCAGATCGAAGGTGCGCGTGCGCTGGCTGTGTACACGGCGATGCACGCCGACATCATGGAAAAGTCCGCCGACCCAGAGGCCGCTGCCGATGCAAAGAACACGGTTGCATTGCTGACGCCGGTCATCAAGTCGTTTTTTACCGACCTCGGCATGAGCAGCACGCTGTCGGCGCAGCAAATCTATGGCGGCCACGGCTATATCCGCGAACACGGCATGGAACAACTCGTGCGTGATTGTCGCATTACGCCGATTTACGAGGGCACCAACGAGGTGCAGGCACTCGACCTCGTGTCGCGCAAGCTCACCGGCGACACCGGCGAGCTGGCTGATCGTTTCTTTGCCGAGTGCCTGGCCTTCGCGAAACAGAATGCAGACGCCGCCACTGCTACTGCCATGCAGCACTTGATCGAGGCGACCGCCTGGTTACGTGAGCGGCACGAAGCAGATGATGCGGCCGTGCGTGGCGCGGCCGTGCAATACTTGCGCCTGTTCGCGCTCGCAATCATTGGCTGCATGTGGACCAGAACAGTCGCTGCAGCGAACGGCAAACAAGGCGCGTTCTACACCACCAAGCGCAAGCTCGCGCGCTTTTACCGCGACCGGATACTGCCCGAAACGGCGTCGCTGCTCGCGACCATAACCGGCGGAGGCGCCGCGGTGGCCGACTTCGCCGTCGCCGATTTCAGCAACTAGCCTGCACAACGGAAGGAAGCAGGCTATGATTCGGTCAGTTGCACACGTGGCGTTAGTGGTTCGAGACTACGATGAGGCCATCGATTTCTTTACCACCAAATTGAACTTCAGGGTTGTCGAAGACGTTTTTCAGGCCGCCCAGAATAAGAGATGGGTCGTTGTAGCGCCGTCCGGACCCGCCGGGACGACGCTAGTGCTGGCTCGAGCAGAAAACAAAATTCAAGAAGCGTTCATCGGTAACCAGTGCGGAGGCAGAGTGTTTCTATTCCTCAGCACAGATGATTTCTGGCGCGACTACGATGAGATGACGACTCGTGGAGTCGCATTTGTTCGGGAGCCGAAGACCGAGGACTATGGCAAAGTGGCGGTGTTCGAGGATTTGTACGGAAACCTGTGGGATCTCATCGAATACGTAGCCGAACATCCGTCCGGGCAGTCTGCGGCAGACTGAGAGCTACTGACCTGTCGCGCAGCCCATGGCATCATCGTGCGTTTCATGCGCCGCCGAAAACAACCTGGCCCCGTCCCGCTCCGCGAGTAACGCGCCAATTTCCGCTCCCAGCAGCAAGTCGTCGTGTGCGCCAAAAAATTGAGCACGCCGCCGACCTTCTGCGTCAATGAGTACAAGGGTCGGCGTTCCTCGCATCTGGTAGGCTTGCATGGTCAATGGAATGTTGCCTCCGGCAGGATCAGGCAAGTCGACGCCTACCGGAAAGCGGATCTGATACTCGGCCAGGAAGACTTCCAGCGCATCTGGCGTCATAACATGATGATGCTCAAAAACCGTATGTAGCCCCACAACTGCCAGGTCACGCCGCTCGAAAAGCTGTTCCATTCGTAGCGCAAGGGGAATCGATCTTGCCACGCAGCCAGGGCAAAGCATCTGAAATGCGATCAGGACCACGACCCGACCCTTGAGGTCGTCAAGGGTCAGGTCTTTCGCCGAATTAAGCCAGCATGACGTCCTAAGCGCTGGTGCCGGCCTAATCGCGATACTTCGAGAAAACATAGTTGTCTTCTTTGGCGCCCTGGTGGCACGCAAAGCACGACGCGCCGCCATCATTTACGGCACGTTCGACCGTGCTGTTGCCAGCGAAGGCCTCGAACCCCCAGCCGCCGGTCGCGGCAAATCGCTCGGCATCGTATTCCATGACGCCGATGAACTTACGTTCGCCTTCCTGCGTAGCCCCGCCGCCAGGCACCTGGCTCAGGAGGTCAAATACCAGGACGGCACCATCTTCGTATGTATTGCTCCTAAGTCCGGCGAGCGCTGAGTCGTTTGCATAAACGTGGTGAATGCCTTCAAACGGATCGGCCAGACCGTGATCCGGGTGAATGACCATGGACTTGACATGGGTCCATGAGCGATAACCCTCGGGATAGGCGACCGAATGTGTAGTCATGGCGACGGCCAACAACGGCACAGACACGAAAATCGTGCCAAGCAATGCAAGTCTTTTCATAGGTAATCCCTTCTGTTATAAAGTAGCGAGTCGATACTATATAGCAAAGATGCGCTCGTCAAACTCGTTTCGAGTCCATACAATCTACGCATGAGTAACGTCCTGCAGCTGATACAACGGCTGGCTGTCGTGGCACAGGCGGAGAGTCGACAACTCGCTGGAATCGCCGGATTGCAGCCAGTTCACTTAGACGTATTGCGGTACCTCGCGCGCTGTAACCGGTACAGCAACACGCCGGCGGCGATCGGCCGGTTTCTCCGCTCTACCAAGGGAACGGTGTCGCAGAGCGTTAAAGTCCTGGAGCGGGAGAAGCTCATCAGCAAGCTATCGGACGCCAAGGATGGCCGAGTCATACGACTGCGACTTCTGCAAAGGGGTGCGGACCTGCTTAAGCGCGTCGACGAGGAGTCGGCTATCCAGGCAGCCGTTGAAGAAGTTGCAAGCGATGAGCGCCTGCCGCTGGAAAACAGCCTGACTGCGTTGCTTCGCCGTGCGCAGCGGCTGAACGGCTCGAGGTCCTTTGGTGTATGCAGCACCTGCCGTTTTTTTAACCGTCTTGAAGATGGCAGCTTTCAGTGTGGAATAACCCATGAACCTCTAACTGTCGACGATTCCATGCGAATCTGCGTAGAGCATGAGAACGAAGTTCTCAATGCTTAGATGGGCTTTAAACCCTGGTGGCAAACGATTCTAAGAACCTCGTCGTGTCACAGCTTTGAATAGTTCGTCAGCCTTACCGCTCGCAACGACTGACGTGACCGACTTTTTCGCCCTGATGCTGCACCGCCTAAAGGTAGTGATTGACGCAATGGACGAGCCTGCTATAGGGCTTTGTGTGAGCCAGTTCACACCAGTAATGACCGCCACCGATTACATTTGCGGCATCCCCTGCGGAGACCATCAGTCATGACCAAGTCGATTCCCGGTAGTCTCGCCATCACATTGATGCTGTTTTTAAGCACTGCCACGCTGGCCGGCGAGGTTGGCATAAGCGTCGTCTTCACGGACGCTGAAGCCTCGATCATCCGCGCCTGGTACAACGACCATACATCGCCACAAGGTGGCAACGACAAGAAGTCCAAAGGGCTGCCGCCCGGCATCGCCAAGAATCTGCAGCGTGGCAAGACCTTGCCGCCCGGCATCGCAAAACAGGCATTGCCGGTCGGGTTAATTGACCGGCTGCCGCCGCCGCCGCATGGCTATGAGCGCGTCGTCCTGTCCGGAAAGGTGCTGCTGGTCGAAGTAGCGACGCAGCTGATTCACGATGTGCTGGAGGATGCAATCCTCGGCCGGTGACGCGCTGCCCGTTTCGCCATGCCCGCTGCTGCTAGGACTTCCCCAGACCCCAGATTCCGGTGCCCTTCGCGGAAATGTAAAGAAACACGAATGCGTAGAGTGCAGCCGCATCACCACTATTCAGGATGGGCAGGTTGCCTCGCGGAAAATGGCCGACCCAGTAAGCTGCAGCGCCCATACCCGCACACAGGAATGCAACCGGAGACGTGAATAATCCGAGCATCACCAGTGCTCCGCCGATCAGTTCGACGGGCGCTGCGATCCACTGTATGTGCCATGGCCTTGCGGCCTCCTCCATGTTCATGAATTTCACTGCACCGTGGCAGAGAAACATGAACCCGGTGGTAATGCGCATCAGTGCATATGTTTGATTCTCGTAGCTCTTCAGGAACGTAAGCATTTTTGTCTGCCCCTTTTGGATTTCTGGCGTGTACCGAGTTTCCGCATTCAGTTCCTGCGGGATTGTAGCAAACGACTTCAACCACGGCATCGAGTACTGCCCTGGTGGCGCCCGGCAGTAACGTCGCGTCAGTCAGGTTAGTAGTGGTTGGCTCCAAGCGTTCCTGAAACTGTTCGGTCAGGCGGTGGGCATTGCCAGTACTGCCGCACACGCCGTTACGGTCCAATATGAGACGGTCGGCGACCAAACATCAGCCGGCTCGTCACGATTTGCTTGCCCGGCCCGAAAAATCCCCTAGACTTGACCGACTTGAAAATAATCTGGCCGTTAACTCAGCCAGTCGCGACCTGAATCAACGGAGACGCAAATGCGCAAGTTTTTGATCGAACGCCACATCCCAGGTGTAGCGAATATGAGTATTTCGGATTTGCGGGTTGTCGCAAAAAAATCGCTTGGCGTATTGGCCAGCCTTGGCGTCGAGATCCAGTGGGTGGAAAGCTATGTTTCCGGCGACAAGATCTACTGCATTTACCTGGCTTCAGACGAAGAATTGATTCGCGAACATAGCCGCCTGACCGGAATTCCCGCCAATTCGATCACCGAAGTCGCCGCAGTCATCGATCCCACGATTGCCTTTTCAGTCTCCTGATTAGCGTTGGCGTAGCGGCGCAGACGCTTGTGAGTGCCTGGCTGACCGAATTCGTTGTTAATACGGTGGCGGGAATTGTCGGCGTGTTTGTGGGCGTATGGTTTGCATTAGTTGTCGACCGCAAACGAGAAGCGCGGCTTGAATCACGACGCGAACAAGAACGAGCGCAACAATTCGACCGGGCCAGGCACACGATTTTGGGAAGCGTCGTCAAGAATACGAGCGAAGCCAGCCGCTTGCGACGTCGCATCGATAAGAAGAAACCGGTCGAATTAGTGCATACCAATCTGGAAATCGCGGTATGGACCGCGGTTCAATCACAATTCATGGAGGCATGTCACGACATCGATGAACGCGTCAGGTTTGCGCAGTTTTTCGACGGCGTGCGCGGTCTGCAGGCATATTTCGAATTTCATCGTGATTTGCAGCTTTCGATTGCCGGAGCGATTGATAATGACGACCCAGAGTTGGCCAAGATTCTTCACGATGCCGATCAGAGGCTGAGAGACCTTTCCGACGAACAACGATTAAATGGCGTACTCCTGATTACGGATTTCGGCGAGCCCGTACACCAACGCTTGCTCGGCCTCAAGACAGCCACTGCCGAAGATACGTACTCGATTTAATGGTCAATACAACGCGTGAACAGGCGCTAATTCGCTGCCTTGTTGCCGCTGCGAATTTCCGCTTTCAGCGCTTCCGGAATCGCGACAAACGACTTGAACCAGGGCGCCTCGCAGACTTTCAAACCACGCTCGCCGGCCGGCGTAAGCAGTGCAAACTGCGTGCCGATTTCGGTCAGCTCGACCGGCAGGTTCGCCCAGCCGATATTCTTTTTCAGGCGCGGTGAGAAACAGCAACGGCTGACGTGGCCGACTTTTACGCCCTTATGTTGCACTGCCCAGAGTGCGTCGTTGAAGTCTAATGCATCACCATCGATTTCGACGCCGACCAGCCGGCGTGGCGTACCTTCGGTACGAATTTTTTGCAGCGCCTCGCGGCCGATGAAATCGGCATCCCGATCCAGGTGCACAAACCGGCCCATGCCAACGGTCCAGGGGTTGTCGTCGGTGGTGATGTCGGAACGATAGGACAACAGGCCGCCCTCGATGCTGCGTATGGTGCTCGGCGAGGTCGGTGCGATGTTGTATTTCCTGCCCGCCTGCATGATGCGCTCCCAGAGCCGATCACCGAACTGGCTGTCGCGCAAATAGATCTCATAGCAGTGCTCACCGCTCCAGCCGGTGCGCGATACCACGAGCGGTATGTCATGCAGCGAGGTTTCGCGCAAATGGTAGTACTTGAGGTCGAGCGCCCAGTCGCCGAACAGCGCATACGCTACGTGTGGTGCCTTCGGCCCCTGCAGCTGCAGCGGCGATACGTCGGGCTCAACCACACTGACGTCGAGACCACGGCTGACCGCGACGCCTTTTACCCACCAGAGCACGTCGCCATCGCCCGGAGAAATCCAGTAGCGATTCTGCTCGATACGCAACAGTACTGCGTCGTTCACAATGCCACCCGCCTCGTCAGTCAGCAGTATGTACTGGCACTGGCCGACGCCACAGCCGGACATGTCCCGCGCCGAGAGGAACTCGACCAGCCGGTATGCATCGGGTCCCGCAATCTCGACCTGGCGCTGGCAGGAGACGTCCCACAGGGTCACGTCATTAACCAGGCTCCAGTAATCACGAACGTTATCGCCGTATGAGGTGGGCATGTAGGTATGGTTGTACACGGTAAACGCCTCGGCGCCGTAACGCAGCGTCGCAGCAAAGAATGGCGACTTGCGGACCCGTGGACCGATCGAGATTTGCAGCAGTTTAGCGGTGCTTGACATGGTGCGTGATACTCCAGGACGTGTGACAAAAAACGGTCGCAGTGTACAGAATTTCGGGTTTGCGTCCATCGCAGGCTAAACTTCGCCAGTGCGATTACTGACTTCGATACTGCTGCTCCTGCTTGCCGCCTGCGCGGTGCAGGATAACGCATCCCAACGCCGTCTCGTGACGCTCACCATCATAGGCACCAATGATGTGCATGGCACGCTGCTGCCCAAGGAGATGAATGGCGGTCTCGCCGCATTCTCCGGCTACGTCGCTGCGGTACGCGCGGCCCGTGCGGCGGATGGCGGTGCCGTGCTGCTCATCGATGCCGGCGACATGTGGCAGGGCAGCCTCGAATCCAATCTCGTCGAAGGCAGAACAGTGGTCGATATATACAATGCACTCGGCTATACCGCTGCCACGATTGGTAATCACGAGTTCGATTTCGGCCCTGTCGGCGCAGCGGCGATCCCGACTGGCAGCTCGGACGATCCGCGCGGTGCATTGCGACAACGCATCCGGGAGGCGACATTTCCGGTACTCAGCGCCAATATCGTTTACCGCGAGACCGGCGAACTTATTGACTGGGACAATGTATCGCCATCAGTCATGGTCGAAGCTGCCGGCATCAAGGTCGGCATCATTGGGCTGGTCACCGCCGATGCCTTCAAGGTCACAATTGCAGCCAACACCGTCGGGCTCGAGATTGCGCCGCTCGCCGACGCAATAGTGCGGGAAGCGACCAGCCTGCGCGAGCAAGGTGCCGATATCGTCATAGTGACCGCGCACGCCGGCAGCCGCTGCACGGAATTCGGCGACCCGCAGGACCTGTCGTCCTGTGATCCCGGCGGCGAAATCGTGCAGGTCGCGAATGCACTGCCTGCGGGCCTGGTTGACCACATCGTCGCCGGGCACGTACACCGCGGCATGGCGCACATCATCAACGGCATTGCAGTTACCTCGAGTTTCTCGAACACCTACGCATTCGATCGGGTGGATTTCAGCATCGATCAAGACAGCGGCCGGGTGATCGAGCGCAAGGTGTTTCCGCCGCAGGTCAACTGCCCCGCCATCGGCCGGGCCAGCGGCGAGTGCGCCTGGCTGGAGACCGACCCTGCCCTGGTGCGGCCGGCAAGCTACGAGGGCCGGCCCGTAGAACCAATGGCATCGGTCGAGGCGATTGTTGCCAGCGCAGCAGCACATGCGGCAGCGATCAAGGCCGAACCGCTGGGCGTGACCCTGACGAGCGCGATCGACCTCGAAGGCAACCCGGAATCACCGCTCGCCAACCTCTTTACCGATGCGGTACTCGCGGGCGTCGATGCGGACGTCGCCATACACAATGTGTCCGGTGGCATTCGCGCCATCCTGCCGGCCGGCGAACTGACCTATGGCAAGGTGTATGAAATTTCTCCCTTCGATAATCGCGTCGCGATCGTCGAGGTCAGCGGAGCCGGCCTGCGGCGTCTCATTGCCACTGAGGCGATGAAGCAAGGCAGGCGCGCCGGTTTCGCCGGCATGCGCGTGTTCATCGGCTGCGCGAACGGCACGCCCCAGGTCGAGATGGTGCTGAACAATGGCCACACAATTGCGGACGACGACCCGGTTCGCATCGTGTCCAATGACTTCCTGGTGACGCTTGGCGACGGAGTGCTGACGCCGGCAATGCCGCCGGGCGGCTTTCAGTATGCCGACGACCCGCGACTGACGCGCGACCTGCTGGTCGAGTGGTTCAGAAAGCGCGGCGGCAGCCTCAGCGCCGCGGATTTCAGCACCGAGGCCGAGCCGCGCTGGAATTTTACGGATTCATTCATAGCGCAATGCCAGCACGGGATTTGAGCGCGCGATTCGCACCGCATGCCCGGCCACTGTGCTGCCGGCCAGCAACACCGCGACCAGGCCTGACAGCAGCAGAATCGGCAGCGTCGACTCGATGCGTTCCGCGAAAAAATTGAGATAGACGTTCGAACCGAAGAAGGCGGCCGGCAAGGCGATCGCCAGCGCCCAGGCCACCGGCTTCGAAAACTGCCAGACCAGCAGCCGCGCGATTTGCGACGAACTTGCCCCCAGTACCTTGCGCACGCCGATTTCCTTCGTGCGTTGCGCCGCCATGAATGCGGCCAGTCCGAACAGACCGATCAGCGCCAGTGCCAGTGCAATCATCGCAAACCCCGCCAGCGCCAGGTTCATGTACTTGAGAATGTTGTAGACCTCGTTGAACACGTCGTCGAGAAACCGGCCCTGCATCGGGTACTCGGGAATAACGCGGTCCCAGACTTTCTCGACCTCGTCGATAACGCCCAGCATGTTGCCGCCCGTGATGCGAATCGAACCAAGCCTGAAGGCATCAGGCTGGTATCGAAACATCCATGGCTTCTCGGAATTGAACAGGCCTGTGATGTTCTGCGTCGGCACGACGCCAACGATCACAAATTCACGAACCGTGTTCTCCTCATCAAGATCGTAGAAGCGCTGATTGATGGCGTCCTGCGGTGACGCGATCCCGAGCCGCTCGAGCGCCAGCACGTTGACCAGCACATTCACGACCTCGGACGTTTCCCAGTCATATTCGTCATTCGCGATGTCGCGGCTCAGGTTCCGCCCTGCCAGCAACGGAATGTCGTAAGTCTCAAGGAATTCCGGCGACATGCGCATCAGGTGCATATTGAATGCACCCGCCTCGTCAGCCGGTTTTGCCGAGACCTTGTCCTGAGAATTACTCTGTTCGTACGGCACCTGCGACGACCAGCTCACGCTGTCAATGCCGGGCAGAGCTTCAAGCTCGATACGCAATGTTTCGAGCCGGTCCTGGATCGTTTCGACCCCGAGCCGATTCAGGTTATAAATTTCCGCGCGCGGGAAGATGTAGCTGGATTCCTGCACCTTTTCGTTTTGAACATAGACAATGGCAACCAGCGACAACATGAACGCCGATATTGCGAACTGCACGCCAATCATGACGGCGCGCACGTGCGTGCCCTTTTTGCCCTTGCGCGCCAGGTCGCGCAGTGCATCAATCGGGCTCGCACGCGTAATCAGCCAGGCCGGATACAGCCCGGCACAAAGCCCGACCAGCAATGTAGTGGCCACGAGCCACGGCAGGGTACGCAGGTAGTCGAGCGTCATGACCTTGTTCGCCATATTGTTAAACAACGGGATGATGACCTCGAGCGCCGCGATCGCGACCACCATCGCGATGCCGGCAATCAGCACGCTTTCCACCAGGAACTGGGCTAGCAGTTGACCCTGCCGGGCACCCATGGTCTTGCGCATACCGACTTCACGGCTTCGGCCCAGCGTTTGTGCAGTCGCGAGATTGGTGTAATTGACGCAGGCAACCACCAGCACCAGGAAGCTCAACAGCTGCACCACCAGCACAATCGGCATTCCCAGCGTGTCCCAGATCGCGAGGTTCGCGTGCGTCAGCGGGCTCGCGAATATCGACGTCACCACTTCCTTGGCTGAATCGGGTACCAGGCGCTCGTAGACGCTGTCCAGCTGGGCCTGCAGCCAGTCCGCGTCGAGTGCGGCCGGCAACAACACATAGGTCATGTTGCCCAGCGACAGGTTGTTGTAGTCGCCTGCAATATCCCAGTCGTTCATGCTGGCGTACGCGGCCATTGGTGCGAGCGCCTCGAACGGCACCGGCAGGACGGGCAACGAAGTGAAATGCGAGTTCCTCGGCAGATCGTCGAAAACGGCGGCAACCCGGAAATCAAATTCATTGTCGAGGGTCACGGTGCGTCCGACCACGTCGGTGCTGCCGAAGTACTTTTGTGCTGCGGTTGCCGAAAACACGATTCCCGAAGGATCGCCGAGAGCCCTGTTATCACCGTGGATAAAGTGCAGGTCGAAGATGCTCAGGAACTCCGGATCGGCGAATACGATGCCCTGGTAAAAGCTTTCCGCTTGCGACGCTACCAGGTACTCATCAGATATCGTCCGCGCGACCGCCTCGAGATCCGGCAGCTCGGCCTTTAAAATCGGTCCGATCGCCGCATGCACTGAATTCAGCGTGTCGATTCCGAGGTCGAGGTTTTTTGAGGCGACCGATCCGAGGGTATAGGTGCGGTCGCTGTTCGCGAAGAAAGCGTCGTGGGTGCGCTCATAGCTCACCAGCATGTTGCCGAAGATGTAGATCGTCAGGCCAATCGACAAGCCGATGATGTTGATGATCGCAAACATCTTGTTCTTGCGTACATTGCGCAGCGCGATCTTGATGTAATTCCAGAGCATATTTTTCTGCCTTGTGGTCCGTTATGGCGCCTAGGCGGCGCGCAACTTGTCGGTAACAACGTGGCCGTCGAACAGGTTCACCGTACGGCGCGCGTAGTCCGCATGTGCCGAGGAATGGGTCACCATAACAATGGTTGTGCCTTCCGCATTCAGAGATCGAAGCTGCTGCATAACTTCCTGTCCATGCACCGAGTCGAGGTTGCCGGTAGGCTCATCGGCCAAAATCAGTGGCTGGTCGCCGACCACCGCCCGCGCCACGGCAACTCGCTGCTGCTGCCCGCCCGACAGCTGGCCCGGCATATGCTTCGCGCGATGCCCTATGCCCATGCGGTCCATGACGCTGTCAACGCGCTTCTTGCGTTGCGCGGCCGGCATGTTGTGATACAGCAGGGCGAGCTCGATGTTTTCCGCGACGTTGAGCTCATCAATCAGATTGAAGCTCTGGAAGATGAAACCGATATTCTTCTTGCGGATCGCACTGCGCTTTGCCTCGTTGTATTTCGCGACGTTCTCGTCGAAAAAGAAATAGTCGCCGTCGCTCGGATCGTCAAGCAGGCCGACTATGTTGAGCAGGGTCGACTTGCCGCAACCTGATGGCCCCATGATGGCGACGAAGTCGCCCTGGTCGATTTCGAGATTTACGCCATTTAATGCGACAGTTTCGACCTCGTCGGTGCGATATACCTTGTACATGTTGTGCAACTTAAGCATGGGTCTTCCTCTAGTTAATGCTGAGCCGGTCCAGGCCGGCGTAGCTGGTGTAAGGCGAGGTCACTACTTTTTCGCCCGGCTCGATGCCATCGAGCACTTCAATAAAGTCCGTGTTACGCCGGCCGAGGCGCACGCTGCGCTTCACGGCCTCGGTGCCCTCCGCCGAGACAACGAATACCCAGTTACCGCCGGTCTCCTGGTAGAACGAACCGTTAGGAATCAGTACTGCATCCGAGTTGTCACCGAGTGTCAGCCGCAGCTGTAACGTCTGACCGCGGCGCAGCCCGACAGGCGCGTCGGCAAAGCTCATGTCAACCTGGAACTGGCCGTTATTGACCTGCGGATAGATCTTGGATATGGCCAGGTCGAGGTCGCGCCCGTTGTGTTGCGCAACAGCCAGCTGGCCGATGTCGACGCGGCCAAGATAGTACTCATCGATACTGACGTTGAGCTTGTAGCCCTCCGGATCATCGATCTGGCCGAGACGCCCGCCCGGCGCGATCGACTGGCCGACTTCGATATTGAGGCCGGAAAGTTTTCCAGCGACCGGCGCGCGCACATTCAGGCCGTCGAGATTCTCACGTGCGAAAACCAGTCCTGCCTGCAGCTGCTCGCCGGCATCGCGCAGCTGTTGCAATTGCTGTGTCTGCATGCGCGCGTCGGTCAGCTGGCTTTCGAGCGTCACATCGCGACGATTCTGGTAATAGGTCAATTCGTCGTCGAGTTCATCAATGGTCGACTTTGAAACCAGGCTGCGCGACGCGAGATCACGCTGGCGTTCGATGGCGCGGTTCAGGCGCACGATCTGGTAGTCGATTTCAACCAGGTTGCGCTTGTGTGAGAGGCGATTTTGCTCGAGCTGTAACTCGATCGTGCGCAGGTTGTTGAGCTGTTCGGTCACGGCGGCTTCGCGTCCCAGGACTTCGAGCTGCAGGTTGGTATTGGAGAGGATCGCTATCGGTTCGCCTGCCGCGACCACTGCGCCATCCTCGACCAGCACCCGTTCGACCCTGCCGCCTTCGATGGCGTCGAGATAGACGGTGCTGCTGGGGACCAGGCGACCGCGCAGCGGCACGAAGTCCTCGAAAATACCGACCGTGGCGGTGGACACGACGATGCGCTGCGCATTGACAGTCAGGCTGCGACCGCCCAGCAGCGTGTCGACCAGCCACCAGGCGAATGCAGCC
>JAOUHU010000019.1 GCA_029884455.1 Gammaproteobacteria bacterium | reverse complement strand
CGACCGCAGCGCATCGCGACTTCTGCCAGCATGCGAATCGCCGGCACATCCGTAGGCACCTGTAGCAGATGCTTTTTCAATAGCCGCTCGGCATTCGGAACGTCATTCCTGACCATGGCAATCGCAGCCTTCTGCAATGTCGGGTGCCGGGTCGAACATTGCACGTGGCGCGCATATGCCACATCGCCAGCCGCATTATCCCCGGTGGCCATGAGATGATCGGCGAGAATGCGCCAGGCCTCTGGGTGCTCCGGGTCAAGCTTCACAGCCGTCAGCAAGGCCTGCATTGCCTCATCGCCCTGGCCAAGTTCGGCCAGCGTTACCCCATATTCAAAGTGCGCGGCACCCCATTTCGGCTGCGCCTGCAACAGCCGTTCAAGCAACTCCAATGCAGCGCTTGCGTTACCGGAACGACGCCTGGCAACGGCCAGTAACAATACCGCAGGCGGATGGTTCGGAACTGCCTTCAGAATTTCTTCTGCCTGCTCGGCGGCAAGTGCCGCGTCGATTTCGATCAACTTCGCGGTGCGCTGCGTCGCCTCTTCCAGCGAACCCAGCACTTCCGTCGATGTTTGTTCCATCAATATGTCTCCGCGACGTCACCGAGGTTGGCATAAATTGTTTTCACCTGGGTGTAATGCTCGATCGCCTGCAAGCCGTTCTCGCGCCCGATACCCGACTGCTTGTAGCCGCCGAAGGGCACCTCCGGTGGCGTAATGTTGTAATCGTTGATCCAGACGATTCCCGCCTGGAGACGGGTTGCAACTCGGTGCGCGCGTGCAAAGTCGCGTGTGAATACGGCACCGGCCAGACCGAAATTTGTCGCGTTGGCTCGCGCGACGGCCTCCTCTTCCGTTGCAAAAGACAACACCGACATCAGTGGGCCGAAAACTTCTTCGCGCACGAATTCCATGTCATCACTGCAATCGGCAAATATCGCCGGCGTCACGTACAGGCCGCTGGCAAGCGGGCCATTTTTGAAGACCTCACCCCCACAGACATGGCGTGCAGAACTATTTTTGGCGACCTGCATGTAGCGACAGACCTTGTCGTAGTGCTCGCGCGAAACCAAAGGGCCCATTTGTGTGACCGGATCGAACGGATCACCGACGCGGATCGCCCGGGCGCGTGCAGCCAGTCGATCCACAAATTCGTCGCAAATGCCCCGTTGCACGAACACACGCGTACCGTTGGAACAAACCTGGCCCGTTGAATAGAAATTCGCCACCAGCGCCGCATTCAGGGCATTGTCGATGCTGGCGTCATCAAAAATGACGATTGGCGATTTGCCGCCGAGTTCCAGCGTTACTTTTTTCAGGTCGCTGCTGGCCTGAGCCATGACAATTTTGCCCGTCTCAACGGAACCCGTCAGCGTCACCTTGGCGACATCGGCATGTGTAACCAGCGCCTTGCCCGTTGCTGCATCGCCCTGCACCACATTGAATACTCCAGGTGGCATACCGGCCTCGCTGTATATTTCGGCCAGTTTTAGTGCGGTCAGCGGCGTCTGCTCCGCCGGTTTGAACACCATGGTATTACCGCAGGCGAGCGCCGGGCCAGACTTCCACATGGCAATCTGGATCGGGTAATTCCAGGCACCGATGCCGGCAACAACGCCTAGCGGCTCGCGACGGACCATGGCAAATGCTGCCGGCGGCAGGTCAACGTGCTGGCCGTGAATGGCCTGCGCCACGCCGGCAAAGTATTCCAGGACATCAGCGCCGGTTGCGATGTCGACGACCGCGGTTTCGGCGATGGGCTTGCCGGTATCCAGGGTTTCGAGCGCAGCAAGTTCGTCGTTACGCTGGCGCAGGATGCGGGCCGCCCGGCGCAGAATATTGCCGCGCTCCACGGCCCGGGTTGTCGACCAGCCGTCGAATGCGGCGTGTGCTGCGGCAACCGCCGCGTTAACTTCCGCCTCGCCCGCCGTCTCGACCTCACAGATCGCTCTATCGTTGCCCGGATGACGCGTGACAAACGTGGCACCACTTTGGTTGCGCAGGTAGCGGCCACCAATATAGCTCTGTTGCCTGGGCAAGGTCGTGTTGCTGGTGTATCGCGTGCGTGTTGCTGACATCACGTGGCCACCCCCGTCAGCTGGTGGCGCCGCAGAACAATGTTCCAGTAAACGGTTGCGTAAATCGCCACGACGATGAGGCCGATCCATTCGATTTTCAGCGGAGTGAACTGGTACAGAATGACCAGTGCGCACAGCACCAGCCAGTTGCCCAGGATGTAACGCCACCGGCCATGCCGCTCGGGCGTTACGTCAAGATTGGTGGTGTACAGCCGGATCAGGGAATCGAGCGAATTGATGACGAATATGACGCCAACGACGACCATCGCGAAACGCAGTATTGGTCCCACCTGCAACTCACCGCTGAAGTAAAAATACAGCACGGAAAACCAGATCGCGATAGGGATGGACGGCACGATGAGCAGTGCAGCAAATAGTTGCCAGGCTTTCAATCCGCCAACGAAGCGCGCGACAAACTGCCCAATCATGATGCTCCACGCAAACCACCAGTACAGATAAAACTGGTGATACTCGGATATCGGCGTTAAGAAACGATGCAGGTTTGAAAAATAATCGCCGATATGCGCCAAAGTCCGCAGCAATCCGCTTGCTCCCATGCCAGACCACAGCCAGGCAGCGGCGATCAGCGCAAAGAACAGCCAGGTGGAGGCAACGCTAAGTATTCTCACATACTTGATATCGGTGCTCGACAATACTGCGAACAGGATTACGGCCGCGACCAGGCCATAACGCAATACCGGCCCGATGCCGAAAATATAGTCGGGCAAATAAAGCAGAAACAGGAACGCAGTAAAGGCACAGGTGCCGATGACTACAAGGTTGTTGGTAAACTTTATGGCCGGTATCTGGAACAGCTGCAGCTTCGGCTCGACAATGCAGAAGTAGAACGTGGTCAAAAAGTAAAACGCCCAGACCAGAAACCCCCAAAAGCCGAATTCGATTGCCAGCGGGTTGGCAAAGCCATATTCCGCCTCGCGCGCGTACAACTCGAAATCGACCAGCGGAAACATGATCAGACCGACATCCAGACCGGATGTAAAAAGGATCGCAAAGAAAGTAAAAAACGACACCGGCATCGGCCCCGTGCAGATCACGTTGCCCCAACGGGCGAGAAGCAACAATGCCGTCAAGGTGGTGACAGCCATCGCAATTGTCAGAATGAGTGCCACAATGTTGCCTCGCTATTCACTGACCGTAACCCAGACCGGGTTGGTATACGCGAACTTGCCCTGTTCGTCTTCGATCACCAGGCTGTACCAGGTGTCGGCGTCCGGATTTACGGTGAAATCGACCGCTACCGGGGTAGCGAGCTGCTCAAATGACCGCGTCTGAATCTCGGAGCCGCGCTCGATGAGGCGCACCGAAAGCAGTCCCGAAACGGCCTGTACAGTGTACGCCAGCACCAGCTCATTTCCCCGCGCATGGGTGATATCGCTACCGAAAAGTATTTCCGGGTAGACAAGCGGACCCTGGCTCGCGTATGCGTGCCCGGCCCTCAGGGAGCTGACGTACTTCTCGATGCTCAGTTCACCGTCAACATGGACATAGGTACGCACGGCCCCGGACTGCTCCAGCCAGACATCGTGCGCATCCGAACCACCGCTGAAATATGCCCGCTTGCCTTCGTTCCACATCTGCCAAACCCGGTCGAGTGTTCGAATATTGCCGTCGTGGCCGCCACCAATGATTTCCACGAGGTCGAACCCGGGGTCGTAGCCACCGGGTACCGCCCCCTCGTCCAGGCTGGCGAAATATCCATAGCCGTTGTAAGGATGATTGGCCGCGATAACGTCCGCCCCCATTCTGCGCGCGGCCGCGAAGATTTCCTGTACGGACGACTGGCCGGTGTCGATATCGATTTCCTTGCCCTCGTCCAGTGGGTAGGCATTGAAATGCGCCCAGGACGGCGACAATTCGGTGCCAGACATGAATTTCACGCCACGCGCCGCCGACAGCAGTTGCATTTCGGCATTGTTGATCACCGAATCGTGGTCACTGAGGAAAGCGATATCGACACCGGCTGCGAGTTCGGAGCGAAGTACGTAAGCCGCCTCCGTGAATCCGTCCAGGACATCCGAGTGGTGATGCAGATCGGCGCTGTACCAGCCATGCTCACTCGGTGCTGCCATTACGGCGATGTCAGCTCGCAGCTCGGCAGTGCCGCCGGAAACTACAACCACGTCGACCAGCTTTTCCAGAGAGGTAAATCCGGCCGCAGCTGATACCTTGAATACATAATTCCCGGGCGGCATGCTTGCGGTCACTTCGCCCTTGGGGCTGAGTTCAGTAAACAGGGTATTCCGGCCAAAAAATCCGATCAGTGATTTGTAGCCGCTTTGAATATCGATTCTTGCGTCCAGTGGCTGTCCGGTCTGTGCGTCCGCAACCCGAAAACGCACCGCTCCGGGTGGCGGCACGGCGTCGAAATTCAGCCTCACATCACTGCCCTCGGAAACCATTACGTCATACGATGCGGCGGCTGCGTAGCCTCGCGCCGTCGCATAAATCGAGTACTCACCGGCCGGCAGATCGAACTCGTAAGCGCCACCCCTGCCTATAGTCCAGGCATAGGCAGAACCGTGCTGCATGGCAACGACCGCAGGTCGATCAATCAATTTTCCGTCACTGCCTGCGACGCGACCCGACACTCGCCCATGCGGCAGGCCCTCGAACTCGATCTGCGAACGCACAAATTCCGCCAGCGAACCTTGCGCCTCGATCTGCAGCCATGCCTCAAATTCCCGGCTGTCGCCGGGCCGTAACTGATGCTGCAAATAGCGATCACGCCCGTCATAGTCGGCAAACTCGGAGTACGGCGCGTGCAAACCCAATGCCCAGTTCTCGTCATATGCAGCAGACCAGTCTGCGAGTGCGTTTTCTTCTGTGCCGCTATAGGCACCGTTCATACCCGGTACTCCGAACAGCGACCCGCCTTCGGGCCAGACAACATAACCGGAGAAGATGTCTCCGGTCGGGTTCTCGCCTTCGTTGGTCATGCGCGTCAGCAAATGGATCCTGCGACTGTCGTTGCGAATGGTAAACCGGGTTTCGAGTCTTACCGCGCCCCAGTCGCGCACGGTTCTGATAACAACTTCATCCGGTGCTTCTTTTTCGACACTGACCTGCTGATAGCTCGTTGGCCAGCTCGACCACCTGTTCGGCATGAAATCCGCCAGTGAGGCAAAGTCGTAACCAATCTCGCCATCACGCACGATCGCTATGTCGACGATACCGCCACGAGCCACGCCCCAGGGCGGTGCAGTTTCCGCCGCAAACGCCACCGCGAAAAACCTGTTGCTTACCGTGATGTCGCTGGCTGAGGTTGCATTGCCGCGCGGTATCGAGGTCGGCCCGACTAGCACCTTGAGATCTGACGAGAGCTTATACCCTCGCAGAGTTATCGCGAGGGCGACGAGCAAGGCAAGCGCCAGGGCTACAGGCAGAATTCGACGCGTCATGATGAAGACTTTGCGCGATTACCCTGTAGCATCTCGACGCGTCGCTGCAGCTCATCGAACAGGTCTTCGCGAAGTCCGGCGAACCTGAACAATTCGACCACTGTGAAGAACGGTGCCGCGAGGTTGGCCTGAATCGGATGCCTGACCAGTACTGGCATCGACTTTTCGATGGCGTGACCAATAAACTGGGCCGCATAGCCACCAAAAAACGCGATTGCGGCGATTGTTCCTGAAGTCGCGAGGGGCTGAACGCCGATGCCGCTCGCGAGTTTGACCAAAACCAGGGCCAAGGCCAGGAATACCAGCGCGAACCAGCGATCAAGTGTCAGGTAAAACAGGAAAAATCCGAGCACCAGTAACTGCGCGAGACTGATCGAGAGCCCGCCGATACTGGTGTGGATCCAGCTCAGCGGAATTAACGCGCCAAGCATGATGGTCGGAATACCGATCATGTGTACAAATATGTTTATCGGATGCTGGTGTGCAGCCGCATAAGCAGTCAGCATGTCCATCAGTTTACCGTCCTTCCCCATCGTAGTATCCTGCCCGAATCGGTATACTGAATCCATGACAAATCGGCATTGGCGTGAACTGCTGGAAATTGTCGGCGTAGTCAGTATTGTTGCGGCGCTATTGTTGCTGGCGGCGGAAGTGCGACAGTCAAATCGTATCGCCGCGGCGCAGACGGCGATGCATATAGCCATAGCCTATGACGCGCTGCACCTTGAGCGTGCCAGCAATCCCGAGTTCGCAAAATTGTTTCCAAAACTTGAGGCCCCGGAAGCGCACCTGACGACCGCGACGGAGACCTCGCAAATCCGCGGTATTGCGCGGCACTATTTCAGCATCTTGTGGGCCGTACAAAGTGCCTACGACAATGGCCTGCTTGGTCGCGAAACGCTCGAGGCCTACGTGTCTGGCCTCGCGCACACACTGGATACCTGGCCGGGTATCCGGCCTTACTACGTGGAAATGTTTCAGGGCATGACGTCCGTGCAGGATGCCGAAGTATACGCGCCGATCGCAGCGTATATTGCACAGCAGGACAACAAAGAATCGACCACGACTAACTAAACGTGGTAATTTTTTCGCAATGATCTCATGCTAGGCCCGTAAAGCTGGTCTTGAGTGCGCGACGAGGGCAAGGTTGAATCTGATAACGCTCGTGTTTGTTGTGATACTGCTTGGCGGCTTGTGGTGGATGATTCGCTTGCGCCGCAGCCCCCCCGCCGAGGACATACCATCGAGTGCGACGCAAAAGCCAGGCAGTTCCCAGTACCATGCGGTGTCCATTCGTGTCGGCAGCCGCGCATGCAGGTCCGCCAAAGAAATGGTGGGGCGGCGCTTTCTGGCGACGGCGGCGCCAAAATTGCCGTTACCTGGCTGCGAACTCATAGATTGCGAATGCAAATTTCTGCATCACCAGGATCGGCGTGCGAATCTTGACCGTCGCAGCCCGTTCGCTGCCGGCAGGCTCGGCGGCGCCACAGGCACGTTCGAATCGGAGCAACGCAAAGGCAGTGATCGCCGCCAGAACTCCGACAGCGACCCGCTTGCCTAGTAGCCGTATGAGGCTACGGTTTCTTCGTAATTCTGCAGGTCCCGTTCGTAGCGGGCTCGATCCGCAATCAGCGCGTCAATCTCTGACTCAAGTTCGCCCTTGCGCTCGGACAATTTCGCCAGGTCCGCCAGCAACAGAACTCGATCCTGCGGCGTCGTTTCAGCACTGATTAGCAGCGCTTGCTTGGTGCGTACGGCGATTTCGATATCGTCGATTTCCCGCTGCCGGGCATAGATCTGCGAATTTGCGGAATTGACATTCGATCTCAGCGTGTACAGTTGCTGGCCAACGCGATAGGCATCCAGGAATTCCGGCTCCAGATCGGCGCTGCAAACGCCATAATACTGTGCACCACTTGCACCAGCATTGAAGCCTCGCCCAGGTTGACAGTACTCGATAAGGCCGGCCGTTCGTCCCTGCTGATAGGCGCTGAAGTCCGCGGTAACACCGTGCTTGGCACAAGCCTTGCGGTGGCCACCAAAGCGGTCTGATGTATAGCCGCGCGATCCGTCCTCATAACCGACGGCGGACCAGTCGCTGGCTGTGCATTCCTCGCTACTCATCGACGCGCAACCGGCAAGTGCCAGAATCACAAGCGACAACGCAATATTTGCTGACATGCTACGCATGGCCTACCCCTTTTTGCTGCTTCACCTTAAGTCTGCACCGAGGATACTTTTCGCTAGCTGAATTGATGCTGAAAATTGCGCCTTGTTCGACACTTGCCGGGTTACCAGTGTGACCTGGATCACAGTGGCACCGCCGCGCGGCGGCTAACCTGAGCACTGACGGATTTTGCCAGGGGCCTGGGTATGGATATCGAGGGCATCAGCGGCGCAGCGACCATAGCACTGGCGAGCAGTCTCGTATTCTTCCTGATCGCCAGGTCCTGGCAACTAATCAGTCGCAGTATCGGCAATGGCAGCAATTTTTCCGGCAGCACGATGCGCGAAGCGGCGCAACGTTTTCGCGATGAATTCGACCGACTAAACAGCAACCAATCGACTTACCTGGGAGCCGGGGTTGTCTTCGTGCTGCTGTTTGTTGCCGCTTATGTTTTGCAGGCCAGAGCCTTGTTCATCGGCTACCCGGTCTGGCAGCTGCACATACTGCTGGGCGCTCTCCTGACAGGCACAATGCTTGCATTTTGTCGACTGTTGTCGACAGCACTGGCGTGCCATCGTATTCGTCTGCGCCGCGATGCCAACATTGCTGTTGGCCATCAGTTGCAGCGTTTGGCGGACGGCATGGGTCGTAGCTATCACGACGTCGAGACCGACGCAGGCATTATTGATCACCTTATCGTCGGCCACAACGGCGCATATGCAGTCAGCGTATTTGCACTACCCGCGAGGAAAAACGGCCAGGTAAGCCTGCAGGGACATGCGCTGTTATTTGCGCCCGGCGGCAAGACGCGCTCGCTGGTGGCCGCCAACGCCCGGATCGCCAGCCTGGAGCGCGAATTTCGGCGTCTGCTGGATCATCGCGTCCGAGTACGCTCGGTCGTCGCGGTACCCGGTTGGGACATCACTGCCCAGGGCAATGAGGAGCACCTGCTGGTCAACGAAAGAAATCTGCCGATGTTGAGCGGCTGGCGGGACCAGGCCGATTACCTGCTGCACGAAGACGTTGACGCCCTGCACGACTTGCTCACCGCCCGCGGCAGCAAGCAAAAATAACTATAGCGGTTGCAGGCGAGCTGCCAACTGATCAGTTTCAATCACTTCGTGCAATTCATCCACCAGTGCCGCACATGCTGTAACCACCTCTTGCCAGGCGCGAATTCGATCCAGTGACGCATAACTTGCAAAGTCGGTTCGATCTGGAATTTTGCCGCGCGGCAGGCGCGCAACAAATTCGGCCGACGGACTGATCAGGATGGTATTTTCGACATTCTCAGGTGCCGGACGACGCCACGACAAGTTCTTATCGAACCACCCGGGCACCAAACGATCAAAAAAATGCAGGAATAGCGTGAGTCTGCCGGTGTCGCTGAGTGGCACATCGAGATGGTAATCAATTACGCCGCCATCGCGGTAGGTGCCCGGCATTGCACCTTCGATGTCCGGCACGCCGGACAAGACCATTGGAATTGCGCCGGTAGCCGTAATCGCGTCCCTGATATTACCCGTGCGAATCCTGATCTTCTGCAGTGGAAAGCCCGCAACATCGAAACACGGCGGCAAGTCGCGTGCATCAAAAAATAAGGCACGTTCAAAAAACCAGCCCAATGTCCGGCGACTGATCACATTCATTGCCGCCGCTGCGATCAGTGCGCTGCCCAACAACAGGCGATTATCCGATGCGGCGAGGTGCCGCGCGCGCACCGTCATGACATGGGTGCGGAATACCGGGTGCGACAGTATCTCCTCGGCAGCACCGTCCGGCATGACGATCGCGAGGATCTCGCGCATTTTGGCGCTGATCTCGTGCATATCCGGCTTGTCGCTGTAGCTTTGACTGATGTATGCCTGTTCGAATCGATCGATTGCCGCAACCGGATCGGCCTGAGCGTAACAGGCGAAGCGCCAGGCACCGATCGAGGATCCGAGCAGATGTACCGGTCCGACCAGCTTTGGAACAAGGTGCGCAAGTACATAACGATCCAGCTGGCTCAACACCAGCCACTTGGCGCCACCGGAGGCGCCGGCGATCGTACCGATTCGCTCCGCTGCAAAACCGTCGCGGCGGATCGACTGCAGCGCTGATAACCCTGCCTTGAATACCAAATTGCGACTTGGCTGGCTCGAATCCGACACTATTCGAATGGATGTCGTTTGATGATGGTCTGCTCGCGATCAGGACCGGTAGAAATAATATCGATCGGCACGCCCGCGAGAGCTTCTATGCGCGCCAGGTAGTCTCTTGCGTTCGATGGCAGATCGGAATGCCTGGTTACGCCAACGGTCGACGCTTGCCAGCCCGGCCACTCTTCATAAACGGGCGTGCATTCCGCGAAACGGTCGACCACGACGGGCAGTCCCGGAATCGCCTCACCATCGATTTCGTAGCCGACACAGATCTGGATCGTTTCAAGCTCATCGAGTACATCGAGCTTGGTTACGCAAAGCCCGGAGACACTACTGTTAATGATCGAACGCCGCAGTGCGACCGCGTCAAACCAACCACAGCGCCGCGGCCGTCCGGTTGTTGATCCGAACTCTGCACCGACGCGTGCCAGATGCGCACCCTGGCCATCAAACAACTCGGTGGGAAACGGGCCGGCACCCACGCGTGTCGTATAGGCCTTAACAATTCCGAGGATGTAGTCGAGGTTGCGCGGCCCGATACCGGTGCCGATGCTCGCGGCAGCGGCGACGGTGTTCGAAGACGTAACATAAGGATAGGTTCCGTGGTCGATATCGAGAAAGGTCCCCTGCGCGCCTTCAAACAAAACACTTTCACCAGCGTCCATATGCTCCTTGAGAACCTGCGTCACATCGACAGTGATTGGCGCCACGATTTCCGCGGCCCGCAATGCATCATCGAGGGTCTTCGCGAAATCGACAGTCTCGGCGCGAAAATAATGTTTCAGCAGGAAATTGTGGTAGTCGAGAACTTCGCCCAGCCTGGCGGCAAATTTCTCACGCACGAACAGGTCGGACACCTTGAGCGCCCGGCGCGACACCTTGTCTTCATAAGCGGGCCCGATGCCACGTCCGGTTGTACCGATCGCCGCAGAACCGCGCGCCTTTTCCCGCGCCAGGTCCAGGGCCGCGTGGGATGGCAGGATTAACGGGCACGCCGGGCTGATTCGCAGCCGTTCGTACACGGGCACACCGCTCGCAACCAGTGCGTTGCACTCTTTTACAAACGCCTCCAGCGATAGCACAACGCCGTTGCCAATCAGGCAATTAACGCCTTCGCGCAGAATCCCGGAGGGGATCAGGTGCAACACGGTTTTCTTGCCGTTGATGACCAGCGTGTGGCCGGCATTGTGGCCGCCTTGAAAGCGCACCACAGCAGCCGCACGATCGGTCAGCAAATCAACAATTTTTCCCTTGCCTTCGTCACCCCATTGGGTCCCGATGACAACTACGTTTTTTCCCATGAATTTCCCGCTCGTCAACTACGGACGATAAACAGCATCAACAATCCGGCGATCATCGCAACCAGCCCGAAATTACGCAGCTGATTGTCACTGAGTTGGGCGATTTGCGCCACCAGTTGCTTGTATCGATCAGGACGGACGAACGGCAACAAGCCTTCAATGACAAGCAACAGGGCCACGGCCGTGAAGATTTCCGTCCAAAACACTTTGGTCCGGTCCGCCGCTGTTATCGAGAGCCATCCGCGTCATTCAGATAGCGGAAGAAATCGCTGTTCGGATCCAGCACCAGGATATCGCCGCTTTTGCCCATGGAATTCCGATAGGCATCAATGCTGCGATAAAACGCGTAGAACTCGGGGTCTCTGTTATAAGCGTCCGCATAAATTTGCGCCGCTTTGGCATCGCCCTCACCGCGAATGATCTGCCCTTCCTTGTTGGCATCCGCGAGAATAATGGTGCGATCCTTTTCAGCGGTTGAGCGAATCAGGGACTCTCGTTCGCGACCCTGCGCACGCGTTTCGGTCGCCACGCGGGCACGCTCCTCACGCATGCGGTTGTAGACAGAATTCCGCGCCTCCTCGACAAACTCGACCTGCTTGACCCGGAAATCCACGAGTTCAATGCCCAGACCCTGTGCGGTTCCCGCCGCAGACGCCAGCATGTCGCGCATCAGCGCTTCGCGCTCGACGGAAATCGCCTGCTGTACCGTGCGCTTGCCGAATTCCGTGACCACCGAGTTGCGAACAATTTCACGCAGACGATCCACAGCCATGAACAATGAGCCACCCGTCGATGTGTAGAAGGCAACCTCGTCGACGATGCGCCATTGCACGAAGAAATCGACCTGCATGCCGGTGCGCTCGAGCGTAAACACTCGCTGCGGATCATCATCGATCTTAAGGATGCGCGCCGGGAACTTGCGTACCGTCTGGTAGACCGGAATCTTGAAATGGATGCCCGGCTCGTAATTCGCCCGCACTACTTCACCCACCTGCAGCTTGATTGCCAGTTCGCGCTCATTCACGGTGAATGCTGTCAAGCCAAACACCAGCAATCCCAGGCCCAGGACAATGACAACTACAAAGCGGCTGCCGTTCATTGGCGTTCCCTCCGTTCGCGGCTGGTATCCGCCTCCGATTGCGAATCTGATGTCACCGGCGCAGTCGCCGAGCGACCGGTTTCCGTGGCCGCGGCCCGGTTTGAAGACTGGTTAATCAGCTGGTCGATAGGCAGATACAAAAGATTTCCGCTGCCCTCTGAATCGATCAGGATTTTGTTTGAGTTGCTATAGACCTCTTCGATCGCCTCGAGATAGAGGCGATCGCGCGTGACCCGGGGCGCGCGCTGATACTCGGCGAGCAACGCCAGAAAACGCTGCGACTGGCCTTCGGCATCGGCAATAACCTTGTCACGATAGGCTTCCGCATCCTGCAGGATGCGCTCTTTGGTACCGCGCGCCCGCGGCACAATATCATTGGCGAAAGTTTCAGCTTCCAGCTGGTAGCGGCGCGCATCGTTGAGTGCTTTCTGCGTGTCGTCAACTGCTTCCTGCACCGATGGCGGGTAGTCAACTTTTTCCAGGTTGATCGACGTCACCGTGATGCCCGCACCATAGGCCTCCAGCGTCTGCTGTACTTCGCCCATGGTGCGCGCCGGGATCTGCTCACGTCGCTCGCCGATCAGGAGCTCCAATGTACTGGTGCCGACGACGCCGCGCAGCGCACTCTCGGTCACGTCGCCGAGAATCGTTTCCGGCTGCTCGACTTCAAACAGGTATTTAACCGGATCCGAGCGCCGATATTGCACAGTCATGTCGATATATACGTAGGCTTCGTCCGAGGTCAGCATTTCGGTGCGAAATTTGGAATCGCGGACTTCCTCGATATTGACAACATCGACCGTCTCGATTGGAAACGGCAGGTGCCAGCGAAGGCCCGGCAAGGTCGTAACCGTGTAGGCGCCAAAGCGCTGCACCACGCCGCGTTCGGCCTGGTCGACCCGGTACAGCCCGGTAAAACACCACGCGATCAGCAGCAGGACCGCGAGTACCCAGCCTCCGCCGCCGCTGTTGCTGCGCGCACCGCCAGCACCACCAAGCATCTTGCCAAGTCGCCGCTGCCAGTTTTGCACAATCTGATCCAGGTCGGTCGGCCCACCGCCATCCCGGTGCCAGGGATTCTTGCCATTTCCGGAGTCGTTCCAAGCCATATTTATACGCTTCTCAATGGTTAATAGCCGGTGCCGACTCAGGCAACGGCTGCAAAAAACAATTTACGAGGTTTTCCTGCTGCAAAAATCGCTGCAGGTCCCGCTCGCCCATGCGCAATTCAATATTCCAGCCGCCATCTTCGCACGCCTCCTCCCTGAGGACAGCACCCATGGCAAAAAGTTTTGCTCTTTGCCGGCCCTGCGCCGGCTGCAGGTGCATCACAGCCTGCTGGATCTTGCGCGGCAGACGCGTGGCCACCGACTGCAGCAACTCCGGTAAGCCCTCAGCGGTCTTCGCCGAAATCCGCACCGCGCGGCCTTCGTTGGGGCGCCTGGCAGAAATGCGGTAGCCGGGTGCCAGCTTGTCCAGCTTGTTGTAGACCCGTATTTGCGGCACTTTGTCCGCATCAAGCTGTTTCAACACGGTATTTACCTGGCGGATACGTTGCCATCGGTGCGGATCGCTGGCGTCGATCACGTGCAGTATCAGGTCCGCCTCACGTGTTTCCTGCAATGTCGAACGGAAGGCGGCGATCAGCTCGTGCGGCAGATCGCGAATGAATCCGACCGTGTCTGCGAGCACCACACCACGGCCATCCGGCAATTCGAGTTGGCGCACTGTAGGGTCCAGTGTTGCGAATAACTGATCTTTTACATAGACACCGGCATCGGTCAGCGCATTGAACAACGTCGACTTGCCGGCATTGGTATATCCAACCAACGCAACGGTCGGAACCTCGGCGCGTACCCGGTTTTGCCGGTTCATTGCGCGACGCGCGTCAACTTCTTCGAGCCGTGACATCAACTGCCGAATGCGGTTATTAATGATACGACGATCGGACTCGAGCTGCGTTTCGCCCGGGCCACGCAAGCCAATACCACCTTTCTGGCGCTCCAGGTGTGTCCAGCCTCGGACCAGTCGTGTCGATACATGTTTCAATTGCGCGAGTTCAACCTGCAGCTGGCCCTCGAAGCTGCGAGCACGCAGGGCAAAAATATCGAGAATCAGGCCAGCGCGGTCAATCACGCGACACCTAAGTTCGCTTTCAAGATTGCGCTCCTGGCTGGGTTTAAGTGGCGCAGCCGAAATTACCAGCTCTGCGTCATTTGCAACGACCGCCTCGCGTAATTCGGCCAGCTTGCCTTTGCCAATGAAAGTTCGCGGGTCAGGACGTTGTCGACCGCTGATTATCTCGCCGACAACGACAGCGCCCGCTGAGCGTGCGAGCTCAGCAAATTCTTCGCGTTCTGCTGCGTCGGGTGCGCCGGCAAGGCCGGCATGGACGAGAATTGCACGTTCGCCGCTTTGCGGTCTCTCAAACAAGGATTTACTCTTCTCCTACCTCGTCGTCCGGCAATGGCAGTCGTACATTTCGTGATGGCACAACCGTTGAAATTGCGTGTTTGTAGACCATCTGGTTAACGCTGTTTTTCAGCAATACGACGAATTGGTCAAACGAATCCACCTGGCCCTGCAACTTGATGCCGTTGACGAGATATATCGAAACCGGAACCTTTTCCTTGCGCAGGATATTCAGGAACGGATCCTGCAGTGTCTGCCCTTTAGCCATGTTTGGGTCTCCTTATTGTTTTGAGGTTCTTGCGGCTCGCGACCGGTGGCGCCGGTGCCCTTTCGTGAGTCGTGCCTAAGCGTGCGAAAATGTTACCACAGCCGTCAGTTACTACCGCCATTAATCCGCTGCGAAACATCAAGAAACCTCGATATTGCGTCAAGGCAGGCCGCTTCAAGGGGGTTGCAGGAGAATATTTCTGTTTCGCTGCGAAGCCATGTAATTTGCCGCTTCGCTAACTGCCTTGTCGCCACCAGCGCACGATACTGCGCTTCCTGTATTGAATATTGGCCCGCCAGATGTGCCCAGACCTGCCGATAACCGACGGCGCGCATTGATGGCAGATCGGGAGTCAGGCCTGGCCGTCGCATGAGCGCGGCAACTTCGTCCACAAATCCGCCGCGGAACATCTTCTCGAGCCGCTTTTCGATACGTTTATGCAACAGCTGGCGCTCCGGGATCTGCAAAGCGACTTTGACAAATTCAATGCCGCCACCGGCGCGCGTCGGAGCAGCGTCACGCTGCCAATCCGTCAGGGAACGGCCGCTTATCTCGAACACCTCCAGCGCTCGCTGGATGCGCTGACTGTCATTCGGGTTGATCCGTTTTGCCGCCACCGGATCCGCCTTGGCCAGGCGCGCATGCACCGCTGGCCAGCCAAGCGCAAGTGCTTCTGCGTCGATTGCGGCACGCACCTTGAAGTCACCCTGCGGCAGTTTGGCCAGGCCGCGCGTGAGTGCACGAAAATACATCATGGTGCCACCCACCAAAAGTGGCCATCGTCCCGCCTCGACAATTGCGCGCATTTCGCGCCGCGCATCGCGCACAAAATCCCCCGCGGAATATCTTTGCTCGGGATCGCGTATGTCGATCAGCCGATGCGGCGTCCGCTGCAGGACGTCAGCGTCGGGTTTTGCGGTGCCTATGTCCAAACCGCGATAGACCAGCGCCGAATCGACGCTGACCACATCGAATGGATAGCGCTTGCAGAGTTCGACAGCGACATCCGTTTTGCCCGCCGCGGTCGGGCCCATCAGGCAGACTGCGAAATTAGTCACGGCAACGCTTCAGCGACCACGCAAGAATAGCCGATCAAGGTCGGCCATACTGATCGCGGTCCAGGTTGGCCGCCCGTGATTGCATTGATCAGCACGTTTCGTGACTTCCATCTCGCGCAGCAGCGCGTTCATTTCATCGATCGACAACAGGCGGTTCGCACGCACCGAGTGATGGCAGGCCATCGTCGCCAGGAATTCGTCCATCTTATCTTTGACGCGATGGCTTTGCCCGGCTTCGGCGAAATCAGACAATACATCGCGCAACAATGCTTCGGCATCGGAGTCGCGCAACAACGCAGGCACTTCGCGTATCACAAGGCTGGTTGGCCCGGCGCGATCTACCAACAGGCCGACTTTTTCGAATACGCTGGCAGAGTTCGCAACAAGCTCGGCCTCGCTCGCCGAGACCGCTACTGTAACGGGTACCAGCAGCGGCTGGCGGACAATTGAGCCGTCGTCAAAATCGGCTTTCAACTTCTCGTACAGAATGCGTTCGTGTGCCGCATGCATATCGACCACGATGAGTCCGTCGTTGTTTTCAGCCAGCACGTAGGTACCTGCTATTTGCGCAATCGCGAAACCAAGCGCAGGCATCGTCGTCGACCTGGACGCCGGTGTGCTGCCCGGCATCGACGCTGCCATGGCCTGGTAAGCCGACAGCGTCTCGCGCACCTCGGTAAGACCCAATCCGCCCCGCGCAAACGTGCCACTCGTATGCGCTGCATGTCGTGACAGAGATGTTGGCGGTTGCGCATGACCACCCGGGCGGGTTTCGCGCAAGGCGAACTCCACCGCCTGCGATACGACACCGTACACACGACGTGCGTCACGAAACCGTACCTCATGTTTGGCCGGATGCGCGTTCGCATCCACGGTCGCAGGGTCCAGCGTCAGGCTGAGGACGTATGCGGGATATCGGCCGTGAAACAACACGTCTCGATAGGCATGACGCACTGCATGCGAGAGAGTTTTGTCGCTGATGCTGCGGCCATTAACGAACCAGAACTGCATGTCGGGCTGACTACGATTAAAGGTTGGTAGTCCCAACCAGCCGGACAGTGCGATACCGTCGGTTTCACTGGCAATGTGTACGACATTGTCCGCGAACGGCGTACCAAGGACCTTGCCAAGCCGCGCCAACCGTTCAGCCTCGGTCGCGGCCGCCCCAAGCTGCAGTAACGTGCGCCGGTTGTGGGTTACCTGAAATGCGACATCGGGTCGCGACAGTGCCAGCCGCTTGATCCACTTTTCGATGTGCTCAAACTCGGTGCGCTCGGTCTTCAGAAAGCGTCGCCGTGCCGGCGTGTTATAGAAAAGATCATGCACTTCGACGGTGGTGCCAACCGGATGCGCTGCCGGTCGGGTAGTTCCAGGTTTGCCGCCGTCGACTTCGATTTGCCAGGCGCTGCTGGCGCCGGTCACACGTGAACAAAGCGTCAACCTTGCGACCGAGGCGATGCTCGGCAGTGCCTCGCCGCGAAAACCCAGCGACACGACCGACTCGAGATCCTGCAGGCTGCTGATCTTGCTGGTCGCGTGCCGCGATAAGGCCAACGCCAGCTCGTGCTGCGGGATACCGCTGCCGGAGTCCCGAATTCGAATCAGCTTTTGCCCGCCCGCCACGATGTCGACCTGCACGCTGGTGGCACCCGCATCGAGGCTGTTCTCAAGCAGCTCCTTGACCACGGATGCCGGTCGCTCAACAACCTCGCCGGCCGCGATCTGGTTTATCAGGTGATTGGGTAATTGCTGGATCGGCACGCCGGGGACCGCGGTAGGACAGGTTGGCCGGCCATTTTTTCAAAACGGCAGAGAAAAGTCTTGTTGCTGTTTTCTAGCTGCCGGAGAAAACCGGGATCGCCAGCACCTGGCCAACACGAATGTTGTCGTTGCTGAGCTTGTTCGCGCTGCGAATGGCCCCGGGGCTAACGTTGTAGCGTTCCGCAAGCTCGGAGATCGTGTCACCA
Organism: Gammaproteobacteria bacterium; assembly: GCA_029884455.1. Classification (GTDB taxonomy): domain Bacteria; phylum Pseudomonadota; class Gammaproteobacteria; order Steroidobacterales; family Woeseiaceae; genus UBA1847. The sequence goes on along the minus strand of JAOUHU010000019.1, from coordinate 28,619 downwards.
CGCGCGATTTTGTGCCGAACTTCGCCGGTCGGCACGCGGCGCATCTCCATGGCGATTTGCGTATCCGGAGGTGGGTTGGCGTAGAAATAGCTGCGCACGCCGCCAAGAATGGCGTCGGCAAGTTTAACCTGGTAACGCTTGTCCTTGAGCAGCTGTTCCTCGGTCGGGTTGGAGATGTAGGCGGTCTCAACCAGGATTGATGGCATATCGGGCGACTTCAGTACCAGTAATCCCGCCTGTTGCACCGACCTGCGACGAACATTCACCACGTGCGACAGCTCCCCGATAACTTTTGCGCCAACGTCGAGGCTCGCGCTAAGCGCCGCATTCTGCGACAAGTCGAGCAACACTGACGCCAGTACCTTGTCCTTGTCATCGAGTGAAACGCCGCCGATCTGAACCGACTTGTTTTCGCGCTCAGCAAGCAGGCGCGCTTCTTCGTCACTCGCTCCTTTCAACGACAGGGCATACACGGTGGCGCCGCTGGCGCGTCGGTCCGTGACAGCGTCCGCATGAATGGAAACAAACAGGTCGGCGCCGGCCTGGTGCGCAATATCCATGCGCTTGCGATGATCCACATAATAGTCGGCGTTGCGCACCAGCACTGCCTTCATTCCCGACTCGGCATTGATGCGCGCTGCCAGTTCGCGAGACACCGCGAGCGCGACGTCCTTCTCGCGCGTCTTGCCGCGTCCGATGGCACCCGGGTCATGGCCACCATGCCCGGCGTCAACGGCGACAACGATATCGCGACCGGGCTTGTAGGCCTCGGAGGCTCGTCGCACCGTCTGCAGGTTGCCGCTGCGCTCGAGATCGATCACCAGGCGATCGCCGTATTGCGGATTCGGTCCCGCGGCGAAACTGCGCGAGCGTACGTCTTCGTTCAAATCGAGCACGACTCGCAACTTGCCGTCGGCGCGAGCACCGCTGCGAATACTTTTCACCGCGCCCACACCGCCTGGCATCGAGCGCAGGCTGTCGGCGAGCCGGCCGTCCTCAAGATCAATGACCAGCCGATCCGGGCCGCGCAAGGTGAAAATGCTGTGCGTAACCGGGGCACTGAGATCCAGCACCACCCGCGTTTTGCCGCCCTCGGCCCAGACCCGTATGTTCTCGACCGTCGTCCCGGCCGTGGCCGCGACGCCAAACAACAGCAGCAACAGGGGCAACATTTTAAGGCGGCTAAGGTGCATCGACAGCGCTTGTCCCGGCAGACGGTATTATGTCGGGTGAGTATACGTCCTCGCTGCAAAAATCCAATATTTTTCTTGCAATATTATAGAGATAAGTCACGAAGTTAATGTGTGGGCTAGACCGGGGAAACAGCCATCTCTTCGAGGAGTTCCTGCCCTTTTGGGCTCAGGCCGACGAGCTCGGCTTGCCGGCCGTCGCGCTCGTAGGCCAGCGCGATGCGCAGGTCTGCGGACTCGCCCAATCCCGGCGCCCTGTCCGGCCATTCCACCAGCCGCAAACCGTCATCGAGCTCGCCCCAGCCCAGGAACTCCAACTCTTCTTCCGAAGAAACTCTATATAAATCAATGTGATATATTGATCCTCGTGGCAAGGAATACGGCTCCACCAGGGTATACGTCGGACTCGGTACCGGGCCGGTATGGCCCAGGGCCTGAATCAGCGCGCGTGCCAAGGTCGACTTGCCAGCCCCCAGTTCGCCCTCGAGCAGGATAGTCAAGCCCCGGCAGTCCGGCGGCAGTGCGGCTTTCAGTCGCCGCGCCAGTGCCTGCGTCGCCGCCTCATCCTCGAGAAAAAGCTTCATGCATTGACCAGCGGACGGATTTCGGCCAGCAGGTCCGAGGCGATCAGCCCGCGTTCGCCACCGGCGGCGGCCCGGTCGCCTGCGCGCGCGTGCAGATCCACGCCCGCAATCGCCGCGTCCTGCAATGAGAGTCCCTGTGCCAGCAGGGCCGCGATCATGCCGGTCAGGACGTCGCCCATGCCGGGCGCCGCCATGCCCGGATTGCCCGCGGTGCAAAGCCACGGGACCGCATCGGTGCCCGACACGAGCGTCCCTGCACCCTTGAGGACGGCAATACCACCGTATCTGGCCGTTAACGCATTGAGTGCCGCGCGCCGGTCGGACTGCACCGCCGCCGCCGAGCTGCCGAGGAGCGTTGCTGCCTCGCCAGGATGTGGCGTAATCGCGCGTGATCGCTTCACGTTTGGCGAAGATACCAGCCAATTCAACGCATCTGCGTCCCAAACCGCGGGACGTTCGTCGGCCTGCAGCAACTCGAGAAGTTCCGCCGCCCAGTCCGAGCGCCCGAGCCCGGGACCCACCGCGACCACGTCGACCTTGTCGAGCAAGGCCCGCAAATCGGCCGCGGTCGCGACGCCATGTACCATAAGCTCGGGCCGGTCCCGAACGATATCGGCCGCGTGCCCAGGGTCCGTCGCCAGGCTGACCCGCCCCGCCCCGGCACGGAGCGCACCCTCGCCGGCGAGCAGGACGGCGCCGGGCATGCCGCGTCCGCCGCCAACGATGAGCACGTGGCCGAAATTCCCCTTGTGGGCGCCGCGGTCACGCCGCGGCAGCAAGCTGTTGACCTGCGCGGCATCGATACGACGGTATTCGAGCGGACGATTGGCGAAATAGGCCGGCGGGATATCGAGATCTGAATAACACAGCGTGCCGCAATATTCGCGGCCCTCGCCGAGGAACAGTCCCTGCTTCAGGCCGACAAAGGTCACGGTCAGATCGGCACGCACCGCACTGCCCAGCACCGCGCCACTATCGCCGTGCAGGCCCGTCGGTATATCCAGGGCCATGACCGGCGCTGACGAGTTATTAATGGCATCCACGGCCGCAGCGAAATCACCCCGCAGCTCGCGCGTCAGGCCGCTGCCGAGCATCGCATCCACAAGTAATCCCGCCTGCGCATCGACCCGGCCCGACCACGGCCTGACCTCGCCTCCCGCACTCACGAATTCGTGCCAGGCGAGCGCGGCATCGCCGACCAGCAGCGCAGGGTCCGCGATCGCCAGCACACTGACCTCGATGCCCTCGGACGCCGCGAGCCGCGCAACGACATAGCCATCGCCGGCGTTGTTGCCGGCGCCACAGACGATCTGCCAGCGCCGCGCAAGTGGAAAATGCACACCGGCCGCCAGCACCGCGACAGCCGCCGCCCGTGTCATCAGGGTGTAACCGGCGATTTCGCCATCGGCAATCACGCTGCGATCGATCTCGCGCACCGTGGCAACGGAATAGACTTCGCTCGGCAATGGCTTCATCGCCGCGATTATACTGTTGCGGGACAAGGAAACGGCATTGCCACAAACCCATACGATTGCGGAACTGAACGCGCTGAAAGCGGACATCGTGCGCTGGGGCATGGAGCTCGGCTTTCAGCAACTCGGCGTCAGCGATGTCGACCTTGCCGGCGCCGAAGCGCGATTGCTCGCGTGGCTCGCCGATGGCCGGCATGGCGACATGCACTATATGCAACGCCACGGCAGCAAACGCAGCCGTCCCGCCGAACTCGTGCCCGGCACGCTGCGCGTGCTCTCGGCGCGCATGGACTACCTGCCGGCGGAGCAAATCGAGCCCGCCGAGCTGCTCGACCATGCATCACGCGCTTATATTTCGCGCTATGCGCTCGGCCGCGACTATCACAAGGTGCTGCGTGACCGGCTCGCGAAACTCGCGAAAAAGATCGTGCAACAGATCGGCGCCTTCGGTTACCGCGCGTTTGTCGACAGCGCGCCCGTGCTCGAGAAAGCGCTCGCGCAAAAGGCCGGCATCGGCTGGATGGGCAAGCACACGAACCTGATTCACGACAAGGCCGGGTCGTGGTTTTTTCTCGGCGAGTTGTATACGGACCTGCCCTTGCCTGTCGACACGCCCGGCGACTCGCACTGCGGCAGCTGTCGCGCCTGCATCGACGTCTGCCCGACGCAGGCGATTGTTGCGCCCTACCAGCTCGACGCACGGCGCTGCATCTCGTACCTTACGATCGAGATGCGCGAAAGCATCCCGCTTGAATTTCGCAAAGCCATCGGCAACCGCATCTACGGCTGTGATGACTGCCAGCTCTTTTGCCCATGGAACAAGTTCGCGAAGCCAACCGCCGAGGGCGACTTCGCACCCAGGCATGGCCTCGACGATGTCGAACTCGTTGAACTGTTTCTCTGGAGTGAGTCGACCTGGCTGCAGAAAACCGAAGGCAGCGCGATTCGCCGCATCGGCTATGCGATGTGGCTGCGCAATATTGCGGTCGCACTTGGCAACGCCAAACGCACGCCGCAAGTCATCGCCGCGCTGCAGTCGCGCTGCGACTCGAGCCTGCCCGAAGTGGCCGAGCACACGCGCTGGGCGCTCGAACAGCACACGCAGAACGCCGTCTCAGGCTAAGGAAGCCGCGACCGGGTTATAAAAGTGGCGCCCGCCGCTGATGCGCTCGATCTGGCGGAACAGGTTCTCGTAGTCGGCGTCGTTGTTGACCGGATCGATCTGCGAAGCGTTGACGATCAGCAATGGGCCATCATCGTAGTCGTGGAAATAACGCGCGTAGGCCTCGGTCAGCCGTTCGAGGTAGCGTCGATTGATGGCGCGCTCATAGCCGACACCGCGGCGTGCGATGCGATGCAATAGAGCGTCGACTGAGGCTTGCAGGTAGATGACGAGATCGGGCACCGGCGCGTCCACCTTGAGGGACTCGACCACCTGACGGTACAACGCCAGTTCATCGCTGGAAAGATTCAGCTCGGCGAACAGCTTGTCCTTGCCAAACACGTAGTCGGCCACGCGCACGCTCGCAAACAGGTCCGACTGGCGCAGCCCCTCGATCTGGCGCGCCCGCGAGAACAGGAAAAACATCTGTGCGGGCAATGCGGCCGGCTGGCCCTCCCGGTAGAAGCGCTCGAGGAACGGATTCTCGGCAACCTCCTCGAGGATCAGCTCGGCCGACAGGCTCTGCGCGAGGCGCTTTGCGAGGCTGGTCTTGCCCGCGCCGATCGGACCTTCCACAGCAATAAAGCGCGATGCGGACTGTCGGCTGGCCAATTCGATTACTGACATGCGCCTACTCTAAGGATATGCGTCGGAAATGCGTTGTATCGCTGGCAGCTGCTCATTCACCGCCAGTTCGGCGAGCGCCCCAAGGCCTGGAATTACAAGTTCAGGGGCAATTTCCCGAAGTGGCAACAATACAAAATTCCTTGAGGCAATGCCCGGGTGCGGGATGGTCAGCCCCGGCAGGTCTATGGTCTCGCTGCCATAAAGAAGAATATCCAGGTCAAGGACGCGCGGCCCCCAGCGCTCGGCGCGCAGAACCCGGCCCTGGATGCGTTCCATTTCCTTGAGGCGAGCCAGCAGGCTGTCGGCGGGGACGGTGGTTTCGAGGACGACCACGGCGTTGATGAAATCGTCCTGCTTGACGGGCCCGAAGGGCGCCGAGCGGTACAGGGATGAACGTCGCAACACCTTGCAGCCCGGCAATGCATCCAGGCGTTCGATCGCGGTCATGACCTGCTGCTGCGGATCGTTGAGATTGCTGCCGAGGCCGATGCAGGCCTGCACCGGATTCCGCAGGCCCCGGCTCATGAGGTGCCGGCGGCCGGACCACCCCTATTACGCCGCCGTCGACGTTTGCGTTTTTTGCCGCCGCCCGCACCCGGACCCGCAATGGCAAAACTCTTCGCACGTGCATCGGCTGACTGCGTCTGCACGGTCGTCCAGAATTCCGCCACCTCCCCGTCGACCAGGCCGACTTCGCTTTGCAACAGCATGAAGTCGTAGGCGGCTCGAAAACGCTTGTGCTCGAGGAAATTCCGGCCGCGTTTGCCGTGCCGCATCGCGAAGCGCGGCTGCAAGGCCAGCATTTCACGCATCGGAATCGTGAATCGCTTTGGAATCGAGATGCGCCGTTGCTGTTGCGCCATGAGTTCGTAGGCAGCCAGGCTGATCGCCTGGGATTCGGATAATTGCTCTTCCCTGCCTCGAATTGCGGCGAGCCGCATGGTCGGTGCCCAGAAAAACACACCGAGCAGAAACATCGGCGTGACGGGTTTGTTGGCGGCAACACGTGCGTCGGTACTTCGCAATGCGGCACGCACAAACTTCATGAATGCCGGGTCGCGATTCATTTCCGCATCGGTCGCCGGAAATAACTCCGCAAACAACTTGTGTTCGCACAACAGGTCGAAAGCGCGTTCCGCAAAACCGGTCTCGAACATCTTCAGGAATTCATCGAACAGGCGCGCCGCCGGCACGTTGCTTATCAGCCCCGCGTGCTTGTGCATGGACTGGACGACAGCGGGGTCAATCGTGAAGCCGAGCTTGGCCGCAAAACGCACCGCACGCAGCATGCGCACCGGGTCCTCGCGGAGACGCAGGTCGGGATCGCCAATCAGCATCAGGCAGCGGCGCTCGATATCGGCAACACCGCCGGTGAAGTCCCAGATGCTGAAGTCGGCGATGTTGTAATAAAGCGCATTGCAGGTGAAATCGCGACGCCAGACGTCCTCCTCGATGGTGCCGTAGACGTTGTCGCGCAGGATCCGTCCTTCAGTGTCATGGGCGACGTCGTCGGCCTCGTGGATTGCGGCAGCACGGAAGGTAGCGGTCTCGATGATCTCACGGCCGAAGCGCACATGGGCCAGGCGAAAGCGGCGGCCGATCAGTCGACAGTTTTCGAACAGCGCTCGAACCTGGTCCGGAGTGGCATTGGTGGCCACGTCGAAGTCCTTGGGATGCAGCCCCAGCAAGGCATCGCGCACACAGCCGCCCACCAGGAACGCCTGGTATCCGGAGTTGTGCAACCGATATAGCACCTTGAGTGCGCTCTTGGAGATCTCGTCCCGGGAGACGTTGTGCGCAGGGCGGGGAATAATCTTGGGTGCGTTGGGCTTCTCAGTCCCGGCTTTTTTCAATGGTCACCGCTTGGAATTGTGAAATTGCGGCCGTATAGTACCACCCCCTGCCGATATGGGCAGGCTGCTATGCTCCCTTCGTCTAGTGGTTAGGACGCTGCCCTCTCACGGCGGTAACAGGGGTTCGAATCCCCTAGGGAGTACCAAAATACAAAGGGGTCAGAGCCGGTTTTGGGCTCTGACCCCTTCGTATTTTGGAAGTTTCTTTGGCGGATTCGGACCGCTGGTTCGACAAAATGGCTACGTGTGCCGAACAGCGTTTTGGACGCCGAAGGCGCCCCGAAGGGGTGAAGATCGCCCCAAGGCGGTCTGCATCAATCCCCTAGGGAGTACCAAATAAATCAACAGGTTAGACGATTTCCGACTAGCCCGTTTTTGTGTTTCTCCAACTTTTTGCCTAACTTTGCGATATTTTCACGCGTGACAATTCGCGCGTCGCGGCGGCGTATTTCCGCTGCAAGCGATGCGGGAATGTTCTATCTATTCACAATGCTCGTCTCGGTCGCATATTGCCTCTGCCGCACGCTTAATGGCTGCCGCGAGCCAACCATTTAGCCGCGCGTCATTTATCTCCGCAAACAAGGCTTCAGCCTGCCCGGCAATATTTTGAATTTCCCGTAATGTGGGAGCCTCTCCGTATTCCGGTTCGTCGCTCAATTGGCCGACGCAACACGTTCTTCGTCCGGTTGAAACTGCTGCCGAAAGTACTCGCCCAGACTTGTCAACATCAGCCTTGCTGGTCGGCAATCCAATTGTTAACACGTGTTTCGAGCAACGGCATTGGCAAAGCACCGCCACCTAGTACGACATCATGGAAGCCGCGGATATCAAACTGGTCACCCAGTATCGTTTCCGCATGCCGGCGCAGCTCCTCAATTTTCAGCATGCCAACTTTATAAGAGGTTGCCTGTCCTGGCGTTGTGATGTAGCGCCGCACTTCGGAGATCACGGCACTTTCCGGGATGGCGGAGTGGTCAAAAAAGAACTGCTCAGCCTGTTCCTGAGTCCAACCCTTCGCATGCAGGCCGGTGTCTACCACCAGTCGAATGGCTCGCCACATCTCTGCCGTAAGACGACCGAAATCCCGATATGGATCTTTAAACTGACCCATCTCCTTAGACAGCTTTTCCGAATAGAGCCCCCAACCTTCCGAGTAGACCGAGAAGCCCGCCTGGGTGCGAAACGTGGGCACACCTGTGAGTTCCTGGGCAATGGAAATTTGCATATGGTGGCCGGGGCTGCCCTCGTGGTACGCGGTGGTTTCCATGTCTGTTTTTGAATAGGCACTCATATCCGACATGTGCACGTAGTACACACCCGGTCGCGATCCGTCCGGTGTACCGCGACTATAGTGCTGCGCCCCGCCGTCAACTTCGCGAAATGATTCAACGCGTTTCACTTCCAGTTTCGCTTTCGGCAAAGTGCCGAAGTACTCAGGCAGCTTCTGCTCAATTTCTGCCAGAAACGCGCGCGTGTCTGCGAGGTATGCTTCACGCCCCGCATCCGTGTTGGGGTAGTAAAACTGGGAATCTGTGCGGATAAACTCAAAAAATTCCTTAAGGTCACCTTCAAAACCTACATCGGCCCGAATGTCATCCATTTCAGCCAGGATCCGCTGCACCTCCGACATGCCGAGCTGGTGCACGTCGTCGGCGGTCATTGGCAGCGTTGTATACGTTGCCAGTTGATGGTCGTAAAAAGCCTTGCCGTTCGGCAATGCCCACACACCACGGGCCTGTTCATCCGCATTGGGCATGTCGGACTCCAGCCAGTCGACAAAGCTGCTGTAGGCGGGCTGAAGTTGCTTGGTCAGTGCCGTAGTCACTTCGGCCAGAAGACCGCTGGCAGTGTCCTCGTCAATTAGCTCGGCGGTCGCCAGCGCCTCTATTTTATTCTTGGCGTCGGCAAGCAGAGGTGAATCGGGACTGTCGTCGAAAGGCCGGCCTGTGATCACGTTCTGCGCCCGCTGCATCGCTGTCGCATAGGCAAAACGCGGCGGCCGAATACCGTCAGCGGCCTTAGCCGTCGCCAGTTCTACAACCTGATCCATGGCGCGAGACACACCGCCGATGCGATCAATGTAGGCGCGCATGTCGGCTTCGTCGTCCACCCTGTGGTAGCTGATCAAAAATCTGGGAAACCAGTCTTCCCAGCCACCCAACTCCCCAAATAAATAGTCCTGGCGCATGAACTCCAGGTCTTTGGCGGCTTTTTCTGCCTGAAACACCCACAGGTCAAACGATTCTTTGCCTGCAGTGGACAGCGAATTGCGGTCGAACTGCGCCTTCATTTGTTCAATCGTATTCATTCCCCACGCGGCCTGATCACGCGCTGCCTGCTCACTGATGTCGTCTATCTGGTCGTAAAGGTCCTTGCGGCCCAGTGTTGTCAGTCTCATCGGGCTAAACTGAAGTTGCTCTTCGAAGCGTTCGTTCAGCCAGACATTAAGCCGCACCGTCTCTGAATCGGCCGAGGCAGTCATGCCAGCTTCACCGGCCAACCGTTTGTCAACAGAAGCGCCGGCCTGTTCTGCCGCCAGATCCGTGTTATTGCATGCCGCCAGCAATGCAGCCAGCGTCAGTACTGCGACAAAGCTTTGCGTAGTAAAGGTCTTCATCAACGACCATCTCCGAACATTGTGAACATCAGCCTCAAATCGTGACACGAATTGCAAGCGCAGTCGAAAGATTAAGTAGCAGACGTTCGCTGTCGCATCTGCATCGCGATTTAACCCCGTTGCCACGGGCAATCGAGTCAGGAACGAGTTTGCACGCTACTCTATTTCCACCACCACCTTGCCCCGAGCATGCCCTTCTTCCAGGTACGCCATCGCCGCGGGCAACTCGCTCAAGGCATACGACCGGTCGATTACCGACTCGATCTCGCCGCTCTCCATCATTTTCGCCAGCGCCGCAAGCTCGTCACCGCTGGATTGCGCCAGCATGACGATGATCTCGTGGTCGACAAACGGTGACAGCAGCGGTTGCTTGATCATGTTGCTGATCGGTCCGATCCAGTCGCCTTTTTCGCCACCGACTATGACCAGTCGCCCGCCCGCCTGCAGCACATCGAGGTTCGCGGTTAAAGGGTGATTGCCGATCATGTCGACGATCAGGTCGTAGCGCGCGTCCCCGTCCGTGTAGTTCGTTTGCCGGTAGTCGATGACGTAATCGGCACCAAGTGACTTGAGCATCTCGTGGTTACGTTCGCTGCTGACGCCGGTCACTGTGGCGCCATTGGCTTTAGCGATCTGCACGGCATAGGTGCCAACGCCGCCGGAGGCGCCGTTGATCAAAACGTGCTGCCCCGATTGCAGCTTGCCGTGATCGCGTAAGGCCTGCAGTGCCGTGATGCCGGCAACCGGCAAGGCCGCCGCCTCAGCAAAGCTTGCACCCTTCGGCATGATCGCAAGACTGCCGTCCTGGTGCTTGATCACGTATGCGGCGAATGAGCCCCGCGTCGTACCGAACACCGCATCACCCACCTTGAAGCGCGACACGTTCGCACCGACCGCCTCGATGACACCTGCGAAATCGGCACCGAGCCGCTGATTATCCGGCGCACCCAGCCCTGTCGTGAGTCGTATCAGGTAAGGCGAGCCACGCATGTAATGCCAGTCCAGCGGATTCAAGGACGCGGCTTTGACCCGCACCAGCACCTCGTCGTCTTTCGGCACTGGCTTCGCGAGCAGAGTCAGTTCGAGGACTTCAGGTGGGCCGTAACAGCGGAATTGAATCGCCTGAAAGCGTTCGTCGCCCTCATCGACGGCCGCTGCAGCGCCGCAGTCGGATGTGTAGCTGATGGTCAGCGCCAGTGCGGCAGTCGCGAGAACCACGAATGCCGCGAGGCCAGTGAGTATCTTTTGGGGGAGCTTCATGCCCCGGTCTCCTGTTAAAGGTCTGTAAACCAGGCTGCCCGGATGACCGCAAGCAGGCTCGCAACCGCAAATGCCGCTGCCGGAATCCACAGCATGCCGGAACCCTCGAAGAGGAGCATGTGAATGCAGACGAACACCGCGGCGGTCGTGTAAAGCCACGCCGGCAACGCAAAGCGCCAGTCGCGCGCGAGCCAGAAACTCGCCATCAGCGCGACCACGGCCAGGCCGATGCCGCCGAACACAAGGCCGAAAGTCAATACAACGAAGATTGTGTAGAAGGGTCCGCTCTCGCCCTGCGTGTTCAGCACGCCGAGTTCATCGAGCCCGAGCAGCAGCGCCACCACCGCGACGATGACCGTGATCACCCGGTAGGTAAACCGTGCGACATGTACGCGTCTCAGTAAAACGTCGTTGCCAGGCATGCTCGGCATCCTCCAGCGTGCAGGCAGCATATACCAACCTAAATATGGTTGGTATCCGCGCATTCGCGGCGTTGCACGCTACGCAAGCTTAAGTAGTGCTACCCAGATGCGGATCCAGTGAGCGTAAATCGGAGCCGCGCGTCTCCCGGCCCCAAAGCGCGATCAGGATCAGCGAAATTACGCTTGGCACAACGATCACGAGCGCGGCCTTGCCGAACGCCGGCACTACGCCGAGCACGGCCAGCACCTGCGCGAGAACACCGCCGAGCTTGCTGCAGCCGGCCACCCAGCCGGTCGCGCGCCCGCGCACGCGCAGCGCGTAGTTCTCGGCCGCGTACGGCAACAGGATTGCAATCACCCCGCAGGAGCCGATCACGAGTATGGTCAGCGATACGAGCGGATTCTCCAGCCACCCGATGCCGCTGCTGCGTGCCAGCAGGCCGAGCAGGCCCGCCGACATGAATGCCAGCATAAGAATGAGCGAGCCCTTGGTGCTCCAGCGACTGTACAACCAGGTGCTGAACAGGATAACGGGAGCGGCCAGCAAGGTGGACTCGGCAATCAGCGCGCTCGCCGTACCAACACTGCGGCCCTCCTCGACCAGCTCCCCGGGCAGCCATAACAGCAAACCGAAGTTCACCAGGCTCCAGGCGAGGGCGGCGAGCGTCAACGCCACGGTGATGCCGATTTGCGGCAGGGTCGTTGTCATTGGTGAATTTTCGATGGCCGTTGAAGCCGGCTTGTCGTGCACCACCGTCGCACCAAAGCGTGCCGCCATTTCGCGCGCCTCCGCACCGCGTCCCATCTGCTGCAGAAAGCGTGCCGACTCCGGCAGCAACGGGCTCAGTGCGATCAGGATGAGTCCTGTGGGCAGGTTCAGGAACCACATGATGCGCCAGCCAAAGAGCGGCTGCAGCAGGGCCGACAGCGCGCTCGCCGCGAAAAACCCGCCGACCGCGCCGATGCCACCGATCAGCACGAGCGACCAGCCACGATGTCGCGTCGGCATGATCTCGGCCAGCAGCGCGTAGGTCACCGGCAGCATGCCGCCAGCCGCAAGGCCCATGAGCCAGCACATGAAAACGTTCCACCAGAAGCCCGGCATCGCTCCGCAAATCGAGGTACCGACAAACAACACGGAGGACAACAGGATGGATGCGCGGCGCCCATAAATATCCGCCAGCACGCCCCAGGCGAAGGATCCGATCGCGGTGCCGACGAGTGCGGACAGCGGCAACCAGGCCACCGTCGCGCCGTCGACACCATACTCGGCGCGCATGCCTGGCGTGACAAATCCAAGACTCGCCGGCTTCATGATGTCGATGATCAACGCAAGACAAAGTAGCGAGGCAATCCACCAGTGCGTTCGCGTCAGCGGTGCATCTTCGGGTGGTGCAATTCGTTCGATGACGCGGGATGCGTCGGGATGAGTTTTCGGCAGCAGGCCCCAGGCCGCGAGCGCAACCCCGCCGATGATCAGCCACATGCCCCAGATCATGCCGGCGTCCATCGGCATGCCAGCCATCCTGTAGCCCATTTGCCGCGCCATCAGGAACATCGGCACATGCAACAGCACGCCGGCGGTAACGATCACGGTACCGAGCCAGAATGCCTGAGCGTTGCGCCGCTCGCCGGCAGCGAAAATTTTTCCAATCATGGTCACGCTCCCTGCGCAGCGCGCATTCTCGCGGTTCGACACCTGCCTGACAATGCGAAAGCAAAAAAAGGCCCACAAAAAGTGGGCCTATGTGTCAAGCCAGGCAATTACGAACGTCAGGCGCCCGACAGCTCCGCCAGCAATGCAACCGCATCTGCCCGGAAGAAAGGCAGGTTAAGGCTCAGGGTGTTCCGATTGGCCGCGCGTTGCGCAAGTTCGCGGGCCTTGTCCAACCTGCCCAGGGCCTGGTTAACGCGCGCGGCCCAATACAGGGGAATTGGCTGCAACTGCGATGACTTTGCAAAATGCATGGCCGCAGCATCGTTGTCCTCCTGGTTCATCGCGAAGTAGCCGGATAATTCATGGACGCGCATCTTTTCAAATGCGGTACCTTGCGCTTCAGCCGCCGCAATGTATTCGGCCGTGCGCGAGGCGGCCGATTCACCGTCACCGCCGACCATGGCAGCAATTGCCGTTTTGAACAGGTGTGCGCGCGCCGCCTGGGCCTTGTTTGCCTCGTTAAGGTCGGCCTGCAGTCGATGATCGAGCGCGGCATCATAATGCGCTTCAGCTTTGGCAGCGTCGCCTGAAGCCAGCATGATGTCGCCCATGTATTCCTCGGCAGTGCCCATGGCACTGTGATTGCCGGCAACCACTGCCTCCCCCAGGATCACATCGCAAATCTGCATTGCGGCGTCGATATCGCGGGCAAACAATTTCACCGCGGCTGCCTGGTACAGGGCCGCCTGCCGCTCAGTGAAATTGCGCGCCGCGGCCAGCATGTCATCGGCTGCTTCCTGCGCCACGTCCGTCTGACCTTGCAGCGAATAGTTGATCGACAGGCCGGCATAGGACGACCCAAAGTTCGGATTGACCTTGATTGCCTTTCGGTAAGTCTCGATCGACGCGTCATACTCACCCATCTCCATGAGCAACTCGGCGAGTGAGTCGTAGGGATTCGCTTCATGCGGCACTAATTCCACGTAACGCTCGAACGCTGCACGGGCACTCGCAAAATCCTCAAGGCTGCGGTGCGAGTAACCAAGCATGTTGTAGGCAGGCGCGAAATCGGCCGCCAGTTCAGTAGCATGGTTCAAGTGTGTTACCGCGCCCGCGAAATCCTGCACGCCAAACTGAAAGGTCGCCAGCTGCAGGTGTGCACGTTCGTCGCCGGGATACATCGCCACCAGTTCCTCGAGCGCCGCCCGCTGCGTAGCCTGATCGTTCTCGGATGCAGCGACCAGCGCCTTGATGTAGAGCTGCTCGCCAGCGGAGGCATTCGCCGCGCGCTCATTCGCTTTACCAATCGCGTCGAAAAACTCCGCGTTGGTGAGCGCCGATTGCGCAATCATGAAGTAGCCCATTGCAAAACCGTCATCGACCGCGACCGCCTGCAGGAACAGGTCGCGGCCGTCGACAACCCGCAAGTCTTCAAACAGGGCACGGCCCTTGAGGTACAGATCGCGTGCTTCGGCTGATGATGTTGTGATCGGAACTTCTTTGGTTGCAACAGATGCGTCGCCATCCTGGCCCGATTGCCCGCATGCCGCCAGTAACGCCAGCAGACCCAGTGCCAACCCACACCGGGCGCCTCTATGAATAGTCGTATTCACGGCTCGCTCCTCGTGCTTGAGTCGCACTATTGTACGCCTGTCCGGGTCGCACCAAATTCAGAAATTACTTCTTGTTATTGCGCTAACTTATTGAAAAATAATGGACGCTATAAGCCGAGAAAATACATGACATTTGCCGCGCGCTCATTAAGATGGCGCAGACAATGAATACACACGTCAGCGACGTCCGCCCCCGAAACGGTTTCGATCGATTGTTCGGACTTGAAAAGCACGAATACCTGGCGGTCGCCTGGTCGTTCATTTACTTCTTTTGCATCCTGTCGTCCTACTACATGCTTCGCCCGGTGCGCGAAACCATGTCGGCCGAAAACGGTGCGCTGAATGTGCCCTATCTTTTTTCCAGCACATTCGTCGTCATGCTGCTTGCGGCGCCCGTCTTCGGCTGGGTTTCGTCGCGCTACCCGCGCAAGCAGTTCCTGCCCTGGGTGTACGCGTTTTTTTCCGCCAATCTTTTGTTTTTCTGGGCCGGCTTTACCTACGCAATCGAAAATGACATCGATTACCTTTGGCTGGGCCGTACGTTTTTCATCTGGCTCAGCATCTTTAACCTGTTCGTGGTGTCGGTTTTCTGGAGTTTCATGGCCGACATCTATACGCGTGAACAGGGCCGGCGACTGTTCGGACTGATTTCAGCCGGTGGCAGTACGGGTGCCCTGGCCGGTCCCTTTGCAACCAGGCTGCTGGTGTCCGAAATCGGGTTTCACAACATTTTGCTGATTTCGGCCGCGTTGCTGTTTTTTGGCGTGTACTGCATCTCGCGACTGCGTACCTGGGTGATCGCCGAACATGGCGATGATCCGGACGTATCGATAGCAAGCAGCAGGCCGCTGGGCGGCAGTGCCATTGACGGTATCCGCCAGGCCCTCAAGTCCCGCTACTTGTTTTCTATGGTCGTCGTGTCGATTATTGCGAGCCTGCTGGGCACAGCCCTGTACATGTTCATGGCTGATTTCGTCGGCAGCTCAGACATGACCACGAATGAACGCGTCGAAACATTCAGCCTTATCGATGGCACAACCAATGTGCTGTCATTGATCGGGCAGCTGTTTCTCGTCAATCGATCCGTGCGGCGGTTCGGAGTCGGCATGACGCTGGCCATCCTGCCGGTCGTTTCCCTGCTCGGCTTGATGTTGCTCGCCATCAACCCGGCGTTCATCGTCGTCGCCGTCCTGACCGCCGTGCGCCGCGGCATTGGCTTCGGATTCTCCAAACCCACGCATGACATGCTGTATTCCGTAGTCACACCGAGCGAAAAATACAAGGCCAAGAATTTCATCGAAACAGCGGTGTATCGTAGCGGCGACCTGATCGGCTCCTGGCTGATCAAATTCATCTGGGCGATCGGCATATCGGGCATCTCGATTGTGATGTTGCCGTTCGGCGTGTTCTGGGTATTGCTCGCGCTCTGGCTCGGCCGGGACTACACGCGGCGCGACCGGCTGGAACCGGTCGCTGACAGCGCGCGATGAGTGCGGGACTGCTGCGCCGCTGCGGTGCAATCCTGTACGACTCGATCCTGTTATTCGCATTGCTGATGTTTGCAAGCATGCCGTTCGTTGTCGCGCGTACAGGCGAGGCGGTTGAGCCTTACAACTTGCCTCACCAGCTGACGCTGCTGGCGGTGGCATTCGCATTCTTCGTCGGTTTCTGGACTTGGCGAGGCAGCACGCTCGGCATGCAGGCCTGGGGCCTGCGCCTGGAATCCGTTGACGGCGGACTCGCATCGTTATCGCAGGCCTCGGTTCGCTTCTTTGCGGCAATCATCTCCTGGCTACCGCTCGGCCTCGGTTTTTTCTGGCAGCTCTGCGACAAGGACCGGCGCAGCTGGCACGATCGGCTCAGCCAGACCCGCCTCGTCTACTACCCCAAGTAAAAAGGGGTCAGAGCCCTTTTTCGACCATATACGGTTGCTTCCATATATGTGCCAAAAAGTGCTCTGACCCCTTTTGGGCTTAGCGGACGCGGTTGAGTGCGAACAGCGTGACCACCACCAGCAGGCCCGAGGGCAGCCAGGCGATCAGCGCCGGGTTCAGGTTGAACACCTGGCCTGAATTCGCCAGCATCTCGGCGGCCAGGTAATAGGCCAGTCCAATAACCACACCGATCATCAGACGCGCACCGGCTCCGCCCGTGCGCAGCGAGCCGAACACGAATGCCAGCGCCAGCAATGGCATCACGATGACAGTGACGGTGCGCGCGACCCGGTACCAGAGCTCGGTTTCGTAACGACTTGCGTCCAGGCTGTTTCGTTTCAGGTACGCGACGTAACTCAGCAGGCCGCGTCCCGACAGGCTCTGCGGCTTGACCAGTGAAATCCCCAGCACACCGGGGTCAATATCGAAGTTCTCAATCGCCCTGGACGACTCCACTACCTGCACGCCGTCATCGACAAAGCGCGTTTCATGAAAATTTTGCAGTATCCAGTTGCCGGCATCATCGACGCCGGAATTTTCAGCCCGTGCGATCGACTGCAGCCGGTTCGATTCGTCAAATCGAAACAAATAGATACTGCCAAAATCGTAATCCAGGCTGACGCGTTCAAAGTGCAGAAATTTATTGCCATCCCTTGCCCAGGCATCCTGTCCCAGCCGCCCGTCCGCCTGGTCCGATCGCAATTCCAGCCGCATATTGCGTGCAAAGTAATCCAGCGGTGGGCCGATGAACTCGCCGAGCAATCCGGTCACCATCAGCATCGCCAGGCCGGTGACTCCGACCATGCCTGCGAGCCGTGTCACCGACAGGCCGGCCGCGCGCATGACGATTATTTCGCTGTTAGACGCCAGCGCGCCGAGTGCCAGCAACGAACCGATCAGCGCGGCGATCGGCAGCATTTCAAAAGCGAGTTGCGGCAGACGCAACACGGTATACAGCACGACCTGCGCCGTCTGGTATTCGCCTTGCGTATCGTCAAGCTCGCCGATGAATTCGAACAGGCCAACCAGCGCAAGCAGCACCAGCAGGACCAGCGCCGTCACTGTCAGAATCGAGCGCATCAGATACTGAGTCAGGATGCCATTCACGACCTGAACCTGCGAAAAACCATGTTTTGCTTCGCCAGCAAACCAAGCGCGAACAACAATGCCGTCGCATGCACCCACCATAAGCCGAGACTCGGCGCAAGGGTTCCCTGCTCTACCCAGGCCTTCGCGGCGCTCAGCATATTCAGATAAATAATGAAAACCAGCAAACCGATGGCAATACGACCGTAGCGGCCCGCCCTCGGCTGGGTCCGGCTGAGCGGCACCGCAAGTATCCCCAGGATGATGGTCGCCACTGGCAGGCCGATGCGCCACTGCAACTCGGCAATGTGCGACAGATCATCCGATTGCAACAGCACGGCAAACGCCATTGCTCGCGGTCGCGGATCGGGTGTGTCGAGGCTTGGCAGCCGATACGGAATACCGTGCTCGAGAAACTCCACAACGCGAAATTCGGTTGTTCCCGGAATTCCCTCGTAACGGCGCCCGTCGTGCAATACCAGCAAGCGCACATCCGGATCGTCGGACTCGACCTGTTCGCCAAGCCGGGCGACAACAATCTCGAGCGAACCATCTGCGCGACGACGCTGCAGGAACACATTTTCCATCAGTCCGTCGTCACGAATATTCTCACCGTACACGACCGATCCGCTGGACCCGACCGTGACGAATCGCCCGGGCTCAATGCTGGTGAGGTCTGCTGCGCGGCGTGCCTCGGCACCAACCCGTTCAATGGAAAGCAATGCTCGCGGCCCGATATCGGTAGACAGCCAGGCAACACTGACGGCCAGCGGCAACAACAACCAGCAGAGCGGGCGGTAGATGTCTGCCGGACCCACTCGACATGCCATCATCGCCGGCAATTCACTGTCGCGATAAAGGCGCCCCAGAGCGAGCATCACCGCAAGGAACAAGCCGATCGGCACAAGGATCGTCAGGAATTGCGCCGCCGATAATCCAATAACATCGAATGCGGCGTCTTTGGGCAATTTCCCTTTTGCCACATCGCCAAGCACACGCGCAAACTGGTTCGTTAGCAGAATCAGCATCAATACGGCGGTTACACCGAGCCAGGTCGTGGCTATCTCGCGAAATATGTATCGATCGAGTATGCGCGGCATCGGAACGGCGATTTGCTTAACCAAGGCAGGTTGAATCGGGTAGACTACCGCTTTTGTTTTGCACGCGACAGCCCTCCGGAAAAGAGTTCCTATGCAATATTCGACAACGGCGGTCAATCCGTCGAGCCGGTCTGTTGACTGCCTCATCGTTGGTATTTATGAGGGTGGCACGCTCAGTAGTGGCGCGAACGACGTCGACCAGGCAAGTCGCGGCAAAATCAAGCGACTTCTCAAAAGCGGTGACCTGACACCGAAACTCGGTCAGTGCATGGTGCTCACCGATGTCACCGGCGTACGGGCGCCGCGCGTCGTAGTAGTCGGTCTTGGCAAGCAAAATGCATTCAAAGCGAAGCAGTTTCAGGCCGCTATATTGGCCGCCTTGCGTGCTATTTCCGGCAGCAAATGCAAATCCGTTCTCAATTGCCTGACACTCGAGGCGATAACCGGCAGTAGCGAATATTACCTGGCGCGTTACACAGCACAGGCAGCCGCGACTGCGTTATATCGTTTCACGCAACTAAAGAGCGACAAGAAGCCAGCCGCGAGCGCGCTACGACGCATCGAGGTGGCGCTGCCAAGTCGCGGCGGCGCGGGCAAAGCAATGCGTGGTTTCGAGCACGGTGATGCGATTGGCTTTGGCATGTCACTCGCACGCGAGCTCGGCAATTTGCCTTCGAATATTTGCACTCCTTCATACCTGGCCCGCAGCGCACAAAAGCTGGCGCGCGACAGCAAGCTGCTGCAAACGCGCGTGCTCAACGAGGCAGAGATGAAGCGGCTCGGTATGCACTCGCTGTTGTCCGTCAGTGCCGGCAGCCAGGAACCCGGTAAATTGATTGTCATGCAGTACAAGGGTGGTGGACGCCAGAAACCAGTCGTACTGGTCGGCAAAGGCGTCACGTTTGATACCGGCGGCATTTCGCTGAAACCCGGCGCGGCTATGGACGAGATGAAATTCGATATGTGCGGGGCCGCCGGCGTTCTCGGCACCATGGCGACCGTCGCCAGGCTGCAGTTGCCGATCAATTTAAACGTGATCGTGCCAACGGTCGAGAACATGCCTAGCGGTACTGCGACCAATCCCGGCGATATTGTCACGAGCATGTCCGGCCAGACGATCGAGATTCTGAACACTGATGCAGAAGGCCGGCTGATTCTCTGCGATGCGCTGACGTATTCACGCCGTTTCAAACCCGATACTGTCATCGATGTCGCGACACTGACCGGTGCCTGCGTGATCGCGCTCGGACACCATCGCACGGGTGTCATGAGCAAGAGCGATGCACTCGCCGCCAGCCTGGTCGCCGCCGGCGAGCTCGCAGGCGATTACGCATGGCGGCTGCCGCTTGACGACGAGTACGCTGAACAGCTGCAAAGCAATTTCGCAGATATGGCAAACGTCGGCGGCCGTGAAGGCGGCGCCATAACCGCCGGCTGTTTCCTCGCCAAGTTTACCGACGGCCTGAACTGGGCCCACCTGGACGTCGCCGGAACAGCCTGGTCCAGCGGCAAGCAAAAAGGTGCTTCCGGCCGACCTGTGCCGTTGCTGACCGAATTCCTGCTGGCACGCAGTGGCGCCTTGCCTTAATGGCCCGCGTTGATTTCTACGTCCTCAGGCAGGAAGGTCCCCAGTCGCGCAACACTTTCGCATGCCGGCTGGCCGAGAAGGCCTATCGCCTCCATAACACCGTCCATATTCACACCGTAAGCCGGGACGAAGCAGAGCGTATCAACGAACTGTTATGGACATTTCGTGACGGCAGCTTCGTGCCGCATGAACTTCTGGGCGGCGGCAGGCGATTGGCGCCGATTATTATTGGCAGTGGCGAAGGCACAGTGCAGCCATGCGACTTGCTGATCAATTTGTCCGACAGCATTCCTGTAATCGCCGAAACTTTCCCACGTGTTGCGGAAATTGTAAGCTCCGACGAAACGAGCAAGCAGGAGAGCCGCAGGCGATTCGCCGCCTACCGGGAAAAGGGCCACACACTGGAGACCCATGATGTGTAGCCTGCCATACGCATGAACAAATCCTACAACCCTTCAGAAATCGAACAGCGAGTTTATGCGCGCTGGGAAAAAAATGGTTACTTCGCCCCGCGCGGCGAAGCCGAGCCTTATTGCATCATGATTCCTCCGCCAAACGTCACCGGATCGCTGCACATGGGGCACGCGTTCCAGGACACGATCATGGACGCGTTGACGCGTTACAGGCGTATGCAAGGTTTCAGTACCTTGTGGCAACCGGGTACCGATCATGCTGGCATTGCCACACAGATGGTCGTCGAACGACTACTCAACAGCGAGGGTTTGAATCGACGTGACGTCGGTCGCGACAGGTTCGTCGAGCGCGTCTGGCAATGGAAAGAGGAATCGGGTGGCAAGATCAGCAATCAGTTGCGCCGCCTTGGTGCATCCGTCGACTGGAGCCGCGAACGCTTCACGATGGACGAAGGCTGCTCCGCGGCGGTCACTGAAGTTTTCATTTCATTGTTTAACGAGGGCCTGATCTATCGTGGCAAGCGCCTGGTTAACTGGGACCCGGTATTGCATACGGCGCTGTCGGATCTCGAAGTATTGCCCACGGATGAAGATGGCCATCTCTGGTATTTCCGCTATCCGCTGGCTTCCGCCAACGGTCACCTCGTGGTTGCGACGACACGACCCGAAACCATGCTCGGTGACAGCGCGGTCGCAGTGCATCCCCGGGACAAGCGCTATCAACACCTGATCGGCCAGGAAATAATTCTGCCGCTTGTCGGCCGCCGCATCCCAATCATTGCGGACGACTTTGTTGAGGTCGAATTCGGCACCGGCTGCGTGAAGATTACACCCGCGCACGACTTCAAGGACTACGAAGTCGGCAAGCGTCACGACCTGCCGATGTACAACGTTTTTACCGATCACGCGACACTGAACGATGAAGTGCCGGACGAGTATCGTGGTCTTGATCGCTTCGTTGCTCGAAAGAAAATCGTCGCCGAGTTCAAACGCCTCGGACTACTGGATCGCATCGAAGACTATGCGGTCAAAATTCCGCGGGGTGATCGCAGCGGCGCCGTCATCGAGCCATACCTGACGGATCAGTGGTACGTGAAGATCGAGCCGCTGGCGAAACCCGCCATCGAGGCGGTGCAGTCGGGTCGCATACGGTTTGTACCGGATAACTGGTCGAAAACTTATTTCGACTGGATGTACAACATCCAGGACTGGTGCATCAGTCGTCAACTCTGGTGGGGGCATCGTATTCCGGCCTGGTATGACCCGGACGGCAACATTTTTGTTGGCCGTTCCGAGGCGGAGCTGCGCGAACAACACGGCCTCGCCGCGGACCTGGTTCTGCGCCAGGATGACGACGTGCTCGACACCTGGTTTTCGTCAGCACTCTGGCCGTTCAGTACACTCGGCTGGCCGCAACGGACACCTGCGCTCGACAAGTTTTATCCAGGCAGCGTGCTGGTCACAGGATTCGATATTATTTTCTTCTGGGTTGCGCGCATGATCATGATGGGCCTCAAATTCATGGGCGACGTACCGTTTCGCGAGGTCTACATTCATGGGCTGATCCGCGACCAGGACGGCCAGAAGATGTCGAAGTCGAAGGGTAATACTCTCGACCCGCTGGACCTGGTCGATGGCATAGGATTGCCGGCCCTGCTTGAGAAGCGCACCTCGGGACTGATGCAGGAGCATCTGAAGCCGACCATCGAGCGGGCCACACGCAAGCAGTTCCCGAAAGGCATCGACGCATACGGTTGCGATGCATTGCGATTTACGTTTGCCGCCCTCGCGACAACCGGACGCGACATTCGCTTCGACCTCGGGCGTATCGACGGCTACAAGAATTTCTGCAACAAGTTATGGAACGCCGCGCGTTACGTACTCATGAATACCGAGTCGCTCGACGATGGCCCTGCCGAACTGAGCGCGGCCGACACATGGATTTACGCGCGGCTCGGCAATACGATCACCGAGGTTCACACGCAGATGACGGCCTATCGCCTCGACCTGGCCGCGCACGCACTCTACGAGTTCACCTGGCACGAGTTCTGCGACTGGTACCTGGAATTATCCAAGCCGGTGTTGCAATCCGAAGACTCATCGCCAGCCCTGCAACGCGGCACGCGTCATACACTCATTACGGTGCTGGAGTCACTGTTGCGACTCATTCACCCGCTGATGCCGTTCGTTACCGAGGAAATCTGGCAACAGGTTGCGCCGCGCGCCGGCATCCAGGGCGACACGATCATGCTGCAGCCGTACCCGCTTGCGCAGGACGACACCGCCGAATATGAGTCGGTAGCCGATATCGAATGGGTGCGCCACTTTATTCTCGGAATTCGGCAGATTCGCGGCGAAATGGATATTTCACCCGGCAAAGCTTTGCCGGTAGTTCTGCAAGGCGCGGGCGCTGACGACCTGCGGCGCGCCAGCCAGTACCTGCAGCTGTTACAACGTGTTGGCCGGGTTGCATCGATTGACATGTTGCCGCCGGGCGAGACACCGCCGGCAGCAGCGACCGCATTGCTTGGCGACATGCGCCTGCTGGTGCCGATGCAGGGTCTGATTGACCTGACGGTGGAACGCAACCGACTCGAAAAGCAGCTGCAACGTGCCGAGGCGGACCTGGGCCGTACAAAAGCGAAGCTTGGTAACGAAAATTTCGTGAGCAATGCACCTGCCGATGTGGTCACACTGGAACAACAGCGAGCCGCGGACTTTGCACGCACCATCGAACAGCTTCGCGACCAGCTGGAAAAACTGGCGGAACTCGCTTGAGCTCCTGTATTTTCTGAGTACTGCATCACAAACCGGCGCAACTGAAGTGCATTCGTAGCGCCGATTGGCGAGGATATCGGACCCCAGTAATCACTCCGAGGAGACCCAGATGCCGGCTGGCAGCACGATTGAAACACTGGCCCTGAACAAGGATGCGGAACGCGTCGCTTTGGATCGTGCTCGCAAGGCGCTGGGCCAGATCATCCTCGGCAAGGACGAGCAAATCGCACTCGCCTTGTCCTGCCTGCTAGCACGTGGCCACCTGTTGATCGAGGATTTACCCGGACTCGGCAAAACCATGCTGGCGCAGGCGTTGGCGCGCGTCCTGGGGCTGAGTTTTCGACGCATCCAGTTTACCAGCGACCTGCTACCTGCCGACATCGTCGGTGTTTCTGTATTTCGCCAGGACCAGGGCGAATTCGAATTTCAGCCCGGACCGATTTTTGCGCAATTGATACTTGCCGACGAGGTGAATCGGGCCACGCCGAAAGCGCAAAGTGCGCTGCTCGAAGCCATGGAGGAATACCAGGTATCGGTCGATGGGGCGACGCGCGCTTTGCCAACACCATTTTTCGTCGTCGCGACGCAGAATCCGGCCGACCAGGTAGGTACCTTTCCGTTACCGGAATCGCAGCTCGACCGCTTTTTGATGCGACTCGAGCTCGGCTATCCGAACGCGGCCAGCGAGCGCCAGCTGATCATAGGCAATGATCGACGCGCGATGCTCGCCGATATCAGCTCCGCGCTGAGCCCGGAATTGCTGCTGCGGATCCAGCGGCTCGCGTCGCAGGTGCATATGAGCGATCCGCTGGTGGATTACATCCAGGAACTGGTACGTGAGACTCGCGAATCACCAGACATTGAAATCGGACTGTCCCCAAGAGCTGCGCTCGCGCTGGCGTCGGCCGCAAAAGCACATGCCTACGTGCGGCATCACGCCGGCGTTTATCCGGACGATATTCAGGCCGTTTTTGCAGCTGTCGCCGGTCACCGCCTGCAGCCGGCAGCAAATACCAGCTACCGTTCAGCGGCCGAGCTTTGCCAGCATGTTCTCGATTCCGTGGCAATTCCCTAGGGCCGGTATCGCGCGGCGTATCGGCACGGCCCTGGGCCGAAGGGTGCAGCGCTGGGCCAGGCAGCGCCAGGGCATCGACGCCACTACCACGCAACTGCGGCCAGGGCGCGTGTACATCCTTCCGACAGGCGTCGGGCTGATCTATGCGTTGATGGCATTCGCAATGTTGCTCGGCTCGATGAATTACAACAACAACCTGTCTTTCGTACTGACGTTCCTGCTGGCCGGACTCGGCTTCGTCGCCATGCACCAGTGCCAGCGCAACCTCGTTGCGCTCGAGCTGAGTTTTGCCGGAGTGGAGCCCGTTTTCGCCGGGCAGGTTGCCAAGTTCCGCATTGCCGTAAACAATCACAGCAAGATTGCGCGCCACGCGGTGCGGCTGTACACCGACGATGCGAGCAGCGAAATTGCTGATATTCCTGCTGGTGAAAGCGTGCTGTTTACACTTGCAGTGGCAACTCATCGGCGCGGCTGGGTGGAATTACCCCGTTTTGGCATACGCACATTGTTCCCATTCGAGCTGTTCCGTTCGTGGGCCTGGCTACATATGGATTTGCGCGGCCTCGTTTATCCGGCCACCGCTGACCGGGCGCCACCACCGCCAGCGACACAAACCTCACATGGCCATCGGCAGCATGACGCGCGCGGCGAGGAAGACTTTGCAGGCTTGCGCCGTTTTCACGAAGGTGACTCGCCGCGTCACGTCGCGTGGAAAGCCTACGCACGCAGTGGCCAGCTACTTTCAAAACAATTCGCGGGTGCCGATACCAGCAGTCAGTGGTTCGATTTTGCCCAAATACCGGTGCCCGACGTCGAGCAGCGATTGTCGATATTGACACGCTGGGTAACCGATACGGATCGCACTCGCGCCGCGTACGGCGTACGGCTGCCGGACCGGGAATTTCCGCCGGCCAACGGCAATGCCCAGCGCCGGCGCTGCCTCGAGGCACTGGCACTGTTTGGACTGGAGCGACACGATGAGCAAGCCGCGCGGCACTGACGGCTCATTGCTGGCGAGCCTGCCCTGGACCTTGTCGGCGCTGGCGCTGGCTCTGCTGCCGCACCTGCAGTTCTTGCCCGTGTGGATTACGGGCGCGTTCCTGGCCTGCGCTGCCTGGCGCTACCTGATAGAAAAGCAGCGCCGCTTGCTGCCATCGCCATGGCTGCGCGGCTTGCTGGCGCTGGGCTGTTTTCTCGGCGTGCTCGGCACCTACTCGTCGATCAGCGGTGTCGGTCCGGGTTCCGCACTGCTGGCGGTTATGGCGGCATTGAAACTGCTGGAAACACGCAAGCGCCGTGACCAGTTTGTACTGTTGTTCATCGCGATTTTTCTCGTCATGTCTTCGTTATTGCGCGAGCAGTACCTGTGGTCGCTACCTTACCTGCTGGCGGCGTTGCTGCTGATCATGACCGCGTGGCTGCGCATGTCGGCGATGCGCGCCGAAACCGCCATGCAAAGTTTTCGCACCAGCAGCCGGCTGGCTTTGTATGCCCTGCCGCTGGCTGTCGCGATGTGGGTATTTTTCCCGCGCATCTCGACACCGTTCTGGGCCGTACCCATTGACACGAGTGCCGCTATTTCGGGTCTCGACGATACCATGAGCCCGGGCGACATCAGCTCGCTGTCGCTGTCCGATGCCGTGGCCTTTCGCGTCAATTTCAAAGACCAGGTCCCGGCTGCGCGTGATCAATACTGGCGCGGCCTGGTGTTGCATCGCTTCAATGGCCGTACCTGGTCGGGCAACGAACCGATGCTTGATGGACGTGCGCGCGACGAAATTGCGTTCAGCGGCGAGCCGATCGAATACACCATTACGCTCGAACCGACTCAGCAACAATGGGTATTTGCGCTGGAGCTACCGTACAGCTGGTCGCTGCCACGCACCAACATGGGCCGGCAGCAACAATTATGGCGCGTACACCCTATCGACCAGCGCCTGAGCTATGAGGCAGTTTCCTATACCGACTATCGCGCCGACCTCACGCTCGCCGCGATGTTTCACGACTGGTATACGGGGCTGCCGAACGAGAGCAACCCGAAGACCCGTGCACTCGCCCGGCAAATGCATGCGGCGGCAGGATCGAATGCCGAATTTATCGAAGCGGTGTTGCAGAAATTCCACAGCGAGGAGTACTCATACACCCTGAAACCGCCTGCACTTGGCCGCGACCCGGTCGACCAGTTCCTGTTTGAAACCCGGCAGGGCTTTTGCGAGCACTACGCATCGGCGTTTGCGGTCATGATGCGAGCCGCCGACATCCCGGCGCGGATCGTACTCGGCTACCAGGGCGGAGAACTGAATCCGGTGGGTAGTTACCTGATTGTGCGACAGGCCGACGCGCATGCCTGGACCGAGGTCTGGCTGGAAGGCGTCGGCTGGCGCCGGGTCGATCCCACGGCGGCTGTGGCGCCCGAGCGCATCGATGCCGGCATGAGCGCCTCGATGTTTGGCGGTGCCGCGGCGGCCTGGGGTTTGTATGCGCCCTCCGAGTTCCTGCACAGGCTGAGCCTGTCCTGGGACGCACTCAATGCCCGGTGGAATGAATGGGTGCTGGGTTATGGACCTGAGAACCAGGACAAATTCATGCAGTTGCTCGGCATGCAAAAGCCAGATTGGCAAAAGATGATGCTGACCCTGCTCGGTCTCGTCTTCGGCATGATTATCCTGATCAGCCTGCTGCTGGCGTGGCGTTACCGGGCACCGCGGCCAGACCGGGCGGCAATGCTGTATCGACGTTTCGTTAAAAAATGCGGCATGGCCCTGCAGACCGGCGAAACGCCGGTCGCTTTCGCCGCCAGAGCGCGGGCGAGTGCAAAGCTCGCGGACAACGTTATCGATAGCATCACCACCGACTACCTGGTCGCGCGATACGGCCGCCCCGATCCCGGAGCCTTGCTACGACTTGAGCGGCAGCTCCGGCAGCTTGACCAGCGATAACAGCAGGCCGCCGATGATAAACAGCGGTATCAGCACCGCCAGTATCACGCCGGGTTCATCGGACAGCAGCGCGGCCAGTCCCACCAGCATCGGACCGACGACGTGCGAAAATTTGGTCACCATGTTGTAGAAACCGAAGAACTCACCGGGGCGATCGTGCGGGATGAGTGCCGCATAGAACGAGCGGCTCAGGCCCTGAACACCGCCCTGGATACAGCCGACGATTACTGCCAGCACATAAAACTGCCGAATCTCGGTCATGAAAATGGCCCAGCTGGACACGGCGACATAAACAGCCAGCGCCAGGTAAATTCCTCGTCGCGCACCGTAGCGCTGGCCGAGAAATCCGTACAACAGCGTCGCCGGGAATCCGGCCAGGTTGGTGATCATGAAGGCGGTCACGAGGTCTGTGTCACCAAATCCCAGTCGCTGCCCGTAGTTCGCGGCCATTGAAATGACGGTAAACACGCCCGCCAGGTAGATCCAGTACGCGAACAGAAAGCGCACGATGTTGCGATAACCGCGCACATGGGAAACGGTCTCGAGCAATTTCGCGAACGCCAATCGCAGGATGCCGCGGCTCACGGGCACGGCGACCTTTGTCTCGGGCACGAACACTATCAGTGGCACCAGGAACACTGCCCACCAGGCACCTACCGAAACAAAGGCAAACTTGATCACCGACTCGGTTCCCTGCAGGCCGAATGTTTGTGGCGCGTACAGCATCCAGACATGCAGTGCCAGCAGCAGAGCGCCTCCCAGGTAGCCCAGCGAAAAACCCAATGTGGATACGACATCGAACCTGTGCGACGGCGCAACGTCGATCAGCATCGAGTCATAGAACACCGTCGAGCCGTAAAATCCGATCGATGCAAACAGGTACAAGGCCAGCGCCCATGGCCATTGCCCTGCCCCCGGCACCGCCAGCAGCGCCGTCGTGCTGGCGCCGAGGAACGCAAACACCAGCAGGAAGCGCTTGCGGTAACCACCACTGTCGGCTATCGCACCGAGGATCGGCGCGATCAGGCTGACCAAAAGCGCAGCAGCAGCCGTAATCAGACCGAGCCGCGCAGTGACGGCTGCGCCAGCGTCACCCGCACTCCAATAGCTGCCGAGGAAAATCGGGAACAACACCGCCAGCACGCTCAAGGCGAAGGCGGAATTGGCCCAGTCATACAGTGCCCAGGCGATGATTTTGCGTGTCAACATCAGTGGTCGCGAGTCTGGATGAAACGAATGTCGGGCCAGC
>JAOUHU010000132.1 GCA_029884455.1 Gammaproteobacteria bacterium | reverse complement strand
CTCGCTACCATCGCAAACAATGACCAGCCCGGCGTGCTGCGAGTAGCCCATGCCAACACCACCACCGTGATGCAGCGAAACCCAGGTTGCACCACTCGCGGTACTCAGCAAGGCATTCAGCAGCGGCCAGTCAGAGACCGCATCCGAGCCATCACGCATGGCCTCCGTTTCGCGGTTCGGGCTCGCCACCGAACCACTGTCAAGATGATCCCGGCCAATAACAATGGGCGCCTTCAGTTCACCGCTCTGCACCATAGCGTTGAAGGCGAGTCCGAGCCGGTGCCGTTGGCCGAGGCCCACCCAGCAAATGCGCGCCGGCAGACCCTGGAACTGGATGCGCTCGCGCGCTGCGTCCAGCCAACTGTGCAAATGCGTATCGTCTGGAATTAATTCCTTAACTTTCGCGTCGGTACGGTAGATGTCTTCCGGGTCGCCGGACAGAGCCGCCCAGCGAAACGGGCCGATACCCCGGCAGAATAGCGGCCGCACATAGGCCGGCACAAAACCCGGAAAATCGAAGGCATTGGCGACGCCTTCGTCCAGTGCTTCCTGGCGAATATTGTTGCCGTAGTCAAAGGTCGGGATCCCCAGGCGATGAAATTCGAGCATGGCCTGAACGTGCACCGCCATTGACGCGCGCGCTGCTCGCGCCACCGCATCCGGGTCGCTGGCCCGCCGCTCCAGCCACTCGGCCACGGTCCAGCCGGCAGGCAGGTAGCCGTTCGCCGGATCGTGTGCCGAGGTCTGGTCGGTAACCGCATCGGGCCGCACGCCGCGCCGAATCAATTCCGGCAGGATTTCTGCGGCGTTGCCCAAAAGGCCAATGCTGACCGGGCGCCGTGCGGCGACTGCGGCTTGCAACATCGCCAGCGCGGCGTCGAGGGACTCGACTCGCTGGTCGAGATAACCGGTCTCAAGGCGCTTGTCGATGCGATCGGATTGGCACTCGATTGCCAGCATCGAGGCGCCGGCCATGGTCGCGGCCAGTGGCTGTGCGCCCCCCATGCCGCCAAGACCCGCCGTCAGGATCCAGCGCCCGGTGAGATCGCCGCCGTAATGCTGCCGGCCCATTTCGACAAAAGTTTCGTAGGTGCCCTGCACGATGCCCTGGCTGCCGATATAAATCCACGAACCCGCCGTCATCTGCCCGTACATCATCAGGCCCTTTTGATCGAGTTCGCGAAAGTGTTCCCAGGTCGCCCAGTGCGGCACCAGGTTGGAATTGGCGATCAGTACGCGCGGCGCGTCGACATGGGTGCGAAATACCCCGACCGGTTTCCCCGACTGCACCAGCAGGGTCTGGTCGTCGTCGAGCACCCGCAGAGCCTTGACGATCGCGTCATAAGCCTCCCAGTTGCGCGCTGCCTTGCCGATGCCACCATAGACCACGAGATCGTCGGGACGCTCGGCGACATCCGGATCGAGATTGTTCATGAGCATGCGCAACGGCGCTTCGGTCAACCAGCTCTTGGCCTGCAACGTGGTGCCGGTCGGCGCCTTGATTCTGCGTGATGTGTTCATAGCGGTAGGTTCTCTGTCAGGTTGCTCGCGCCAGGTGGTGTGTATTTGCCGCTCAGTTCGTAACGACTGCCCGGGTGATGCAGGCGCGCGAAAGTCACGGGGCGCCCGCGCGACCAGGTCCTGCGAATCACGACGAGGCAGGGCTCGCCTGCGGACATCTGCAGGTGTTTCTGCACGGCGCGATTCGGTTTCACAGCGCGCACCACCTGCTCGGCCTCGGCCAGCGGGGCGATGCCGGTCAGGTAGGCACTCGGCGTTATGCGCGTAAAGTCTTCCGCGAGGCAATCGGGCGCGAACTCCGCCAGTACGTGGCGGTCCTCCACTTGTACCGGCACGCCGTTTTCATAATGCACCAACAGCAGGTGAAAGATGCTGCTGCCCTGCTCTACGTGCAGGGCCCTGGCTATTTCACCCCGCGCGTGCTGGCGCGACTGGCGCAGGACGTCGCTACGGTGGCTGTGACCGCGACGCGCGATTTCGTCAGCTATGTTTTGTACTTCGAGCAGATGCGAGCGGGCGCGAAAATCCGCGACGAACGTGCCGCGCCCGGCAATGCGCTCGACATAGCCCTCATTGGTCAACTCACGCAGGGCGCGATTTGCCGTCATGCGCGAAACCTGCATGGATTCCACCAGCTCATTCTCGGATGGCACCCGGTCGAGCGGCAGCAGTTCGCCGTTCGAGATGCGATGAATAATCATCTCCTTGAGCTGCTGGTAGCGCGGTTTCGCAGCGGCGTTCATTGCAATGCGCGCACGCTGGCCGCGAATTCCTCGCGGGTTGTCGCCGCGGCAACATGCTGCCCGGCGATCACCTGCCAGGTGCCCGCCACCATGACGCGATCGACCGGCAGTCGATAGCCGGAAAATACCAGCGCATCCAGCAAGGTGCTGTCGTCATGACCCGCCAGCATTGGATCGTCGCCATCGAGCGTTACGAAATCCGCCGCGCCGCCGATCTCGATAGCACCGCTGCCGAGGCCCCCGGCCTGCGCGCCGCCGGCGACCGCACGGCTGAACAACTCGCGACCAAGGTGTGCATGGTCCAGGGCAACGATATTGCGCGCCTGGTGCTTGAGTCGCTGGCCGTATTCGAGCCAGCGCAGCTCCTCGAAGGGATTGATTGAAACCTGGCTGTCCGAGCCAATCGCAATACGGCCGCCGCTGGCGAGAAAGTCGCGCAGCGGAAAAATGCCATCGCCAAGATTCGCCTCCGTGCTCGGACACAGGCAGACAACGGCCGCCGATTCGGCCAGTGTCGCGGATTCGCCCGCATCGATGTGTGTCGCGTGCACCAGGCACCAGCGTGCGTCGACCTCGACATGACTCAGTAGCCATTGCACCGGTCGTTGACCGGTCGCCTGTACGCATTGCTCAACTTCGGCGCTTTGCTCGGCGATGTGCAGGTGCATCAGCAGGTCCTGCTGCCGTGCATAGTCCGCGACCGCAGCGAGCGACGCGGCGCTGACAGCACGCAAGCTGTGTGCACCGATGGCAACCGTGGTCAGCCCGCCGGCCTTGGCCATGCAACGCGCATGGTGATCGAGAAAGGCGGCCGTCGACATCACGAAGCGCTTTTGCCGCGCGTGTGCCTGCTGTGCCGCGAAGCCGGCGCGCTGGTAGAGCACAGGCACATAGACCAGC
>JAOUHU010000131.1 GCA_029884455.1 Gammaproteobacteria bacterium | reverse complement strand
ATGGGCATGACTGCGCCAGCCGGCCCGATGCATTGCGGACGGATTGCCGAAATCGCCCTGCACGCCCTGCAGTCGCAGCATCGTTTCCAGTACCCGTGGATCGACCGGCGTGGTCGCCGCGTAGTCGAGATAGACCAAATCGGCTGCGGCATTCGTCATTTCGACTGACCGACCCGATTCACAGCGGTAAGAATACCGCGCAGGATATTTACCTCGTTCTTGTCCACCTTGGCGCGCACGAAAAGGCGCCGCAGCCGGCGCATCAGGTGGCGCGGATTGTCCGGATCAAGAAACTTTACATCGAGCAGGGTCTTTTCGAGGTGCGCGTAAAAATGTTCCAGCTCCTCATTGGTGGCGAGCGGCACATCCGTAGCCTGCGCCGGTGCTGCGCCGACCTGTGTTGCCAGCAGCAATTCGTAGGCAAAAACCTGTACCGACATCGCCAGGTTCAGCGAACTGAAGTCCGGATCGGTCGGAATCGTCAGCAAGGCATCGCAGTGATCCAGGTCGGTGTTGGACAAGCCGGACTTCTCGGGTCCGAACACCGCTGCCACTGCGCCGCTTTGGCTGAGTTGCTGAAACTTCTGTGCACAGTCACGCGGAGCCAATGTCGGCCAGCTCAGGGTACGGGAACGGGCACTGGCGCCGGCAACGAAAACGCAGTCCTTGATTGCCTCGGGCAATGTCTCGACAACCCGGGCATTCTGCAGCACATCCAGCGCGCCGGATGCGCGCGCGGTAGCTTTGGCGTGCGGGAATATTTTCGGTCGCACCAGCACGAGATCCGATAGCCCCATGTTTTTCATGGCGCGCGCCACGGCCCCGATATTGCCAGGGTGAGTGGTTCCGACGAGAACGATGCGCATCGACATGGCTGGCAAATCTGGCCCAAAGTCCGCTATTCTAGCGCCGCCTTCGGCCCAGGGCCGAGTTCTTTGACAAAGATGGAATCGTTCGATGCATCCACTTCTTAATGTGGCCGTGATGGCGGCACGCCGTGCAGGCAGCGTGCTGATCAAGAAAATGGTCAACCTGGGCAAACTGAAGATAGAACAAAAAGGACACAACGATTTCGTCAGCGATGCTGATCGCGCCGCCGAAAAGGCTGTCATCGACTGCATTCATAAACATTATCCCGAGCACTCCATACTGGCCGAGGAGAGCGGCAGCAGCGGCAACTCGGACACGGTCTGGATCATCGACCCGCTCGATGGCACGACCAACTACCTGCATGGCTTCCCGGTTTTTGCAGTGTCCATTGGTGTACAAGTCAGTGGCCGCATGGAACATGCCGTGGTTTATGACCCGTTACGCCAGGAGTTGTTTAGCGCGTCACGTGGCGCCGGCGCGAATGTCGATGGCCACAAGTTGCGAGTCAGCGGCCAGATGGAAATGCCGCGCGCGCTGATCGGCACCGGATTTCCATTCCGCGATCCCGGCCTCGATATCAGTCCGTACATGGCAATGCTCAGCAAGACCATGGTGCATACCTCCGGTGTCCGGCGCGCGGGCGCAGCTGCCCTCGACCTCTGTTACGTTGCCGCAGGGCGACTGGACGCTTTTTTTGAAACCGGGCTCGGTCCCTGGGACCTGGCGGCAGGTTCGCTGATCGTGCGCGAAGCTGGCGGCATTGTCAGCGGCCTGGACGGCAGCGAGAATTTTCTCGAAACCGGGCACGTACTCTGCGGCACGCCGCGTATCTACCGTGAATTTGCCAAGCTCTGCGCACCCGAAATCAAAGCGCTGCTGCGCTGACCTGCACGCGCGCGAGAGTCGATCAGGGCAAATCGTCGAGCAGATCCGGATCCTTGACCGGCTCGATCAGATCCTGCGGAGTCACGTCAAACAGCAGGGCAATCGCGCTGGCTATGTATATCGACGAATAGGTACCGACGACGATACCGACGATCAGCGCGATCGAAAATGGCCCAATCGATTCACCGCCAACCACCAGCAGCGCAACCAGCACCAGCAACGTTGTAAGGCCCGTGATGATGGTGCGCGCCAGTGTCTCATTGATCGAAATATTGATTGCTTCACCTGCGTCAAGCCCACGCAATTTAAAAAAGTTTTCGCGAATCCGATCAAACACGACCACCGTGTCATTCAATGAGTAACCGATCACGGCGAGTATCGCCGCCACTACCGTAAGATCGAATGGCAAAGCAAAAAATGAGAAGAAACCGGTTGTGATAATCACATCGTGTATCAGGGCAGCGACCGCACCCGCCGCAAACTTCCACTGAAAGCGGAACATGACGTAGGCGAAAATCATCAACATGGCGAAGATCATGGCCAGGCCGCCTTGCTCGGTCAGTTCCTTGCCGACCTGCGGGCTGACGAACTCTACACGACGTAATTCCGCCGCAGCATCACCGACCGCAAGAGTCGCCTGCAACTCATTACGGACACTTTCGGCGTCGCCATCCTGGGGCGGCAAACGCACCAGCACATCGGTATCGGCGCCGAACAGCTGTACCTGCGCATCCTCGAATCCATGGTCCGCCAGGTTGCTACGGATCGAATCAAGATCGGCCACCTCGCTGTAACCCACTTCAAGCAGGATGCCGCCGGTGAAATCGATACCAAACTCCAGACCTCGCGTGGCAAGCGACACGATAGAGGCACCAATCATGAGCAGCGACAGGCCAAGGCCCAATTTGCGCCGCGTATCGCCAAGAAAATTGATGTTGGTCTTGTCTTTTATCAGGCGCATGTAGCGAGTCCTAAACCGGCACGCTGGTGAGTTTCCGGCCGCCAAACACCAGGTTCACGATAGTGCGTGTTCCGACGACCGCAGTAAACATTGAGGTCACGATGCCGAGTGATAACGTCACCGCAAAACCTTTTACTGGCCCGGTGCCGAAGGCAAACAGGACCACGGCCGCTATCAGGGTCGTTATGTTGGCGTCGGCGATGGATGAGAACGCCTTTTCGTAGCCGGCGTTTATTGCCGCTTGCGGCTGTGCCCCGATTGACAGTTCCTCGCGGATGCGCTCAAAAATGAGCACATTTGCATCGACCGCCATGCCGACCGTTAAAACGATGCCGGCAATGCCGGGCAAGGTAAGCGACGCCTGCAGCAGCGACAACAGCGCGACAATGAATACAACATTGGCCAGCAACGCCAGGTTGGCAATCATGCCAAACCAGCGGTAATACAAG
>JAOUHU010000130.1 GCA_029884455.1 Gammaproteobacteria bacterium | reverse complement strand
TGGGTGCGGTCGGTGCAACCGGGCGTGTCACCGGCGCGCACCTGCATTTCGGTACCTACCTCAATGGCAATGCCGTGGATCCGGCGCTGCTGCTCGAGGCAGCACGAGACTAGATCCTGACTATCGGCATTCGCCCTCGAAAAAATCGCAGATGACGGGGCGAAATGCATCCATCTCGACGAGGAAGGAATCGTGTCCTCGCAGGCAATCAAGTTCGATCAGCGTCGTGTCCTTGCACACAACCTTGAAACCCGCCGCAAGCTCGCGTTGCTGGCGCAAGGGAAACAGGATGTCGGTGGTCACGCCAATCACCAGCGTGCGCTCCAGTCGCAGATTTGCAAACGCCGCTTTCAATGAACCGCCGTGTTCCGAAAAGTCAAACAGGTCTGAGGCGCGCGACAGGTACAGGTAGCAGTTGGCATCGAAGCCGCCACTGAACTGGTCGGCCCGGTTTTGCAGGTAGGCCTCGATGGCGAAATCGATCTTGAATTGTTCGCCCGGGTTTTGAATATCGGTCGCCCGCTCGCGCCCAAAGCGCTGCTCCCACTCCTCCGCCGAGCGGTAGGTCATCATGCCGAGCTTGCGCGCCATGCGTTGCCCGTCGAGCGGCGGATCCGAGCGATCGTAATTGCCGTTCTGCCACTTAGGGTCGCGCCGGATCAGTTCGCGCTGCAGGGAGCGCACGGCAATGGCAAACGGCAAGGAACGAGTGCAGGCGGAAATGGAAACAAAGGCGCGCGTCGACCCGGGATACATGACGCAATAGGCAAGTCCGCTCATACCGCCCATCGAGCAGCCAATCACCGCATGCAGTTTTTCGATGCCGAGATAGCCGACGACGAGCTTGGCCGATGCGGCAATGTCCTCCATCGTCAGCACCGGAAAAGCGAGTCGGTAAATCTCGCCGGACTCAGGGTTGACCGAGGCCGGCCCGGTCGATCCAAAGCAGCTGCCCAGCGAATTCACTGCAATAACGAAAAACCGATCAGTGTCGAGTGGCAGGCCGGGGCCGATCATGTCCTCCCACCAGCCCGCCGACGGATCGGACTCCGACGAGGCCGCATGCGCCGATGGCGACAGGCCGCTGAAGATCAGGATCGCGTTGTCGCGCGCCGCGCTCAAAGTTCCCCAGGTCTCGTAGGCGAGCGTTGGCGACATGAGATGACCGCCGCGATGCATCGCAAAACGGCCAGGAAACGTAACCGTGTTCGACTTTATCGACATACTCTGCCCTCCTAGCGCTTGACGTGCTTCATCAGGCGCTTGCGCTTGGTCTGCTGGCGTTCCGTCAGCTGGTTGCGCCTGCCCTTGAATGGGTTGTCGCCGGTCTTGAATACCAGCCGCACCGGCGTGCCCTTGAGTTTAAAGGCTTTGCGAAAGCGATTGACCAGGTAACGCCGATAATCATCCGGCACGTGCTCGGTCTGGTTGCCATGAATAACGATCACGGGCGGATTCCTGCCGCCCTGGTGAGCATAGCGCAGTCGAATCCTGCGGCCACGAACCATGGGGGTCGGATGCGCCGTAGTCGCGCTTTCGAGCTCGTGCGTCAGCGCGGTGGTCGGCAGGTCGCGCATCGCTGCACTGTACGCACGTTCGACCGCGGGCAGGAGATCGCCGACGGCCGTGCCGTGCAAGGCCGAAATGGTGATGCGCTCGGCAAAATCCAGGAATGGCAGGCGCCGCTCCAATTCATCGCGCACGTGCTTGCGATCGACGGCCGTCAAGCCATCCCATTTGTTGGTGACGACGACCAGCGCCCGGCCGCGCTCGAGAATGAGCCCGAGCAGGCTGACATCCTGCTCGGTAACGCCGGCATGCGCATCGAGCACCGCGATCACGACCTGCGCCCGTTCGATGGCCTGCAATGCCTTGACGATACTGAATTTCTCGATCGTCTCATGCACCTTTGCGCGGCGCCGGATGCCGGCCGTGTCGATCAGCTCGTACTTGCGATCGTTGCGCTCAAAGGGCACCGAGACGCTGTCGCGCGTGGTGCCGGGCTGGTCAAACACCACCAGGCGGTCTTCGCCGATGATGCGATTGATCAAGGTTGACTTGCCGACGTTGGGGCGGCCAATCACGGCAATGCGCAGGGCGCCGTCCTCGTCCTCGCCGGCCTCGTCATCGTCACTGCTGGCCTCGAATCCTTCCAGCACGAGATCCATCAGTGCGCTGACGCGATCGCCGTGCGCAGCGGAAATGGCCAGCGGCTCGCCCATCCCAAGGCGATGGAATTCACCACCCGCGATGGCGGTGTCGAGTCCTTCGGATTTGTTGACCACGAGGAAAGTGCGTTTCGCGTGCTTGCGTGCCAGCTCCGCCACATGCTCGTCCGCGGCTGTCAGGCCGCTGCGCCCGTCAACCATGATCAGCGCCACGTCGGCCTCGGCCAACGCGCGCACGGATTGCCCGACCATGAGTTCGCTGATACCGGTTTCACCGCCGGCAACGCCACCCGTGTCGACCACGATATAGGGGACCGGCCCGAGTTTGCCGAAACCGTATTGCCGGTCCCGGGTCAGGCCCGGATAGTCGGCCACCAGCGCATCGCGTGTCCGCGTGAGGCGATTGAACAGGGTGGACTTGCCAACATTCGGCCGGCCGATCAAAGCAACAACGGGAAGCATTGGACGGACGCCCGTGTTACAGGTCAGGTGCCGGCGTCAGCGGCGACATCGGGCGCATTGCGACTTCGCCTTGGCTGTTGTACCGCGTAGGCGGCAATGCTGCCGGCATCGTTCTGCGCGTACAGTCGATCCGCGATCACGGTCAATCCGGCGGAAATTGCAGCTTTGCCGAAACGAAGTCGCGCCACCGGCGTGCCGTCCGCAACGCTGAAAAAGTGCAAATAGCCTTCCAGGTCACCGACCACGACGGAGGTACCGAAGATCACGGGCACCGTCGGTTCGCGGCGCAGCAGCGAGGTCTGGCGCCAGGCTTCCTGGCCGGTGCGGCGCGACAGCGCAATGATTTCACCGTTGTCGCTGGTCGTATAGACGCTGTTCCAGTCGGCCGCGACACCTACGTAGGATGATATTTCGCGGGCCCAGAGTACCTGGCCGGACTCGACGGCCAGTGACGCGAGCCGACCCTGGTAACCGCCGGCGTAAATGTCCTGTCCGACCACGCTGATCTGGCCGTCAATATCGGACAGGCGTTCCAGGTCCGAGCGCCCGCTGGGCGGC
>JAOUHU010000018.1 GCA_029884455.1 Gammaproteobacteria bacterium | reverse complement strand
AAGGGCGGTCTTCGGACCGCCCTTTTTTTGCAGGGCAGATTGTGGCAAACCCTCCTACCAGCAAGCCTCGCGGTCCGGGCCCAGCGCGACAAAGCGCGGATTCTTCGGGTCAACCTCCTGGCCAACCTTCTGCCCCAGCTGTTGCGCCTTGATGATCGCGTCAAGAACGAGGTACTTGAGCTCGGCGCCGGTGCGCGAATCCGGGTCTTTAAGCTTGTCCGGAATGACATAGCCGTCGTTGTTCTGGTACAGGAAGTCCGGCATCACCAGCGTGTATTGCCGGTTTGCATCAATTTCCTGCCAGTCCGCGCCGGCCGGCACCTGCAGGCTGACAATTCTCGAGCGTTCCGGCAGGCGACGATCGACGCATACACGGAAACCTGAAACCTGCGGAAAGTTGCCCTCGCCCTCACCGACGTAACCCGCCTCCATCAGTGTCTTGAATTCGGCGCCGTTGAGAGTCACCCAGCGCAGAAAAGACGAGAATCCGAAGGTACGCGCGATATCCTCGTAGAGGATGTCACCCATGATGTAGTCGTCGATGCGAATCGAGCCGCTGTTAATGAAAGCGAAATCCGCGACAGGCGCGCCGAATGCGCCGCGCGCCTGGTCGACGATGAAGTTGGCCCAGGCGGATTCCTCATTCCTGATGGTCTCTTCGCGCGCGTCGAATCGCGCAGCCGCTTCACCAACCCTGGCATCGACGATCGGGTACAAGCGCAGCAACTCCGCGCGCCATTCGTCTTCAAGGCCCTGGTACGCAGGATCCTTCGGGATGCTTGCGTCCAGCGCGAGCTCACTAGCGCTGATCGAAACATCGCCAGTGGCACCGAAATCCACGTCGATGCGCCAGATGACGCGCGCGTTCGATGAGCCCTTGAAAATCGCGGCTGACGTGTCACTTTGCTCGCGGCTGGCAACTTCATGCTCATGCCCGCCGACAATGAACTGCAAGGCCGGATGCCGGGCCCGCAATTCTGCGAGCTCAATATCATTCGCCATACGCAGGTGGGTCAGGCCGATGATCAGGTCGACACCCTGTGCCTCGAACTGACGAATGACGCGCTCGGCATTGGCAACGTAGTCGCGGTCGTACTCGACATAAGGTCGGCGGGTGCCGCCGTCCAGCGGATGCATCGTGAGAGCAAACACACCGATGGTCCTGTCACCATGCTTGACCGTAAACGCTCTCTGCAGCGCCTGGTCGGCAACGTCGTCACCGGTTTGCAGCGTGTAGTTATCGCCCAGCCAGTCAAAAGCCGAGGAACGAACGGCGTTGATGAAGAACGCTATATCAGGCTCGCGAATGTCGAATTCATGATTACCGGCGACAAAATAGGTCGGCGCGATTTCGTCGACGAAATTCAGCGCGCTGACCATCTGGCCACCGAACCAGACCTGGCTCTCCAGTGATGGCGACAGCAGATCGCCGGCATGCAGCACGTGCACATCGCGGCCCTCACCCTGCGCTTGCCGGATCACCGTGACGGCGCGCGCGAAACCTCCTCGCGTGCCGTCTTCTACATCGGCCACGCGATAGGTATCGTTGAGGTGGATAAAGGTCAGCCCGGGCAACTGGCTTGCATTAGACTGAAGATTGACTGCACAGGCGGACAGCAGCGCCGCAAGCGAAAAAAGGAGGAATTTCATGGCAGGTCGTTGCATTTTGGTTCTCATGACAGTTGTTACTCTGACCGGATGCGGCGAGTCACCGCCGCCAGATGCCGGCTGGTCAGCCGAAAAGGATCTTGGCGTGAACTGGGTGCGCGGCGCTGCTGAGTACCAGGCGCTCGCCATGCAAGCTTACCACCAGGCGGAACGCGATCTACCCGGGTTCCTCGAGGATCGATCCTGGTCCGCACAACCCGGGCAAAAGAATGCCCATTTTCTGCCCACCGCGATCGTGTTTGACGTCGACGAGACCGTTATCAGTGGCGTGGAATTTCAGCTGGCGGTGGAACGTCCCGTTACCCAGGCCAAACTCAACCAATGGCACAGCGAGCACCAGGCACCGGCTGTCCCCGGATTCGTGCGTTTCGCGAGCATGGCACGTGCTGCCGGGGTCGAACTGTTTTTCATCAGCAACCGTCCATGTGAACGTATCGAAGGCATTGACGATCCCTGCCCGTACGAATCAACAATCGTCAATGACATCCGCGAAACCGGCGTCGAGATCGATGCCGAGCACGTCTGGCTGGCGAACGAACGTGAACAGTGGAGCAAGGAGAAACTCGCTCGCCGCGAGGAACTCGCGCGCACACATCGTATTCTCATGCTGATCGGCGACGATCTCAGTGACTTCATCCCCTGTGTGCGCGAGGCACCATCAGCACCCTGCACCGATGCTGCCACGGTCGAGAGCCGGCAACGCAAGGTCACTGAATTCTCCGGTTATTGGGGACGCGGCTGGTACATTCTGCCGAATCCCATGCATGGCTCGTGGATGTCTTTTGACGAGCCATGAAATCGGCGTCAAAAAGAGGTATTCTGCAGGCGCGGAAATTCTCGGTAACACCTTGATTCAATGTGAATTGTTGTAAGGGGAAAAGATGGCAAAGCTGAAATGTGGCCTGATCCAGATGGGCCTGAAAGGCGACGGCTCGATGACGCCCGAGGCGATTCGTGATCGCATGATCGAGGCGCATATTCCGTTCATAGAGGACGCCGCGCGGCAAAGAGTACAGGTACTTTGCTTCCAGGAAGTTTTCACCCAGCCCTACTTCTGCCCGAGCCAGGACAGGAAATGGTACGCGGCCGCCGAAGCGATCCCGGATGGCCACACCACCAGGCTCATGCAGGAGTATGCGAAGAAGCACAGCATGGTCATTGTTGTGCCTATCTATGAAGAAACCATGCCGGGCGTTTACTACAACACTGCGGCCGTGATTGATGCTGACGGTTCCTACCTCGGCAAGTACCGCAAGACGCATATCCCGCA
Source organism: Gammaproteobacteria bacterium (assembly GCA_029884455.1). Lineage (GTDB taxonomy): Bacteria > Pseudomonadota > Gammaproteobacteria > Steroidobacterales > Woeseiaceae > UBA1847. Next base: position 45,115 of record JAOUHU010000018.1, on the reverse strand, counting down.
GGTGGACCCGGGATTTTATGAGAAATTTTTCTTCAAGCCCGGCAACCTCGGCTTCCCGGTGTTCGACACCGCGTATGTGAAGCTCGGCGTCTACATCTGCTACGACCGGCACTTCCCCGAGGGTTGGCGTGCCCTGGCGCTGAATGGCGCGCAGTACATCGTCAATCCGTCCGCTACGGTTGCGGGATTGAGCAAATACCTCTGGGAGCTCGAACAGCCAGCGTCAGCCGCCGCCAATGGCGTTTTTATCGGCGCCATTAATCGCGTCGGCAAGGAAGAGCCCTGGGCGACAAGCCACAAGATGGGCGAATTCTACGGTTCGAGTTACATCGTCAATCCGCGTGGCACTATCGAGGCACAGGCGAGTTACGGTGACGACGAACTGCTGGTGCATGAGATCGATCTCGACATGGTGCGCGAAGTGCGCAACACCTGGCAGTTCTTCCGCGATCGCCGCCCGGATGCCTACGGCGACCTGGTCATATGAGAGCTGCCGTCAGTCAGCTGCGAACCGTTGGCGAACACGTCGAACTTGAGCTCGGCGACGACCTCGCCAACAGCCCGCGCTACAACGACGACATCGCACCCACGCGCGCCACACAACGAACCTGGAGCAAGTGGCATGTCGCATCGCTCTGGGTCGGCATGGCGATCTGCGTACCGACCTACACACTGGGTGGCGTATTGACCGCGTACTTTGGCTTGTCCGTTGCCGAGGCGCTGTGGACCATCCTGATTGCCAACATCGTGGTGCTGATTCCATTGACGCTCAACGCATTTCCGGGCACACGTTATGGCATTCCCTGCCCGGTCGTTTTGCGCGCCTCGTTTGGCATTATCGGCTCCAACGTACCATCGCTGGTGCGGGCACTGGTGGCCTGCGGCTGGTTCGGCGTGCAGACCTTGTTCGGCGGCATCGCGATTCATCTGCTGTTATCGGCCTTGTTTCCAGCCTGGGCGGCGCTCGGTGGCACCGGGGAGGTCATCGGCTTCTTCATCTTCTGGATCGCAAATATCGTGGTCGTGATTCGCGGTTCCGAGTCGATCAAGCTGCTCGAAGCGCTCGCGGCGCCGTTGCTGCTGATTGTGGCTATCGGCCTGCTGTTCTGGGCGCTGCCGAAGATATCGGTGAGCGCACTGCTGGCAGCACCGGCGAATCGCCCCGAGGGCGCGCCGCTCATCGGCTATTTCATGGCCGGCCTCACGGCCATGGTGGGTTTCTGGGCGACCCTGTCGCTGAACATCCCGGACTTCAGCCGCTATGCCAAATCGCAGCGCGCGCAGGTGCTGGGCCAGATTATCGGTCTGCCGCTGACGATGTTCCTGTTCGCCGGCCTCGGCGTGGTGCTGACGGCGGCCTCGGTCGAACTCGTCGGCGAAGCCATCTCCGACCCAATTAACCTGATCGGCAAGATCGACAGCCCGTTCTGGGTCACGCTGGCGATGGCGATGATCATTCTCGCCACGATTTCGACCAATACCGCGGCCAATATTGTCTCGCCCACCAACGTCTTTCAGAATGTCGCGCCGAAAATCATTGACGAGAGTCGCGGCGTTCTTCTGACCGGCCTCATCGGCATTGTGCTGATGAGCTGGGAGTTGCTGAAAAGGCTGGGCTGGCTGGATACCGACGTCAGCGTGGAGAGCCTGTATTCGAACTGGCTCATCGGCTATTCGAGCCTGCTCGGGCCGATCGCCGGCATCATGATCGTGGACTATTTCCTGGTCAGGAAGCAGCAATACGACGTGCTGGCGTTATACCAGGACAATGCCGGCTACCCGGCCTGGAACGCGGCTGGGTTCGTCGCATTCCTCGTTCCGGTTGCGCTCACGGCACTTGCACTGAAACTGCCGGTGCTGAGCTGGTTCTATACTTATGGCTGGTTCACCGGCTCGATACTCGGCGGGCTGCTGTATTACATCGTCGCCAGGAAACAGTAGGAGATTGCGATGACCGTTCTTATCCAGGGTGGCACAGTGGTCAATGCGGATCGCAGCTTCCGTGCCGATGTACTGTGTGAGAAAGGCTTGATCACGGCCGTCGGCGAGGGACTCAAGTCACCTTCCGGTGCGACCGTGGTCGATGCCGGAGGCCAGTACGTGATGCCGGGCGGTATCGACCCGCACACGCATATGCAACTGCCCTTCATGGGTACGGTCGCGAGCGATGACTTTTATTCCGGCACAGCCGCGGGCCTCGCCGGCGGTACGACCATGATTATCGACTTCGTGATTCCCGCGCCGCAGCAGGACATTATGGACGCGTACCGGCAATGGCGCGAATGGGCCGAGAAGTCCGTTGCTGATTATTCCTTTCACGTCGCCATTACCTGGTGGGACGATAGCGTGCACGCTGCCATGGGCTCGCTGGTGAAGAAGCACGGCGTGAACAGCTTCAAGCACTTCATGGCCTACAAGAACGCGATCATGTGTGACGACGAAGTGCTCGTGAACAGCTTTACACGCGCACGCGAGCTCGGCGCCATCGTTACCGTGCACGCTGAAAATGGCGAGCTCGTGTATCGCCTGCAAAAGGAGATTTTCGAAAAAGGCGTGACCGGGCCCGAGGGACATCCCTTGTCCCGCCCGCCACAGGTGGAGGGTGAGGCCGCGAATCGTGCGATCCGCATTGCCGAAGTTCTGAAGGTACCGCTGTACGTGGTACACAATTCCTGCATTCAGTCTTTGCAGGCAATCACACGGGCGCGCAACGAAGGCCAGCGAGTTTTCGGCGAAGTGCTTGCCGGCCACCTGCTGATTGACGACAGCGTCTATCGCGACCCGGATTTCGAAGTTGCCGCGGCGCATGTCATGAGCCCGCCGTTTCGGGCCAGGGAACACCAGGCTGCGCTTTGGCAAGGACTGCAATCAGGTAACCTGCAGACTACCGCCACTGACCACTGTTGCTTCTGCGCCGACCAGAAAGCCGCCGGCCGCAATGACTTTCGCCTGATTCCGAATGGCACCGGTGGCGTTGAGAACCGGCTCGAAGTGCTTTGGCATCACGGCGTGCGTACCGGCCGGCTGACGATGAACGAATTCGTGCGCATCACGTCGACCAACACGGCACAGATTTTCAATATCTATCCGCGCAAGGGCAGCATCTCGGTCGGCAGCGATGCGGATATCGTCGTCTGGGACCCCGAAGCAACAAAAACCATTTCCGCGAGAACACACAAGCAGAACGTCGACTACAACATTTTCGAAGGCATGACAGTGACGGGCTGTGCATCGCATACCATCAGCCGGGGCAAGGTGGTTTTCGCAGACGGCGAGCTCAATGTAGAGCGCGGCGCCGGCCGTTACGTCGACCGGCCGGCCTTCGCCTCGTACTATGACGCGCTGAACCTGCAGGCTGAACTCGCCGAGCCAGCAGCGGTGCGGCGCTAGGATCACACCAGTGAACAGCAAGAAAGCCATCGACAATATTCGCGCCGGGCGCCTGGACAAGGTTGCTATTGATAAGAATTTCAGCGACTTGCACCCGCCGCTGTCGCGCTCCGAGGCATTGATCGCGGCCGACCGTTGTTACTTTTGTTACGACGCACCCTGTACCACGGCCTGCCCGACCGGCATCGATATACCGGGTTTTATTCAGAAGATTCGCAGCGACAATCTTCGTGGCTCCGCGCACACGATCTTGCGCGAGAACATCATGGGCGGCATGTGCGCACGGGTGTGCCCGACGGAAATTCTCTGCGAAGACGCCTGTGTGCGGAATACGCACGAAGACCAGCCGGTTGCTATTGGACTGTTGCAACGCTACGCCACGGATCCGATCCTGGAGAACCGCACGCCACTGTTCGAGCGCGCCGCACCGAGCGGCAAGCGGGTCGCCGTGGTCGGTGCGGGACCGGCCGGGCTGTCCTGCGCGCATCGGCTGGCCATGCTTGGTCACGATGTGGTCATCTACAGTCGCGACAGCAAGGCCGGCGGCCTGAACGAATTCGGCATAGCCGCCTACAAGACGGTCGATAATTTCGCGCAACGTGAAGTCGACTACATTCTTTCCATTGGCGGCATAGAGCTGCGGAATAATGTTGCGCTCGGCACTGACCTGACGCTCGATGAGCTTTGCGAGCAGTACGACGCGGTGTTTCTCGGCATCGGTCTCGGCGCTGTCAACGAACTTGGCATAACTGATGAAGACCTCGTGGGCGTCGAGAACGCCATCGACTACATTGCCGCGCTGCGGCAGGCCACGGATAAAAGCACCTTGCCGGTCGCCCGGCGTGTGCTCGTCGTTGGTGGTGGCATGACAGCAATCGATATTGCAGTGCAAAGCAAGCGGCTCGGCGCCGAGCAGGTGACGATCGCGTATCGTCGCGGGCCCGAGGAAATGGGTGCCAGTAAGTTCGAGCAGCAGCTCGCACAGACTAACGGCGTGTCGATTCGACATTGGCTCACACCGACAGCGATCCACGAAGAGGACGGCGAGATTACGGTCGAGCTGACCCGGACAAAACAGGATGCGCAGGGCCGCGTTGAAATGGGCGACGAAACCGAGGTGCTGCAGGTGGACATGGTGTTCAAGGCGATCGGCCAGCGGCTTGTCGACAATGGCCTCGCAGGACTCAAACTGCAGCGCGGGCGCATTCTCGTCGACGACACGCAGGCAACAACTCGCGACAGGGTTTGGGCCGGTGGCGACTGTGTCGTTGGTGGCGAGGATCTGACCGTTTCCGCCGTGCAACACGGCAAGGTTGCAGCGATTGCGATAGACAGGAGATTGCGACATGGCTGACCTGCGGTCCGAGTTTCTCGGCATTCGTTCGCCAAACCCGTTCTGGCTGGCGTCGGCACCGCCGACCGACAAGGCCTATAACGTCAATCGCGCCTTCGAGGCCGGCTGGGGTGGTGCGGTCTGGAAGACGCTGGGTGAAGATCCGCCGATCGTAAACGTCAACGGGCCGCGGTACAGCGCGCTGCACAGCAATGAACGGCGCGTAATCGGTTTCAACAACATCGAGCTGATCACGGATCGGCCGCTCAAGACCAACCTGGACGAAATCCGGCAGATCAAGCGCGACTGGCCGGACCGTGCCCTGGTTGCGTCGGTGATGCTGCCGATGAACGAGGCCGTATGGAAACAGTACATACCGATGATCGAGGACACCGGTGCCGACGCCTTCGAGCTCAATTTCGGCTGCCCGCATGGCATGTCGGAGCGTGGCATGGGCGCCGCTGTCGGCCAGGTTCCCGAGTACATCCAGATGGCAACCGAGTGGTGCAAGGCAGCGGCGACAGTCCCGGTGATCGTCAAGCTGACGCCGAACGTTACCAATATCCTGCCGCCGGCCAAGGCCGCCCAGGCCGGTGGCGCCGACGCCGTGTCACTTATCAACACCATTAACTCGATCATGCGCGTCGACTACGACACGCTGACAATGTTTCCGAGCACCGATGGCATGGGCACCCACGGTGGTTATTGCGGCCAGGCGGTCAAGCCGATTGCGCTCAACATGGTCGCCGAGATCGCACGCAATGCAGCAACCCGGAGCCTGACTATTTCCGGCATCGGCGGCATCACCGACTGGCGCGACGCTGTCGATTTCCTGGCTCTCGGTGCCAGCAATGTGCAAGTCTGTACCGCCGCCATGGTGTATGGCTTCAAGATCATCGACGACCTGGCTGAAGGTCTCAGCGCGTTTCTCGACAGCAAGGGCATGCGCTCGGTGGCGGAGTTGGTCGGCAAAGCGGTACCAAGCGTAACCGACTGGCAATACCTGAACCTGAATCACGTCTCCAAGGCCGTTATCAACCAGGACCTGTGTATCAAGTGCGGCCGCTGCCATATCGTCTGCGAAGACACTTCACACCAGGCGATAACCAGCCAGGTCAATGGCCAGCGGCACTTCGAGGTCATCGACAACGAATGTGTCGGCTGCAATCTCTGCGTCAGCGTCTGCCCGGTGGATAACTGCATAACGATGCAGGCTGTAACCGAAGGCATCGATGCTCGTACCGGCAAGCCGATCGTCAAGACGAAAGCAAACTGGACGACGCACCCGAACAATCCCATGCGCAAGGCGGACTGACGCAATGACCGACGAAGAACTGCTCGACGCGGCGCGCACCGTCCGCGAAATGGCCTATACCCCGTATTCGAAGTTTCGCGTCGGCGCCGCGATCATAGATGATCATGGCAACGTACATGTTGGCTGCAATGTCGAGAACGCCGCCTATCCCCAGGGCAGTTGCGCCGAGGCTGGTGCAATTTCCGCAATGGTTGCTTCCGGAGGCCAGCGCATCGTGACGATTGCGGTTGTAGGCGGTGGCGAAAAAACCGGCGCCTGCACCCCCTGCGGTGGATGCCGACAACGCATCAGCGAATTCGCGGACGAAGCCACACGCATCATCATCAAGGACAACGACAACGAGTGGCACACGTATTCGCTGGCCGAGCTGCTGCCCTCCTCGTTCCACCTGTAGGCGGCGGCGATACCGGCGACTCCTTCCGGATCACTACACGGCCGTCGGTCCGGTCATTTCTCGCCGGAATGGCTCGCTTCGCTGCGCTTTACTTCGGTCGAAGAATATCCCGTGCGCCGACCCAGCGTGGAAAGTAGCCGGCATCGACGCCTCGCATTACGGCCGCCTACAGGAGCTGCATGACCTCGTCGCGTGTCGGCAAGGATGGTTGCGCGCCCACCTTCGTAGTCGCAGCAGCACCGGCCGCACAGGCAAAATTGAGCGCATCCTGCGGCGACTGGCCTTCGACCAGGGCGACTGCGAGTGCTGCCGTAAACGTGTCCCCTGCTGCCGTCGTATCGACCACCTGCACGCGTGGCGGCCTGGCCCGGGCGAGGTCCTCGCCGTTTTTTTGCAGTACGGCGCCTGCCGCTCCGTACGTGGTTGCAATCATGCCGTTGCAGGCGGCCAGGCTATCGCCGTACCACGCGGCTTCCGTCTCATTGACGACAACGAGGTCGGCGCGTTGCAGCACGGTTACATCGACGCGCCTCGCCGGTGCAAGATTGACACAAAAGAATCCGGCGAAAGTTTTTGCGGCATATGAAATCGTTTCTGTTGGCACCTCAAGCTGGCAAATCAATGCGTCGGCTGCGGGTATGGCGAGGTGCTCCGGCATCAGGGCACGGTTAGCACCGGGTGCCACGACGATCTGGTTTTCACCCGACTTCGCGACCGATATCAGCGCGACTCCGGTCGCGAACTCGTCGACCGCGATACAGGCGGCGAGATCTACTCCGCCAGCCCGCAACATCGCCAGTGCTTCCCCGGCAGCGGCATCCTTGCCGACACAGGCGAGCAGGCAGACGTCAGCACCCAGCCTGGCTGCCGCGAGCGCCTGGTTTGCGCCCTTGCCCCCCGGGTAACGGCCCAACTCAGCACCGGTCACGGTTTCGCCCGGTGCCGGCAGTCGATCCGCGGTGGCAACGATGTCAAGATTGACCGAGCCTACGACGACGATCGAGGTCATGCGGACCTGCCGAAGCGCGCCAGGCGCGAAATCAGAAACTCGTAAAACCCGGGCGCATCGACGCCATAGATCCAGGTCGCGTTTGCGGGTCGGTCGGTCACGTGCCAGAAATCGATGGCGGTGTGCCCCATGGTTAACTCGGATTGCGTCTCGATCGAAATATTGCAGTCCCGCGCGACGAAAAGATCCGGTCGCAACAGCCAGGCGATCGTGCACGGATCATGCAATGGCGCACCCTCGGATGCGTACTTGAGCGTGTCGTAGCGATCAAAAAAGCTCAGCATGTCCGCCGTTGCGATGGCGACCGCATTTCCCAGCGCGCGGATCCGGGCAACGCGATCGCGCGTCGACAACACCTGGTGGGTCACGTCCAGCCCCATCGCCGTAATCGGCCGGCCGCAGCGAAACACGATATCGGCCGCCTGCGGGTCGACGAAAATATTGAATTCCGCAGACGGCGTGCAATTACCACCCTCGCGCATTGCGCCACCCATCAATACGATGCGCTCGATCCGTGACAGAATCGCCGGCTCCTTGTTTATGGCCGTGGCGATATTGGTCAACGGCCCCGTCGGCACCAGGGTGATTGACGCAGCATCGGCCGCCAGCAAGGTGTCGATGATGAAATCGGCGGCGTGCTTATTTTGCAATGGCGTTTGCGGCTCGAAAACATCGATACCATTGATCCCGGTCGGACCATGAATCGCCTCTGCGGTCTGCAACTTGCGTTGCAGCGGTTCGGCGCAACCGGCAAATACCGGCACGTGCTGTTGGCCGCCGATATCACAGATCATGCGCGCATTGCGCTGTGTCAGCGCCAGCGGCACGTTGCCGCAAACCGTGGTAATGCCAAGCAACTCAAGTTCATCGGGCGACGCGAATGCCAGCAACAGGGCGACCGCATCATCCTGCCCCGGATCGCAGTCGATGATTATTTTCTTTGCCACTTGCTAGAAGACCATCAGCAGGCCCGCGAGCGCGGCGCTCATCAGGTTGGACAGGGAGCCGGCCAGCACCGCTTTCAGGCCGAACTTTGCGATCAGTTCTTTTTTCTCCGGCACCAGCACACCGAGGCCGCCGAGCAGGATTGCAATCGACGACAGGTTCGCAAAGCCGCACAGCGAAAATGTGACGATAGCCTTGGTGCGCTCGCTCATGCCGGCAAGGTATTCGCTCAGGTGCGAGAACGCGATGAATTCATTGAGCACAAGCTTTTCGCCAAACAGGGCACCGGCAGCTCTTGCTTCTTCCCAGGGCACGCTGATCAACCACATGAGCGGTGCGAAAATCCAGCCGAGCAGGTACTCCATGGAGAGGTCCGGAAACCCGATCCAGCCGCCAAGCAGGCCGAAGATGCCGTTGATCAGGGCAATCAACGCGACAAACGCCATCAGCATGGCGCCGATATTCACGGCCAGTTTCAGGCCATCGGTGGCGCCCGTTGCTGCGGCGAGAATGACATTGGAGTACTGACTCTTTTCCATTACCAGCTTCGCACCGTGATCAGGTTCGAGTTGCCCATCCGGCATGATTATCTTGGCCATCAGCAGGCCGCCCGGAGCGGCCATAAATGCAGCTGCGAGCAGGTATTTGGTCTCAGCACCCATCAATACATAGCCCGCCAGCACAGTGCCGGCGATCGATGCAACGCCTGAGACCATGATGGCGAAGAACTGCGGCTCTGTGAGTCCCTTCAGATAAGGCCGGACCACTAATGGTGCCTCGGTCTGGCCGATGAAAATATTGGCGGCAGCGTTCAGCGACTCGACCCGGCCGGAACCGATCACCCGGTGCAGCGCGCCGCCAACGATCTGCACGATCCATTGCATCACACCGAGGTGATACAACACCGACATCAGGGAAGAGAAAAAGATAATTACCGGCAGCACATGGATCGCAAAAATAAATCCGAAACTGCCGGGATTCGCGAACGGCTGGAACAACATGGCAATACCATCGCCCGAGAATGCAATCACCGCCAGCACGCCATCGCTCATAGCGTCAATAATATTGCGCCCGACTTCCGAGTAAATTACGACAGCAGCAATCGCTGCCTGCAATGCGAACGCCGCCCCGACAATGCGCAGATTTATTGCTTTGCGGTTACTCGAGAAAATGGTTGCGATGCCAAGCAACACAACGATGCCGACGATACCGATGTAATTTCCCATGCTGATCCCCCAGCTGATCTGTTGTTGTTCTTAAAGCGGACCCCAAGGATACCGTATTGTTCAGTCGGCGCCCGTCAGAATCTCGCTGATGACAGGCGTTTTTTCGGGTGCCTGGCTGGCCATAGTACATGCCTTCCGGTAGACCGCCTCGGCGATATCCGCATCAGTTTCGCTGGCGGCATGCACGATGGCCAGCGGCGTATCGGCACCAAGCCTGGTGCCAATGGCTGCCACTGCACTGAAGCCGACAGCCATATCCAGTTTTTCACCAACCTTGCGGCGGCCGCCACCGAGGCCAATGATCGCATTGCCGATGCTACGGGTATCGACGCCGGCGAGGATACCTTTCGCCATAATCGGCCGAATAACCGGCGCAACCGCCAGGTACTTGTCACTTTTCTCCACAAAGTCCTTAGGCCCACCAAGTGCCGTGATCATTCTTGCGAAAATTTCCAGCGCGCGACCGCTGCTGACCGCATCCTCTGACTTACGCAAGGCAACAGCGCGATCGGCTGCAATGCCGGACGCGATCAGCATTTCCGCGCACAGACCCATGACCACCGCATCCAGTCGTGCTTCGCGATCTTCGTTCTTCAGGTAACGAACAGTCTCTGCGATCTCCAGCGCGTTGCCTGCCGTACGGCCAAGCACTTCGTTCATATCGGTGATCAGCACATGCGTTTTCAGATTCGCCAGCGCAGCCGTCCTGACGATGCTCAGCCCTAACTCGCGTGCCTGATCCTGCGTGCCCATGAACGCACCCGATCCGACTTTGACGTCCATGACCAGCGCATCCAGGCCCGCGGCGATTTTTTTCGCCAGTATCGAGGCGGTGATGAGCGGTACCGACTCCACGGTGCCGGTGACGTCGCGAATCGCATAAAAGCGCCGGTCGGCGGGTGCCAGGTCGGCGGTTTGGCCGATAATGGCGCAACCGGTTTCGCGGACGATTCTTTTGAATGTCGCAAAATCCGGCGCCGTGTTGTAGCCCGGAATCGCTTCGAGCTTGTCCGTCGTACCACCGGTATGGCCAAGGCCGCGACCCGTGATCATTGGCACATAACCACCACAAGCGGCAACCATGGGCGCCAGCATCAGGCTGACCTTGTCACCGACACCACCGGTCGAGTGCTTGTCGACCACAGGGCCGTCGAGATCGAGGTCTGACCAGTCAAGCACGGTGCCCGACGACGCCATGCTCATGGTCAGGGTCGCCGTTTCATTGAAGGTCAGTGAATTCAGGAATATCGCCATCGCCAGCGCCGACACCTGTTCTGCCGGAATGCTGCCGTCGGCAAGTCCATCGACAAAATACCGGATCTGCTCGCTGGAGAGCTCGCCGCCATCGCGCTTGGTTCGTATGACGTCCGTGAACAGCATCAGTCAGCGCATCCGCGCAACACCCGGCCGCACCCGGCGGCGACGCATGGTTCCAGGACCATGACGCCGTGGGCGCGAACATCGGCCGCCATTATCGCTGCCAGGCAAGCATCTGCATGTGCCGGATAAACCGTGTGTTTCTGCATCTGTGTTTCCGCTTTGATGGGCTGTGCTTAGACCAGTTCCAGACATCTTATCGAACTCGGAACAAATCCGTAACCGGCAGCACTCAGTCAAGCCCGGCGACTGCCGCTAGGCTATACTTTTGTCGCGAATAACAGAATCATGGGGGGGAGACTCGTGAACACTTCATTCAGCATTAAATCATTTTTCATTGCCGCGCTGGCGATTTTGTCCATGGCTGTTTTTGCAAGCCCGGCGCAAGCACAAAGCACTACTTCATCTTTACGCGTGCTCGTCACAGACACCGGCGGTGCAGCCGCCGCTAACGTCAGTGTGCGTGTCACTCATGTTCCGACCGGCCGATCCATTTCTGTGGTGTCGAACGATGCCGGAGTTGCGAACGCGCTGGGTCTTGCAGTCGGTGGGCCTTATGAGGTTGCTGCCACCGGCGACTATGCCGCTGACGTCCTGCAAGGCATTTATCTTGAACTCGACAAGACAGAAGTGGTGGCGTTGAGTGTGCGATCGGTACTCGAAGAAGTGGTCGTTACCGCGAGCACGCCGACGGCGGAGGTCGGTTTCGGCATTGGCACGGCATTCGACCGCACCAGGATCGATGCGACTCCGTCGCTGTCGCGCGACTTCGTCAGTACCCTGGCCACCGACCCGAAAATCATGGTCGATAACAGCGTTGACCGCGGCCCTGCCGTATCGGTCGCAGGCGCCAACTTCCGCTACAACAACCTGACCATCGACGGTGTGGCGCAGAACGATAATTTCGGCCTGTCGTTTAATGCCTCGGCCACGCAACGCACACCGATTTCCATCGACGCGATCGAAGCCCTGACCGTGAACGTGGCACCCTACGACGTTACTTACGGCAACTTCCTCGGTGGCAATATCAATATTGTCACCAAGTCCGGAACCAACGAGTTTGAAGGCAGTGTGTTTGCGTTCATGACCGACGAGAGCTTTACCGGCAACAAGTCGAAGGGATCCGACCTGGGTATCACCAGTTTTGATGAGCAAGTATACGGATTCACGTTTGGCGGCCCGATCATCAAGGACAAGCTGTTCTTTTTTGCCAATTACGAAAAATTTGAGACCACGCGGCCATCCAATTCGCAAACCATCGACAATATCGTCGGCGTCACCCAGGCCGACGTAGACCGGGTCATCGATATTTTCCAGACCGAGTACGGTTTCGACCCGGGTACCTTTGACGCGACGGACGATGACCAGGATGAGAAGATCCTGGTGAAGCTCGACTGGTATATCAATGACCAGCACCGCGCCGTTGCCAGCTACCAGCAGGCGGACGGCGATGTCTTGTTCGATGACTTCCCGGACCTCGCGGTATTGCAGTCGAATCGCTACAACATCAATGAGAAACTCGACGCGGTGTCAGTGCACTTGTTCTCGAACTGGACCGACCGGCTGTCGTCCGAGTTCAAGTATGGCAACAAGAAAGTTGAAAACCGCCAGGTCAGTATCGACTCATCGACGCCGGACTTTGCCATACTGGCGCCGGGGTTCGGCACGATCACGGCGGGCGGCGACCGCTTCCGGCATAACAACCTGCTGGACAACGATTCCGACCAGCTGCGCCTGCAGTTTGACTATGCGGTTGGTGATCACATCATCACCGCGGGATACGAGCGCGAGGCCAAGACGGCCGCCAATACCTTCGTGCCGTTTACGCGCGGCCAGTTCCTGTTCTTCCCCAGCGATCCTGATGGCATCCCGGGCAATGGTGATGAGCTCTCCGGCATCGATAATTTTGAGCTGCGCAATATTGGGCTTGTTCTCTACGGCGGCTCGACCACCGGTGTCATTTCCGATGCCGCCAGCACCTTCGAGCTGGTAACCGACAGCTTCTATGTCCAGGACGAGTGGGCCATCACCGATGACGTGGTATTGAAGTTCGGTGTTCGTCTTGACGAAAACAGCAACAGCGACAGTGTGCCGCTTAACACCAGCTTTGAGGCGCGCAATGGCTTTGACAATACCTTCAACCTGGACGGCAACGATCTCGTCATGCCACGTTTCGGATTTGACTGGGCTGTGAACGACAGGCTGACGATCAGGGGCGGTGCCGGCCTGTTCGGTGGTGGCGAGCCGCTGATCATGTTATCCAACAGCTACGCCGGCAACGGTGTGACCCGCAATATCGTCTGCGGTGCCTGTATCGGCGAAGCTTTCGGTGTTCTCGGCCAACTTGCGGCGGCATTGCCCAGCCCAACCATTGCCGCTGAGTTGCTGCAACAATACAACGGCGTCAACGCAGACTCGGACGTCGAGGCAATTTCGCCGGATTTCGACACGCTTAGCACCTGGAAGTACAGCCTTGGCGCAGAATTCACCCTGGGTAACGACTGGCTGCTGTCGGCGGACCTTATCCTCTCCGAAGTCGAGGATGGCTTCAATGTCCGCGAGGGTCGGCGTACCGTAACCGGCACCGCGCCCGATGGCCGCAATATTTACAGCTTTACCCCGGGTGGTGACTACATCCTGGAAAATACCAGCCAGGGTGACAGCACGGTATTCACCCTGAATGTTTCCAAGTCCTGGGATACTGATGCCGGGCTGATTGACGCCACCCTGGGTTACACCAATACCGATGCCGACGAGATTCGTTCCTATAACCGTTTCGTAACTTTCGAGACCTACGCGTTCGATGCGACCACGGACTTTAATAATATGGGACTGTCACCATCGACCTACGAAATTGAGGATCGAGTCACCGCGACCTTCGACTGGTCGAAGAATCTGTTCGGCGACAACCGGACTCGCGCGAGCCTCGTCTATACCGGGCGCTCTGGACGGCACTACTCGTACACGTTTGGTAGTGCAGATGCCGCATTCGGTGGCACGTTTCTGGCCGATTTCGGCAGCGAGGGCGACAACCCCGGCTCGCACCTGTTCTACGTGCCGACCGGAATTTCCGACCCGATCGTCACCGGCGACCCCACGTTTCTCGCCAACCTCGATGGCTTCATCAGCAGCAACAGCTGCCTGAAAGGGAATCGTGGCTCGATCATCGGACGAAACGCCTGCGAGACAGGCTTTGTCAGCATCATCAGCCTCAGGCTGAGCCAGGAAGTGAGCCTCTGGAGCGACAAGAAACTGGAACTGATGCTGGATATCGAGAACTTCGGCAATCTGCTCAATGACGACTGGGGCCGTGTCGACAGCTACTCATCGCCATCCAACGTGGCGCTCGCCAATGTTTCGATCGTGGGCGGACAGTATGTCTATACGCCGATCTCGGGCTCACAGCTCAGCCCGGAAACGATCGCGCCAAGACCTGCGATTGCGCGCTTGCCGTCGGTTTATCGTGTCCAGTTTGGCGTGAATTTCCGCTTCTAGAATTGGCTTTTCCCGCAACGCCAAAGGGGCAGCTTCGCTGCCCCTATTTTTTCTGCCAGAATGTCAACGGCATGAGACATTCCCTGCGACTACTACCGGTCTTTTCTCTCGCTGTTCTGGCCGCGTGCACGCCGACAGCCGACACTCAATTGCAGCTTCGCATCCTCGCGACCACAGACCTGCATATGCACATCGTCGACTATGACTATTACCAGGACCAGCCCTCGGTTTCACTCGGACTCGCGCGCACGGCAGCGCTGATCAGGACTGCGCGCAGCGAAGTCAGCAACAGTGTCCTGGTCGACAATGGCGACCTGTTGCAGGGCAATCCGCTCGGCGACTTCATCGCGCGGGAACGTGGCCTGCGCGCAGGTGATGTGCATCCGGTCTACAAGGCCATGAACCTGCTTGACTACACGGTCGGCAATATTGGCAATCACGAGTTCAACTACGGCCTGGATTTTCTTGATGGCAGCATCAAGGGCGCGAATTTCCCCTATATCAGCGCCAACGTGTTTCACGACGACGGCGACCATGACCCGGGTAACGACCAGCCCTACTACCGGCAGTACCTCATTGTCGAGCGGCAGCTGCTTGCCGATGACGGCAGCTCGCACGATATCCGGGTCGGCTTCATCGGTTTCGTGCCGCCGCAGATCATGAACTGGGACCGGACCAACCTGCAGGGCAAGGTAGTCGTGCACGACATCATCGATACCGCGCACGAGGTGGTGCCACGGATGAAGGCCGCAGGCGCCGACATCATCATCGCCATCCCGCACTCAGGGCTGGGTGCCACGGAGAGACAGGGCATGGACGAAAACGCAGTCTGGCTGCTGTCCACGGTGCCGGATATCAACGCGATCATGTTCGGTCATAGCCACCGCGTCTTCCCCAGCGAGACCTATGCCGGTATCACCAATGTGGACATAGATAAGGGCACCATCAATGGCGTCCCTGCAACCATGCCGGGCTCCTGGGGCAGTCACCTCGGTTATGTTGATCTTGAGCTGACGGTCAGTGCGAATGGCGGCTGGCGCGTTACCAATGGCATGGGTCGAACCCGGCCGATTGTTGCACAGAGCGGCGACGAAATCGTGCCGCTGGTCGAGCCCGATGCACAAGTACTGGCGGCCGTGCGGGAGGAGCACAATGCGGCGATCGACTACGTGCGCACCGCCGTCGGCGAGATCAGCGCACCGATCAACAGCTTTTTTGCGCTGGTGCAGGACGACCCGTCGATCCAGATTGTGACCGACGCGCAAAAACGCTATGTCGAGCGGCTCATTCAGGGCACCGAATTCGATGGCCTGCCGGTGCTGTCGGCGAGCGCACCGTTCAAGTCGGGTGGGCGGTCCGGCAGCGACTACTTTACCGACATTCCCGCCGGCGAAATCGCGCTGAAGCACATCGCTGATCTTTACCTATACCCGAATACGCTGCGGGTGGCGAAGCTGACCGGTGCCGAGGTGCGCGAGTGGCTGGAAATGTCGGCCGGCGCATTCCGGCAGATTGATCCCCGTCTTGACAGTGATCAGGAATTACTGGATCCCGCGTATCCGTCCTACAACTTCGATGTCATCGACGGTGTCGACTACCGTATCGATCTGACCGTGCCACGTCGCTACGACAGCGACGGCAAGCTGGTCAGCCCGCACAGTCAGCGCATCGTCGAGCTGAGTTTTGCCGGCCAGCCGGTCGAGGATGCGCAAGCCTTCCTGGTGGCAACCAATAACTATCGTGCCTATGGCGGCGGCGCGTTCCCGGGCATGGATGGCAGCAACATCGTCATCGTCGCGCCCGACACAAATCGTGATGTGCTTGCCAACTACATCATCGAGGAAGGAATCGTCAATCCGTCCGCCGATGGCAACTGGTCATTTGCACCGATTCGCGGCGACGTCAGCGTAATCTTTTCATCCTCGCCGCAAGCGGCCGCAGTCCTCGCGCCGGCAGCGCCGATTCAGCACCTCGGCGTCGATGCAAACGGCTTTGGCCGTTACCGGATTCAACTTTAGGTGCTGGCCGCCGCTTCGCGCTCGCGCAACAGGTTTACGTAGGCTTTCAGACCGAGCAGGAACAAGACGAAGGCCGACAAGCGTGCACTGCCGCCAACAATGGCAAGGGAGTAGCCAACCTGGCCCGGGTCGCCAAAGCCGTAATCGGTAATGGCGGCAACCGCGGTCGGTCCGACCAGCAGACCGATCGCGTTCGACATGAAGAAATAGAATCCCGCGGCGAGCCCGAGCATCGTGCCCGGAAACATTCTTTGCATGGCCGCCGCAGCACCGGCAAAACACATATTGCTGCCGAATATCGCCAACACCATCCATGACAAGGAGGCCACATCCGACCCCATCAGCGGATAAATCAGGCTGAACGGCACCGCGAATGCGGACCCGATCGTAACCAGTTTATAACTCGAGCCCTGCACGCCTTTGCGGCTCAGGAAATCCGCAGTCATGCCGCCCACAAACATTCCGCAGAGCCCGCCAAAAAGCTGCACCATGCCATACGAGAAACCGGCGGTCTTGGTGTCCAGACCAAAGCTGCGCGACAGGAACGTCAGGTCCCAGAAGCCCTGCGCATATGCAGCCAGCGAGATCAGGGCCATACCCAGGTACAGGCAGGCAATGGGCAGCCAGTTCTTGCTTGCGTACGCGAAGACTTCCGGCAGCGGCGCCGCATCCGCAGCTTTGAGGCTGCGTTCAGCCTGCTTTTCCAGGGCTGCCACGCTGTTGTTCCTTGGTTCGCGCACGGCGAGCATGCCCAGCGTCATGACCATGCCGACGACGCCGAGAAAGATCAGCACCAGCTTCCACGCGGCCGAGCCGCCTATAAACAATACCTCGCTCCAGCCATCCGCGGCGGTGATGCCCTGGGCGACTGCAAACAGCGCACCACCGGCCGCATAGGACACGCCGATACCGATCGGTGCACCGAAAAGAAACACACTGGTTGGTGTGGCGAGCCGCTTCGGCGGAAAATAGTCAGTCAGCAGCGACAGCGTGGATGGCAGCAACGCAGACTCGCCCAGGCCAACGCCCATACGCAGGACCAGCAGGTGCCAGAACTTGCTGGCAAGGCCACTCAATGCAGTGGTAAGGCTCCAGATAAAAACGCCCATCGCAATCAGCCACGGACGATGCATCGAATCCGCGAGCCGACCGATAAAAAGTCCTACCGTGGCGTAGAAAAGGCCAAATGAAAAACTGCCGATAAGGCTGATTTGAACATCGGAAAGCAACAGGTCCGCTTTAATGGGTTCGATCAGGACCGCGATGACGAAGCGGTCCATGTACGACAACACGTAAAAGCACATCATCAGCACGACCACGAACCACGCATACGCGGTCTTCGGGTAATTTCGCGTTGCCGGTTTTTCGTCCATCGTCATAAGCGTTCCGCTAGCGATGCGATTTTCTTTTGTTGCGTCTCGTCCAGTGGCGTAAGCGGCGGCAGCAGCCGATGCCATGCCGCGTTGCCGGTGCGGCGGGCAACCAGCGTCTTGACGGCCGCCACCATCGGCACCGACTGGATGATCGATCGCAGCTCGCGCAGTTCAACCACGTCCTCAGCCACTGGCGCTGCTCTCTGCTGCCAGACGCGCGCCGCCAGTGCCGCAGTCGCATTCACCGACGCCGATATGCAGCCGGCATAACCATGCTTTACGGCGTCCGGCAAGGGCGCCTCGCTGCCGGGGAATACGTCGAACACCGCGCCGAAGCTGGCCGCCATCTGTTGCGTGTAGTCAAGGTTTCCCGACGAATCTTTCATGCCGCGCATGTGACTCGGGTAGGCGTCTATGAGTCGCGTCACCAGGTCGGTCGAGAAACTCAGCCCGGTCAATTGCGGGAAGTTGTAAAGGTAGATACCGATATCGGTGTCGGCAACCGCATCGATAACCGCAGCGAAATAGTTGAACAAGCCATCATCTGGCACAGGCTTGTAGTAATACGGCGGCAGCAGCAAGGCTGCGTCAAACCCGAGCTCGGCTGCAAGCGCCGTCAATTCAATGGTATCGGCGAGCGCCGGAGTACCGGTGCCAACCATCAGCGGGTACTGCCGTAACGATGAGCGGGCTGCCGCCCGCATGATGGCCGCGCGCGCCCGATTCGATTGCGAATTGGCCTCTCCGGTTGTGCCGAGCACGTTCAGGCCGTCGCAGCCCGACGCCAGCGCCCATTCGCAATGCTCCATAAACAGATCGAAGTCCGGGTTGAAGTCGGTGTCGAATGGTGTCGGCACCGCGGCCAGCACGCCGCTGACTTTCTTGTCCAAGCTGATCTTTCCTTTCGGCGTCGGGCACGCCTGGCTAAGATTTCGAGAAGAATTCCTTATTGATCTGGATAAATTTTTGTTCTTCTTGCGGCACGTCATCGATATGCCGGATGGCATCCACAGGGCAGATGGTCTCACAGAGTGCGCAGGCAATGCACTCTACCGGGTCAATGTAGTACATCGTCTCGCCTTCGTGAATGCAGTCGACCGGGCAGACGTCGACGCAACGGCCGTCCTTGACACCGATGCACGGTGACATGATGACGAAGGTCATTCAGCGGCCTTTCCAGTCCGGCTTGCGCTTCTCGCGAAATGCCCGCGGACCCTCGTCTGCGTCCTCGGACTGCAAGGCGGCGATCAGGGACGGCAGGCGCTTTGCCTGCGCCTCGTCGATCGACAGATCACTGGTTTCCTTGACACATTCCTTGATCGCTTTGACGGACAACGGCGCACATTCGAGGATCTCGGCAAGCCAGCGATTGACCGCCTCGTCGAGCTGCTCCGGCGGCACGACTTCGTTGACCAGGCCATACTGCATGGCCTCTGCCGCCGAAATCCGCCTGCCGGTCAGCAGCATGCCCATCGCGACCTTTTGTGGAATCATCCTGGGCAACAAGATCATGCCCCCGTCCACCGGCATGCGGCCCACGCGCGCCTCCGGCAAACCGAACGAGGCATGCTCGGCCGCGATCACAATGTCGCAGCCCAGCACGAGCTCGAAGCCACCGCCGACCGCCAGGCCATTGACGCGCGCGATTACCGGCACGTGCAGCGACTTGCGCAGTGCCAGCCCGCCAAAACCGCCGGCGCGGGCATGCGCCCAGTACTCGAGTCCGCTCAGCGTGTTGCCACCGGCCTTCATATCGGCGCCGGCACAGAATGCTTTCTCGCCGCTGCCGGTCAACACCACGACGCGTACGTCCCGGTCGACTTCGATGCGCTGCCAGATTGCTTCGAGTTCGTCCGCCGTTGCGTCGTCAACGGCGTTCATGCGATCCGCGCGATCGATCGTTACGCGCGCAACATGGTCCTGCAGCGTGTACAGGACCGGCATCAGGCGCTGGCCCTGCTCGCTCTGGACTGGCGCAGCTCGCCAAGAATCTCGTCGTTGTGCTCACCCAGTCGCGGCGGTGCCATACGCACGCCGCAGTCGATCGCGGAGAAATGGATCGGGCAGGCGATCGCCCGCATCCTGCCATTAAGCGGGTGCTCGAACTCGACAATCATTTCATTGGCTTTCGTCTGCTCATCGTCCAGTACCGCCGAGAGCTCTTTCACGGGCGCGCAAAGCAGGTCCGCCGCCTCGAGGCGTTCTATCCAGAGAGTCGTGGACTGTTTGGAAAATTCCGCGCGAAAACGATCCTGCAGATAGGCTTTCGCGGCGCGCTGTGCGGCAAGGTCCGGATACTCGACCGACAGGTCTTCAATCTGCAACACCTTACAGATGTCCTGCAGCGGATTCGCCTTGAATGCGCCAACCAGCACGAGGGCACCGTCCGCGGTCGGGAATACGCCGGTTAACGGCATTTCGGCCCAGTTGATTTCCTTGCCACTGTGCAGATGGCAGGTAGCCTCCTGCATCTGCATCGCGATCATTGAATCGTAGAGCGACACCTCGACACACTGTCCCTTGCCGGTCTTCGCAACTCCAATTAACGCCACCAGGATCGCCTGCACGAGGTGCATGCCGGCCGTGTAATCACAGAGCGCTGTCGGATAGATCGACATCGGCACGGATGCATCGGCGCGACGCATCATGACGCCACTCATGGCCTGGGCGAGGACATCCTGGCCGCCCTTGTGGGCATAGGGGCCGGTCGGACCGTAGCCGCTGCCGCTGGCGAAAATGAGCTTCGGATTGAGTTCGCGCAGCTTCTCGTAGCCGAAGCCGATGCGGTCCATGACACCGGCCCGGAAATTGCTGACCACGACGTCGGCATCACGAATCAGCTGGTAGACGATATCTTTGTTCTCGTCCTGGCGCAGGTCCAGCGCCAGCGAACGCTTGTTGCGATTCAGGCTGCAAAATACCGGGTTATTGAGCCCGACTTCGTCGCTTGCGCCAAACGCAGTTCGCGACAGGTCACCGCCGCGGGGATTTTCGATCTTGATCACGTCGGCGCCGAAATCGGCCAGCATTTGCGTCGCCGACGGTCCCATCATGACCTGTGTGAAATCGACGATGCGTATGCCGTCCAGCGGCAGCGTGCTTGCCTTGCTCATGCCGCGCACTCCTCGACACCGGTGGCGTTCGCCGATGGCCTGTCACCAGGATCAGCGCCCTGCGCGCGCATGGTTTTCTGGATTTTCTGCGGATCGACGTTGCGAATATTGATGTTCTCCTGCAGGGCGATGCCGGCCGCAATGCCGGCGACCTGCCCCTGCACCATGCAGGGCGGAATCTCGCGCGAGCGTTTCTGCGCCTCGGGCTCCGCCGAATAGTGCCGGCCGGCAACGATCAGTTGCTCTACCCGGGTTGGCAGCAAAGCGCGATACGGCGTGTAGTAATCGCGGCCACGGCACACGGTGTCCGTAAAGTAGCGGCGATTGACGACATCGTCCTTGGTAACGACGTACTCACCCTTGAGCATGCGCGTCGTACGCACCCCAACCTGCTCCGCCGCGCCAAGCATGCTCGCGTTTTCAAATCCCGGCATATGCTCGCGCACGTAGTGATACAGGTTCATCATGCGCTCGCGACCTTCGTATTCCGCCCTGGTGAGGTCCTCGACCGAAATGCCGTCATAGCCGGGCATGTGCGGGCAATTGCACCAGACGATGCCCGGAATTGGCGTTTTCAGCCACCACATTTCCCAGGCACCGCCAATGATGCGCCGTGCCTGCCGGTTGATTTTCGCGAATTCCTCCGCTTCTTCGTATTCGAAACGCTCGGCTTCTTCGGTATCGACATTCGCGAGCCGGAAAACCGTGGTCACTATGTACTGGCCCTGGGAAAAGTCCGCACCGGCGCTGATCGCAACATCGAGGTCACCCGTGGTGTCGATGACGATGCTGCCGCGGATCGCCTGCCGCCCCATCTTGGTCTGGCAAATTACACCCCGGATCGCACCGTCTTCAACGATCGCTTCGCTGAACCAGCTGTGCAGGCGCAAGTTGATATTGTTTTCGCGAATCAGGTCCAGCGAGGTCCGTTTCCAGGCATCGGGATCGAAGGCGGCTGCATACACGATCGGCTGCGGCTTTTTCGCCTGGTGGAAGTCGTGTACCCCCCAGCGCGACCACTTGCGATACATCTCATCGCTTGCGTAACGATCCTCGAGAGGCGGCACAACTGCCATGCCTTCTTTCTGCATGCGCTGCACGAATTCGTCGACGATGCCGGAGACCGTAATCTCCTTGCCATTCACCATGTCGTCGAGCACCAGCACCATGCCGCCGGACGCCATGCCACCGAGGTGGTGATAACGCTCCAGCAGGGTTACCGAGCAGCCATTGCGGGCTGCCGAAACGGCAGCTGTTACGCCAGCCGCGCCACCGCCAACGACCACCACATCCGATGTCGCCACGACGGGAATATTGTCCTGGTTGCCTTGCATAAGTTGCCCTCCATGGCGCCAATCTAGACACTTGCGAACTATTCTACAATGGCAGAAACTGCATAGTAATTATGACTAATCGGAATACAACGGATATTCGCCTGCAGGAGCTGCTGGTATTCCAGGCCATCCTGTCAAACGGCAGCATTACGGCGGCGGCCGAGGCGCTGGGCCTGCGGCAGTCCGGCGTCAGCAAGCAGCTCAAGATTCTGCGTGAATACTTCGGCGACGAGTTGTTTGTACGCAGCGGTCGCGGCATGGCGGCGACCAACAAGGCCCTGTCGGTCGCGCCGCAGATCGCCAGCCTGATCAACGCCTTCGAGACCCTGCACGGCGAAATCGCCTTCGACCCGGGCGAAATCGAGCGCGACTTCGTGATTTCGACCACGGACGAGATCCAGCATTTCCTGCTGCCGGAGCTGGTTACGCGGCTCGCGGCCGAGTCGCCGAGATCGCGTATTATTTTCAAGGTTCTCGACCGCGACTATGCCGCCAGGCAACTCGAATCAGGCAGCGTCGATGTTGCGATTACGCCGAACTGGCATGTGCCTGAACATCTGAAACAAAAGCGCCTGTTCAGCGATGACTTCGTCGTCATTCACCGCGGCGGCCATCCCTGCGGGGGCCGCAAACTGACCTTGCAGGACTATCTGGCCGCATCACACATGATGGTCTCGCCGCTGGGCCATATTTTCGGCCCTGTCGATGAAGTCCTGCACGCTGATGGCAAGCAACGATTTGTCAGCCTGGTGGTGCCGTATTTCATGCAGGTTCCCGATGCACTGCTTGGCTCCGATCTGCTGCTGACGCTGCAACGCCGGGCCTGCGAGGAGCTGGTCCGGAATCACGCGCTCGCGATTTCGGAGTTGCCGCTCAACGCACGTCCGGTCCACTACTACCTGTTCTGGCACAAGCGCTACGACAAGGACTCAACCAACCAGTGGCTGCGACAGGTGTGCTGCGACATCCTGGGTATCTGAAGAACTCGTTTTACAGGCGCCCGGCAAAAAAATCGGCAGTAGTCTCCGTAACTTCGGCCGCAATCTCGGGCTGGTTGGTATAGAAGCCCAGCGCATGGTCTGCAGTAGCAACCACGTGCCGTACCACCTCGCTGCTGCTGCTTGCCGCGGCAATGGCCGCCTCGGACACGGCCGGCGGCACCACATCGTCCTGGTCGCCGTACAACACCAGCAAGGGGCCCTTGAAGGACGCCAGCGATGCCAACGGCATGGTCTGTTCGATGTCGGTGAACCAGCGGTAACCGAGTTGCAGGGTCGTTCCCCAGCGCGTCGTGTATTCGGCCACCCCGGTGTCCTGTGCCAGGTCCCTGAGCGCCTGGTACTTTGCCGCACCGCCGAACTCGATAATTTCGCGTTCCGCACCACTGTTCAGCGCCGGCGTCCAGGTCACCATCACTTTGTAGCTCGGGTCGACCTCGGCAAGCAGTACCACGAGGCGGCCGCCCATGCTGTAGCCGAGCAGGCCGACCCGATCCGCATCGATGCCTGGCTGCGCGATGGCGTAATTACGCGCCGCATGCAAATCCTGCAGCATGTTGCTGAGATTGTTATTGGTGAACGGCTCGGAACTGTCACCGCAGCCCGGGAAATCCATGCGAATCGACGCGATGCCGCGCTGCGCCATGGCCTCCGCGGCTAGCTGGTAGCCGCCACCTTCCTGCCGGGAGCCACCGTGGCCATGTGCCATGACGACCAGCGGCGCACGTTGTCCCGCGGCCAGGGCCGGCGTTACGAACGTTACCGGCACGGCCACACCGCGCGATTCGACAGTAGTGTCAATCGAACGCATTGCTGTTGTCTCCGGCTTGCCCGATGTTCCGGGCGCGCAGGCCGAGAAAGCGCCGAGGCTAAAAATAATGACGGTCGCAACAATAATTCGCGCCATAGTGGTCGACTCCGGTGAGCACGGTTTATTATGCCTGAGCGATGCGGAGATCAGACATGCAAATTTTTCGACGCAATAAAATTGTTGCTTTACTGCTGTGCTGCTTTCTGCCGGCCGTGGCTCTTGCGCAGCATGACAGTGATGATGTCGTCGTTACGCTGCTGTTCACGAACGACATGGAGAGCGCCTACGAGCCGGTGCCGGCCTGGTGGCGTGACGATCTGCAACACATCGGTGGTATCGCCGAGCTGACCACCCTGATAAACGATGTGCGGCGCGAGCAGCCAAACGTTTTTCTGTTTGACTCCGGTGATATTTTCACAGGCGCCTTGTCCCGGCTGACCGAAGGCGCGCTGATGTTCGAGTTCATGATCACGATGGGCTACGACGCGATGGCGATCGGCAATCACGAGTTCGACTACGGTGAGGCGATACTCGAATGGCAGAAGAACCACGCGCCGTTCCCGGTGCTCGGCGCGAATCTCTTTTATAAGGGTACCGAGCACCCGTTTGCACAACGGCACGCGATCATCGAGCGCAATGGTATTCGTATCGGCGTTATCGGTACGCTGGGCCAGGATGCGGCTGCCTCGGCGATCGCGCCATGGCATATCGATGAACTGGAGGTGATCGACCCCGCTGTGGCATTGCAGAAGTCGGTGAGCGAATTGCGCAATGACGTCGATCTCATCATTGCCCTGACGCACCAGGGGCACACAGCGCCAATGCAGACCGATGCCGAAGCCGACCCGCGCCTGGCGCGCGACATCGATGCCGACATTGCTCTTGCGGGTGCGGTGCCAGGCATCGATGTACTGTTTGGCGGCCACGCTGACGCCGGCACCTGGGAACCGGTGGTGCAGCCGGACACTGGCACGCTGATCATGCAAACCTTCGGCCAGGCAACGTATCTCGGTTACCTGCAACTGACGCTCGATGGCGAGACTCGCCGCATCAAATCCTGGGACGGCAAGCTGCTGCCGGTGGATTCGGACCGGCTGCAACCCGACCCGATCATCGTGCGCAAGATGGAGGCCTATCGCGCTGCCTACCCGGAAATCACCGAGGTTGTCGGCAACGTCGAGCAACGCCTGAACCGGCGCTACTTCGACGAATCAGACCTCGGCAACCTGCTGACCGACATTGCGGTCGAGATGACCGGTGCCGACATCGGCATGCTGAACCCGGGCGGAATTCGCAAAGACATTCCACAAGGCGCGGTCGAAGTCGCCGACATCCTCGACACGAATCCATTCGTCGATCCGGTCGTCGTGGTGCAGGTCACGGGCGAACAGCTGCGGGCGATTCTGGAACAGTCTTTCACCTTGCTGCGAGGACTGCTGCAGGTCTCGGGCCTTGAGATCGTGTACGACACCTCGAAGCCGGAGCGGCAGCGCCTCGTGTCACTCAGTCACAACGGCGTCGCCGTACAGCCCGATGACGTATTTGAAGTGGCGACGCCGGCGATTATTGCCGGTGGCGGCGATCACTACGATGAATTTCTTGACACCAGGCTATTGCGCGAGGCCCGGCCGCTCGGCGAGCTGACCATCGACTACTTTCGCAAGCATGGCAACATCGCGACGCCGGCCTCAGGCCGCCAGCGCGACCTGGCTCTTAGCCCGTAATTACCGGCCACCAGAACGATCGCGCGGGCCTGCACCATGGCCATCGAGGCAAAAAAAAGGCGCTCCGAAAGAGGAGCGCCTTCTAAGGCTTTCATTGCACTTCTTCCAGGGCGATTTCTGATTTAGAAATCGACCCGGATACCAAGCTGAATGCGATACAGCGAGTCCCAGGTGTCCACGACCTGGACCGGGGGACTGAACGATGTGTAATTGTAAGTATTGGTAGCAGTATCGATACCCGCCGTTACGACGCCGACTGCTGACAGGATGTCCTGGGTGTTGATAAAGCGCTTCCTGCCGTAATCTTCGTTGATCAGGTTGAGCACGTTCTCGATGTCCAGATAGAGCTTCGCTTTTGCCTCGCCGAAGAATGGCAACTCCTGCTGCAGGCGAATATCGAGATCGCTGAACCACTTTTCGTCGTACGTACCTTTCTTCTGTATGGCGCCGCGCTTCAGGTCATTTCTGTCCACCCAGCTAAAGAACGCGTCGGTGTCGAAGCCGGGTCCGAAGTTAACCAGTGGATCGTTTTCATCGACCGGGACGTACAGCAGGTTGCGCGCCCGCCCACCAGTGTCGCCGATCGCACCGGCAAAGGGCTGGCCGAGATACACCACGCTGACCGGGCTGCCGGCTCGGTACTGCATGAACGCGGTGATACTGGTCTTGTAGTCCGCCCAGATATTTTTCGAGAATGTCGTATTCAGGACGAAATTGTGCGGCGTGTTACGCAGCGAGGGGCCGACTGGCACGTTGACAATGTCTGTCGCCACGACAGCGCGGAAGTTCTCGGCCGCAGTGAACGACGTGCCGGGGTTGCCGACTTCGGACTCGTTGTACGAGTAGCCGCCATTCAGGTTCAGGCTCCAGCCATTATCGTAGTCAAAGGCCTTGGCGAGCTGTATGGAAGCGGTAAAGGTGTTGCCGCCATTGCCCGGGAGGTTGGTCAGGAATACGTCCTGGTTAACAAAAGCCGCAAAGCAAGGCGCGGTTACATTGTCGAAGCCCTGGCGAAGACCGGCAAAGGTCGCCGCGCAGCCTGCCGCCAGCGGGTCCACCTGGTCATATACAGGACGACCATCCGGCGCTGTGCCGACCTGCTGCAATGACAAATCGAGGAAGTCGTACTGATCATTGAGGTCGCCGTAGATCAGGTCAAAGCGCACGTTCCAGTCACTCAGGAACTCGCTCTCAAACGCCGTGTTGTGCTCCAGGCCGAGGCTGTAGCGGGTCACGGTAGCGAGCTCGATATTGGGGTCGGTCGCGTTGACGGCGCCGGCCGTGTTCAAGGCCTGCTGCTGGGCGGCATCGAGTACGCACTGCGGAATGCCTGCAAAGCTGCCTCCCGCAAGCACGTTGTATGGGCCCGCCCCGCAGGCCGCGGTGGTCGTAGCTTGCGCCCGGCCCAGGGCACCACCGAAGTTCTGGAAGGCATTGGAGAACCAGACCGTCGGATCGTTACCCGAGAATACGCCATACCCGAGCGACAGCCGGGTATCGCCGTATTTCTCGGGCAGGGTCCAGTTGAAACCGATACGCGGCTGCACCGCATCCAGGCCATCAAAGCCGACCTGGTTGGTCATGCCGTAACGATCCACGTAGTTCTGGTTCAGCAACGGCGCGTCGTTGGACGTGTACTCGTCGATGCGCACACCGAAGATCAGCTCCATGCTGTCGTTGATATTCCACTTGTCCTGCACGTAGTAGGAGTCGATGTCGCGGGTGAATGCAGCCGCTGCATCGTCCGGAACCCCGGTGAAGGAGTTGGCGGAGATGATTTCGTAGGCCGTGCCTGCCTGCAGGTTGGCAATGTCGCTGAAAAACACCGTGCCGGTCGCGTTGATAATGAACAGGTTGAAGATATCGACCGACTCGGTCTCGTAACCAACCGTCAACAGGTGATCGCCGAGCTGGTAGTCCGCCTTGAGCTTTAACTGGTCCTTGTTTGTCGTCAGCTTGTTCGCAGAGCGGAACGTACCCGGGCCACTCACGAATGAGGTGCCGGCAAACTCGCTCGCAAAACCCGGGCTGATGGCGATACGCGGCAACGGAATCGCGTCTTGCGCCTCGCCGCCGCCGACTGGGTTCTGCGCGTCGATCACTTCCTGCGTTGACCAGCGCAACTCGGTCGATAGTCTGTCCGTCCAGTCCGAATAGAAGCGCACGCCGAAAGTCTCCGAATCGGACCCGCGCGCATGAAAGTTATCTGAGAATGTAAACGCGCCACGCCCGGTACCGATGTCGTCGCCAATAACGGTCGCTTCCTCGATGCTTGCGTAGGTCGCCTCCAGGCGATGGTCATCATTGATGTTCCAGTCGATACGGCCGAAGTAGCGTTCCGACGTTACCGGCAGGTTGCGCACAATGGAGCCGGCCTCGCGACCATACTGGTTGCTCAGGATGCTGTTTATCTGCTGTACCTCGGCGAGCGTCGGCGGCGGTGGCGCCGTGCCCTGGCGCGGGAACGAGCTATCGTCCAGTGCTCCCCAGGGGTTAACCGTTGCCGTTTCGAATTTTTCGTACGAGGTGTAGAAAAACAGGCGGTCCCTGAGGATCGGGCCGCCGATCTCGACGCCGTAGTTTTCACGCTCGAAGCTGCCCTGGTCGAATTTCTGGCTGCCGACCTCATCGTTGGTCATGCTGTCGTCGTTGTACAGGTAGAAACCGCCGCCGTGAAATTCGTTTTCACCCGACTTGGTAACGACGTTGATGTTACAGCCGCTGAACTGGCCGTATTCGACCGATACCGGCGCGAATTCAACCGCGGCAGCTGCGACCGAATCGAACGGAATCGGAAACGTGAAACGCGCCAGGTTACCCGAAAGGTTCAGACCGAAGGCGTCGTTCGCACGCACGCCGTCGATGCTGAAGGAATTGGTGCGGCTGGAACCACCGAGGCAGCTGATCGCACCGGACTGGTCACCGCCATCACCGGTCTGGCCAATGCTGATTTTCGGGTCAAGCCGGATAATGTCGCGAATCTGTCGCGTCGTCGATGGCATGTCGGTGATCTGCTCCAGGGAAAACGTTGAGGCCGGCCCGGATGCGGTGGTAATGGTTTCAATCTGTGCCGCAGTTACCACGACTTCGTCGATACTGGCGCTGGTGGTCTCCAGGGTCACAGTGAACGACGACGTGCCTGCTACGTCGGTATACAGGTCGGTGATAACCGTATCCTGCACACCGGGTGCGCTGATGCGCAGGGTGAAGGGACCGCCCGCACTGATCGAGCGAAAACTGATGATGCCGCGTGCATCGGCATTGGCAGTCTGGCGACGACCGTCACGTCCGTCCGAGAGAGTGGCAGTTGCGTCGGCTGCCGCAGTTCCGTCCGGTCTGAGCACGGTGCCCTGGATTGAGGACGTAATTTCCTGCGCGCGTGCGTCCGTACTGATCAATACGACAGGCACTGCGATGGCAAAAACTAATGCCGTGTACACAATGCTGAAGCTGGCTCTAACACTCTTCATGTGGATTTCCCCGGTGACGTGATGTTGTGATTCAAATTGCCTGGTTTGCCGTGTGTTTGGTACCACAGGCGCGCAGCAGATTCAATGTGAGACCTGAATCTACTTGCGCCAAGCCCCATACTCAATTGCGATATTTCTGGATAATTGTTTGCTTTATCAAAACGTTAATTCGTTTATCTAGAAAGTCTTTTGAAGTGGCCTGTTGGCTATCGATCGCTGCGCTCATGTGTGGTGTGTTTTCGACAATTTAACAGCGCTGCGACCGGGCGATTTTTTAGTACCATAGCCCGCTATGAGTTTACTGCCACGAAAACGACCCGCTGTGCCGCGCATGACGCTCGCGATATTGCTGCTTGCAACCGCTACAGTCAGCGCCGCAACACAACCGAACATCCTGCTCATCTACGTTGATGATCTCGGCTACGGTGATCTCGGTAGCTACGGCCACCCGGTACTGCAAACGCCACATATCGACGCTCTCGCGCGCGAAGGGATGCGGCTGACAAATTACTACGCACCGTCGGCACTGTGCTCACCGTCGCGTGCCGGCCTGCTGACCGGCCGCCACCCGTATCGCACCGGCATCGAAAGCTGGATTCCGGAAGACAGCGGCGTTTATCTGCGGGACGAGGAAATTACACTTGCCGAAGTATTGCGCACAGCCGGCTATACGACCGCGCATATCGGCAAGTGGCACCTGAACTCCGACCTTGGCAGCAACACGGAACCGCAGCCTACCGACCAGGGTTTTGACTACTACTACGGCCATAACGCGTTTCAGCTGCCGCACAATTACAAACCGACCAATATTTATCGCAACAAGACCGCATTGCCGGAACAGCAAGGCTACACGGCAGACCTGTTTGCCGACGAAGCCATCCAGTGGTTGCAGAGGCGCGATGCCAACAAGCCCTTTTTCCTGTACCTGAGCATGGCCGAACCACATACCTCGTTTGCAAACCCGCCCGAATACAACGCGATGTACAGGCAGTTCACGCGCGGCGAAGTCGTGCCAATTCCAAACGGTGGTGCGCAGCCACCAAAAGATATGCTCATTCCACGTGGTCCTGGCGAGTACTACGCCAACGTGACATACATGGACGCCCAGCTTGGTCGCGTGCTCGACTGGCTGCGCGAGCAAAAGATTTACGATGATACTGTCATCGTATTTTCCAGTGACAACGGACCCGTGACAGAGCAATGGATCAACTGGTGGGAAGTAAATGCCTATGGCAGTACGGGCGGATTCCGCGGTCGCAAGCATTTTCTGTATGAGGGCGGCATTCGCGTGCCCGCGATCATTCGCTATGCCGGGGTGACAGAGGCCGGCTCCGTGTCGGATGCACAGCTCATTGGCATGGACTTTTTTGTTACCCTGGCAAATATTGGCGGCGGCGCTGTCCCCGATGACCGTGCCATTGACGGCGTCGACATTCGGCCGATTTTTCGCGGCGAAAAGTTGCCGCAGCGCAGCCTGTTCTGGGCGCTGGAATCTGTTTCCGATATGGAGTTCGCAATTCGCAACGGCGCCTGGAAGCTGATGCTGGATCGCGATGCCATGCCGCGCGAACTCTACAACCTCGACGAAGATCCGCTGGAGTTTTTCAATCTGATCGCACAACAGCCAGCCATTACCAGCACGCTTGCCGCCGAGGCCGTGCAGTACATCGAGGCAATCAACAACGACCCATTGCGACCCGACACGGATCAGAAATACGCGCGATGAGAGCCGGCTTCCTGTTTGCAGTCCTGTTGTGCGCGCAGCCTGCGTCTGCTGACTGGTTTGACGACCTCAAGCAGAATGGCAGTGTCACTGATCTGTATCGCGTGCTCTACGCCATGCCGAAGGGTG
The DNA here is from genome assembly GCA_029884455.1 of Gammaproteobacteria bacterium. Lineage (GTDB taxonomy): Bacteria > Pseudomonadota > Gammaproteobacteria > Steroidobacterales > Woeseiaceae > UBA1847. The sequence goes on along the minus strand of JAOUHU010000018.1, from coordinate 13,938 downwards.
GCGATCTGCACAATCACCTGTCGGGCTCAAACTTTTCCGAGTGGTGGTACGAGCTTGCGCTGGCCGAGCAGCAACGCGGCTACCAGTACTACACCAAGGTGCGCATTGAAAACTGTGTCGCCTATGGCAGCAATGAATATGGTCGCGCGCCCTACTACTTGATGTTTCGCACCATCATGGCATTTGAATACGACGCTCTTGGCGATTGTGAAAAGCGTGAATACAAATTACTTCAGAACCTGAGTGCGGAAGAAAAGGCCGGCTGGCTCGAAAGTCTTCGCCTCGACAAGCCTTACGAAGGTCGCGATGAGTTCTTCGGCACACACTGGCCACGCATGAACGCGCTGGGCTGGAATCCCTGGATCCAGGCCGAGACCCTGTTCCTGAACATGCAGGCCTTCGGCGCCGAGGGCCTGAGCTACCTGGAAACGCAGGTTTCCATCGCCGGCTTCGTCAACGCCGATGGCACGCCGATGCCATCGGAACAGGCCGTGGACATCCTGCGCAAGCGCCTGCAACAGGCCGATGCGGTTGCCACGGGCGTTACCGTACGCTTGCAGATTTCAATATTGCGCTTCCTGCCGAATGCCGAAGACCAGCTGCGCTTCATCTACCGCTACGTGCACGATCACAGCGACCTGTTCGTAGCCGTGAATATGGTTGGTCGTGAGGACAACGACAAAGGCTACCCGCTGCGCTTTCTCGATACGCTGCGCGATTTGCGACGCCAGTATCCCGGCGTAAATCTCTCGATTCATGCCGGCGAAGTTGACGAACCGAACAACCACGTGCGAGACACACTGCTGCTGGGCGCAGACCGCATCGGCCATGGCCTCAACCTTATTACCGATGACGATACCATGCGGCTAATGCGCCACGGGCCTTACCTGGTCGAGATCAACCTGATTAGCAACCTGCTGTTGCAGTATGTCAGTGATTATGCGCAGCACCCGTTTCCGGAATACTTGCGTACCGGCATTCCGGTTGCGCTGTCGACCGATGATCGCGGCATGTGGGATTCGACCATGACGGACGAGTTTTATGTCGCCGTTAGCGAGTTCAACCTGGGCTGGGACGAGATCAGGATACTGAGCCGCAACTCGCTGCAGTATTCATTTGCAGAGCCTGCCGTCAAACAAAAATTGCTGCAGGAATTCGATCAGCGCATGTCCAGGTTCGAACTTGGCATGCAAAAGTATGGCGTCGCCCGCCTCCCGCCGATGCCGCCGACACGCCGCTTCATCTGCACTTACTACGAGCTATGCACGCCAAACGAGCGTTGATGCACGCGCTCGCGCTGCTCACGCTTGCGCCTGCGATGCTGGCGACCGCTGCCGAAGAATTTCGCTGGCCACACGAAGCGCCCGACAACTGGTTGCTGGCCTTTATCGACGTCGAGACAACAGGCCTCGTTCCCGGCTACCACGAGATGATCGATATAGGCATCGTGATGACCGACCTCGACGGCGTCGCGATCGACGAACTGTTCCTGCGCATCCAGCCCGAACATCCGGAACGAACGGACGATGGCGCCCGTGCCGTGAATGCGTTCGACGAACAGCGCTGGCGCGAGCTGGGCGCGCTGTCGACCGATGCTGCAATTGCCAGCATGCGAAATTTTCACACGCGCGTTGCGGGCGAGCGACCGGTATTGATGGTCGCGTTCAATTCGCACTTCGATGCCGCATTCCTCGATCAACTGTTCCGCTCCCGCGACCGGAGCTGGCGCGAGCTGTATCACTATTTCGTTCTTGACCTGCCATCCATGGCCTGGAGTCTCGGCATTCGCAACCTGACCGGTGCGTCGATCTCGGGCATACTGAAGATAGAAGACGAGCCGCATATCGCGGAATTGCACACCGGAATCACCGGCGCCCGATTGAATGCCAGGATCTACCGAGCCCTGTTGGCCTACTCCGATGCGAACTAAGAGGCTTTCCATGAGCACGACGAGCACTGCCAGAGCACAATCCGGACTCAGCCAATCGCAAATTGACGCATTCCAGCGCGACGGCTTTCTGCTGGTCGAGGATTTTTTTACGAGTGCAGAGCTTGATCGATTCGGGCCGGCGGTTGATGCCGCGGTAGCGCATCGCACCAGCGACGATCATCGACCACTGGCCAGCAAGAGCCTGTACGAACAAACCTTCGTACAATGCATGCGCCTGTGGGAGGACCATCCCGAGGTAGCGCCGTTCACCTTCCACCCCAGGCTCTGTGCCGCAGCCGCTGCCCTGCTGCAGGTCGACTGTGTGCGGCTCTGGCACGACCAGGCGCTGTACAAGGAGCCCGGCGGGCGCAAGACCGATGCGCACCTCGACTACCCGTTCTGGCCGGTCGACCGGACCGACCTGGTCTCGGTATGGATTCCGTTCCAGGACGTGCACCCGGGCGGCGGCATGATGAGCTACCTGCAGGGTTCGCACCTGTCGGGAATAACGGAGTTTGTCGACATCGGTCAGCTGCGCGGCGGCAAGCCTTATGAACTGTTGCAGGACGAACGGCTCGCCGGCATGGCGCTGGTTCCGGTCCCGGCCAAGCGGGGCGCGGCCATTTTTCACCACGCCTGTACGATTCATGCGGCGGATCGCAACGATACCGACCAGACACGACGCGTATTTACCATGGCCTACATGGCGGACGGCTGCCGGCGCTCGCGCGACGACGCCTACTTTGCCCTCGATCGGGATGGCCACAGGAAAGGCGAACTGATCACCGGCGCCGGCCATCCGGTTGCCTGGCCACGTGCGGCAGGCGACTTGCCGGCACCGCCGTCGGTCCTCGGTCCCAAAACCGGATTTGGTTATTCAGGCTGATACCAGCGTCAGCAGCTCATGCAGCGCGGCGATTTCATGGCCGGGCTGCACCGACAAGGTGGCGACCCTGCCGTGTGGGTTGTACCAGCAGGTCGCAATGCCGTAGTTGGCGCCACCCTGTATGTCAGCTGACAGGTTGTCGCCAACCATGATGGCGGAGCTCTTGGCCGGCTGACCAAGCTCTGCGAACACGCTGTCGAAGATTTGTTTGCCGGGCTTGGCGGCGCCGATCTCCGCCGAGATTGCGATGGCATCGAACAGCTCGTCTATGCCAAGGCGGCGAATGCGCGTCCGCTGCACTTCGCTCAGGCCATTCGTAACCAGCGCCAGCGATGCGCGCGCGCTGAGTTCCTCGAGCACCTCGAGCGCACCATCGTAAAGTTCGCCGTTGGCGCCGAGTGCCAGCACGTAATCCTCGGCCATGCGCAACGGATCAGCATCAAGTTGCTGGGTCGCGACGAGTTGCTCAAAGCGCAGGATACGAACCTGCTGCGGGGTCAGCTCATGCCGTTCGACAGCGGCCCAGAGCTCGAGATTGATGGCGCGATAGGCGCCCGAGTAACGCGCAACGTCCTCGATCCCGGCCGCCAGCATGGTGTGCCGAAATGCCGCGGTCTCGGACGTGTCCGAGTCGAAAATCGTGTGATCCAGATCAATGAGAATGGTCGTATACGGCATCGAACTTCGCGCCCCGTATGATTCTGTTATTGTTACCCGCGTCGGATATTCTCAACTTTGCGCGGACTGAATGCCATGACTATAAATCGAATCTTGCTCCTGCTTTTTGTCCTGACAACGACGCTGTTCGGCTGCGATGTGTCAGACAAGGCGCCGCTGGCGCCAGCACCGGCCGGGGGCGACCGAATTGTGACCCTGTTGTTCACTAACGATGTGGAGAGTGCCTACGACCCGATCCCGGCATTCTGGCTCGACGATGTCGACAGGATAGGCGGCATCGCTGAACTGACCACGCTGATCGAATCGATTCGCGAGAAAGAGACAAACGTGTTCCTGTTCGACTCCGGCGATATTTTCACCGGCGCATTGGCCAAGCTAACTGAGGGCGAGTTGGCGTTCGAACTCATGATCACGATGGGCTATGACGCGATGGCGATCGGCAATCACGAGTTCGAATACGGCCACGAGATATTTGAGTGGCAGAAGAACCGCGCGCCATTCCCGGTGCTGGGTGCGAACTTTTTCTATCGCGATTCGAATCATCCCTATGCGCAGGCGCACACGATTATCGAGCGCGGAGGCGTGCGCATCGGTGTCATTGGCATCATGGGCCAGGACGCGGCCACGGCAATCATTCCGTCCTACATAGCGCCCCTTGATGTTCGCGATCCAGCCGCGGCGGTGCAGAAATCGGTTGCCGCCTTGCGTGACAAGGTCGACCTGATTGTCCTGCTTACGCATCAGGGCAAGACAGCACCGATGCAGACCGACGCCGAGACTGATCCGCGACTGCAACGTGACATCGACGCGGATATCGCGCTCGCCGGTGCCGTCGACGGTATTGACGTGCTGTTCGCGGGTCACGCCGATGCCGGCACGCCGCGACCTGTTGTGCAGCCTGCAACAGGCACGCTGATCATGCAGACTTACGGGCAGGCCACACACCTCGGCTACCTGCAGCTGACGCTGGACGGGCAATCCGGCGCGATCAAGAATTACGACGGCAAACTGATCCCGGTTGAAGCATCGAAACTGCTGCCAGACCCACGCATTCTGGCCAAGCTTCGGCGCTACCGGGACGCACACCCGGAAATCATGGTCAAGGTGGGCACCACCGAGGCGGCGCTGATCCGGCGCTATATTGAAGAATCCGATGTCGGCAATCTGTTCGCCGATATTTTTGTTGCCGCCAGCGGTGCCGATATCGGTTTCGTGCACAGTGGCAGCCTGCGCAAGGACATCCCGGCGGGCGATGTGCTGCTGGTCGACCTGCTCGACACCTATCCGTTTGTCGATGAAATCAACGTCATCGAGGCAAGCGGCGGGCAGATTCGTCGTGCACTGGAACAGTCACTGACGTTTGAACGCGGCATGCTGCAGTTGTCCGGCCTGACGATGACTTACGACCTGAATCAACCAGAATACAATCGTGTGGTCACGCTGCAGCGGAATGGCCGGCCGGTTGCCGACGACGACCGTTTCACGGTGGCCGCGTCCGGATTCCTGACCGAGGGTGGCGACCTGTACGACTCGTTTCCGGAGTCGCCTGTGATTCGCAGTGTCGGCAAGGTGTCTGATGTAGTGGTGCAATATTTCCGCGACCACGAGCTGGTCACCATTCCCGCTCGCGGCCGGCAAATGCCAACCGGCTCCGGCCAACAGTAAACCTGCACAAGCGCAGTGGCCGCAGCACGCATACTGGTTGTTGGCGGTGCATCGCTGGACAGGCTCGACGGCCGTGAAGAAATCGTCGCCGGTGGTGCGGGCATGTATACGGCCATGGCCGCACATCGGAGCGGCGCGGCGGTCACGCTGTTTGCTCCACGTCCCGAGCCGATGCCGGACGCGCTGCGCGCCGTCGCCACGAACCTCCGTTGGCTCGGCCCCTCGATCGCAGCGGATGACCTGGCACGCTTTGAGATCAATCACCGCAACGGCCGTACGACCTACGTCAACGCATTTTTCGGGGCCGAAGGCTCACTGTCACCATCCGGGCTCCCCGACGACCTGTCCGGCTTCGACTGTGTACATCTCGTCCCGCTTGGCGATATCGGCCGGCAGCGCGCCTTCCTGCGGGCCTGCCGCGAGCGCGGCGCGCGCTGCATTTCTGCAGGCACCGCGCTGACGCTCATCGATAAGCAACCGGAGGATGCACTTGCCGTGCTGCAGGCCGCCGATATCTTCTTCATGAACGAGGCTGAAGCGATTCGCCTGTTCGGTTCCCTAGCGGCGGTCCGTTCGCGGCCGGGACAGTTGCTGTTCGTCACCCGCGGGCAGCGCGGCGCCACCGTCGTGAAGGGCGACGCCCTGACCGACCTGGCCGGTGTCGCAGTCGAGATGCTCGACCCGACCGGTGCCGGCGATACTTTTTGCGGCGCGGCGCTGGTTGGCGTTGCCGCAGGCCTGCATCCCGTCATGGCAGCGCGCCACGCCATGCCGCTCGCCGCAGAGATGACGACCGCGATCGGTCCCACCGCACTGCTCGACAACTCGCCAGCGCCGGCCGCTGCAATGGATGAGCGAGTCGTTGTAAACGTCGAACAACTGGGCCGCATTGCCACGTTGATTGCCGGGCTGCCCGAGATCACGCCCTTTGCATTCACCGGGCCGGACCTGCCGGCAAGGGATCACCCGGCAGCGCACGATTACTTTTTCGCAACTTCGCTGCAGCAGTTCGGCTTCTGGAGCGCGACGGACAGTCACTACGACCGGCCACTGGTTGCAACGATCGATGGCGAACAACGCAAAGGCGCGTTTTACCTGTTCCGGGCCTGGATGCGCTGGCTGCGGGACGACCCGGAGCGGCTGGCGCCTGCAGCCCAGGCGAACCTGACCGACAAGCAGCTGCGGGCGGTGCTGTTGGCCGACGATGGCAGTGAACCGATGCCCGAGCTCGATACGCATCTCGCCCTGGCACGCGCCTATGGGCGCGACATGCTTGCGCTCGGACTGACACCGCAAATCGCGCTGCAAAAAATCAATGCCGCAGAGGCTCCCGTCGCCGCGCTGCTGCAATTGCTCGATCACATCGGCGGCTACAAGGAAGATCCACTGCGCAAGAAATCAGCTTTGCTGGCCGTGATTCTGTTGCAGCGTCCCGAGGCATGGCTCGCCGGCGGTGCCGCCGACGTGCCACCAATTGTCGACTACCATGTGATGCGGTCCTGCCTGCGCATGGGCCTCATCGAGGTGCGCGAGCACACGCTCCGGGAACGACTGGTGCGGCGCGCCCTGTTACCCGAGAGTGACGAGTGGGCGGTGCGCTACGCGGCTTTTCGCGCCATGCAGCAACTCGTAACGCTGTCGGGCAAAAGCATGGGTGCCGTTGACTGGTTCTTTTTCCAGGCGCGCGAGCGCTGCCCCGAAATGACTCCGCCCGACTGCGCGCACTGTGCAGTCGACGCCGTTTGTGCACATCGCAGAGACTTGTTCCAGCCCGTGCGACGCACGAGTTTCTACTAGAGAAACAGGTATTTGAGCGCAAATATCGCAGCGATCACGAATGCCGCGGGAGAGCAGTCGCGCGCCCTGCCACTGACAAGCTTGATAAGCACATAGCTGATAAAGCCAAGGCCAATGCCTTCGGCGATGGAAAATGCCAGCGGCATGGTGATGGCAGCCACTACGGCCGGCGCGCTTTCGGTGACGTCCGGCCAGTCGATATCGGCAAGACTGCGCGTCATGAGGCATGCGACAAAAAGCAAAGCCGCTGCAGTTGCATACGCCGGCACGCTCTGCGCAAGTGGCGCGAAGAACAGGCAGCCGATAAACAGCAGGCCGCAGACAACCGCCGTGAGCCCGGTACGCCCGCCCGCTTCGACGCCAGCGGCACTTTCGATATAGCTCGTGGTCGAGGACGTACCGGCTATGGCGCCGACCACAGTTGCGGTCGAGTCGGATAACAGCGCCTTGCCGATACGTGGCAATTTGCCGTCCGCATCAACGAGCCCGGCACGCGTTGCAACACCGATCAGCGTGCCGGCCGTATCGAAGACATCAACGATGAGCATCGACAGAATCACAGTCAGCATCGACCATTGCAGGGCCGCCGCAATATCGAGCTGCAGCAAAACCGGCGCCGGCGACGGTGGCATGGCGAGCAGGCCGTGAAATTCGTTTTTGCCGAACAGCCAGCCGACCACGGTTGCCGCGAGTATGCCGATGATCACGGCACCGCGTACGCGTCGTGCGGCAAGCGCCGCGATAATGACAAATGCGGCAAGGCAAACGAGTGGCTCAAAACTGACGATATTGCCCAGTGTCACAAAGGTCGCATCGTTCTGTACTACGATGCCCGCGTTCTTGAACGCAATAAAACCCAGGAACAGGCCGATACCGGCAGCCATACCGAGCTTGAGACTGCGCGGGATCGCGTTGATGAGCCATTCGCGCACGGGCAAAACACTGAGAACGACGAAGATCATGCCCGATACGAACACCGCGCCCAGCGCTGTCTGCCAGCTGTGCCCCATACCGAGCACGACGCTGAAGGTAAAAAAAGCGTTCTGCCCCATGCCGGGTGCCTGGGCAATCGGATAGTTGGCGTACAGCCCCATGATCACACTGCCGATGGCCGCGGCTATGCAGGTTGCAACAAAGACTGCGCCGAAATCCATGCCCGCGGCCGACAGAATCGACGGGTTTACGACCGTGATATAGGCCATGGTCAGAAATGTCGTCACGCCCGCCATGACTTCGACGCGCACAGTGGTTGCGTGCTTGTCCAGCTCAAACAGCCTGTTCAGCATTTTCATGGTGCGTCCGCCCGCGGCAGCGTGTTGCGATATTGTTCCCAATCAGCGAGCAGCGCCTGAACCACGGCATTCCCCACGCGGAATGCGGCTTCCAGTGCAGGCCGACCATTGTCGGGGTAAGGCTGCGTGTGGCTCCACTCCGCGCTCCGTCCCTGGGGCGGCATGGTGAAGTTGCTGGCCGTGCGCAGCACCAGGATGCGATTGACGTCAATGCGCCCATCGTTGGCCAGGCGGTGCAGCGCGGTAAGCGTGCCGCTGTCCTCCATGTTCGAGGTCATGAGGTTCGCATCCCTGCCACGATAGAGCTGCACCCAGTCGTTGGCCCAACGGGTCATCAGTTCGCCATGCCAGTAGGTACTCGAGCTCATGGTATCGCCGATGGTTACGAATGGTGGCTGCTGCGCTGCAGGATACGTCGTGTAGTGTTCGCGATAGGCGGCGATCCCGGGCGCATCGTCAAGCTCGATATCGCGCGTGAGGGAATACGCCCAGTTCACCAGCCCATCGTGCAATGAATAGGCAATGGTATTGACGGTCCAGCCACCGGCGAGGTCCGAAGGATCCGTGGCCGGCGCGCGTGTGCCCAACGGCATCATGCCGTAAGGCCAATCCTGCGGAATCTCGCGGCCGTCGATCTCGTACAGCAGGTCACCATCGACTATGTGCCGTGCCCAGGCGGCGGATCCCAGCGACAGGTCGGCAGGGTCACCACCGGCTATGCCCGCTACCAGCCAATAGCTGTGGCGGAAGTCGAAGCGATCATCGAGGCCCAGTGCGAGCGTCGTGGCGGTCGCATTCGGTATGCCACCGCCGAGCAGCACCGCCATGACGCCGGCGTCATTCATATACAGGTTGCCCAGGCCGAGTGGAAAGTCGTATTCGGTTTGCATGTCGAGGCGCTCGAGCCAAAACTGCAATTCCCCGGGCACGTCACCACGCGCCTCGCCGCGCTCGAACATTGCCATCACGACAACCTTGACCTCGATACGTTCTGGCGCCGGTGCGCAACCGAGCAACAACAGGCCGGCGAGCAATGGAATCATAAAATTGCTGGTGCGCGTACACAGATGCGGCATCACTGTCTCCCCTTATTATTTGTGTCAGAATACGGCATGCGAAAAATGATTCATAGCATCACGCTGTCGCTGCTGCTGCTTGGCCACGGCGGCTGCACGAGCAGTAATGGCAGTGACAAGATCGACCTGATCGTCATGGGACAGTCGGTCGTGACCATGGATGCCGCCGGCACGGTGATCGACAATGGCGCGGTTGCGATCGATGACGGCATCATTATCGCGGTCGGCGACGGCGACGACATCACGGCACGCTATACGGCTGCGGAGACGATCTCCGGCGGGCAGCGCATTCTGATGCCCGGGTTGGTCAACGGCCACTCGCATGCGGCAATGACACTGTTGCGCGGTGTCGCCGACGACCTCGCCCTGATGGACTGGCTCAACAATTACATTTTCCCGGCCGAAGTCGAATTCGTTGACGCGGAGTTTGTGCGCATCGGCACCGAGCTTGCCTGCTGGGAAATGATTCGCGGCGGCACGACGACATTTGTAGACATGTACTACTACGGTGATGTGGTTGCGGACGTAGTCGAACGTTGCGGATTGCGTGCCCTGGTGTCAGCCACGGTGATCGACCAGCGCAGCCCCGACGCCGAGAACGCCGCAGACTCGATCAAAAAGGGCAGTGAGTTCATTGGCCGCTGGAAAGACCGCAATAGTCGCATTACGCCGATATTCGGGCCACACGCCAACTACACGCTGAACGCCGCACAATTGCAGGCAACGCGCACGGCGGCCAACGAGCTGGGCGTGCCGATCAGCATTCACGTTTCCGAGTCGCCGTTTGAGTTGCAATATTCGCTGGACACCTATGGCAAGACCAGTATCCAGATGTACGAGGACATCGGTTTTTTTGACGGACCTGTCATCGCGGCGCACGTCGTCTGGCCAACCGATGTCGAAATTCCGATCCTGGCTGAACGCCAGGTGGGCGTCATCCACAACCCGAGCTCGAATATGAAGCTCGCATCCGGCATTTCACCGGTGACGAAAATGTTGCAGGCTGGCGTGCGCGTCGGCCTGGGCACCGATGGTGCGGCCAGCAACAATGATCTCGACATGTGGGAGGAGATGCGCCTCGCCGCCTTCCTGCAAAAAGTGGAACAGATGAACCCCGAGGTGCTGCCGGCGAACGTGGTGCTGGCCATGGCAACGCGCGGCGGTGCAATTGCCATCGGCATGGGCGACACGATCGGTTCCCTAGAGCCCGGCAAGCGCGCCGACCTGATCCAGGTCGCGTTTGACGATGTGCATCATGTCCCGACTTTCGATGTTATTTCGCATCTTGTTTACGTCAGCGACGAGCAGGATGTCGTGTCAGTGATTGTCGACGGCAAGCTGCTCATGGACGAGCGCGAGTTACTAACGATCGACACCGCCAGGGTCGCGACAGAAGCGCGCGCATTGGCAGCAAGGATCCAAAGCTCGCTGGCCGAGCGCAATCGCGCCGACTAGCCCGGCCAACGCCTAGTCACACTCGAAGTCATCGCTGCCCAGCGGCCGGCATTGCGCCGGAAAGCCGAATTCGTGCCAATAGTCGAGCACGCCGATATCGCGCACATAGGATTTGAACGCGTCGGTTTGCCGATACCAGGCCGCCGACTGGTCCCATAGATACACACCATCCGGGTGGTCCCAGATTTCACCAATGGGCAGCACGATAAATTTGAAGCTGTTAGACTCGCTATTCTTGTTAGCTGACATATATGAGCGAATCGATTCGATCAGTTCTGAATGATCGAGTTCGGGGTGTCGGTAGGCGTCATACAACTCGTCATGCCGGCTCCAGCCCCCCGAGTATTTGTTGATCGTTCGTTACCAGCTTGAATGCCAGTTCTTCACCCATACGCGCCAGCACCGGCAGATCGGCGTTATAGACTTTCGTGGCACTCATATTCAGCGCTTCGCGCCAGGCCTGCAGCGATTCCTCGTCACGGCCCATGTCGCCCAAGGTGCTGATGTAATTTTCGACACAGGGCAGGTAATAAGGCTCGATGGCCCTGCAACTCGCGAAATCGGCGAGCGCCTCATCCATACGGCCGACCATCAGGTAGCGCAGCCCACGCCAGTTCAACGCGGAGGCATTGCGCGGGTCGATCTGCAAGGCACGGTCGAACATTTCGATGAGTTCCTTGTACGACTTGGTGCCGCGCCGGTCTTCGACCGCGGTAGCGGCATTCTTGCCGAGTACAGCAAGTGCGGCTGAACTCTGCGGCTCGATGGCGAGTGCCCGCTCGGCAAGTTTGTCCGACTGCCGCTCGGCGTCCTGCCGCGATTGCGCGGAAAAACCGTATTCGACCATCAGGGTCTGCAAGGCCGCGCGCATCTCGAGTGCCTTGACGAAGCCTGGGTCCTGCAGCAGCGCGTCGGCCAGCAACTTGTCCGCCTCGTCGAGCCGCACACGCGCATTGAACAACGGTCGCGCCTGCAGGAATCTTTCGTACGCCGACAGGTTATGGGTGGAAGTGCCGACCGCTACGGCACCCAGTTCGCTCAGCCCCAGGGTCTGGCTCAGAGCCGTAACGATCGAATTTGCGATCTCGTCCTGGATCGCGAAAATATTCTCCGCGGTCAGTGGCCGATCGTAGGTATTCGACCACAGGTGCTTGTCGTTGCTCGCATCGATGAGCTGCGCGGTGACCCGAATGGTTTCGCCGGACTTGCGCACACTGCCTTCGACAACGTGACGCACTTTGAGTAGCCCCGCAATTTCGGGAATGCCGAGCTCACGGCCTTTGAACTGGAATGACGAGGTCCGGGACACGATATCCAGCCCCTTCACCCCAACCAGGACGTTAAGGATCTCTTCGGCAATGCCGTCGGAAAAATATTCCTGGTCGCCGCCCGGCGACAGGTCGGCGAACGGCAGCACGGCAGCACGGCAATCGACGCGACCTGCGGTCCGCCCGCCACGGATTCGATGGCCGTATCCGCGCCCGCGGTCGCGTCCACCTGCGGTGCATGCGACAGCTGCTGCCAGACCATCATCGCGCCGAGTACTGCGAGGCCCGCGACGATCGTGTAGTCAAGCTTGCGACCCGTTTCGGGCGTAATGCTGGCGCCCTCAGGAACGCTCTCGGTGCGCACTACGCCCTCGGGCGTGAGCTCGAACGCCCACGCAAGCACCAGCGCAATGGGCAAACCGATCAACAGCAGTGCAATGATAAGTGCGTCAAACCATGCCGGCAGCCCCAGCGCCTGTTCGAGTGTAGTTGCGACCTGTGCCAGCAGCCAGCCAACAACGCCATAGACGCCCGCGACGCGAATCACATTGCGCCGCTTGAGTTCGGCGAACAGTTTATCCATGCAGGAAGCTGGTGCCGTAGTCCATCGGTGACAGGTCGAAGAAACTCGCCAGTGACTGACCGATATCAGCGAATGTCTTGCGTTTGCCGATCGGCCCGGGTTTGACGCCACTGCCGTAGGCGAGCACCGGGATGTGCTCGCGCGTGTGATCCGAGCCCGGCCAGGTCGGGTCGCAGCCATGGTCGGCGCAAATTACGAGAATATCGTCGTCCTGCATGAGCGCAAACAGTTCTGGCAGGCGCCGGTCGAAATACTCGAGAGCGGCGGCATAACCCTGAACGTCGCGACGATGCCCATACAGCATGTCGAAGTCGACGAAATTCGTGAATACGATGCTGCGATCCGGGGCATCACGCAAGGCATCAAGTGTTGCATCGAACAACGCGGCATTGCCGGTCGCCTTGATTTTCTTGCTGATGCCCTGGTGCGCGTAGATATCTGAAATCTTGCCAACGCTGATTACTTCGCCGCCATCGGCGATGAGCTTGTCGAGCAGCGTCGGCGCATGCGGCGGCGTGGTCAGGTCGCGGCGATTGCCGGTGCGCACGAACGAGGCGGCGTCCTTACCAGTGAACGGCCGGGCAATGATTCGACCGATGTTGTATTCATCGACGAGCTCGCGTGCGATATCGCAAAGCGCGTACAGGCGCTGCAGACCGAAAGCTTCTTCATGACAGGCGATCTGGAACACGCTGTCGGCCGAGGTGTAGACGATCGGCTTGCCGGTGCGTACGTGCTCCTCGCCGAGTTCCGCAATTATTGTCGTCCCCGACGCGTGACAGTTACCGATCACACCTGGCAGCCCGGCCTTTGCAATCAGTTTTTCGAGCAGCTCGGGAGGAAAGGTGTCGGTCTTTTTGGTGAAGTAGCCCCAGTCGAAGAGCACCGGCACGCCGGCAACTTCCCAGTGGCCGCTGGGCGTGTCCTTGCCGCTTGAGAGTTCCTCGGCAAAGCCATAAGCGCCAATAATTTCGGTGTCTTCGATCGCTCCCGGGGCAAACCGGCCGGTGCTGTCGCGACCTGCGTGAAACAATCCGAGCCTGGCAAGATTGGGAAGCTTTAGCGGGCCCTGCGCAGAGTCCGCGCGAACTGCGGCGACATGACCAAAGGTATCGGCGCCCACGTCGCCGAACCTGTCAGCGTCAGCCGTTGCGCCAACACCAAACGAATCCAGAACCGCAATGATTGCCCTGCCCATGGCCGTACTTTATCAGATCGGCGCCGGGCAGGACCCGGCTACGGGATGTTTCTCGACCGAGGTCGCTAGTGGTGCGGCACGGCCTGTGGTTCGAAGGTGCTCGGGCCGTA
>JAOUHU010000069.1 GCA_029884455.1 Gammaproteobacteria bacterium | reverse complement strand
CGGTCACGCTTCCGGCTCCCGTTCCGGCCAAGGATTTCTGGTCTTTCATGGTTTATGACAGCCAGCACCGCTCCATGCTCGAGACTGACCAGAAGCTCGCCGGCCGCGACAGCCTGAATCCCTCCGTGAAGCCCAATGCCGACGGCTCTTACACGATGTGGTTTGGGCCGAAGGCGCCCGCCGGCCACGAGGGCAACTGGATTCAGACCATGCCAGGCAAGAGCTACAACGTGCTGATTCGCCTCTATGGCCCGCTCCAGCCATTCTTCGACAAGACATGGAAGCCGGGCGATTTCGAGCCAGCGAAGTGATTTGTCCTACTACATCATGAGCAGATCGCCTCTACCAGACAGCCAACAATCGGTTGCAGCGGACGGCGCGCAGGCGCCGTCCGCTGAACCGGGCCGTTAGACACCAAAGGAAACGCTAGTGGCCGCCAAGCGGAGGTTTAATGCGAGCCACGAGAACAGAGTGCTGTCGTTCGTCGGAGTCGCGCCCGGCTGCCGCTGAGCTTGGGCGTTAGGCGGCCGACGTGGAAGAACAAGATGCCCTGTTCGCATTGGCCGAGTTCGCGGTCGGCCTCGCCGGTTTCTCCGCCGTAGCGGTCGCCCTGGCGTGCCGCGCGGGGCAGTGGGAGGCTGCTTCTGCATATCGTCGGGAATCGCTGCTCGTTCGGAGCCTGTCGGTCGGGATGTTCGCGTTTGCTCCCGTCACGATTCTGTTTCTCGGCATCGAAGGTCCAGCCCTCTGGCAGTACTCCAGTGTCCTTCTTGCCCTTTGGTACACCTCTGCATCGATCTTTGCCCTGCGCCGTTTCCTCACTCTTCCAGCGGACGCAATGTCGGCTCTAAGCCGACCGCTTTTCATTGTCGGCCAACTGGCTGATGAATCACCCCGGGATTGCCGGAGACCTTTTATGTTGAGAGGATACTCCGATGACAAGAGCAAACAGATATTCCCTGGAAGCCCGGGAACGAGCGGTTCGCATGCTGCACGAGCAAGAACCATCTTATGAATCACGGTGGGCGGCATTGTCGGCTGGCGCGTCTCAACATCGCTCAGGACGGATCTGGTGCTGGATGCATTGGAGCAAGCAATACATGCGCGCGGCAAATCCGATAATCTCATTCACCACAGCGACCGCGGTACGCAATATCTGTCGATCCGTTACAGTGAACGCCTGGCTGAAGCGGGCATTATCGCTTCCGTCGGCAGTGTGGGTGACAGCTACGACAATGCCTTGGCCGAAACGATCAACGGTTTGTACAAGACCGAAGTGATCAGGAAGCATGGCCCTTGGCGCAACGTCGATGCCGTCGAGTACGCCACACTCGAATGGGTAGATTGGTTCAACAACCGCCGCCTGCTCGAACCAATTGGTGATATACCGCCTGCAGAATACGAAGCGATGTATTATCAGAACAGAGATCAGGCGATGGCGGCCTGACTCAAGACAAAAACCCTCCGGAGAACCCGGGGTGATTCAGCCACCGGGCGCCTGCGGATGTCGTGCGCTTCCAGGTGATGATCTCGACCAGCCTCTCCGCGGTACTTTTCGCCATGCTTCCCTTCGCGTTCATCTTCTTCGGGGCAGAAGACGCAACCGTCTGGGCGAGTTGTAGCGCAATCTTTGCGATCTACCTGGCTGTGAGACTTGTTCGCGTAGCGCGCGGCTCTCTGCCGCTAATTTCGACCGCCGGATTGAGTCCGATCGTGGCGTGGCTTTCGTTTGCTGCTGCATCGAGAACTCGGTCCCTATTTCATCGGTCTCCTCTATCTCCTGGCTCTCTCCGGTGTCGCTTTCGCGCGCTTGCTTCCAGTCGGAAGGACGAGCGCCGAATAGCCGTTGCCTGACAAGCTGCCGGAACTCGTCGGCCCGGCGTGCCTAGACTTTCCTCGCGCGCCGGTTGGTCAGGAACCAGGCCGTAAACAGTGTGACAGTGACGATGAGAATAAACAGGGACGCGAGTGCATTGACATCGGGCGTCACCCCGAGCTTCACCTTGGAAAAAATGTACATCGGCAAAGTGTTGGAGCCAGGACCCGAAACGAAGCTCGCGATGACGAGGTCATCGAGCGACAGTGTGAAGGCGAGCAGCCAGCCTGAGACCATGGCCGGTACGATCAGCGGCAGGGTGATATCGAAGACCACGCGCGCCGGGCGGCAACCGAGGTCCATCGCGGCCTCTTCCAGCGACTGGTCCATCTGTGAGAGGCGTGAGCGCACGATGACCGCCACATACGCCATGGAAAAGGTCGTGTGTGCAATGGTGATGGTGCTGAAGCCGCGTTGCCCGGGCCAGCCGAACCATTGCTGAAAGGTCACGAATAACAGCAACAGCGACAGGCCGGTGATGACCTCGGGCATGACCAGCGGTGCCGTGATCATGCCGGAGAACAATGTCCGGCCGCGGAACCGTCCGAAGCGCACCAACATGAGACCCGCCATGGTGCCGAATATCGTCGCGAGGGTTGCCGAGGTCGCGGCAATGCGAAAACTCAAAAAGGTGGCATCAAGAATCTGTTCGTTGCGAAACAGCTCGCCGTACCAGCGCGTCGAAAATCCGCCCCAGACGGTCGCTAGACGCGAGTCGTTGAAGGAATAAAAAATGACCGACAGCAATGGCAAGTAGAGAAACGCATAGCCGAAGGCCAGCACTGACAGGATGAATCGCGACTGCTTCCTCATATCGCCTGCTCCTCGTCGCGCGCCTGGTTTCTCTGCAGGACGACAATTGGCACCACCAGCAGCACCAGCAGCATGATCGCGACGGCAGACGCCAGCGGCCAGTCACGATTGACGTAAAACTCATCGAACAGCACGCGCCCGATCAGCAACGCATCCGGGCCGCCGAGCAGGTACGGAATTACGTACTCGCCCATCGCCGGAATGAACACCAGCATGCAGCCCGCGATCACGCCAGCTCTCGCGAGTGGCCAGGTGATATCCCAGAACGCCGTGGTGCGCGAGGCGCCAAGGTCCATGGCTGCGTCCACGAGATCGAGATCCATGCGCTCGAGCGTGGCGTACAGAGGCAGGATCATGAACGGCAGGTAGGAGTAGGCCAGGCCGAGAAAAATTGCGAAGTCGGTGTACAGGATCTGGATCGGTTGTGCCGTTATGCCGAGCCACATCAGGAAATTGTTGATGACGCCGTAGTTACCCAAAAGCCCCATCCAGGCATACACGCGCAGCAGGAAGGAGATCCAGAACGGCAGTACGATGAGCAATAGCAGCAGGCTTCGCGTACGCGGATCAGAGCGTGCGATGCCATAGGCAATCGGGAAGCCGAGCAGCAGGCAGCAGATTGTCGCCGCCGCCGCCATGAGCACGGATTTCAGATAGGTCAGCGCGTACAGCTTGTCACGGAACAGGAAGGCGAAATTGTCCGTGTTAACGGATAGCGCGCCGGTTTCGTCGAAAGTCGGCGAGAACGGCGGTTGCGCAAGTACCGGTTCGGCGAGGCTGATTTTCAGGATGATGCCGAAGGGCAGCAGGAAGAACACCAGCAACCACAGGTAAGGCACCAGCACCGTGATGTGCCGCCAGAGCGTGTCCTTTTTGATCAGCGACGCCACGGCCGTGCTAGTTCACCAGCACGATCGAGCTGCGTGGCCGCCACGACACCCAGATCTGCTCTTCCCACTCTATCGAGCGTTTCGCCGAGCGCTGCCGGTTCTGCTGGCTGACGAGAATGACCTTGCCTGACTCGAGGCGTACGCGGTACAGCGACAGGTTGCCGAGATAGCCGAGGTCATCAACCGTGCCCCTGATGCGAATGTCCTCGGAGTTTTCCGGCGGGTCGCGGCTGATGAAAATCTTCTCGGGTCGTACCGCGATGCAGACCTTGTCACCGGACTTGAGCTCATGCTCATTGAATGCCATCAGATCGCCGCCCGCCGTCTCGCAGTTGACCTGGATATGTTGTTCATCCACGCTCGAAACCCTGCCCTCGAAAGTGTTGATGGTACCGATGAAATCGGCGACGAAACGCGTCTCGGGGTACTCGTAGATCTCCCTGGGTTCGCCGACCTGCAGCAGGCGGCCCTTGTTCATGACCGCGATGCGCGTCGAGAGCGTCATCGCCTCCTCCTGGTCGTGGGTCACAACCACAAACGTGATGCCGAGTTCGTGCTGGATGTTCATGAGTTCGAACTGCGTGTGCTCACGCAGCTTCTTGTCGAGTGCCGCGAGCGGCTCATCGAGCAACAGCACCTTTGGTCGTTTTATCAGCGCGCGGGCGAGGGCAACGCGCTGCCGCTGGCCGCCGGAAAGCTGGTCGGGATCGCGCTTGCGAAAGTCGCCAAGCTGTACGAGCTCGATAACCTCGTCGACGCGCTGCGCAATTTCCGCACTGCCGACCTTGTCCTTGCGCAGGCCATAGGAAATGTTCTTTTCGACCGACATGTGCGGAAAAATCGCGTAGGACTGAAACATCATATTCACCGGCCGGTCGTAGGCGGGTATGTCGGTCACGTCGACGCCGTCAATCTCGACCCTGCCGCGGGTCGGCTGTTCGAAGCCGGCCAGGATTCTGAGCAGCGTCGTCTTGCCGCAGCCCGAGCCACCCAGGATCGAGAACAATTCGCCTTGTGCGATGTCGAGGCTGACGTCATCGATGGCGACAAAGTCGCCAAATAATTTGCTCACACCGCGAATACGGATAAAGCACGGATTCCTGGAGCTGCTCAAGACTAGATTCCGCTCTTGGCACGTGCGTAGGCGCGCGTGCGGGCACGTTCCGGTATCGGGTCGGCGGGATACACGACGAACAGGCTGTCCATGGTCTTCGGATCCGGGAACACGGCCGGGTCCTCAAGTACCTGGGGCTCAATGAACTGCCAGGATGCCCGGTTGGCGTTGGCATAATTCACGACATTGGCGATATCCGCTGCAATATCGGCGCGCAGCATGAAATCCATAAACAAATAGGCGTTGTCCTTGTTGCGCGCATCGCTGGGCATAAACATGCCGTCCACCCACAGCCGCGTACCTTCCTTCGGCGCGGTGTAGCGCAGGTCGATCTCGATGCCGGCTTCGACGGCGCGCGCGGCAGCCTGCGCATAATCGCCCGACCAGCTCATGGCCACACAGACTTCCTTGTTGGGCATATCCGAGAGAACCTTCTCGTTGCTGAAATAGCGGATGTAAGGCTTGATTTCGCGCAGCCGCTGTTCGGCGAACTGCAGGCTTTCCTCATCCACGGCCGCCGGGTCGCGGCCATGATAAGCGAGGATGTGCGAGATCACGTCGGATGCCCCGTCGAGCAAGGACACGCCACAGTCGGCGAGCTTGGCGACAATCTCGGGATCGAACAGCACATCGGCGCTGTCCATGGCGTGGTCGGGCAGGCGCTCACGTATCATGTCGTAATTCCACGCGTAACCGGTACTGCCCCAGTGATAGGGCACGGCCAGGTCGCGAACCGCTTCGAAAGAATCGAACAGCTCCATGATCTTCGGGTCGAGGTTGCCGAGGTTCGAGAGGCGACTTCTGTCGAGTACTTCGAACAGGCCAACCGGGGCAAGCTTGCTCGCGTAAGAATAGCTGTGAAAAACCACGTCGTAGCCGGTGTTGCCGGCCAGCAGTTTGACGTCGACGACCTCTGAGGAGTCGTACAGGTCGTAGTTCACCTTGATGCCGTATTCGGCCTCGAATCGCGCGATCGTGTCGGGCGCCAGGTAGTCGGCCCAGTTGTAGACGTTAACGATCTTGCTGTCGGCCCCGGCGGCGCGATCGCCGCCGCTGCAGGCAGCCAACAGCAGTGCGACGAGGCCGGCAATAGTTATTGTTATTCTCATGCGAGGCTGATTTGAACATCCCCGGACGCTGGTGACAATTACATATCGTCCAGCCCACGCTTGACAAGACATCGGGCAATGATCAGGCGCTGGATCTCGCTCGTTCCCTCCCAGATCCGGTCAACACGCAGCTCGCGGAAAAAGCGTTCGGCAACGTTTTCTCGCATATAGCCACGCCCACCGAAAATCTGCACGGCGCGATCCGCCACGCGGTTGGCCATTTCCGACACGTACAGTTTCACGATCGAGCAACGGCTGTGCTGAAGCTTGAGGTCCTCGCCCTGGTCGCAGGCGCGGGCCGCGGCAAAAGTCATCAGGCGTGCTGCGTACAGTTCCGCGACACTGTCGGCGAGCATGAACTGGATCGCCTGCTTTTCGCTAAGTGGCGCGCCGTCGACAATGCGGCCGCCGGCGAATGCGAGTGCGTCCTCGATAAGCCGTGCCGCCGCGCCACAGCTCCTGGCACCGATCATCAGCCGTTCGTGGCGAAACCAGCTGCGCGTGTAGCTCATCGCATCACCGGGCCTGCCGACACGCTGCGCTTGATGCACGCGCACATTCTTGAAGCGGTAGGTCGGGTGATGCGAGGCATAGGTGTGGCTGAATTTCGGGTTGGCGATGATCTCGATGCCCTGCGTGCCCTGGTCGACCAGGAACAGCGCCTCTGCACCGTCTTCATCGGGCACCGAGGCCTGGAACCAGAAAAAGTCGGCGAGGTTGCCGCTGGTCACATACCACTTCTCGCCGTTGAGCACGTAGTGGTCACCGTCTTTTTGTGCCGTGGCGGCCAGCCCGGCGACGTCGGAGCCAGGACCGGATTCCGTAATGGCGTAGCAGTCCTTGCGCTCGCCGCGCATCAGCGGCAGCACATATGCCTGAATCTGCGCCTCGGTGCAGGCCTCGAACATCCAGGTCTGTGGTTCGGAAAAGCACCAGGACAGCGCATTGGTAATTCTGCCGAGCTGTTCCCATACAGCTGCCTGGACTTCGAGCGGTAACTCGAGTCCGCCGTATTTTTTTGGCACATCCATCGCCGAGAAGCCGAGCTCGATGGCGCGCAGCTTGTTGCGTTTCGTAATGGCCGCCGCGAGTTCGCCGTCGTTGAGTTCGGCTTCCACCTCGTGCGGCAGCAAGTACTCGTCCGCGTACTGACGCGCGATCGCTGCCCACTGGATTGCATCACTGCTTAATTCGACTTTCACGATGACCTCATACGGGGAAATGTTTCGGGAATACGTGTTGCAGGTAGCTCATGACGGCATCCATGGCCGCCTGCCGGCTCCAGGATTGCGGGTTGACGAGGCACGCCTGCCACAGCCCATCGGTCATCGCAGCCAGTGCACTGGCTGCGGCAGTCGCCGAAACCGTGTACTGACCCTCGGCAATGATCGCAGCACAAAGTTGCCGCACGACCTCATCGTAATAATTGTCCCAGGCCTCGCAGATCTTGCGATAGGTCGGACGTGCCCGTACCTCGCTCCAGAACGCGAACCAGAGCACGAGTTTTTCGCGGTTGCAGATCGACGGCTTGAAGTCGAGCGCGAGCACCGCGTGCAGCTGGTCGGCGGGCCTTGTCCCGGCACGCTTCAGCGCCGTGTCGAACTGGGTTTTGTAGTCGCTGGCGAGCTGCGTCAGGGTTTCCTTGAGCAGGTTGTCCTTGCTGTCGAAATGCAGGTTGACAATGCCCTGCGAGAGGCCGGCTTCTTTGGCCACATCACCCAGCGTGGTGCTGCCAATACCTTTACGCGCAATGCATTTCATGGTCGCTTCGATAAGCTGCTGGCGCCTTGCGAGGCGTGACCTGGTGCGGCTTTCGGCGGCCTTGGCGAGGGTGGGCATGGGCGGAATTATGGCATACATTGAATGAATACTCATTCATTTTTCTGGACCCGGAGCGGAATTCGTGAGACCCTGTTTGCCCTCAAATCACACAGGAGCCTTTATGCGCTCGCTCGCGCGCTCAAACCAACATTTCAATAAAGCCATCAATAAACTTCCTCTCGGCGTGTCCTCCAACTTCCGTTACTGGGGTGACGACGCAACCATCTACATCCAGCGCGGTAAGGGCGGCCGCATCTGGGACATGGACGACAATGAGTACATTGACTACCGACTCGGCTATGGGCCGATCATCCTCGGCTATGGCGACGATCGTGTCGATGCGGCGGCACGCGATGGCATGAACGTGGGTGGCGTTTTCGCCCTGTCGACCGAAATGGAATACAAGGTCGCGACACGCATCAGCAAGATGGTGCCGGCTGCAGAACTGGTACGTTTTTCCAACTCCGGTACCGAGGCGGTCATGGCCGCATTGCGTATCGCACGCGCCTATAGCGGCAAGGACAACCACATCGTGGTCGAGGGCGGCTATCACGGCGTTTTCAGCGAAGTCATGTGGCATGCCGATGTCGAAGGCTGGGTACCCGCGGATGGCAAACCGGAATTCCTGCCTTTCGGCGAAGGTGTACCGGCGATCAGCCGCAAGCTGTTTCACTCCACGCCGCTCAATGACGCGAATGCACTCGAGGATGTATTACGCAAGCATCATGAAAAGATCGGTGCTTTCCTGGTTGAGCCAATCATGGGTAATTGCTGCGCGATTCGCGCCACCGAGCAATACATGCGCGATGCGCGCGCACTCTGCGACCGCTACGACGTTGTCATGATCATCGACGAGGTCAAGACCGGTTTTCGCGTCGCCAGGGGCGGCGTGCAGGAACTGTTTGGCATCAAGGCCGATCTCTGCACCTTCGCGAAAGCGATGGCGAATGGTTATCCGATTGCCGTGGTTGCGGGGCGCGAAGACATCATGCGCCGTGTCGGCAACGCGGTGGTGCATGGCGGTACGTTTACGGGCCACCCGGTGTCGCTGGCTGCCGCCGACAAGACACTCGAAATCCTCGATGAAACCGACGCCTTGCAAACGGTCAGCAGCCACGGCGAGGCACTGCGTACCGGCCTGAGCAGGATTCTCAAGGCGCGCTCGATCGAACACTGCTACACGGGGCACCCGTCCATGCAGGGCCTGATTTTTTCGTCGCGGCCACCGCAGAATTATCGCGAGTGGAAGAATTCCGATTACGATTTCTACGACGCCCTGGCACCGGAACTGCATGAACAGGGGATACTGGTCGAGCCCGACTCGCGCGAGCCCTGGTTCATGTGCGAGTCGCACAAAGACTGTCTCGAGGATACACTGCAACGTTTCGAACGCGCGCTCGATAAAACCCTCGAGAAAGAGAGCAACGCTGCATGAAGACCTATGACGCGGTCGTCGTTGGGGCCGGACACAACGGTCTCACGACCGCCGCCTACCTTGCGAAAGCAGGACTCGATGTCGTCTGCGTGGAAAAGAACGAGTACATCGGCGGTGCTGCGGTCAGCCGGGAATTGTACAAAGACTGGATGTACTCGAACTGCTCGTACGTCTGCAGCCTGCTGCGCCCGGAAATCTACCGCTCGCTGGAGTTGCACAAGCACGGCCTGCAGGTCACGCCCTATGGCGGTTCGGTGCAGTTTCTCGAGAACGGCGACTACTACGGTTCATATCACGATGACGAAGTCGCCTACCGTGAGCGTGCGCGCTTTTCGCGTCACGATGCCGATTCCTACGAGCGCTATGCGGCCGACACCATGCGCCAGTGCCGCTTCATTCGCGATACGCTGCTGCGCACCCCGCCCGACCCGACCTCATTCAGGCGCCGCGACATCAGGGAACTGATTGCATTGGGCAGCAAGTTTATGGAGATGGGCGAAGACCGGATGTACGAGACCATCCGTTTCTGGACCATGAGCGTCGCCGAGTACCTCGACGAGTATTTTGAAACCGATGTCATCAAGACTGCGTTTTCCGGCAGCGGCATTATCGGTACTGCGCTCGGTGTGCATTCACCCGGTACCGCCTATGTGTTGCTGCATCATTACATGGGCGAAGTCGATGGCAACGTCGGCACCTGGGGTGTGGCGCGCGGTGGCATGGGTGCGGTGTCCAGGTCCATTGCCGGCGCGTTCCAGGCCTACGGTGGCGAGCTGCGCACCGAGTCGGGTGTCGACAAGATCATGGTAAGGAATGGCAAAACCACGGGCGTCGCCCTCGAGGACGGCACCGAGATCAGTGCCCGCATCGTGGTCTCGGCAATGGACGTGAAACGCACCTTCCTGAATTGCATGGATAAGTCGGACCTGCCGGCGGAATTCCACCAGCGGGTCAAAAATTTCAAGATTCGCGGTTCGTCCGGCAAGGTCAACATTGCACTCGATGGCATGCCGACATTTCCCGCACTGCCGGAAGGCAGCACGCTGTATCGCAGCGACATGCATTTTATCGATTCGTTGGAACGCATGGAGCGCGCTTACGACGAGTGGAAGGCGGGCACCTGGTCGAAGGACCCGTACATCGATTGCGTGGTACCGACGATGACGGATCCGACCATGGCCCCGCCCGGCAAGCATTTCAT
Organism: Gammaproteobacteria bacterium; assembly: GCA_029884455.1. GTDB lineage: Bacteria > Pseudomonadota > Gammaproteobacteria > Steroidobacterales > Woeseiaceae > UBA1847. The sequence continues at coordinate 1,708 of JAOUHU010000069.1, read as the reverse complement.
GAGCTGCTTCGTGCAGTATTGCCCGCACCAGATCGACGGTCGCGCCTGGACCGCCGACGAGAAAGCTGCTTTTGGCCGCACCGTGATTGACCAGATCGCGAATTACAGCCCGGACTTCAAAAACCTGATCCTGCATTACGAGGTGCGCACGCCCCAGGATATCGAGGCAGAGATCGGCATAACCGAGGGCAATATTTTTCACGGCGAACTGACCATGGACCAATTGCTGTTCAACCGGCCCATTCCCGGCTACGCGCAGTATCGTGCGCCCGTTGGCGGACTCTACATGTGTGGCTCGAGCACGCACCCGGGTGGCGGCGTAATGGCCGCGCCCGGTGCGAACGCGGCGCGGGAAATTCTCGCCGACCTGAAGCGCCCGAACACGGTGCCGGAGAATTTTGGCGATGACTGAAACCTACGATGCCATCGTCGTCGGTGGCGGCCACAACGGCCTGATCTGTTCGGCCCTGCTCGCCAGGGCCGGCAAGCGCGTGCTGCTGCTCGAGGCCAACGGCCAGGTCGGCGGTGCCGCCATTACGCGCGAATTCGCCGACGGTTTCACCGTGTCTGCCTGTGCGCACCTGCTGTACCAGTTGCAGCCCAGTGTTCGCAAAGAGCTGAAACTGAAGCCAAAACTTGCGGCCGATGACATGGCAACGATTGCGCTCGCTGAGGACGGCAATCACCTGCGCATCGAGGGTCTGGCGGTCGATGGTGTCAGCGATGCGGACGCGAGCAGCTATCGCGAATTTCACAAGCGCATGGCGCGCTTCGCGAAGCTGCTCAACACCTTCCTGAACAGGACACCGCCACGGCTCGGCAATAAATCTTTCGCCGATCTTGCAACACTCGCGCGGCTCGGTTTCGATGTGCGGCGGCTTGGCAAGCACGAGATGCAGGAGTTCCTGCGCCTTATTGGCATGAACGTGCATGACGAGGTAAGCGAGCGCTTCGAGAACCCGTTGCTGAAAGGTGCGATCAGTCTCGACGCCGTGCTCGGCACCCATCTCGGACCGCGTTCGCCGAACACGATCATGACCTACCTCTATCGCCTCGCTGGTGATTTCGGCCGTATTGCCGCACCAAGCGGTGGCATGGGATCGGTCAGCGAGGAGCTGGCGCACATTGCGCGCGAGTCCGGCGTTACGATCCGGACCGGCATGCCGGTAAAGCGCATCATTGTTGACAATGGTCGCGTCACCGGTGTCGAGACCAGCGGCGGCGAGCGTTTCGACAGCTACACCGTCGTCTCGAATGCGGACCCGAAGCGCACGCTGCTCGACCTGGTCGGCGCGCAGCACATGGAGGCACGCTTCACGCATCGCGTGCACCATTTGCGCTCGCGCGGCAATGCCGCCAAATTACACCTCGCGCTGGACGGACTTCCGGAGGTCGCGGGGCTCAGTGAGCGTGATCTTGCAGCGCGCCTTGTCATCGCACCGGACGAGCACTATGTTGAACGCGCCTTCAACCCGGCGAAGTATGGCCAGAGTTCACCCGAGCCCGTGGTCGAGCTCACCTTCCCGAGTGTGCGCGACGATACGCTCGCGCCGGCCGGCAAGCATGTAATGTCGGCGGTGGTGCAATACGCACCTTACGATCGCAAGGGTGGCTGGACCGATACGGCGCGTGCCGAATTCGAGGCCGCGACGCTGCGCGTCATCGAGCGTTACATGCCCGGCATCGTGGCACGAATTACCGCAAGTGA
>JAOUHU010000068.1 GCA_029884455.1 Gammaproteobacteria bacterium | reverse complement strand
TTACTCTTCGTCTTCCTCGGTGTATTCAATACGCGCCAATCCAACGAGACGCTGATCGGACTCTACACGAATCAGACGAACGCCTTGCGTATTCCTGCCCTGCACCGAAATGTCGCCAACAGCTGTTCGCACCAGGGTACCGTTTGAACTTATCAACATGATTTCGTCGTCGTCACCAACCAGCGCAGCACCGACCGTGCGGCCGTTACGTTCGGAAGTCTGAATGGCAATTACGCCCTGCCCGCCCCGTCCCTGCAACGGGAAATCCTCGATCGCGGTACGTTTGCCGTAGCCATTTTCGGTAGCCGTCAGAATAAGCCCCTCGCGCACGATCGCCAGCGCGATCACTTCATGTCCAGCAGGCAATTTGATGCCGCGGACGCCGGCGGCACCCCGACCCATTGGCCGTACGTGCTCTTCGGAGAAACGGATGCCTTTGCCGGAGCTTGCCACCAGGAGTATTTCCGCGTTGCCATCTGTGAGGGCCACATCTACCAACCGATCGCCACGCAGATCGATGGCAATGATGCCGCTCGAGCGCGGCCTCGAAAACTGGCTTAACGGCGTCTTCTTGACGGTGCCGCCCGAGGTCGCCATGAACACGAACTTGCCGTCGGCATATTCCTGGATCGGCAACACCGCATTGATTCGCTCTCCCTCATCCAGAGGCAGGAGGTTGATTATAGGCTTGCCGCGCGAGCCACGGCTGGCCTGCGGTACCTGGTAAACCTTGAGCCAATACATTTTGCCGTAGCTGGAAAAGCACAAAATGGTGTCATGAGTATTGGCAATAAACAGCTTGTCGACAAAATCTTCGTCCTTGACCTTGGTCGCCAACCGGCCCCGGCCACCGCGCTTTTGCGCCTGGTAGACGTCAATTGGTTGCGCCTTGGCATAGCCACCGTGTGACAGCGTAACTACGACCTCCTCGCTTGTAATCAGGTCTTCGATGCCAAGGTCGCTGTGATCCTGAATAATCTCTGTGCGCCGGGTGTCACCGTAAGCCTGGCGTACTTCGCCAAGCTCATCACGGATCACCCGCAATAGCAGATCCGGGTCGGCCAGAATATCCGAAAGGACATTAATACTTTCCAGTATCTCTTTGTATTCATTTATTATTTTTTCTTGTTCCAGACCCGTCAGGCGGTGTAACCGCAGGTCGAGAATCGCCTGCGCCTGAGACGCCGAGAAACGATACTGGCCATCGATCAGCCCAAATCCAATCTCCAGCCCGTCGGGGCGGGTATCCGTTTTGCCGGCAGCAGCCAACATGGCGCTAACCGACCCAGGTAGCCAGGTTTTCGCCATTAAGGCGTCCTTCGCCTCGGCCGGCGACGGCGACGCTTTAATCAACGTAATGACGTCGTCGATATTTGCCAGTGCGACGGCCTGGCCCTCCAGCAGGTGGGCACGATCTCGCGCCTTGCGCAAGTCGAAAATAGTGCGCCGTGTAACCACTTCGCGTCGGTGGCCGAGAAATGCCTCCAGGATCTGCTTCAAACTCAGCAGCTTTGGCTGGCCGTCCAGCAAGGCAACCATATTGATGCCGAACACACTTTGCATGGGCGTATGTTTGAAGAGGTTATTCAGGACCACGTCGGGGATCTCGCCTTTGCGAAGCTCGATAACGATGCGCATGCCGTCCTTGTCAGACTCATCGCGCAGTTCACTGATGCCCTCGAGACGCTTGTCGCGGACCAACTCTGCAATCTTTTCGATCAACCTTGCTTTATTGACCTGAAATGGCAACTCGGTAACGATAATCGCTTCGCGCCCTGCTTTGCCGATCTCCTCCACATGCGTGCGCGCCCGTGTGTAGACGCGCCCTCGCCCGGTAGCGTACGCCGCATGAATACCTTGCGCCCCGTTAATAATGCCGGCAGTGGGAAAATCCGGACCCGGCAGGTATTGCATCAGCCCCGCCACGTCGATGGTTGGGTCGTCGATCAGTGCCAGAGTGGCGTCAACCACTTCACAAAGATTGTGTGGCGGAATGTTTGTCGCCATGCCGACGGCGATGCCGGAGGAGCCATTAACCAGCAAATTCGGTATACGTGTCGGCATGACCGACGGCTCAGACTCGGAGCCATCGTAGTTTTCGACGAAATCAACGGTTTCCTTCTCGATATCGGCGAGCAGCTCGTGGGCGATCTTCGACATGCGCACTTCGGTGTAACGCATTGCGGCCGGCGCATCGCCATCGACCGAGCCAAAATTGCCCTGGCCATCGACGAGCAATGCCCTCATCGAGAACGGCTGTGCCATTCGTACAATGGTGTCGTAAACAGCGGTATCACCGTGCGGGTGGTACTTACCGATCACGTCACCGACGACACGTGCCGACTTCTTATACGGCTTGTTATAGTCGTTGCCGAGTTCCCGCATTGCATGCAGTACGCGCCGGTGCACCGGTTTTAGCCCGTCTCGTGCGTCCGGCAATGCGCGCCCGACAATAACGCTCATCGCGTAGTCGAGATAGGATTGCTGCATCTCCTCTTCGAGACTGACAGTCAGCAGTTCCTGGGCCACTTCAGCCATAAATACTCACAATCTCAGCGCAGTTCTTGTCGTCGACAGGAACAAATTTGTATAAGCAGATGTTGGATTTATCGAAAAATTCTATGTTTTGCCGGGCTCGATTTGACCCTGTTTCAGGTGCCGCATCAGGCTTGGAATTCTACCACAGCAATCCCCGATTCGCAGTCCTACGCCGGGTTTTAATTCAGCCCGCAAGGCACGTGGTAGCTGGCGCTCAGCCCTGTATACTGAGCGCCAAACGGGCGTTACTAATCTTCTGGAATCGAATTGAGCAGAACACCAAAAGCCGAGCAAAATGTGGACCCGGCCGAGATCGCCAAATTTGATGCACTTGCTTCACGCTGGTGGGATCCGGATGGCGAATTCCATCCGCTGCACGAGATCAATCCGTTGCGGGTCGACTGGATTCGCCAGCACGTCGAACTCGAATCCGCGAAAGTGCTGGACATCGGTTGCGGTGGAGGCATTCTGGCTGAATCGCTGGCCAAGTGCGGTGCCGTGGTCACTGGAATTGACATGGCCGAGGGTCCGCTGGCGGTCGCGCGACTGCACCAGATTGAGTCCGGAACTGCAGTTGATTACCGGCGCATGGCTGCTGAGGATATCGCTGCCGGCGAACCGGGACAGTACGATGTCGTCACCTGCCTCGAAATGCTTGAGCATGTACCGAGTCCGGCGGGCATCGTAACTGCCGTACACAAGTTGCTGCGTCCCGGTGGCCACGCGTTCTTCTCAACGATCAACCGCAACCCGAAGTCGTTCATACTGGCGATAATTGGCGCCGAGTACCTGCTCAGGCTGTTGCCAGCCGGAACACATGAATACCGGAAATTCATTCGGCCATCGGAGCTGGATGCATGGGCACGTGCAGCGGGACTGGAACTCGATGCCAGCATCGGCATGCATTACAACCCGCTGAACCGCGAGTACTCGCTTAACCCCGGTTTGGACGTAAACTACATGATGCATTTCCGCCGACCCGACACCGAGTAACGTCTTGACGCAACTATTTAACGGTGAGGCAAAAGCCGTTTTCTTTGATTTGGATGGCACGCTGGTCGATACGGCCCCGGACATGGTGACCGCGTTACAAGAGCTGCAAGCCGCACATGGTGTGAGTCTTGTCCCTTACGAACTTGGACGCTCGCATGTGTCAAACGGCGCACTGGGGCTATTGCAGCTCGCGTTTCCGGACGCTGTAATCACACCCACCAGCCCGCTGATGTGTGAATTTATCGACCGCTACGCCGCACGTGTCTGCGAGCAATCGAGCGTCTTCGCCGGTCTGGAGATCCTGCTCGAGCGTCTCGATAGCGCCTCCCTGCCCTGGGGCGTTGTGACCAACAAACCCGCGCACCTGACTGGCCCGATAATGGCGGCGCTTGGCCTGTCGACGCGGAGCGTCTGTACCATTAGCGGTGATACGTTGCCAAAGCGAAAACCGGACCCGGCGCAGTTGCTGCATGCATGCGAAATTGCCGCAGTTTCGCCCGCGGACAGTATTTACGTTGGCGACGCCGCACGCGACATAGAAGCTGGCAGCCGCGCCGGAATGGCGACGATTGCTGCAACTTACGGCTATGTCCCCAGCTCTGACGATCCGCGCAATTGGGGCGCCGATGAATACGCAGGCAACCCGGCAGAACTTACCCAAATTCTGCTCAAAGCGGTTAATCTTCAAGCACGATGACTGCCTCTGCTTTGACGGAACCATTACTCCAATTCGGCGCGCCGGCGCTACTGCTTGGCCTTCTGCTTGGCGGACTGATAGCGTGGCTGATTGCTGCCCGCCGCCAGGCAAAGCTCGAGGCTATCGTCAATAATCAGGAATCTTTGCAGCGCGAACGTGAAATGGCCTTTGAAACTGCGAGGGCACAGCTCACGACCGCGTTTTCCGATCTTGCGAATCAGTCCCTGAAATCGAATAGCGAGCATTTTCTGCGCCTTGCGGAGCAAAATCTCGGCGCGCATCAGGACAAGGCGAAACGTGACCTCGGCGATCGCGAGAAGGCCATCGAGGATCTCGTCAAACCAATCAAGGAGGCATTACAGGCCTCACAAAAGCAAATCGGTGAACTTGAAAAATCACGCAGCGAGGCATACGGCGGCATCAAAGCCCAGCTTGAAAGCATGCGACTGAATCAGCAATCGCTGACCCAGGAAACGCAAAACCTGGTCAAGGCGCTTCGCCGTCCGGAGGTTCGCGGGCGCTGGGGCGAGATAACGCTGCGGCGATTGGTTGAACTTGCGGGCATGGTCGAGCATTGCGACTTTCAGGAGCAGGTGCATAGCACGACCGATGACCAGGTCATTCGTCCTGATATGGTCGTGCGTATGCCCAATCAACGGGACCTGGTGGTGGATGTCAAGACGCCGCTGGACGCATATCTGGAAGCGATTGAGGCGAAGGACGACGGGCAACGCCAGTTGGGTCTTGAGCGACACGCCCGCAATGTGCGTGAGCACATTCGGAAACTGTCCGGCAAGAGCTACTGGGCACAGTTTACGAACAGCCCGGAGTTCGTGATCCTGTTTATACCCGGCGACCAGTTCCTAAGCGCGGCACTCAATGAAGACCCCGACCTGATCGAGAATGCCTTGTCGCAACAGATCATCCTGGCCACGCCGACCAGCTTTATTGCCCTGCTTAAGGCTGTCGCCTACGGTTGGCGCCAGCTGGCCCTCGCGGATAACGCACAGGAGATCCGCTTGCTGGCGGAAGACCTGTATGCACGACTTGCAACCTTCGTGACGCACATGAACAAGGTCGGCAAGCAGCTTGCGGGTAGCGTGGAACATTACAACCGCGCGGTTGGTTCACTGGAACGCAAGGTATTGCCTGGCGCACGAAAATTCGTCGAGCTGGGAATCCATCCGAAGAAAGCGATAGAGAAAGTAGAAACCCTGGACCCGGTGCCACGCACGATGATCGAGGTTTCGGGCGACGACGACGAAATTCAGGATACGCATTGAGCATTGAGCCGCAGTTATATGTTGCGCCGCCGGAGTTGCTGCGCGATCGAATTATCCTGGTAACCGGAGCAAGCGACGGCATTGGCCGTGCCCTTGCGCTGCGCACAGCCAAGCTTGGCGCCCAGGTTATTCTGCATGGGCGGAATGTCAAAAAACTGGAAAAAGTCTACGATGAGATCGTAGCCCTCGAACATGCCCCGCGACCCTCTATTGCTGTCATAGATCTGGCCACGGCGAACAGCGTGGCCTATGAATCCCTGGCTGACAAGCTCGCGGAGGAATTCGGAAGACTCGATGGACTGGTGCACAATGCGGCTATTGTTGGTGACCGTTTCGCGATCGCGCAATACGACGCCGTCCAATGGCAGCGTGTCTTGCACGTCAACCTGACGGCGGCATTTGCCCTGACGCAGGTGTTGCTGCCAATAATGCAGCAGGCCGCCGATCCGTCCATCATTTTTACCAGTAGCAGCGTCGGCCGCATTGGCAGGGCATTCTGGGGCGCATACGCGGTCTCAAAATTTGCAACCGAGGGACTTGCGCAGGTTCTCGCTGACGAGCACCGCGACGGGAAGCTGCGCGTAAACTGCATCAATCCGGGCGCCACCCGCACCGCTATGCGGCTGGAAACGTTTCCGGCGGAGGATAAAGGGCTCCTGAAAGGGCCTGACGAGGTATTGGCGCCATACCTCTTTCTGCTTGGACCCGACAGCAAGGGTACGTCGGGGCAAAGCCTGAACTCGCAGTAATATTTTGCATTAAATTACCGTTTTACTTTATTCTTTTTTATAGGTTTTTTTACTACCACTTTCGGCGCAACCTGGTCGGGCGCTGACAGCCCGGCGGCAGCGTATAGCTGCATGACCTGGGCCGGCGTTAGGTCCTCATAACGCCCGACCCGAAGACGTCGGGAGAGTTCGATCGGTCCATAAGCGACGCGCATCAGGCGGCTGACCTCAAGGCCTTGCGACTCCCACAGGCGCCGCACCTCCCGGTTGCGGCCTTCGCAGAGGCTGACATTGAACCAGCGATTCCGGCCTTCGCCGCCCGCCTCCTCGATGCTGTCAAAGTGCGCCGGGCCGTCATCCAGTTCGACCCCTGCCTGCAGGTTTTTGAGTTGCTCTGGCGTCGGGTTGCCGTGAACGCGCACCGCATAACGCCGGACTATCTCAGCCGAGGGATGCATGAGAGCGTTGGCCAGCACACCGTCAGTCGTAAACAGCAATAACCCAGTCGTGGTCATGTCCAGGCGCCCTACGACGACCCAGCGAGCGCCCTTCAGGCGCGGCAGGCTGTCGAATACTTTCTTGCGCCCCTCAGGATCCGAGCGAGTAGTAACTTCGTCACCCGGCTTGTTGTAAGCCAGATAGCGATGTTGGACCTGGCCTGCATAGACACCCAGCGGCCGGCCATCAAGGGTAATCCGCTCACCACCCTCCAGAGACTGGCCGAGCGCGGCCGGTATGCCGTCAATCTTGAGCCGTCCCTCGCGAATCCATTGTTCGATTGCGCGCCGCGAGCCATGGCCGGCGGCCGCCAGCGCCTTATGAACGCGGTCAGCCACTGCGGGCCGACGCGTCCTGGTCGCCATCAGCCATGAAATCTGCGCTGGCTTCAGTTGCATTATCGACTGCCACGAGTACTGGAATGCGTTGATTTACGGCATCGATCTCAAGATCACTCATAAAATCCGATTCATCCTCGACGTCAGCCTGTTCAGAATCCGGATAAAGCACGGGTAATTCCGGAATATTTAAATCCGCATTGACCATATCTTCGTCGACGGCCGGAAGATTCAGCTGCACGCGCAGGCTCTCCCAATCCGACAGGTCCGCCAACGGCGGGAGATCGTCCAGCTTTTTCAGGCCAAAGTAGTCAAGAAAGTTCTTCGTAGTCGCGAACATCTCGGGACGACCCGGCACATCGCGATGGCCAACGACGCGCGCCCAGTCTCTTTCGATCAGGGTTCTCAGGATATTAGAGCTGACTGACACACCACGGACCTCCTCGATTTCGCCACGCGTAATAGGTTGGCGGTACGCAATCAGCGCTAACGTTTCAAACAGCGCTCGTGAGTATCGCGGCGGTCGGTCCTCCCACAATTTTTGCAATCGATCCGCCATGCCGCTCTTGATTTGCAGTCTAAATCCCGAGGCGACTTCGCCGATCACTATGCCGCGCGGTGCATATTCATCGCCGAGCTCATTCAGCGCTTGGCGTATTTCAGATTTCTCCGGCGTCATTCGGCCGTCAAACAGTCCTTGCAACTGCTCAATACTTAAAGGCCGACCTGCTGCAAGCAGCGCAGCCTCTACAAAATACCTGATTTCTACGGCATCCATCGTTCTAACTTCTCAATTGTCATTATTCCTGGCCAATGGCTTCCGCGCCGCCGGCAACTAGCCGAACAGTCGATGCGGCACGAACATGAATGGCCGAAAACTGTTCAGCCTGTACAACCTCGATCAGCGCTTCGCGCAATAACTCAAGAATTGCCATGAAAGTTACGGTTACACCGTGTCGACCCTCCTGAGGATCAAATAATGCCGAAAAACCGATGAAAGAATTCGCATTTATGCGAGTCAAGATCTCCGACATTCGTTGACGAACAGACAACGGCTCGCGTTGCAAATGCAGATTTGAGTACATTTCGGCGCGTTTCAGGACATCATGAAATGCCACTAACAGATCTTGTAACGTCACATCAGGCAACTTGACGACGACTTTTCGCTCCGGCACATCCACCGTCGCAACAAAAATATCCCGCTCAAGCCGCGGCAGGTCACTGAGGTCCTGAGCGGCCTTCTTGTACCTTTCGTACTCCTGCAAGCGACGCACCAGCTCGGCGCGCGGATCGTCCTCCTCCTCTTCTTCTGTTTCGGGGCGCGGCAGCAGCATTCGCGACTTGATCTCGGCCAGCATGGCGGCCATCACCAGATATTCGCCAGCCAAATCGAGCTGCAGCTCATTCATCATGTCAATATATTGCACATACTGCTGGGTGATTTCGGTAATCGGAATATCAAGGATGTCGATGTTCTGCCGCCGGATCAGATACAACAGGAGGTCCAGCGGACCCTCAAAGGCTTCCAGGAATACCTGTAAGGCATAGGGCGGGATATACAAGTCCTGTGGCAAAGCAGTAACCGGCTCACCAGCAACCACGGCAAACGGCATTTCGGATTGTGCAGGGGTCTGCCTTTCGTCCTGAGGCGGCTTCGCCGCATCTTCGGGGTGCAGGACTCTTAAGTCAGGCTTCATTGGACTTCCATGGCTGTTCTGGCGCATTCTAGCTCAATTTAGCGGCGAAACCGCAGGACATCGGCAGAGCAAGCCGAGAGGCACTTAAATGAGGGCACTGACGTCGCCGCGACCGATACGCAGAATTTCAGGGTGACCGGAAGTCAGATCAATAACGCTGGTCGCCTCAATGCCAACCGGGCCTGCGTCGATGATCGCGTCAAGCTCGTGCCCTAGGCGATCCTCAATCTCGACCGGATCGGTCAACGGCTTCTCATCCCCCGGCAAAAGCATGGTCGAACTCATTATGGGTTCGCCCAACACACCGAGTATGGCAAGAACAAACGAGTGATTCGGCACCCGCAGGCCAATGGTGCGCCGCTTGGGATTCTGTAAGCGCTTTGGCACTTCGCGGGTCGCCGGCAGAATAAATGTGTACGGGCCAGGCGTATAGGACTTGATCATTCGGTAAGCCCAGTTATCCACCCGTGCATACACGCTGATCTCGGACAGGTCACGGCAAACCAGGGTGAAATTATGTTTCTTATCCGTTCGCCTGATGCGATGAATGCGATGAATCGCCTTCGCGTCACCGATATGACATCCGAAAGCATAACTGGAATCGGTCGGATACGCGATTAATCCGCCTTTGCGAATGATCTGCGCAACGGACTCGATCAGCCTCGGCTGCGGGTTAGACGGATGAATTTGAATGAGCTTCGCCACCCCTGAATTGTAGGTGTTTGCATAGCCAAATTGCAGCCTTTTGCTGCTATTATTCCGTCCCGTCTCACAGCGACCGCCTGTCCGATGCAACTAATAGTCGATTTCCTGCCAATCGTTCTTTTTTTTGCGGCCTACTTCTTGAGCAATGATTTTTTTGTCGCTCTGATAGTGATCATGATTACTGCGCCTCTGGCAATGGGCATACAGTGGCTACTAACGAAAAATGTCAACAAGATCTCGGCCGCCTCAACTGCCTTGGTTGTTATCCTTGGTGGAGGCGCCTTACTACTGAATAACAAAGCAATTTTTCTTTGGAAGCCGACTGCCTTTTACTGGGCCGCGGCAACGGTGTTCCTCGCCAGCCAGTTTGTGGGGGAAAAACCAATCATCCAACGCATAATGGAGTCGGCCAGCAAAAGCAGTGATGCGCTGTTTCAACTTTCGCCACAACAGTGGCTCACGCTGAATCTCGCCTGGGTCGTATTCTTCATTGTTGGCGGCGCCCTGAATATTTATGTGGCCTACAACTTTTCGGAAGCCACATGGGTCAAATTCAAATTGTTTGGCTTGCTGAGCCTGACCTTCGTTTTTGTCGTCGCCCAGTCTATCTGGCTCGCAAAGCAGCTAGAGAACAGGCCATCGAAATGAGCGATCGCGCAGCAATGATCGAAAGGCTACTCAAGGACGCGTTTAATCCGACTGAGTTGCTTGTCAAGGATCAGAGCCACCTGCATGTTGGTCATGCCGGCGCCAAAGAAGGCAAAGGACATTTCGATGTAACGCTTACAACCGATAAGTTTACCGGCCTCAGCCGGATTATCCGCCATCGAATGGTTTATGATGCGCTCGGCTCATTAATGCACACCGATGTACACGCATTGCGAATCAATGCGCTCTCTCCGCAGGACTGACTTTTTTTGGTAACGCCCGATTTCCTAACTGAGGACTCTATTATGGGGCACAAGAAACAATCTAATATTTTCGGCAACCATTTGGCGCTGTCAATTTTATGCGTTTCTCTTTTGGCCGCCTCACTCGGTCACGCGGAAACGGTTGCCACGGTAAATGGTGTCGAAATCGAGAGAACAGTGTTTGAGTTTTACCTGGCAAGCCGCTTGCAGAAGCCGGCGCTCCAGGCTACTGACGCCGAACGAGAATTAGTACTGCAGGAAATTAAAGATATTTATGCGTTAACCACGCAAAGTCGTGCGACCGAATTGTCGCGCAATCCGCAATTCATGGCTCAAATCGAATTGCAGTACCGAGCGTCGCTTGCTCAAGTAGTCGCGAACGACTGGTTCGAGAGCAATCCGGCTACTGAAGAGGAAATTCAGGCGGCATACATATCACAATCGTCGCTGGGACCCGCTATACAGTATAAGGCGAGTCATATTCTGGTAGAAACGCAAAGTTCGGCCATCGATTTGATTGCACAGCTAGACGCCGGTGCGAATTTCGCAGAACTCGCAAGATCAAGCTCCGTTGGTCCTTCCGCACCGTCTGGCGGCGATCTCGGTTGGTTTTCTCCGAGCGACATGGTGGCGCCTTTTTCTGAGGCGGTATCTGGTCTTGAAGATGGGGCGTACACGAAGTCACCGGTACAAACGCAGTTCGGCTGGCACGTTATATTGCGTGAAGAGTCACGCAAGAATGAACCTCCGCCGCTGGAAAGCATTAGAGATGATCTAAAGAGCAATGTCGAACAAAGTAATTTTCAACGCTATCTTGAGCAACTCAGAACAGCCGATGGAATTTCGGAGTAAGTTAACTTAATCCAAGATATTTTTTCTAAACGGGGCAACTGTTGGTGCCCCGTTCTTTTTTCAGGGCCGGATATGTGATCACTATCACACCCACCCGGCTGCAACAAAACTAAGATGTGCTCGAAGTCACTCCTAATCGCTCGGGGGTGTCTTCTCCAACCCTCGCATCTCCTTTTTGGTTGATACGAGAACTAAGTCGGCAGGGACGCCGACTTTTTTATTTGAGCGTAAAAGAAAAAGGCCGCGCGAGCGGCCTCTTCTTTTTACGCCTGGCGGGGCAGACATTTCTGCGCCGGTACGTCGACTTCAGTAATCGACGCGCCTATCTCCCCAGGAAAAGCTCCGTCTTATCCAGAACGCGATCACTTATCATGATCCCACCGAGCGCCGGTTGAGTACCAATAAAAGTAATCGCAGCTCCAATCCCTTCAAAACCAAGTCCACCAAGTGACGGTGTGTAATCCACCTTGAGCTCACCGATCATCGCTGTACCAGTTCTCGTATCTACAGACGACGGTATGCCGGTTACATACACTTCTGACGAGCCCGGCGTGTACTGCAAGCCAGTTCGAGAAACCGCATGAGCCTGGATCGTACCAGCACCCGAAATCTTGCCGCCGACAATAACGTAGTCACCTAGCCGCAAACCTGCCAGAGTTACTCCAGGCGCAGAGACTCGTTGGCCGAGCGACATGAATATTCCCTCGGACACATTAACTGAGTCCACGGGACCCGCGAGGACTAGGTGGTCGGCGCTCACACTAAGACCGGAGCTCGAGTCAATGCCAAGACCGGAGCTCGAATCAATGCCAAGACCGGAGCTCGAATCAATGCCAAGACCGGAGCTCGAATCAATGCCAAGACCGGAGCTCGAGTCAATGCCAAGACCGGAGCTCGAGTCAATGCCAAGACCGGAGC
>JAOUHU010000129.1 GCA_029884455.1 Gammaproteobacteria bacterium | reverse complement strand
GGCACCTTCAAGCAGCACTTCGCCCATGGCCAGACCTTCAGCTACGACCTTGATGAACTCGGGGAGTTTTACCTCGGTTATCGGCGCCTGATGCGACACTGGCACCAGGTCTTACCGGGTCGCGTGCTCGAGCTGCGCTACGAAGACATGGTGGCCGACCAGGAGACGCAAACCCGACGCCTGCTCGACTATTGCGGGCTGCCATTCGAGGAAAACTGCCTGCGCTTTTACGAGACCGAGCGTGCGGTGCGCACCGCCAGCTCGGAGCAGGTGCGCCGGCCGATCTATGCGACCTCGGTGAATCACTGGCAGAACTTCCGCGACCAGCTTGCACCCCTGATCGAAATCCTGGGCGAAGAGCTGGCCGACTGGGATCAGTCGAAATAGCGCCGCAAAGTCACGCCGTAGGTACGCGGCATCGATGTACGGATATTGTCCCGCCCCCAGAACAAATCGGCGTTGGTGTCGTGGAAGTTGACTACGCGCTCGTCGGAAATATTGTCGATGAACGCGGTGAGCTCCCAGCTGTCGCCCTTGATCCCGGTACGCAGGTCTACGAGCTGGTAACTCGGCTGCTCGACACGACCGCCGTAACCATCGCCGGCATCGTCATCATCATTGTCAATCAGTCGATTGAACGACTCGCCGGTATGACTGTATTGCACCCGTATATACGCATCCGAGCCGCCGAGCAGGTTCATTGGCCAGCCGTATTCAGCGTAGGCCGCGACGTTCAGGTCTGCAGTCAGCGGCAAGCGGGTGCCGGCCGGAATATCCAGTGCACGGTTGTCGGGGTCGTCGGGAGCGGTTTCATCAAATAATACGACGATGTCCTGGTCAATTTCGGCCTTGAACAGGTAGGTGCTGACCAGGCCAAGTTCCCAGCGGTCCGCAGGCACAAAGGTCAATTCCACATCGACACCGTCGACGATGGCATCACCCACGTTGGCAATGACTGTCTGGTAGGGTTCCGGAGGATCCAGGGTATAACTTGGATCAGTCAGCTCCAGCTGCATGTCTTCCCAGACCTGGTGATAGCCGATGACGTTCATTTGCAGACGGCCGTCGAGCCAGCGCGATTTCAGCCCCACTTCGACGTTTTTCAGCAGGTCGGAGTCGTACTGCACCGGCAGAGCCAGGCGATCAAGGTTGCCGCGGGCGCGGTTGATGCCGCCGGTGCGGAAGCCCTCGGAATACAGGCCGTACAACATGGCGTCATCGGCGAAGAAATACTGCAGTCCGAGCTTTGGCAGCACGCCGTCATCGCTGCCGCCAGGCGTCGCAATATCGGCCGGTGCCGTCGCCGGCACCCTGAGCGAGTAGGTACGATCCACTTCCGCGTCATACCAGCGCGCACCGAGCAATAATTTCCACTGCTCCGAGAGAGCGACCGTCGCTTCACCAAATACAGAGATATCGGTACGGTCATTCGCTTCGCTGGAATTCCAGCGAACGTCGGTCGGTTCCAGGCCGCCATAGATGGCGTTGTAGGCCGCGAAAGACTCGGTATTTTCGTAACCATCGATGTGCGTGCCATATACCCAGAGCTGTTCCGCTTTCTGGTAGAAAAACCCAAGCGTCCAGTCCCAGCGCGAGGTGCTGCCGGTCAGGCGCGTCTCGAAGGTGGTGCGCTTGTCAGTCTGGTCGTTGCGCCAGAATCCGGTCGGATCGCCATCGTCGATGTCGTAACCGCTGCCATTCAGCTCGCAGGCCGTGGCGAAATCGTAAGTGTTGTCATACGCATACTGGATCGCGCTGCCGCAGGTTCCGCGGCCATAGAACCCGAATACATAGTGGTAATAGGCCACACCACTGGTTCCGTCAAAGACATAGGCCGTGTCGCGTTCGAAATACGCGAGCGAACTCGTCAGCTGTGCGAAGCCGAGATCGCCCTCCAGCGTGAGCTGGATGTTGTGCCAGTTGTCTTCCCAGCTCTCTTCGTGAAATTTCGTGGTCTTGAGGTCGCCGATGGTCGGGTCGTAATCATTGTAGCCGTTGATTGTCGAGTCGCTGTAGTTGTAAATGACAGTCGTGCTCCACTCATCATTCATCAGCCACTTGAGTGATGCGCGCGCACCGGCCCAGTCGGCCGAGTTGAAGTCGTCCTTGACGAGATCGGCATTGTCCTTGGTACCCGCGTACGGCGTGACGCCGAGAACATTGTCAATGAAACCCGCGTCTTCGGCGGCAAAACCGACCAGGCGGATGGCTACCTTGTCCTCGACCAGCGGAATATTGACCATCGCATCGACATCCCAGCCGGTGCCGCCCTGGTCTATGCCGTGGCCGCCGACACCGACGTTGGCGGCGAACGCGCTCGGGTCCGGCTTGGCAACGATATAGCGCACCGTACCGGACTGCGAGCTCGCGCCATACAGCGTGCCCTGTGGGCCGGACAAAGTTTCGACGCGTTCCAGGTCAATCGGGCGGATTTCCGGCGACTGTGCGCCGGTCGTGAGCGGCTGTTCGTCGAGGTAAATCGCGGCAGACGAGTCCGCGATAAACGGCCGAACCGAATCGGCGAGACCACGGAATACGATCTTGTTCAAGCCAGCGGTCGAGCCTACAACAGTCAGTGACGGTACGAATTTCGCAATGTCATCCAGGCCCTTGATGCCTGATTTGTTCATATCGGCCTGGCTGAACGCCTGGATCGACTGCGGAATATCCTGAATATTTTCATCGCGTTTGCGCGCGGTGACGATGATTTCCTCCAGCGCGTTGCTGCTGGCTGGCGCGTCCGATTGGGTATGGCCGACGCTGGGCGCTCCGGCGGCCAGGGCTGCCGATACGGCGCTGCAAAGTTCACGACGGCGCCAACGATTCGGAACAACGATACTGGGGGTGGCTCGCATATAGTTTCCTTTGAAATTTCGCAGGGCAACCCGGGAAGCGTATTCCGGAAACAATATTCCTGTCCAGCACATTCAGGAATATGAGAATAAGGCCTACTTGTGTTTCAGGGCCGCGATAGTATGTTGCGCGCGAAGTCGACGAATGTCCGCAAGATTTTGCAGGGTCAGGGTATCGGCGGCGCGCACTTTTGCGTCCATCTCCGATCCAATGACTGGCGCGTTTTCAATCTTCAGTCGATGCCCGCCCAGCGTGATGATGTCACTGCTGCGCAGTACTGTCTTTTGAATCTCGACCGAGTTTACCCTTGTACCGTTGGTGCTGTTCAGATCGTGCAGCACGATTGCATTCCGGTACACCTGCAGCATCGCATGCATTTTGCTGACGTAGGAATCTTCGATGATGATATCCGCCAGGTCACCGCGCCCGATCAC
>JAOUHU010000128.1 GCA_029884455.1 Gammaproteobacteria bacterium | reverse complement strand
TAATTAGCCAGCGGTTCGCCCATGCCCATGAATACGACATTGGTAACTGCAAATTCGCCATTGCTGCGTCGCGGCAGTGACTGATTCGCATGCCAGACCTGGCCGACAATTTCTGCAGTCGTCAGATTACGATTGAAGCCCTGTGCACCGGTTGCACAAAACGAACAGTCCAGCGCACAACCAACCTGCGACGATATGCACAAGGTACCGCGCGACAGCTCCGGAATGAATACCGCCTCAACCGCCTGGCCTGAGCCACTCGAGAACAACCACTTGACGGTGCCATCCGTGGAATTGTGTTGTGACAGGACTTCTGGCAGTTGCAATACCGCACCCGCCTCAAGTACCTCGCGCAGGCGCTTCGACAGGTCGGTCATCGCGGCAAATTCCGCGACACCGCGTTGATAGATCCATTGCATCAGCTGCCGTGCGTGAAACGGCTTCTGTCCCTGCGCCACAAAAAAAGCCTGCAGCTCGCCTTGCGGCATGCCAAACAGGTTCTTCTTGTCAGTTGCGGAAACCAATGTTCAGCCTATCGGGTTCTCGGGCAAACACCGCCGGCAGCAAAGAAAAACGCGATTTCGTTCGCCGCGGTTTCCGCAGCATCCGAACCGTGCACAATATTCTCCTCAATGCTGTCGGCAAAGTCGGCACGAATTGTTCCCTCCGCCGCAGCCGCCGGATTGGTCGCGCCCATGATGTCACGATTCTTGCCGACCGCGTTTTCGCCCTCGAGCACAGAGACCATGACCGGCCCGGATGTCATGTAGGCAACCAGGTCCTTGTAAAACGGCCGCTGCTTGTGCACAGCATAAAACTCTCCGGCCTGCGCTGCGCTCAGATGCAGCATGCGCGCCGCGACGATTTGCAGACCAGCTTTTTCAAATCGGCGGTATATTTCGCCTATCAGGTTCTTTTGCACGCCATCCGGTTTGATAATTGAGAGCGTCTGCTCAACGGCCATGTTTTGTTCCTTTCGCGTAAGAATGAAGAAAGCCCGTGGCCGGGCTCGTATATATAAACGGACGATTTTACGTCAGACGTTGAAGCTTTCGCCACAGCCGCATTCGCCTGTGACGTTGGGATTCCTGAAGCTGAACGCCTCATTCAGGCCGTTCTTGACGAAATCGACCTGGGTACCGTCGATCAATTTCAGCGCAGCCGGATCGACCACGATCTTCACGCCACGATCCTCGAAAACCACATCCTGATTGCCGATCTTGTCGGCGTAGTTGACGACGTAGGAATAGCCTGAGCAACCGGTTCGCGTAACGCCGAGACGCAGGCCCACGCCCCTGCCCTCGGCCTGCAGGTACTTTCGCACACGTGTGGCGGCCGCCTCGGTCAATGAAATTGCCATGTTTCAGTCCTGCTCCGCTTGCCCAGCGATGGTAGAGGACTCTTTGATGGCGGCCCCAAGCGCGCGCACCGCGTCCTCGACAACAAGTATACGTCCGCTCTTCTCGACGGGTACAGCAAGACTTTGCATAAGCTCAGTGATCGCAAAGTCCTGCAGCCGCGCAGCCGATTCTCCCTCCAGCTGTGTACAAATCCACTCTGCCGCGGCGACCACATGGGGACAGCCCCAGGCCCGAAACCGCAGGCGCTGAATCACGTCGCCATCGAGCGTGGCCGACAGCTCAATGCGGATCCCCTGATCGTCTACGAGAACCCGATAGGGCGTGGACATGCTGCCCGCGTGCAGCGGGCTGGAGAAAAGCGCCCGCACACGCTCGCTGTAGGGGTCCCTGCTCATGCCGCAACATCGGGCGACATTGTGCGCAGGACCTGCACGGCATGCCGGTACTGCCGGATGGCAAAGTCGATCTCGTCGCGAGTCGTTGGGCGGCCAATGCTGAAGCGAATCGCTCCCTGCGCTGCCGCGTCCGAAAGCCCGAGAGCGCGCAGTACGTAGGATGGTTCCTGATTCTGCGCATTGCAGGCCGATCCGGTCGCAACGCAGAGTGGCTCAAGCGCAAGCAACAGGCTTTCGCCTTCGACGTCGGCCACGCTGACGTTGAGCAATCCCGGATAGCTCATCGCCAGATCGCCGTTCAGCCGTATGCCGGGCAGGTCGCTGATGCCGGCCCAAAGCCGGTCACGCAGCGTGCGGAGCTGGGCCAGGTCGCTGAGCATGCAGTCGGCCGCAATTGCCGCCGCGTGGCCGAAACCGGCAATTAGCGGCACCGGCAACGTGCCCGGGCGCAGCCGCTGCTGCTGGCCACCCCCAAACAGCAGCGGTTCCAGGTGCAGGTCGGGTCGTTTCGCAACATACAGGGCACCGATGCCTTTTGGGCCGTAGAGTTTGTGCGCCGTCATGGACATGAGATCCACTGACAACTCCGCGAGCGCCAGTGGCAGCTTGCCGACCGACTGCGCTGCATCGACGTGCAGGAGTGCGCCACGTGCGTGGCAGCACTCGCCGATCTTCGCAATGTCCTGCCAGACTCCGGTTTCATTATTGACGTGCATGATGGAAACCAACTGGGTGTCGGCGCGCATCGCTGCTTGCAGCGTGCCAAGGTCGAGCACGCCATTTGGCCCCGGCCGCAACCAGCTCACTTCGAATCCCTCGCGTTGCAGCGCACGAAACACATCCGTTACCGCCTTGTGTTCAGTCAGCATCGTTACGAGATGCCTGCCGCGGTGCCGCCTGTGCCGCGCTGCGCCAATAATCGCGAGGTTGTTCGACTCGGTTGCTCCGGAGGTCCAGACCAGGCGGTCTGCGCTGGTTCCGAGTAATGCGCCCAGGCGCTCTGCGGCGAGCTCGACATGGGCATGACTGCGCCAGCCGGCCCGATGCATTGCGGACGGATTGCCGAAGTCGCCCTGCACGCCCTGCAGCCGCAGCATCGTTTCCAGTACCCGTGGATCGACCGGCGTGGTCGCCGCGTAGTCGAGATAGACCAAATCGGCTGCTGCATTCGTCATTTCGACTGACCGACCCGATTCACAGCGGTAAGAATACCGCGCAAGATATTTACCTCGTTCTTGTCCACCTTGGCGCGCACGAAAAGGCGCCGCAGCCGGCGCATCAGGTGACGCGGATTGTCCGGATCAAGAAACTTGACATCGAGCAAGGTCTTTTCGAGGTGCGCGTAAAAATGTTCCAGCTCCTCATTGGTGGCGAGCGGCACATCCGTAGCCTGCGCCGGTGCTGCGCCGGCCTGTGTTGCCAGCAGCAATTCGTAGGCGAAAACCTGTACCGACATCGCCAGGTTCAGCGAACTGAAGTCCGGATCGGTCGGAATCGTCAGCAAGGCATCGCAGTGATCCAGGTCGGTGTTGGACAAG
>JAOUHU010000067.1 GCA_029884455.1 Gammaproteobacteria bacterium | reverse complement strand
CAGCTTTTACGACGATATGAAAAAGCGTTTTCAGGCGCCAGGGGATTTCGCGCAGGCTTATGTCATCGCGCATGAGGTTGGCCATCACGTGCAGAACCTGCTTGGCATATCGGACCAGGTTCGGCGTCGCCAACAGAACCTCGGCGAGGCCGATGCAAATCGGCTCTCGGTGCGACTTGAATTGCAGGCGGACTGCCTCGCGGGCGTCTGGGCGAATAGAGCCGATAAGGCGCGCGCCATTCTTGAGGTCGGCGACATCGATGAAGCGCTGAATGCAGCGAGCGCCATCGGCGATGATCGCCTGCAAATGCAAACGCGCGGTACCGTCGTACCGGAATCGTTTACACATGGCACGAGTGCGCAACGTGCCCACTGGTTTCGAGCCGGTCTCAGTGGTGGTGAACTGGACAGTTGCGATACGTTTGCGGCGGACGTCGACCAGTAATTCGGGTGATCGACATGACCTATACAAGCAGCGACGTAGTTGCACAGGCGATGGCAGCCAATGCACGCATTGATGCCCTGATCCTGCGTACGCCGCTGATTCGCGCGAAGCAACTGAGCGCCGAAACCTCCGCCAATGTTTATCTCAAACTGGAGAACCGGCAAACAACCGGCTCTTTCAAGCTGCGTGGCGCGAGCAACCGGCTGTTGACACTGACGCGCGAGCAGCGGGCGGCAGGATGTGTTGCCGCGTCGAGTGGTAACCACGGTGCCGCGGTCGCCTGCGCAATGCAGAAGCTGGCTACTCAGGGTGTCATCTTCGTGCCGCAACAGACCTCGCAAAAAAAAATCGCGGCAATCAGGAGTTATGGTGGTGACGTGCGGTACTTCGGCACGGACGGGCTGGATACCGAGCAACACGCTCGCGAATATGCGACACGCAATGACATGACTTACCTGTCGCCCTACAATGACCGCGATGTGATCGCCGGTCAGGGCACATGTGGTGTCGAAATCGTGCAGCAATTGCCGGGCATCGATGCGGTATTTATTGCAGTTGGCGGAGGCGGCCTGATCAGCGGGGTTGGTAGTGTGCTGAGGGCGCACAACCAAGAGATTCGCATCTATGGTTGCCAGCCCAAGGCATCCGCGGTGATGGCGGAATCGGTGGCGGCGGGCCGAATTCTCGATTTGCCGAGTGCTCCGACACTGTCCGATGGTACAGCCGGCGGTATCGAGACTGACGCAATAACATTCGATCTGTGCAAGGAACTGATCGACGAGTTCGTGCTGGTTGGCGAGGCAGAAATTGCTGCTGCAATGCGCAATCACCTGGCAAGCTACGACGAACCCATTGAAGGAGCGGCAGGAGTTGCGCTGGCCGCTTTGCTGGCGCGCAAATCAGAGATTGCAGCGAAAAATGTCGTGGTCGTTATCTGCGGTGGCAACGTCAGCGAGCAGGTCATGCAACAGGTTCAGCAATGATTGCGTTCCGCAGCAAACGATTCGTTTACCGGCTGATCTTCTTCACAGTATTACTGCTGCCTGTCGCGGCAACTGTCGCTGCGGATGAGGAAGCTGCGATAACCGTGTTCCTCAATGTCAATGTCGTCACAATGTCGGACGAGCACATTATTTCGGGCCAGACGGTTATTGTCGAAGCTGGCCTGATTGCCCAGCTCGGTCCGGTCGATTCGACGCCAGTGCCTGAAGCCTCTGTGATCGTCGATGGTACCGATCGTTTTCTGCTTCCTGGTCTCGCGGAAATGCATGGCCACATTCCGCCAGCGTCGTCACCCGAACTGGGTCGCGTGATGACCTTGCTGGCAGCGAACGGCGTGACCACGGTACGTGGCATGCTGGGGCATCCTTCACACCTGGATTTGCGCCGGGATTTGCTGGAAGGTCGCGTGTTTGGTCCGCGCCTTGTTACTTCCGGTCTGTCCTTGAATGGCAGCTCCGTAAGCGGCGCAGCCGATGGCGCGCGGCAGGTCGAAGCGCAGCATGCGGCAGGCTATGATTTCTTAAAAATTCATCCGGGGCTGGATGCCGGGGAGTTTACCGCGATAGCGGCGGCGGCGAGGAGGCTTGGCATGCCATTCGCAGGCCATGTGCCCGCGGCGGTTGGCCTCGAAATGGCACTGGCGGAAGGTATCGCGACAATCGATCACCTCGACGGTTATCTGGCGGCAATGATGCCAGCAAACTCGGACGCGTCGGGCGGCTATGGTGGATTTTTTGATGTGCTTCTGGTTGACCAGGTACAGGAAAGCAAAATCGCGAGCCTGGTGGCACAAACCATCACCGCGGGTACCTGGAACGTACCGACCCAGGCGTTGTTCGTGCATCGCCTCTCGTCAGTGGGCACGCAAGAGCTGGGCCGGCGCCCGGAAATGCAGTACATGCCGGCAGCGACTGTACAGCAATGGGCGAATACCAGGCAGCAACAGGAGAACGAACGTGGTTTCAGTCCGGCACTGGGTGACCGGGCCATCAGCTTGCGACGGAAACTGATCAGGGCACTACACACTGCCGGTGCCGGCCTGCTGCTCGGATCGGACGCACCGCAGGTATTCAACGTTCCCGGGTTCTCGCTGCACGACGAACTGCAATACCTGGTCGACGCTGGTCTCAGTCCATTCGAGGCACTGTCAACCGGTACCTCGGCCGTGGCGCGTTTCCTGGGCAGTAATACTGGTGTCGTCGCGGTCGGACGAGATGCCGACCTGCTGTTGCTCGATGCGAATCCGCTCGAGGATATTGCTAACACGCGGCGCATTTATGGCGTAATGCTGCGTGGACGCTGGTATCGGGCGCAGGACCTGCATGATCGTCTGCAGCGCTATCGCGCGAGCGACTGAAACGTCCCAAGTCTCTGAAACCATTCTGTTTTTGATTTGCACGCGGTCGTTGTCTCGCTGTCACGGCAACGGCTGCTAGAATTAGCGCAGGCCAGGCAGCTGAAGGGGAAGTCGCGTGAAACTGATCAAGCACCTGCTGGACCGCAAAGGTCGGCAAATTATTTCCATCAAACCTGATGCTTCCGTACTCGATGCTATTCGCCTGATGGCCGAAAAAAATATCGGCGCGGTGCTGGTAATGAAGAACAATCGACTGCTCGGCATCATGTCGGAACGCGACTACGCGCGCAAAGTGGTTGTCAAAGGTCGTGCGTCCGACACAACGCCGGTATCCGACATCATGACCTCGAACGTGGTCAGTACTACCAGCAGTGAAACGGTTGACACCTGCATGACACTGATGACAGACAAGCGCATTCGGCATCTGCCGGTTGTGGACGACAACGTCGTGGTCGGAGTGATCTCGATCGGTGATCTTGTGCACGCAATTATTGCCGATCAGCAAGAAGCGATTGAGCAACTGGAGCAGTATATTAGTGGCTAGCACCATCGGGCGCGACAGGCGCAGGCGCCCGGTGTTGCCTGCACTGTATATTGCCTGCCTGTTGCCGCTCATAACGCACGCGACCGCCCAGGAAAGTAAGACCGTGATCGGCCCATCGAATCTGCCACTGCACGAGGGCGCGCAGGCGCTGCTGCAGCGTGACGGGAAGGAAGGCGTACGACTGACTCTGATTGGCCTGCAGCAGGCACGTGATGTCCGGGAACAGGAGACAGCGAAATCGAATCTTTGTGCCGGCTACTCGATGCTTGAGGATTATGCAGTCGCGCTGGAGTATTGCGATGAGGTGTTGCGCGACAATGAGCACAACTGGCGTACTCTTAGCAATCGTGCGCTGATCTATGTCAAGTTAGGGCGCTACGCTGAAGCGGACGCTGACCTGCTGCGTGGCGAGGCTATCAGCCCGCAGGCAAAAACGCTGCAGGCGGTGCGCCGCTTGTGGCTCGAAACTACCGACCCGGTATCGCCTATTATTACGATCGATGATCGGCGCGGTTCCGCCGATGAGATCCCGCCTGACGATGACAGTTAGCTTTCAGCATGTTGCTTTGCTGGCAACAATTCTGTTAACCGCAGCGCTTGCAGAAGATACCGCCGACCTTGCGGAGTTCACCAATTTCAGCGGCGCGCGAAAATCCCTGCACACTGTCGTCCCTGCCTATCCGCGCAGCGCTTTACGCGACCGTATTGAGGGCGACGTTGAGGTTTGCTTCGATGTCAACCGCGATGGCAAAACGTCGCGCATCTCGGTGCGCCGCAGCAGCAACCGGGTATTTGAGAGGCCGGCGATGCAAGCAGTGCGGCAGTCGACGTATGTGAAACTACCTGTGGACGCAGAGCTATCGGGGATCAAGACCTGCAGGACGTTTCGCTTTCGGCTTGATCCGGTGGGGATTACCGACCTCGACGCTGCCGCGGAGTCAGTTGAGGCCAAGCCCTGAGGCAAGACGCGCAGCGCGCAGGGTGTTGGCCATCAGCATGGCGATGGTCATCGGCCCTACACCGCCCGGCACGGGCGTTGCGGCGGCTGCAACTTTGCACACCGACGCATAGTCGATGTCACCGGTCAATTTAGATCGCGTTTCGCCGTCTTCGCTGACCTCGATCCTGTTGATACCGACATCAATAACGACCGCACCAGGTTTGATCCAATCTGCCTTGACCATATTAGCTTGACCGACAGCAGCCACGACGATATCAGCGTTGCGCACCACACCGGGCAGGTCGGCGGTTCGGCTGTGCGCCACAGTGATGGTTGCATTGGCCTGCAATAACAGGCTCGCCATCGGTTTTCCGACAATATTTGAACGGCCAATGACGACGGCGCTGTAACCTGAGAGGTCGGTGCCAAGCTCCGCTTCGATCATCAACATGCAGCCAGCCGGAGTGCATGGCACAAATGCGTCGCCGGTATTGCCGGATGCCAATTTGCCGATATTAATGAAATGAAAACCATCGACATCTTTGCCTGGCGCCACGGCCTGCGTTAGCTGCATTTCATTGAGATGGGATGGTAATGGCAGCTGTATCAGGATACCGTGGATGTTACTGTCATTGTTGAGTGCATCGATTAATGCGAGCACCGCATCCAGTGTGCTGTCTGCAGCGAGTGTGTGTTGCACGGAATGAAATCCACAGGCCTCCGCCGTGCGTTTTTTGTTACGCACATACACCTGGCTGGCCGGATCTTCGCCAATTATTACCACAGCAAGGCCAGGTACGATACCGTGGTCACGCAACAGCGCAGCTGTTTCACGCGTTATCTTTTCGGACAGTTCCGCAGCCATTTTTTTGCCGTCGATGCGTCGTGCAGTGGTCATTATCAGCCTCGTTTCACTGTCAGGCGGCGCATGTTACCTGCGTTGGCTTAATGAGTACAGGAACACGGCCGGGGTCATCGCTGCTGCAACATGCTTGATCGAATGACCGCTGATCAGGAAACCAAGCTCGAACAAGGCAGCGTCAAAGTTTTCGAAGAATTTCGCCAGCACATACCAGAACAGCATCCACCAGTAGTAGCTGGTGTTGCCGAGCAAAGGACGGTGGCTTAGCAAAATAATCGGAATCAATAGCATCGGCAGGAATTGCACGATGGCATACGGACGCAGGTCGCCGACACCGCGAGCCTCGGTCCATGCCCAATACTCGACCGAAGCGAAGCCGGCGATGAGTAGTGGCACCAACAAACGACGGGCCACACGCGGCGAGACGAATTCAGCAACGATGATGGTAATCAGGGCGCTGAACCCTATGGTCATTGGCAGTCGGTCCCACACCAGCGTCTCGTTGGCAGGCGCGAGATGATAGTACGCGGAGCCAAATGCAGTCAGCAGGATACCGATGAAAAACACGCGATAAGCGGTCTCGAGCCCTGTCACGCACACCTCGGTCGAGTAGCGGTGCACGTAGACGAGCCCGGCAGCACCGACGATCAGGAACGGCAGATTGGAAGCGACATTCCAGAAATTCGCAATGCCGAACAATGGCCGGGTATCGCTGAACTCGTGGTAGCCAGGGTCCTGCGGAATTGCGCCGCTGATTATGAAAACGGCGAGGATAATGCCGATTGCGAGGCCGGCAAGGGCGACTGTCCGATGCGCCAAGCGATTACTCGCCGCAGCGTTCGCGTGTCATCGGAAAATCGACAGCGCGAAACTGGCCGTTAAAATCGCCCTCAATGCGGCCGAGCAAGCGATCTGGCCCAAGCAAGCGATATATGACGCGTTGCGGAAAATCGTGCGCCGGATCGGCAAACGTAACCTCGTGCTCCGCGATGTCGGCCAGTTCGAACGTATTAGTGTCCTGGCCTGACGGGGTGGCAACCAAAATCAATGAGCCACTTTCCGTTTCCTCGATACGCATGAACTCGTAAGCAACTGTTCTGCCATTGCGCACGGTACGACTTACCCCGAGCAGCGTGCCTGCCGCTGGTTTGGTCCATTGTTCGCCCGAACCTGGTTCACGGCCATCGGTGCTCCAGCATCCGGATAGCCACGCGAGCCGGTCAATTGCAGTCGGCTCTGCGGCGAAAACCGTGCAGAATGGCAACAACCACAGCATGCGTAACATGATATGCCCGACCGTACTGTATGTCGCAGGTCGCGGCAAGCCGGTTAATGGCGTAAACTGGGACCGAAATCTCGATCATGGTCGCTCGATGCCAGCCAATCGTTACTACGACACAGTTGCTTTCGACGTTCGCGACAACACGACTATGTTGTTCTTCGCGCAAACGACGAGTGGTGGCGATATTGATGATTACTTGCTGCTGATGCGCACGATCGAGGAAGACTTTAACGAATCGATGTACATTGAAGTTAATGATCGCCAGTTTGGTGGACATGACCTGATCTCTGAATCCGTATTGCTGGGAAATACGTTGACGCTAAAACTGCACGCCGCCGCCGCGGAGCTGGATGGCGCTACGCAGATTACGATTACATTCGCGGACACTCCTGAAAATGGCCGGAGCATCGAGTGTGGCGCCTTCCGTGTGCTCGGCGATACTTTGTCTGGCGGCAATGCCTGACGGAAAAAGGCAGTACAGCCTTTACATACTGCGCTGTGCCGACGGAAGTCTGTATACCGGCATCGCGCTGGATGTTCCGCAGCGGCTGCTGCAGCACGAGTCCGGACCACGTGGCGCGAAATATCTGCGCGGTCGCCGGCCACTGACACTGGAATTTCAGGCCCTGGTGGGAGATCGCCGGTCGGCGTTGCAGGCAGAGTATCTTGTCAAGACTCTTTCAAGGCATGACAAGGAACAGCTGATCTCAGGCGTTACCACGCTGCACAAGCTCGGCGCCGATACATTCCTGGCTCAGGCCTCTGGGAGTGGTGGCGGATAGAGTACAACCCGCCTGCCAAATTCCGGCAGGAACAATCTCGAGTCAGTGTCCCAGATGTTGCGAAATTCATCCAGCCAGCCGGCAGCATCGACGAAATCGTCGAGAATGCGCGGAGGCAGTTCGATTCTGCCGAACGGGCGCGTGTAGTCATCGAAGTGAATCGGCAATATGCGTTTCGCGCCGGTCGCCGTGATCATTGCAAGCCAGTATTGCTCGGTGTAGTCGCGCCCAAGACTTTTCAGTCCCCAGGTGCCGAGCAGTAAGACGTCGGCATCGACATCATCAAGGGCGCCAGGCCGGAAACCGGCGCTGCCTTGTACAACTGTTGTGCCGTCAGCGTGCGATATGACGATCGAATAGACTTCGCCAGTCCGCCAGGCACTGACTGGCGCAGGTAATTCAAGTGGTGTCCCGATCTCGCCGTCGAACGGAACTGTGCCGCCCCAACCGATCGGCGCGTGCCTGGACCGTAGCAATCGAATAGTAAAAGCGCCGAACTGGTATTCGCTATCGTCTTCGACGATGACAATCTGGTCATCGGGAACGCCGGCTCCCTGAGCGATGCGAGCTGTGGATTCCGAGCCAAGTATAGATGCACTGCTGCGATTGGCAATCGCGCCGATGTCCATAGCATGGTCGAAATGTGAGTGCACCGGGATTATCGCTGCCAGGCGCCGCATCTCGTATTGATCCAGCACTTGATTTATTTGCGCGACTTCGCTGCGTACGGGTACGTCAAAAACGATATCAACAACCGACGGCCGCGAAATAAATCCATCAATCAGTATTTGCGTCTCACCATCATCGAAAAGCAAGGTTGAAACACCGAGCCAGGTAAGTGTCACCGCATCCGGACGCGCCTCATACTCTGGGTAGGTTGGCCACGCGAGCTCGCCCAGTGTCGCACGATAGTTCCATAGCCCGGCCACAATAATAGTCACAACGATGACCAGAGTCGCGACAGTAATCGCGGTACGTCCTGCAATTTGCTTAAGCCGTGCTTGGCTACTGGTCATCAGCTGGTGAAATGTCGAAACAGTTTGATCGACAGAGTATAAATGAAGCAGCTAGGCGATTTGTGCCCGTAAATCCTTGCGCGATGCCTCGTCAGTCAGGGCCGCAGATTTGAGGGTAAGCCAGGCCGCATCCCAGTCTTTCACCTTGCTTGGTCCAAACACAAACTTCGCGATATACGTGTCCAGTTGCGCGACCGGGATGACATTCTTCGGCGGCGGTGCGGGAAAATCTACACTGCCCGTGAACACCACCAGGTTGGCCACAGGAATATCAGGAACGACGTTCTGCAGTGCACGCGTACGGCCGGCATTCTGAATCAGCGGATTAAGAAACCGGCGGTTCCGGGTGCCATCGACGTTTGTCCATTGTGCCTCTTCCTCCCCGCCGAACACGATTCCGTTGTAATGCTTCGTCTGAATGCAGAGAATGCCACCCGCCGTCAGGATAGCGTGATCAACTCGGGTCAATCCGCCGTAAGCGCCAGGCAAAATAAAATCGTGCAGCACATTGGCGCTGCGCCTGTCGAGAACCCTGCGAATACGGATCGTGCCCAGCCAGCTGCTTACCAAGCCGACGATATGAGTAGCAGTAGAGCGGAAGATCAAAGTCAGAAACAGTGCGGCAGCAACAGTGAAGAAAAACGCCGCCGGTCCGACATCGCCAAGGCCAGTCAATCGCCCCGGCGCTGCGGCGAGCGCTGGTAGCGCGATTAGCGGCACACTGGTTACAAGGACGCGGATCAGCAGAGACATATCTCTAGAGTAGTCAATTTTTGCGTCCGGAAAACGTAGCAGATCACGTTTTGCCAATTCGGATGGCTTTCAGCCCGGGTAGGCAAGGAAGTAGCCGTCCATATTGGCGACCCGTACCGGGGTTTCGTACAGCTCGCTGAGACGGTCCGAGGTCAGGACCTCTGCTTTGCTGCCATCGGCGAAAACGGCGCCGGCCTTCAGCAGCACGACCCGATCGACCTCGCGCGGTATTTCGTTCAGGTGATGGGTCACGATCAAGATGTTCTGCCCGGCCTCGGCCAGGCGTCGGATTTGCCGCAGGTAATCGAAACTGGCAGCAATATCGAGCCCGGCTGTGGGCTCGTCCAGGACCAGCGTTGCCGGTCGGTGCACGAGTGCGCGAGCCAACAGGCAACGGCGCTGCTGGCCGGTAGACATGGCTGCGAGCGAAGTATCACGCAGCGAGGCTATGCCCATGTCTACCAGTGCCGCGTGGCTGGCCTTTACCTGCTCCGGGCGCACGCGATCCGCCAATAATCCGTGCGTGCCGATACTAGACAGGAAACCCGAGAGCACGACCTCGAGGGCCGTAGTGGTTGGTGTATAGCGCATGTGCAGGTCATGCGACACGATGCCTATCCGGCGGCGCAACTCCCAAACATCCCAGCGATCGCGCCCAAGGATGCGAATCCAAGAATCAGGCCGGGCTTGGGGGTACAAGTCCCGAATGATGGTCTTCAGCAGCGTGGTTTTGCCACTACCGTTGGGTCCAAGAATGGCAACTCGCTCATGCTGTGCGATGCTGAGGTTCAGGTTCTCGAATACGCGGGTAGTACCGCGCCAGATTGTCGCGTTGTGAAAATCGACCAGCGCAACTTCAGCTCGCATGTCGCCAGTCGATGGTAAGCTTTGTAAAGTGCATTTTTTTCTGGTGCCTGCCTGATGCCGGAGGGTTTGTTAATTGTTCTCGTGCTGATCGCTGCGGTTATCGTCTATACCATCGCAAAAATTGTACAGAATATTCGCAAGAGCGAACGCCAGTGGCAGCAGGTTGACAAAAGCAAATTGAAGCAATGGGAAGACGACTAGCATTGTATCAGCCCAACTTCGCATGCACGAAAATCATCGACGGATCGACCGGTGCGCACGTTTTCGATTAAACTAGGCCGAGACTGAAATACATCTGGCCAGCCTGGCCGGACTCTGACTGGAAACATGTATGTCAAAGCGTAGCCATTCTCGTTACCCGGCAATTGCGGGATTTCTGTATTGTGCCTGGCTGATCACGGCTTGCGATCCAGGCGAACCTGTGGCTACCGACATGAATTCTGCAGAGCAACAGGCCGCACGCGAAAATGTCGAGGCTATGGCCCAGGAGCACGCCGGCGACAGCAACGAGCCGAGCCCGGCCGCACAAATTGCGCCACAGCGCGCGGTCATTTCCGAGCGTCTGCCATACGCTGAAGTTGGCGAAGAACTGGTTTACGGCTACTTCGTTTTTCCGTCAGATATGGTTGAGCCCTTGCCAGCCGTGATCATGATCCACGAGTGGTGGGGTTTGAACGAGAATATTCATGCCATGGCCGACCGGCTCGCCGGTGAAGGCTACATTGTGCTTGCAGTAGACCTTTTCGGTGGCGAGGTTGCAGCCACAGCCCAGGCGGCGCGACAGCTGATGTTGCGCGTTGCCGAGAATCCGAAGCCAGCCTACGACAATATTCGTGCAGCATATGCTTTCGTCAGTGAGGTCGCGGGTGCGCCGCGGATTGCGTCGCTGGGCTGGTGTTTTGGTGGTGGTTGGTCTTTGAATACGGCCCTGATATTTCCCGACGATCTGGATGCGGCCATCATCTACTACGGTCAGGTCACTGATGACGAGGAACAGCTGAGGCCAGTCAACGTGCCTATCCTCGGACTGTTTGGCGCCCTGGACACGGGGATTACGGTTGCTTCGGTGCAGGCTTTCGAGGCTGCATTGCAGCGATTACGCAAGCCGCACAGTATCCATATTTATCCCGATGCCAATCACGCATTTGCCAACCCTACGGGCAGAGCCTACAACGCCAATATCGCCAGCGATGCGTGGCAAAAAACGCTCGAGTTCCTGAAACAGAACCTGGTTGAAACTGCGGTGGTGCCGGCGGACTAGTTGTCGTCGCCTGTCTTGCAACGTAGCCTAATGGCCAGCGGTGTCGCGCGATAAATGATCGAATGCTGGTTTTCCCCGGCGCAGCGCAATGAAACCTGCGCACTCAGGGCGTCAGCAATGTTCAAGTGCCGAGCATCGTCAGCCGACGTGTCGATTAAGCAAAAGTTGTCAATGGTCAGTGGTGCCAGCTGCTGGCGGGGGATTCTGATCACCAGCTCGGTTGCGGCAGAATCAGCGAGCGCCTCCGGCCCGAGCGAGTGACGTGTGTCTGAAATACTGATGGATGCGGACTCGGCTTGCATTCCTGCGCCGCACTGTGCCGCAATGTGCATTGTGAACGCCATGTCCGGTAATCGAACGACTCGTGGCCCGGGAGGTCTGGGCTCAATCTCGGCGAGTGACGGTTCGACTACCACCAGCAATTCGTCGGCCGCGGCAATGACCCAGCCGCTTATCGTCGTAAGCAGCAGCAGGGCACTGAGAATGGGCTTTCGCATGCAACCTAGAGTACGGCTTTGTTGTTGAAAAACAAGCATGCTCATACGGTAGACTGAGGGCATGATCAAGAGCGCCTTTGACATTACCTACAAGATTGCGCGCCGTATCACCGTAGCGGTTGTCGGTAGCACGGTACTCGCTGTTGGTTTAGCGCTGATCGTATTACCGGGCCCGGCGATCATTGTTATTCCAGTCGGGCTGGCAATCCTGGGCCTGGAATTCACCTGGGCAAGAATTTGGCTGAAAAAGTTGCGCCGCTCAATTTCCGGCCAGGGCGTTGCGGCACCTGCAGAGAGTGCCGAGCAGCATCGCAATCGGACATCAAATCCGGACCGGTAAAGAAAAAAGAAAGCGCCGGAGAACTGAAATCGTGGAGTGACTCAGCGGGCCGCTCCGACACGGAACGGTCTCCGGCGCCCAAGCGAACGGCAGGGGTGCCGTCTGTTCCGGGATTCGCAGATCAGACAATCGGGGGAGAAAGGTCTGATCATGCAGCGAATCCGGAAAACTTGCTCACAAGTCGCGCTCAGAAACTCGCAACCAGTGTAGATGTCTGGTCTATCTGCGGAAAATCAATATCCAGCTTGTTGTTGAATGCCGACGATGCGGCTACCGCAACCGCCACCAGGATGAA
>JAOUHU010000066.1 GCA_029884455.1 Gammaproteobacteria bacterium | reverse complement strand
ACAAGCTCAACGCCCGCCTTATGGGTGTCTCCCCGACCGGCAATGGCCGACGTGAATCCTTTGCACACATGCCAATGCCGCGCATGACCAATACCTACATGCTGTCCGGTCCGCACGTACCGGAGGAAATTATCGCCTCGGTTAGCAAGGGGCTGTACGCGCCAAATTTCGGTGGCGGGCAGGTGGATATCACCTCCGGGAAATTTGTATTTTCTGCGAGCGAGGCGTACCTGATCGAGAACGGCAAAATCACCGCGCCGGTGAAAGGTGCGATGCTGATCGGTGATGGACCGGAGGCGTTGCGCCGTATCTCGATGATCGGCAACAACCTCGAGCTCGATACGGGCGTCGGCACCTGCGGCAAAGAGGGGCAGTCCGTGCCGGTTGGCGTCGGCCAGCCGACCTTGAAGATTGACGAAATCACGGTCGGCGGTACGGCTTGACATAAACACGCGCATTGGACCCTGAACGATCGAGTCTGTGAGATCGCTCACTCAATTCAACATAGTGTTTCGGTACTGTGTCCCGGTCACATGGAGGGACACCTTGATGGCATTCGAAAATACAATTACAGAAATGGATCTTGACGCCAATTCGAGGCATTTCGTGCAGAGTCTGGGCAAGGAAGGGCAGGACTACGAGCCGGATCTGGTGGTGGATGGTATGTCTGAGTCCATCCTGTCGCGCCTGTTCAGCCTGTTCGGGATAGGCCACTAGAACCCGGTTTCGCGCGCGTTCCGCTGGACTCGGCGGCTGCGGCTATGGACAATCAATAGCCATGTGGGTCGCCAAGCCAATCTACGAAAGCCTTCCGTACTTCTACCTGCTGGTCGGTGCGCTTTGCCTGGCTGCCTCGATGTACGTCAACCACTGGTATTGGCCGACGATAAGTTTCGGTACGGGGCTGGTGTGCCTGGTGGCCGGATTGGTGGTGTTACTAAAGCGCCGCGACTTTCGCAACACAGACCGGCGCACCGGACACTAGCGGTATCAGCCGGCCGCCGACGCTTCGTCGTCGCTGGCGCGCCGCAAGTCGGTGTAGACGAGTTCATGCACGCCGAGCGAAACCACGTCACCGTCCTGCAACAGGTATTTCTTGACCTGCTTTTCGCCGACGAAGACGCCGTTTGTACTGTTCAGGTCCTCGATCGTGCACCCTTGTTCGTCGCTGATCAGCTGCGCGTGATGTCGGCTGACAAACTTGCTCTGGATGTAGATCTCGTTGTCTGGCGACCGCCCGATGATAATTCGTCCGGGGCCAAACGAATGTAGCGAAAGTGACTCGCCTTCGGAGCGAACCTCAATCTGGGTAAGCGCATTTTCGCCGCTATGTCGAGCGGCAACCTGGCGCAGCTTTTCAAACAGGCCGGTATTGCTTTCGTGTTCTTTCCAGTTCAGTTCCGCTACCGCTGCCATGATGTCATCGGCAGACAATGAGGTTTTCTCGCCAGCGAAAGCGCACAACAACGCCGTATCGCACAAAGTATTGATGAGTCGCGGCACACCGCCCGAATACCGATAGATAACGTCGAAACAGGAGTCATCGAAAATATCATTCGGGGAGCGGCCGGCGACGGCAAGACGATGATCGATGTACTCGCGCATATCGCGCGCATCCAGCGGGCCGAGATGAAAGCGCAAACGTACCCGCTGCACCAGCTGTTTGAGGCTCGGCGAATCGAGCGTTTCTTTCAGTTCCGGCTGACCCGCAAGAATGATGCGCAGCACTTTTTCCTTGTGTGTTTCGATACCGGAAAGCATGCGGATCTCTTCGAGAACCTTCTTGCTCAGGTTCTGCGCCTCATCGACGATCAGCACCACTTTTTTGCCGTTCGAATATTGCTCGATCAGGAACATGTTGAGCGTATCGAGCAACTCGACCTTGCGCTGGTTGAACGGCTTGAAGCCGAACTCGGTAAGCACCGCCTGCAGGAATTCGGTCGGTGTCAGTTGTGTCTGGGATACCACCGCACAGACGACGTTGTCATCAAGCTCGGCGAGAAAAGATTGCAGCAGCGTAGTCTTGCCGGAGCCGATTTCACCCGTGATGACCACAAAGCCATCGGCCAGCCAGATGGTCGACTCCATATAGGCCTTGGCCCGGGCATGCTGCTTGCTCCAGTAAAGGAAATCGGGGTCAGGAGTCAGGCGGAACGGCTGCTCGCTGAGTTTGAAATGCTCAAGATAGGACATGGCGCCTTTTTGTTTTCCGGCAGTTTACCCGCATTTCATCGCGCCGGGCTACGCTACAGGTCCTCAAGGGGGGCGTGAGCGCGTCACAGTGCCGCGCACTTGCTCCAGCAGCGTGTCACGGCTCGCCGCGGAATCGCCGATGACCGTTATATGCCCGAGTTTTCGGCCCGGCCGCGGCGCCTTGCCATAATCGTGCAAGGTGGCGCCGGCCGGAAGCTGCAAATTGCCGGGCATTATGCCGATCAGGTTCAGCATGCCGGCATGCCCCAACAGGCGCGGCGTCGGCAGATCCTGACCACTGATGGCCAGCAGGTGCGCCGTGAACTGGCTGGGGTCGGCGCCTTCAATGCTCCAATGCCCGGAATTATGTACTCGCGGCGCAAATTCATTCGCCAGCAATCGCCCGTCGGTGACGAACATCTCGAGGGCCAGCACGCCGACATACTGCAGATGCTCGAGCAGGGCGGTGACATACTGTTCCGCCTGACGTGTCAACAGATCATTCTGCAGCGGCGCGGTCGAGGTCTGCAGAATACCTGCCGCATGCTCGTTGCAGGTCAGTGGATAGCAGATGACATCGCCCGACACATTGCGCGCGGCAATTACGGACACCTCGTAGTCAAAGTTTATCCATTGTTCGGCAACAAGGTCGGCGCCGCCGCAGTCCTGCCACGCGGTCTCAATTTCAGCCGCTTGCCGGATCACATATTGCCCCTTGCCGTCGTAACCGAGCCGGCGAGTCTTCAGGACCAGCGGTAATCCAAGACGGCTTACCGCAGCGACCAGGTCCTGCAGCGAATCCACGCGCTCGAAATCCGCCAGGGGAATTGCCAGCTGCTGAAACAACTGCTTTTCGGCAAGCCTGTCCTGTGCGTGGCCAAGCGCCGCCGGCGGCGGATAGACGCGCACCCGGTCTGAGATTTTCAGCAACGCCTCGACCGGAACGTTTTCAAACTCATAACTGACAACATCGCAGCTCTCCGCCAGCATCGCCAGCGCATCGCCATCGTCATACGCGGCTTGTGTGACCGGGCCACATGTGGCGGCCGGCGGCGCCGGCGCCGGGTCAACAAACCTGCACTGCATGCCGAGTTGCCGGGCCGCAAATCCGAGCATCTGGCCGAGTTGACCGGCACCGATTATGCCAATTCGCATGGTTCGAGTGCTTATTGCCTGAGATCGTCAGCGGCCAGCACTTTGTTGGTTTGCTCGTGACGAAAATTGTCCAGGGCCCTGGCAACGGTCGCGTCGTGGTTGGCCAGAATTGCCGCCGCGAGCAGTGCGGCATTGATTGCCCCCGGTTTGCCGATCGCCATTGTGCCAACCGGGACACCGGCTGGCATTTGCACGATCGACAGCAGCGAATCAACTCCCTGCAATGACTTTGACTGTACCGGCACGCCGAGCACCGGCAGGCGGGTTTTCGCGGCCGCCATGCCGGGCAAGTGTGCAGCGCCGCCGGCACCCGCAATAATTACCTTCAGGCCGCGCTCGGCCGCGGTGGACGCATAGGAGAACAACAGGTCCGGGGTACGATGTGCGGACACCACCTTGACCTCGTGGCCAATTCCGAGGCTCTCCAGCGTATCGCTGGCGTGCCGCATGGTATCCCAATCGGACTGCGAGCCCATGATGATGCCGACCTCGATTTTCATTGCGCAATTCTAACCAGAATGTCATGCACGCGCCGGAAAACTTGCCGCTTCAGCGTCTTCTCGGCACGTTCGTTATCGGTTTTATCCAGCCCGTCAAGCAACTGCATCAGCTGCGCATCGACAATGCCGGTGGTGGCGGCGAAATTTTCCCGCGCCGACCGGCCGTCTTGCAGCAGACTATCGCGCCATTTCTCTGCATCGGCAAACAGGCGCTTTTCGAAGAGCTCGCGAGCGCCGACATTCTCGAGACGCGCACGAATAAGGTCCGCATCCGCCTGGCGCATGAGTTTTCCAATCAGCTGCTTTTGCCGGCGCAAGGCGCCGTGCGATTTGATCTTCGCAGCGGCGCGCACGGCGGCAAGCAATTCCTCACCCAGTCCTATTGATTCCAGTTCACTGCTCTTTAGCGGGATCAGATACTCACCGAGCTCCTGCAGTGCGTGTTGTGCCCGCTTGCGCGCATTTTTGCTGGGCTTCTCCATAGTCACCGGCTAAGCTACCCGAGGGTTGCGGACTGATTGCGGGGAGTATTCGTTCACGATGGGCAACATTGCCACAACGGAATCGTTGGGTCAGCAAGAACTCGAAGCGCTGGTGCAAGTTGCGCTCGCAGAAGCCCGGAAACAGGGCGTGGACCAGGCGGAAGTCGCAGCCAGTCACGATATTGGCCTGCTGGCGACAGCCCGGCTTGGTGATGTCGAGAACCTCGAGTACACCAATGACCGTGGCGTCGGTGTCACGGTTTACAAGAACGGCCGCAAGGGCAGCGCCAGCACATCCGATATTTCCGCTGATTCGATCCGCGAGGTAGTACGCAAGGCGTGCACGTTCGCTTCTTATACCGCTGCAGACCCGCACGCCGGGCTGGCCGAGGCTGAACTGATGTGCCGCGAGATACGCGATCTCGACCTCGACTACGAATGGTCGATCGACTCGTCGCAGGCGATCGCGATGGCGATTGACTGCGAAAAAGCCGCATTGGACTTTGATTCGCGCATCACCAATTCCGAGGGTGCAACGGTATCGACCAATCGCGGTACTCGCGCCTATGGCAACACACACGGTTTTATCGGCAGTTACACAAAATCCAGTCATAGCATCAATTGCGTTGTGCTGGGCTCCGAAAACGGCGAGATGCAACGTGACTTTCACTACAGCGCCGCGCGTGACCCGGCGGACCTGGAAAGCGTCAGCTCGATCGGCGAGCTCGCAGCGTCGCGTACCGTAGGGCGGCTCGCGGCGCGCAAGATAAAGACGGCAAAAGCGCCGGTATTGTTTGTTCCCGAACTGGCGCGTGGCTTTATCGGTCACGCTGTTGGTGCAATATCCGGCAGCGCGCAGTATCGGCGCGCGTCGTTCCTGCTGGATGCGCTTGGCGAAAAAGTCTTCCCGGATTTTGTATCCATTCATGAGCGTCCGCATTTGCCGAAGGGGATGGCGAGTGCACCGTTCGACGCCGAGGGCGTCGGCACCTACGATCGTGATGTCGTTGCCAACGGCGTGCTTACTGGATACGTACTTGGCAGCTATGCGGCACGCCGACTCGGCATGCAATCAACAGCGAATGCGGGTGGCACGCAGAACCTGATCGTCGCCGGTAACGGTGGCGACCTCGAAACGCTGATCAGGGAAATGGGAACCGGCCTGCTGGTGGTCGAGCTGATCGGCCAGGGAGTGAATGCCGTGACCGGCGATTATTCACGCGGTGCCGTGGGGCAGTGGGTAGAAAACGGCAAGATTCAGTTTCCGGTGCACGAGGTTACGATCGCCGGCAATCTGCGCGAGTTGTATTCCCGTATCGCCGCAATTGGTAGCGACCAGGACCTGCGTGGCGGGATTCGCTGCGGCTCTCTGCTGGTGGAAGAAATGACTATCGCTGGCGGCTAGTAACGCCTGATGTCCTCGAACACGCGATCCGGCCGGTAGTCGCTGAGGCGGTCGGCTGCGACTCCCGTCGTCAACTCCTGGGCCGCGAGCCGGCCAACGATCGGTGCCAGCGTAACGCCGCTGTGCATGACAGCGACATAGATGTCCGGGCGTTCGGCCGATGCGCCGATGACCGGGTGTCCGTCAATCGGCAATGGACGCCAGCCGATATAGACATGCTCGATCTTGACGCCGGCAATGGCCGGAAGAATATTCTCCGCGCCGGCCAGCATTCGCGCCGCATGTTGTGCTGCGATGGCCGGATCCGGGAAATCGTCAGGCCGTTCCTGCAGTCGCAAGGCATGTGCCTCGTCTTGCGGTGCGCCGTCCTGTTCGCCGAGTACGATTCGACCGTCATCGCGCTGGTGCATGTGTATGCCGGGCGCCGCAATGACATGCTGCAACAGCCGCGGTGCAGGGGCCGTGATGGCGATTACCCCCGGTGTCGATCGTTGCGGCACGTTGATGCCGGCAATTCTTTCGGGGAGGTCAACCGCCGCACCGGTCGCAAGTACCAGCCGGTCGGCCGGGATCGGCCCCGCCGAGGTGAGCACCGACACCAGTCTGCCGTTGCTCAGCGCGACATCCACCAGCTCGGTCGGATAATTCAAGGACGCACCCAGCGCCACGGCCGCGGCAAGCAGCTTTTGCGTCGTAACGACAGGATCAGCGGCACCGTCGTTGGGCGAATAGGCGGCGCTGGCTGGCGACTCGATGCGAACGCCCGGTTCCAGCACTGTGAGTTCCGGCGTCGAAACCATGCGCGCGGGCTCGCCCCACGAAACCTGTTCTGCGATCTGCGTGGCGAGCGTGGCCTGGCGTGCGGCATCATCAAACCATTCCAGTGAGCCGCCCCAGCGAACCGGCAGGTCAAGCGCCTGATGTAACTCATGCCAGTAGGCGACGCTCGCCTGGCTGAATGCGTGGTAGCTCCTGGGTTGCTTTGCCCAGGTCGCATTGATCCAGGCGAATGTGCCGCGGCTGGCGTGGCTTGCCGGACGTTCCTTGTCGATGATGGTGACTGCTGCACCCGCTTTGGCCAGGTGGAAAGCGATCGACGCACCGATGATACCGGCGCCGGCAACCACGATCCTCAGGGGTGCCGTTGGCCCGCCGCGCGTGTCGCACGCCGCCAGCGTGGCGGCTGCCAGCACCTTTAATAGAGTGCGCCGATCCACGCGTCGCTAGCGAGCCGTTTCGGCCGCCAGCTGCTGCAGGTATTTTGCAAACGCCGGGTCCTCGCCAATCAGCAGCGCCGGCATCGCCTCGCGAAAATCCTCGCGGTAACACCATTCCTGCATGAAATCTTCCCAGGAACGCCAGCGGCGTGCATCCTTGCCGGTAAGACCTTCTTCATACAGCAACAGGTAGGCTCGTTCGAAAATCGCGATCAGCATGCCGAAGATCGCCTGCATGCGCTCGCGCTGTTCCGCCGACAAGTCGCCGGTGCGCGCCTGGGACAACAAGCGGAGGTCGGGATTTTCCAGCGCGAGGCGCAGGAAGTCGTGATAACTGGCGGCAACGGTTTCATAGACTTCCTCTTCCTCGGCCGCGCGCTCCTTGTGCTTTTCGAACAGGAATATTGCGACCGCCGCCGGCAGGCCCAGCACCGTCACGATGTAGCTCAACAGCTCCCAGGTCTCGATGCTCATGTGAATTAAGATTCGCCAGTGGGGTGATGGTCGGCTCGATTCTAGACGTTCGCCGCGCGCATGTCACAGCCCCGGCCGGTGCTACTTGAGGATCTTGTAGTAACACCACAGCATGAAGATGACCACAGACAGCACCGCGATGGTCATGAAGAGTACAGCAAGTAGAGTCATACCCGACTCTCCAGGCCGGCATCGGCATCAACTGGTTCGGCCAGCGGCCGACCGTCGTCAACATCCATGCCTGCCGCCCGCCATCGCCGCGTGCCGATGGCGGTGACGATCATGAGCATGGCAATACTGCCGAGTATCACCAGCCATGCGTAGATCACCGCGCGATCCGGCAGCACTCCCGATTTCGGGTCTCCCAGCACAGATTGCACATAGGGTGGCAGGTTGTACCAGCAGAAGCCGAGGAAAATTACGAGCAGGTAGGTTGGTGATACGTACTTGATGATGAACCGGAATACGCGCGGAATCCGGATCTGTGCACCACGATGCGCCTCTGCCAGGCCCTTGTCGACGCCGAATACCCATGAAAAGCAGATTATCTGCGTGCCGGCGACGACGAAAATCATGAACGTACCGACCCAGAAGTCCAGCGTATCGAGTGCCACCAGCCCCTTGCTGAACCAGAGCACAAACAGGTTGCCGGCGACACACAGGCCCGCGACCACAACGGTGGCTCCTTTGTGTGACAGGCCGAGTGCTTCCTGGAAAAACGCCTTGGTCGGTTGCAGCATTGACAATGAGCTCGTGATGGCCGCAAGAAACAGCATGAAAAACCAGATGGCGCCGAAGAAGTCGCCCAGCGGCATGCGTACAAACACTACCGGCAGGGCCGAGAAACCGGTGCTGAAGGTGCCGCCAATATTTGCCTGGGTTGCGGTCAGGCCGAGAAAAACCACTGCGGCGGTGAGCGTAATCATGCCGCCCAGCGCGACCTCGAAAAATTCGTTGGTCGCCGATGCCGTGAGACTGGAAAGCACGATGTCGTCATCTTTCCTGAGGTACGAGGCGTAGTTGATAATGACGCCAAAGCCGACGGAAAGGCTGAAGAAAATCTGCCCGGTCGCCGCAAGCCAGGTCTGAAAATTTCCGAGCGCGGCGAAATCGGGGTTCCACATGAAGTTCAGTCCGGCGGCCACGCTTTGCTCCGGCAGGCTCGGATCCGGAGTGCCGAGTGTCAGCACGCGAATGAGCACGATCAATGCGCATAAGGCCATCGCCGGCATGGCCCAGCGGCAAAAGGTTTCGATCCCGCGGCTCAGTCCGCGATACAGAAAGTAGATATTGAGTGCGAATGTGATGGCCCAGAAAATGACCGATGCATGCAGTCCACCGGAGGCGAGCAGGCCATCGAAATTGGCACCGGTCGTTTCGTTGAAATACAACCCGGAGGCTGCAACCTGTTCTGCAACCGTCTGCCCGGGTACGATGCCGATGCCACCGCTGACATAACTCCAGGCGTAAGACAGGCACCAGGACTCGATCAGAACGTAATAAAAGTAGATTACCAGCGGTACCAGCACGCCGAACGAGCCGAAATAGCGAGCGACCGGTCCACGTCCCCACAAGCCGATGATCGCTGGCGCAGAATGAAATCCTTTGCGGCCGCCATATCGTCCCATGGTCCATTCGGCCCAGCCGATCGGAATGCCGAGCAACAGGAATGCAATGAAATACGGGATAAGGAAAGCACCGCCGCCGTTTTCCGCCGCGTTGCCCGGAAAGCGCAGAAAATTGCCGAGCCCGACCGCTGACCCCGAGACCGCGAGCACGATGCCCAGGCGACTGCCCCAGGCCTGGTTATTGGCAAGCCTGGTCACGATGCAGTGTTCCGAGCCGACGGCATGTCAGTTGCGTTCGATCAGATGGCGACGGGCTGCCAGCGAACCAGAGTCACAAGCGCAAGGAAACCGACCAGGTAAGCGACCGGAATGTACCAGCCGTATTGCAGCCACTGCACCACCGACTTTGCCTGGGGGAACTGGGTCGAGAGCGCAACACCGGCCGATGAGCCGAACCAGACCATCGATCCGCCGAAGCCCACGGCAAATGCCAGGTAGCTCCAGTCGTAGCCACCCTGTTCCAGGGCCAGCTTGGTGAGCGGGATGTTATCGAACACGGCCGAAATGAAACCGAGGCTCAAGACCGACTGCCACGACGGCAGCGGCAGACTTTCCACCGGCATCATCGATGCGCAGGTGACCAGGGAGAGCAGGAACAGGCTGCCAAGCGCCGCGGCGGGCACGAGCTTCCAGTTCGGCGCACGCCATGGCGCCGTCAGCAGGATGCTGGCCCATACCGCGGCAGCGAGGAACGGGAAGTTGTCCGCGAGGTCCGCGTACTGCGTATTCACAATCACGTTGGTCGCAATGACCGCGCCAAGAATAATGCTGACGATCGCAACGCGGGCCCAGTCCATACGAAGATTAGGTGCGGGGTCGCAAACGATCGGTGAAAATTTCTGCTGGTCGAGCGATGCCGGCACACTGAAAACGATCAGGGCAACCAGCGCCGGCAGAAATGCAAAGGCCACGTCGAGAGGCGATACGCCCTCAATCCACATCATCGTGGTCGTGGTGTCGCCGACCACGCTGCCGGCGCCACCGGCATTCGAGGCCGCAACGATCGCAGCGAGGTAGCCAATGTGCACCTTGTTTCGAAACACCGACATCGCAATGGTGCCGCCAATAATCGCGGCGGCGATGTTGTCGAGGAAGGTCGACATGACAAACACCATTGCGAGCAGCGCCAGCGGCCCGCGCCAGTCATCCGGCAGAATGGCTGGCAGCAACCCGGGAATGTGGCTTTTTTCAAAATGATCGGCCAGCAGGGCGAAGCCAACCAGCAGGCCAAACAGGTTCGCCAGTACCACCCATTCGTGCGCGAAGTGGTGTGCCAGGCCGGCCAGGCCGTGCACGCCGTCGAAGGCCGTGAAGAGCAACTTGTACGCCGTGATCGTAGCCAGCCCGAGCAGGGCGACACGCAGCGTGTGATGGTGGAAAACCGCGACCCCGAGCAAGGTCAGCGCGAACAAAACAAACGCCACAGGTATTCCCGCAATGGTCGGGCCCTGGACTGCAATTTCCGTTACGGTAGCTGCGGTCATGAGTGTATGCGCGGCACGATAGCGCATTTGCGAGGCTTGCCAACAAATATATTTTTTGGGCCAGGTCGTGAAAGCTATTGACAGAATGAAAGTGTCAGTGCTTGTCTTTCTCGACGAATTTTCCGGCTTTTTGCCGCAGTTTCTTCAGCGAATTTTTTATCTTTTTCAGCCAGCGCCTGGCCCAGGCAAGTTCGGCGCCGAGGATGGCCAGGCCGAGCGGTACGACAAGCATGGCCGGGCCGGGCAGAAATATCATCGCCAGGCCGACCAGCAGCACAGTCGCACCAACCAGCAGGGTGATGGCCTTGCGTGCCTGCCGATTGGAGCGCAACGCCAGCCGTTCCAGGTCATGGGCCAGTGGCGATGCCAGTGCCGCCGTATCGCGTCCTGCAAGCATCGAGGCCAGGATGCCGACCGACAAGATGCCGCCAATGACCGCGAGCGAGACGACATTCGGGATCGGGTAGTGGTGTGCGAGTAACATTTTCACGCCAATAAAAGCCAGCAGGAAAACCAGGCTCACCTTCAAATAACGGAATTTATCCATCAGCCCGGCCAGCACGAAATACAACGAACGCAGGCCGAGTATGGCGAATATGTTCGAGGTGAAGACGATAAACGGATCGCGTGTAATGGCGAAAATCGCCGGAATCGAGTCGATGGCGAAGGTTACGTCGCTGGTTTCAACCAGCACCAGCGCGAGGAAAAGCGGAGTCGCGTGCCGTACGCCATCAACGGTGACGAAGAAGCGACCGCCATGGAATTCGCCTGTTACCGGATACAAGCGGCGCACGAGCCGGATCACGAAATTGCTTTCCGGCGCCAGGTTGTCATGGCGAACGACCAGCATGCTTGCGGCCGAGAAGAGCAACAATGCGCCGAGTAAATAGATGACCCAGTCGAAGCGTTCGATCAGCGCAATGCCACCGAAAATCATGACGCCGCGCAGGACCACCGCACCGAAAATGCCCCAGAAGAGCACGCGATGTTGCTCGGCGAGAGGCACCCTGAAGTGCGCAAAAATCATCGCTATGACAAAAATGTTGTCGATAGATAGCGATTTTTCCACCAGGTAGCCGGTAAAAAACTGGATCGCCGCCTGCTGCCCGGTGAGCTGCGCGGTGTCAATATCCCAGCCGGCCGGATTGATCTCGTAGAGATAGTAGACGCCGACGTTGAAGGCAAGCGCGAGCGAAACCCAGACGGCCGACCAGCCCAGCGCTTCGGGCAGGCTCACTACATGCTGTTTGCGATGAAACACGCCGAGGTCCAGCGCCACGACCAGCGTGATCAGAACCAGGAAAGCGATCCAGACGAGAACGGTGAACGACATGATCAGGATTGATCTTTAGCCTTGCAGCAGCGGTGCCCGCTCAGACGGTACTACAGATGGCGAGCAGCATGTACAGAATATTTGCAGCGTTGGTGTGGAGCGGGTGAAGGGAATCGAACCCTCATTCGCAGCTTGGGAAGCTGATGTTCTACCATTGAACTACACCCGCTTTTCGAGGATCTCCAATAGTCTACTTCGGGTGTCCAACAAACCCAATAGTCTCGATTGACCGTCCCACGGCAGAGGAATGGTCGACATCGACCGTCTCAAAGTCTTAACTTCCGACTCGATTGCCACCTCAATATCAGAGCGAATCATCCACTTACTTGTGTAGCCTCTGATGGATGATTGCTCTATGCTTCCCGTTTATCAGTCGCAAGGCTACTCGATGCCTAACCAGTCTTACTTTTCGTTTGTTGATGAGCCTCTTA
The DNA here is from genome assembly GCA_029884455.1 of Gammaproteobacteria bacterium. GTDB lineage: Bacteria > Pseudomonadota > Gammaproteobacteria > Steroidobacterales > Woeseiaceae > UBA1847. Next base: position 216 of record JAOUHU010000066.1, on the reverse strand, counting down.
AACCCGAAACCGTATCAGGTCGAATTAGCTACGAGCCGGTTCACGTTTCTCAGTCTACCTTCCTAGCCGGGCTCAGCTCCCACATACACTGCTGGTTTCGGTTAACCCCTAGTTTCGGACCGGATCTTGTCCGAGAGATGATTCGTGTGCTGGATGTTTCAAAAGACGAGTACATCCTCGACCCGTTTTCAGGGGCTGGGACAACAGCGATTGAGG
>JAOUHU010000065.1 GCA_029884455.1 Gammaproteobacteria bacterium | reverse complement strand
GATCAAAGGAGTTGGACATATCGGGGTGATAGGCGAAGCTGTGCATTTCGAGAACCCACAGGCGCCCGTCGCCGTCGAATTCAGCCAGGATAGGATCCATGATCAATGGTTCCGCCGCAGCCAATTCGACGCGATAACCGGGTGGCATGGTAAAGGTCTTGAGCGCATCGACAGGACTTAGTGGCAGCTCCGGTGCCGGCACCTCTGCGGCGACCGGCGCGGGCCAGGTGCGGTCCAGCGCGGACTGCGGCAACTGGTCCTGGGCGCAGCCTGAAAACAATGCAGTTACTGCCAGGAATGAACTCAGTCCCGCAACTCCAACTTGCTGATCAGTCATGCTATTTCTCATAAATTTGGACCGGAAAAATGTATACAATGTATAGAGTTCTTTGTAAAGCCGGTCGCCCGTGCCCGCGGCCTGGATTACGCATGGGAATGGCGATGAACTGGCGGACTTACTGTTTGGTAATTGCTGGCTTTGCGGCTGTCAGCGCAGCGAAAGCACAGGCGCAGGACGAAATAACCGAAGTCATCTACGTTGTGACGTCGCGGCTGCAGTCTACACCCAGGAATCAGGTTTACGACATCCTTACCATCCCTGAATCCGATCTGGGCCTGTATTCGGGATTGGCCGCGGCGCTGTCGGAGGTGCCCGACCTGTACGTTCAGTCGCCCGGCGGGCGCAGCGGATTCGCATCTGTCTTTCTTAGTGGCGCGGATCCCAACTTTACCGCCGTACTGCTCGACGGCGTACCACTGAATGACCCAACCAACAGCCGCGGCGGTGCAGTGAACGTAGCAGAAATAGAGAGCGAAACATTTTCGCGCGTGGATATCGCCGACGGAGCGCTTTCCAGCCTTTACGGATCAGGCGCGCTGGCGGGCGCAATCAATCTGATTGTTCCAGCCGGATCACCATCTCCGGCTGCTCGAGGCGTACTTGGTATTGGCGATCAGCAGGATTACCTCGCATTCGCGCGCCTGAGTGGGCCGCTGTCCGCGAACTATGGCAGCTCGCTTGCGCTGAGTCTGGCTGACGACGGTGAGGGTGAAGGTGGCGCGTCGTTTAAGGCCCAGTCGGCGACTGTGAAACTGGCACCGCTGCAGAGTACCGACTCCGGGTCGGTGCTGTTGCGGGTCTCGCATACCGAGGCAAATGCATTTCCCGATGCCAGTGGTGGCGACCAGTTTGCCGTGTATCGCGAGCTCGAACACCGCGATAGTAAACAGTCCTTGATTGGCGCCTCTTACCCGCTGATTTTTGCCAGTGGTTTGCGACTTGACCTGCGGGCCTCGGCGTTACACAGCAATAGCGAAACCGATAGCCCCGGCGTCGCACCGTCAGCGCTGGATCCGTTTGGCATTCCGGCCGGTAGTGACGATTCAACCTACACCAGGCTGCTCGCCCAGGCCCTTGCCACGAAGAATCTGGCAGCATGGCAGGTCTTGCTCGGCCTTGAGCATCAAGGCGAATCCGGTGACAGCGAAGGTGAATTGATTTTTTTTGGTACGCCGATTCCAAACAGGTTCGAATTGGACCGGGCCACCACATCAGCGTTTGCCGAGGCCAGCCGCAGTAAGGAAAACTGGCTGCTGAACCTGAGCGCACGGTTCGACGAAGTTGAGGACCTCGGCACACATGTCACCGGACGCGCCGGAGTGCGCTACCAGGTTCCGGACAGCAATCTGTCGCTACGCGCTGCCATCAGTACCGGATTCAAGGCGCCGAGTCTTTATGCGCTGGGCAATCCGTTCGTAGGTAATCCGGATCTTGAGCCGGAAACCAGTCGTGCCTGGCGCGCCGGTGTCGAATGGACCGCCAGTGCCGATAGTGTGCTGACCGTGTCGGTGTTCCAGACACGCTATACCGATTTGATCGATTTCGAGCCGGGTCCGCCACCCCGCCTGGAAAATCGTGCCAGGGTGATATCGGAGGGTGTCTCCGCGCGTTACGCTTTCGCCCTTGGCGCGTCGGTCTCAGGTTCCGTATACCTGCAGTACGCGGACACCCGGGACCGGCCATCCGACAATTTGCTCAATGACCGGCCGAGCTGGCGTGCAGGCGCAATGTTACGGTGGCTGCCATCGCCGACTGTCACGATTACCGGCCGCCATGCGTATATCGGTGAGCGCAACGGTGTTTCAATTCCCACCGGCGCGGTTACGCTGGCGGAGTTTCATACGCTGGGCCTGGACGTAGCGTGGCGCCTGCGGCCTGAGACCGTATTGCGACTGAGCATGGATAACGTCCTGGACAGCGAATTCGAGCACGCCGTCGGATTTACCTCCCCGGGCCGATGGATCCGGATGACAATTTCTCGGGATTTTTGACCGGACTGCGCGGCGAGGCCCGGGAGATCGGCAAATACACCTTTCTTCCTGTCCGTTAGAATTGTATTCTATGTACAAAATAACAAGGCGCGTTTTCGACCTGTCCAGGCGTCTGGCAGGCCTGTTTCAGGGGCGCACCACCGCAAATGACTGGGAGACGGGCATGGCTCTGGCCGAGGACTCTGTAGCAAGTATCGTCGACGGTTCGGCGCTGCCCCTGGCGGGCGAGGTCGCGCTCGTGACCGGGTCCGGCCGTGGCCTCGGTCGGGCGATTGCCGAAAAGCTGAATTCACTGGGTGCACACATCGTGCTGCATGATATCAATGAGGATGCGCCCGCGCGGTTTGGTGAGGCCGAGAGCCTGTCGGCCCTGGCCAAGGCTCTGCGCAGCGACACGGCTGAGGCCGTCGCTGTGACCGGCGACGTGTCAAATGACGTGGCTGTCGACGAGCTGGTCGCGCGCGCGCAAAAGATGCTCGGACCGATTTCCATCCTCGTCAACTGCGCCGGCGGTGACATCGGTGCGGACGGTAACAAACCGAGTCCTTCCTCGCCGACAAATTTCAAGCTGGAGGATGTGCACGCAGTCATGAATCGGAACCTGATTGGTACCATGCTCATGTGCCGGGCAGTAGCGCCGCGCATGGCCGAAGAAAACAAAGGTTCGATTATCAATATTGGCTCGATCCTCGCGCATCGTGGCGGCTCAATCGAGATCGGCTATGCCTGTGCCAAGGCTGCCATCGTGCACTATACGCGCTGCCTGGCCAGCGAATTGCGCGAGAGCGGCGTGCGCGCCAACGTGATCAGTCCCGGTCCCACCAAGACAGCGCGGTTTCTTGCTACACGAGAGACATCTGCTGCGATGCATAATGAGGGGCCGTCGTTGATTCGCTACGCCCATCCTGCGGAAGTGGCGGCGGCAGTCAGCTTTTTTGCGGGACCTTCGTCGCGCTTTATCTCGGGCCAGGTCATGCTGGTTGATGGAGCGGACGGCCTCTACGCCGCCTAGCAAATCGGGACTGAAATCGTGGCCAGGCTAAACGGTAAGACCTGCATCGTAACTGCCGCAGGGCAGGGCATTGGCCGTGCGGTGGCCGAGGCGTTTCAGAGTGAGGGCGCGGATACAATAGCCGTTGATTTAAATGCCTCCGCTTTGGATTCCTGGGCGAAGCAGGCGGGCACCAGATGCGTGGTCATGGACGTCACCGATCAGGCAGCTGTTGCGCGACTGGCTGCCGACATTTCGAATGCGGCGGTGCTGGTAAATTGCGTAGGGATGGTCGAGGAAGGCAACGTGCTCGACGCCAGCGTCGAAGAGCTGGAAAAAAGTTTCCGGATCAATGTCAGCACCATGCACATCATGATCAAGCACTTCCTGCCGCAGATGCGTGCGCGGCGTGAAGGCTCAATCATCAATATTGCCTCGGTCGTCTCGTCGGTGATAGCCGCGCCGAACCGTTTTGTTTACGGTACAACCAAGGCAGCGGTTATCGGCCTCACAAAATCCGTGGCGCGGGATTTCATTGCTGAGGGCATACGCTGCAACTCAATCAGCCCGGGAACCGTGGAAAGTCCTTCGCTGCAGGCACGGATCGCCGCCAAAGGCCAGCCAGACAAGGTACGTGCAGAATTTATCGCGCGCCAGCCGATGGGGCGTATCGGCGCACCCGAGGAGATCGCTGCAGTCGCCGTCTTGCTGGCTTCCGATGAAGCGCGGTTCATGACCGGCGAGAATATCGTCATCGACGGCGGCATGAGTCTCTAGCCGGTTCGCGAAAACACTCTTATTAATTAAAGGAGATCCGTCGACATGTCAGGTTCCGAAGTTCTACCGTTGATCGTGCTCGCCGGTTCTATCGCCATCCTTCTGTTCCTGATTCTGGGGCTGAAGATCCAGGCATTCCTGTCACTGTTAATTGTTGCAATCGGCTTTGGTATCACCGCTGGGATGGATCCGCTGGCGGCAATCGACTCGGTACGCAATGGCATTGGCGGTACCCTCGGCTATGTGGCCACGGTGGTGGGGCTGGGCGCGATGTTTGGCGCACTCCTGGAAGTGTCCGGTGGTGTGCAGAGCCTGGCCGGGGCCATGGTGTCGCGGAGCAGCTCACGCGGTACACAGTGGGCGTTAGCGATCGTCGGATTCCTGGTGTCGATCCCGGTGTTTTTCGATGTCGCGCTGATCATCCTCGCACCGTTACTCTACGGACTGGCGCATCGCACCGGCAAAAAGGTTCTGTTTTTCGGTCTCCCGCTGATGGCCGGCATGATGGTTTCGCATGCGTTCATTCCGCCGACGCCCGGGCCGATCGCGGTGGCGGAGCTGATGGGCGCGGACCTCGCCTGGGTCATCGTTCTGGGTGCGGCTGCGGGCATCCCCGCCATGATTCTCGCCGGGCCGCTGTGGACGCCTGTCGCCCTGCGACTGATTGGTGACCACGGCGCTGCCAATGTCGCCGCCTCGCGCAAGGGTGCCGAGGATGACCAGTCCGGTGCGGCCGAGATGTATATGGAGCCCGCGGCAGGCATCCTGCAGGCCGGCGCCATGGCGGCTGTATCGGCAATCCTGTTGCCGTTGGTCCTGATTCTGCTTGGTGCAACGGCGAAATACTGGGCCGCTGAGGGAGGGGTGCGCACGACGCTGGAGTTCATGGGCCACCCGTTCGTCGCGCTGATCATGGCAGCATTAACGGCGTACTACTTTTTCGGTATCCGCAAGCAAATAGACCGTGCGAAGCTGGCGCGTATCATGACAAGCTCCCTGGAGCCGGCTGGGGTGGTCGTCCTGGTCACGGGCGCTGGTGGTGCATTCAAGCAGATTCTGGTCGATTCCGGCATGGGAGCGAGCCTCGCCTCCGCATTCGGTGGTGATGGAGTGCCGATTATCGTTTTTGCGTTTATCGTCACCGCGATCGTACGCGTGGCCCAGGGCTCGGCAACCGTGGCGATGATTACCGGGGCAGGACTCACCGCGCCGGTCGTGCAGGCTACGGTCGCCGCAGGGCTGGACTACAGCCAGCCGCAGCTGGCGCTGGTGGTTATCGCGATTGCCTCCGGGGCATCGGTGGCGTCACACGTCAACGATTCCGGATTCTGGCTGGTAAGTCGCTATATGGGCATGAGCGAGGCACAGACGCTCAAGAGCTTTACCTCAATGACAACGATTGTCGGCCTGGTTGGCTTTGCGATGGTTTCGGTGATGTGGTTGCTCGTCTAGGCGAGATTCTAGGCGCGATCGGCAACGCTCGCGTCAGGCGATGCGGCCAGGCTCGAGAACTGCTCCGGGTCCTTGTAATACACCTTCAGGTGGCTGATGACGGCCTCCTCGGGTGACATTGTCGATTTGCCAAGTGCAACATCCAGCAGAGCCCGATGATGGTTAAGACGCCATTTGACGGTTTCTGTATTAACGTGCTGAATCGCGGCATGTGCGAACAGCACGGTGGAAAGCGAATCCAGCATGTCCGACAGGCGCGGATTCCCGGCTGCGGCCCAAAGCGTGCGATGAAACTCCATGTCGAGCTCGGCCGCATCCAGTTCGGAACCACCGTCCCATTTGTCCATTTTATCGACCAGCGCCTGCAGCTTGGCCGCCTGCTTTTTTGTCATATGCATGCGACAAAGCCGCAGTGCTTCGGCCTCGAGTATGATCCGGACGCTGTTGATGCGCTGCATTTCCTCGGTCGAGAGTTTGGTTACGAACATGCCGCGCCGGTCGTGCTTCATAACCAGGCCATGCTCCCGTAGGCGTACCAGTGCCTCCCGAACAGGGATGCGGCTGATGTCCAGTTCGCGGGCGATCTGGCTTTCGTTCAGTCGCGAACCGGCCGGGTAGTGACCACTGATTATCTGGCTTCGTAAGGTGTCGTGGACGTAATTGACGATTGTTGTGGGGGTGCCATTGGTCTTCATGCTACTCCGCCGATTGCTCGCTAGGACCTCAGAAAACGGTTTATTATATACGCCTTTACGAGACGCATACTAGCGCCTGAGGTAATAGAGCAGCAGGCCGAATGCCAGCAACAGGCCGACGAATTCACGCGCTGGTTCTACGTAGCTGGCGCTTCGCATGTCACCGGTAATCGAGACGAAGTCGCCGGACTGCAGGTAGTCAATGAGGGATGGAAAAGCAATGAGCAGGCCTGCAACGACCAGGCCGGTGGCGATCGCGGTGCAGATTGAACTGGAACGACCAAAACCCCGGGCAACGGCTATCAGTCCGGTGGCCGCATACACGGTGACCCAATAGAGTGGATCCGGGTCGTTAAACTGGATCCCGGCGAACGTCAGAAATATGAGTGCAAAGACAAAATGCAGAATTCTCATCAGGCAGCCTCCACTGGTTGCTTCTCATTGTTTTAGCCACATTTTGAGGCGACATTACCGCATTTTGCCACTTCCGAGCTGCGATGGTGACTGTTGTCGCGGACCCACCACTTCTGCGAGGCCATAAGGCAATGCTTGAACTACCCCTCATTCCAGTTACACCGAACCCAGACATCAGAACCCTGGAGATTGACGACGAGGGACGACGTTATGTGGTCGTGGATAACTTTCTCACCGATCCGCAATCGCTGGTTTCCTATGCTGCTGGTAACGCCGGCATGTTCTATAGGGAACGCGTGGGCCATGCGGGGCGCAGTCCCGACTTGGGCGCAGCAGCGATTGAGGAACTGCAACGATTCGTGCGTTCGACACTGAGTGGCTTTTTCCCGTTTCACCGCACCGGAGTCACGCTGAAGGTTTTCTTCAGCAACGTCAGCCTGAAGCCCGAGGAATTGTCATCCTATCACCGTATTTGCCACGTCGATCCGCGCCTGAGCCCCGGCCATCGGACATATGCCGGGGTTATCTACCTGTTTGCTAATCCGGAGCTCGGCGGCACCGCGTTCTATCGTTGGAAGGCGCGCGATGTTGCAGTGCGTGCGTACCAGATCGCCATGTTGGAAAGCGATGAGGTTGCACTGCAATTTCTCGAGCAGCATTCGGCGGTATTCCGTAAGCCCGCCGAATACATGACCAGCTCGAACGACATTGCCGAGTTGCTGTGCGTTGCTCCGCCCTGCTTTAATCGACTGGTCTTCTATGACGGGGAATCGCCACACAGCCTGCACATTACGCGGCCGGAATTGCTCAACCAGGATCCGACCCGTGGCCGGCTCACCCTTAACCTGATCGCCAACGTGACGGCGAAGGACCTCAGTTAGCGGTTTTTGCAAGCGGTGACAGGCAATACTTTCGCAGGAACTCGTGGTGATCCGGCATCCTCGCCAGATTCATATTCACCGATCCGCTGATCTTGTCGAGCTGTTCTTTTAGCGCGGCGGGCGGCAATAAACGGCTCGCGCCGTGGTGCTGTTCGGGATACAGACCCTGGCCCATCATCACCTGCACCCATGACGTGACATGAAACAGGCCGGCCGCGTCGGACGACGTAAAACCGTTTTTCTGGAAAATCGCCATGCGATGGGCCAGGGCCTCGGGGATTGCCATCGTGCGATAGACATTCCAGAACGCGCTGTCATTTCGTTGCGTCAGTTTGTAATGCATGATGACAAAGTCGCGTACCGCCTCGAGTTCCGTATTCGTCAGGCGGTTATATTCTTCGGCCAGCAGTTCCTTGTTGCCTGAAAACGGAAACAGGCGCATCAGGCGCGCGACCGCGGTAACGATCAGGTGAATGCTCGTGGATTCAAGGGGTTCCAGGAACCCACTGGATAAACCGATGGCAATACAGTTCCTGTGCCACGACTTCACGCGCCGGCCGGTCGTGAATCGCAGCAAATGCGGCTCGGTCAGCATGCGACCGGACAGGTTGTTAAGCAGCGTATGCCGCGCTTCATCGTCCGAGAGGTAGCGGCTGCAATAGATGATGCCGTTACCGGTTCGGCCCTGCAGCGGAATACGCCATTGCCAGCCGGCCGGGTGAGCGATGGCGCGCGTATACGGAACGGGTGGCTCGGTCGATTCTGTCTGCACGGCAATCGCCCGGTCGGATGCCAGCCAGTGACTCCAGTCTTCGAAACCGACCTTCAGATATTCGCCGAGCAACAGCGCCCGAAAGCCAGTGCAATCAATAAAGACGTCGCCAGCCAGCCGCCGGCCATCGTCGAGTTGCAGGGCGGTCAGGTCGCCACTCTCGGCATGCAGCTCCGCGCCGCCGATCCTGCCTTCGAGCCGGAGCACGCCAAGAGCTTCGGCCTGCTGGCGCAAGTAGCGCGCATACGCGGTTGCATCGAGGTGGTAGGCATACAGCAAGCGGTTTTTATTGACCTCGGTGGCAAACTTGCCACGTCCGGCAGCCTTCAGTTCCAGGCAATAATCTTCGAGCGGCCCGGCCACGCCCCTGGCGCGCGCCTCGAGCCAAAACTCGTGGAACTCCGCCATCCAGGTGCTCTGGCCAAGAACGCCAAAGGAGTGGATATAGCGATCGCCTATGTTGGCCCAGTTTTCCAGGCTGATGCCCAATTTAAACGTGGCCTGGGTGGCGCGCATGAACTCGGGTTCATTTATCTCGACCAGGTCGTGAAAGACGCGCATGGTCGGGATGGTTGCTTCGCCAACGCCGACGGTACCGATCAGGTCGGATTCGACCAGCGTGATATCAAGCAGCTTGCCAAGCCGCTTGCCCAGGCTGTAAGCCGTCAGCCAGCCAGCCGTGCCGCCGCCGGCAATGATTACTCGGGCTTTTTCATTTGCTTGCATGCGGCGCACGCTCTCCAGTCTATCGATTCAGGTTTTGCTGAAGTGCTGCGCGCAGTCGCCTTGCCAAGGTTTCGTCGAGTTCTGCCAGGACCCCGTGGCAGGCCTCGGGCAGGTGTGCCCGGGGCGTCTCGGCAGAGCCGAAAATGTAGTAGTCGAACAATTCGCGCCAGGCCTGTTTGACCTGTTGCGGCCGATCACGGATGCCCAACACGGCGTGCATCAGAACGTCCACCGGGTCCGCCATATACGCCGGTGAGGCATACCACCAGTGGTTGATCATGGCGTTGAAACGGTCCCTGGCTTCAACTTCGTGCCACCACATGCTGGGATAATAGAGCCCATCGCCGGGTTCGAGGTCCACGACGACAGCCGCGGCAAGAGCGTCGCGGGCGCGCGGATAGGCATTGAAGTCCGGATTCCTGATGTCCACCATGGTCGTCACCTGGCCGCCAGGCGTGACATGAAAAGGCCCAGGATACAGGTTGTGCACTTGCTCAGGCGGGAACAAGGTAAACCGCCGCCGGCCGACCGCGCAGCAGGCGATGTTGCTCGGCATGTCAAAATGCGCCCCGGTTATGGACTCGGTACCTATCCAGCTTTTCGCTGTAACCGGATTGGCGTGAAAAATCTCGTGATCAAAACGCAGCGTGTTCGCGTCCTGCAGGCCCGGGAAACCGTCGGCATAGACAAGGGATGGAATGTAGTAATACGGGTGCATTGAGCTAGCAAGGTCGGATTTGATTGCCGCGAATACATTCAGCAGGCTGGTTGTTTCGACTCGATAATTCATCCGCGTGCGCGACTCGTCGTAATAGAATCGCCCCTTGATGTCCGCATCGCCGATGTAGACCTTGGCGGGTGTGCCACCATAGCTCGCAGCCATGAAATCAATGGCGCTGGCAGCAGACCGTCGTCCGGCTTCCACCAACGGCCAGCTCGCAACCATCCCCGGCATGAAGACCGGCTCATTGCCTGCAATCAGTTCACTGAAGGGAATCCGGTCCGGCGTAACCCCCTCGATAACACGCGCCGTTCTTTTAGCTGCAGCCATCAGCGTGCGCAGCCTCAGGACGAGGCAGCCCTGGCGTTCTTCAAGGCGATCATTTTCTCAAAGTTATCCAGTGAGGAAATGGCAAAGAAAACCAGGCCGAGCACGCCGGCATCATTCAGTTTCTGCAGGCTGTAACCATCGAGTTTTGCCAATCGATCCCGACTGATGGTGTGGTAGCCCTGGAAATTGACCGCCTGCTCGGCGGTGAGCGTGATCCTGATCGATACCGGCTCCAGCAGGTCAAGTTCCTGCAACAGGCTGAAAAATACCTTGTCGACCTGCTGGCCGACCTCAATCGCTTTCAGAACCTTCTTGATGTATTGCAGGTACGGCGACTCGCCACCGAATTCGAGGAACGGCGCTTCGCCCTCATGGACTGCGCAGCGCGGATCATCTTCGTCCACCATGATCAGAGTCTCGGTCGACTCCTTGCCATCCTGTTCACGGCGCCGGTAACCGATCGAGAAAGGGCCGCGTGCCAGCATGGCCGGCACGTACTGCGTTTGCCACTCATTATTTTCGATAAACAGGTTCTCGTCTTTCTCAAACCCGAGTATCGCGTGGCTGGCCAATTGCTTCGATTCGCCATTCTTGTAAATCACAATCGGAAACTGCTTGTGCAGGTCCGAATATTCGGTGCTCAAGACGGCAACGCGATTTGCGTAATCGCCATAGCGCCTGCCCGGGCGTACGTCGATCTTCAAATCCTTGTGATCGATGTTATTGAGAATTTTCAGTGCCATGGAGTGCCATGCTCTTGAATGCGATCAAGAATACTAGACCAAAGAAAAAGATAAGGACAGCCGACATAAAAAAAGCTCCCACCGAAAACCGGTGGGAGCTCTGTGTTGCAGGTCAACTTCTTATACTTGGACTTCTAGAAGCTGTAACGTGCCGACAGCACCCATCGTGCGTCGTATTCCTTGGCGAAATACACGATGTGGTCGGTACGACCCCGGGCGACGACGCCCTCCTCGGTGAGGTTAATGCCGTCCAGGCTCAGCGATAAGTGATCGTTCACGTTATAACTGAAATTGAGGTCCAGCTGCCCGTGTTCGTCCATGTACTGAGGATTGAAGTTGCCGACGTTGGTGCGATTCAGGAACTTGTCACGCCAGTTGTAGGCAACCCGGGCGCCGAAGGACTCGTTTTCCCATACCAGGATCAGGTTCGCCGAGTCTGACAGTCCCTCCAGAGCAAACTGGTCGAACGTCGGGGGCGCGCCGTTGTCGAATGCGATATCGCCATTAACGATCGTAGCGTTGGCCTGAAGTCCGAACCCGGTATCGCCGAAGAAGTGCTGCCAGGCGACCTCCCAGCCGTCGATGTTCGCTGTCTGGTTGTTCACAGGCAGCGCCATGGCGAACTGGTACAAAGGATCGTCGCTGTCGGGGAACACGTCATAAGCCTGGAACACCGCCACCGCCTGTGGGCCGGTGCCGTCATAGTCGGCTGCGCCATTCGGGAAGTCCTGCGGATTGTCGAGAATCGCCGTCATGGTGAACAGGCTTTCCTCATTGACATCCCAGCCACCGGCTTGCAGGGCGACAATTGCCTGGTTCAAGCGGTTGTCAGCAAACTGGTCACGGCCGGTGACGTCCCGAAGATCGAATTGCGGCTGCGTTACGGTCTCGATACCGACGAAGTTGGACACGGCTTTCTGGAAGAAACCCACCGACGCGTAGCTCGACTCGCCGTAGTAGTACTCGAGTGACAGGTCAAAGTTATACGACTCCAGCGGCTCCAGTTTCGCAGTACCGCGATTGCCACTCGGAATACCGCCGAGATAGGTCAGCGTAGAACCGGCAGCAACATTGGTCTTCACGAACATGAAATTGTATTGCGGCCGCGCGATGGTCTTGCTGAGCGATGCACGCAACTTGAAATCGTCCGTTAGATCCACCTGGAAATCCAGGCTCGGCAGGATGTCGTTGTAACTGTAGTCCTCGGTGACCGCGGCCAGATCACTGCCGAACGTAGTGACCCGGTCATTGTCCGAAATCCAGTAAATTTGCTGCGGGACCCTCTGAATCGACGCAGAACTGACATCGGTGTTTTCCCAGCGGACACCGACGAGGACCTGCATGTCCTTACCGCCAATCTGGCCATCCATGGTGGCCTGCAAGTACGCCGACGTCATGTCCTCACTGATCGTATTGTCATCGGCTGCCTGCGGGGTCGGGTTCTCGAAGTCGTAGAACGTTCCCGAGGGGCTGGTCTTCGGCGATCCGTCCATGGCGATTGCAACCGCCCTCGGGTTTACCCACCAGGAGACCTGTCCCAGGTAAATCAGTTGTGACCCCGGAGGCGCCAGGGCCTCAAGCTCGGGCGTGAGACCGTAATTCAGGTCCCTGAACTGGCAGGCGGTACAAATCTGTTGCAGCAGGCCGGGCGCCGTCGCCTCGATGTCGCCCGCGTATACCGCGCCCCAACCGCCAAGGAAGTCGCTGTAGTTCTGGAAGAACTGCTTCATCTCGGAC